>CAZZEH010000005.1:0-77186 GCA_964653095.1 uncultured Chitinophagales bacterium
TATACGACGATATTTAGGCATATAGGCGCTATAGAGTAGCGCCTATAAACAAGTTGGCATCCATATAACGAATAACATCACAAACAATGACAAACTTTAATTGGAAAGACGAAATATTACTTTGGTCAAAAAGCAAACGAACAATAAAACCATTCCAAAACGACCTTATTGACTTTTTCCAAAAAGCATTTGAAAATACCTCTCAAACTGAAAAATCGCTTTTTGGAACAACTAAGCAAAGCATTTCCGTCCTTATAGGAAGTATCTACTTGGCCGCGGTTACATCACCTTATGTGATATATCTTCTTCTTGACAAAGAAATAAAAGGCATTGACAACACAACGTCAAACATTGCAAAATCAACAAAAAAATTTGAAAATCCACTATATTGGTTTTCAACGTCAGATTTACAGCAACTCAAAAAAATAATTGAAAATAAGGAGATTTGGGAAAGTTATTATCGAGCATCATATAAAATTCTTGAAAGCAGAACTGCAACAGCATACAAAATACATAACGCTAAAAATAAAATTGCCATTTCTGACTTTTGGAATATTGACAAACAATTACAGCATACAACAACTATTGGTGAACTTGAAAATAAATTTCAAGAAAAAGTAAAACAAGCAAGGAAATTATCGAAAAAGGAACGACAGAACATTTTGGCTAAGTCAAATCCCAAGCCGACAAAAATAATAACAAGGCAAACAGTTTTTAATCGTAACCAATATGTTGTTGCAGAAGTCTTAGACAGAGCAAACGGCATTTGCGAAAAGTGCAAGAAACCAGCACCATTCATTAAAGACACTGACAATAAACCGTATTTAGAAGTTCATCACATATTGCCATTATCAGATGGTGGAGACGATACAGTAGAAAATGCTATTGGACTTTGCCCAAACTGCCACAGACACGCACATTATGGAAAAAACACATATTGACAAATATACGGCTGCCAACAGCCAGTTTTGCGTCAGGTGGGTTGAGTGCTCACGTTCAACATTTTTTCGTAAATTTGAATTTTGTCACTCGCTCGGAATTTTTGGTTGAAAATCCCACCCGAACGCAAAGCTGGTCAGACGTTATCAGCAACTCCAAAAGAAACCCCTCCGAACAAAACTATCCGTCTTTAGAAAATTAAATTTGTAAAAAAATCAGCAGAATAGTTCTACAATTGAATTCTTTATTGTAATATTGCAATATAGAAATAAAGAAAATAATAAAATGAAAAACGATTATACCGAAAGTCAACAAGAAATGGCAACCTTATTTAAAGCCTTGGGACATCCTGCACGAGTTGCCATTATGGAACATCTACTAAAAATTAACGCTTGCATTGTTGGCGATATAGTTGACGAATTACCATTGGCACAACCAACTGTTTCTCAACACTTAAAAGAACTGAAAAATGCCGAATTAATTAAAGGAAGCATTGAAGGAAATACAATTTGTTATTGTGTGGATGAAAAAGGGATTGAAAAATTAAACAACTATTTCTCAAACTTTCAATCTAAATTAAATATGCAAAAAGATAATTGTTGTTAAATAAAAAACAATGAACAAGAACGAAGAATTAAAAGAAATGGTAAAGCAAAAGTACAATGAAATTGCTTTACAGGAAAACGAAACAACCAGTTCATCTTGCTGTAGCTCTCGCAAAGAAAGTAATAAAGTGTATCACATAATGGGAGAAGATTACACGGAAATGGAAGGCTATAACGCTGATGCTGACTTAGGTTTAGGATGTGGTTTACCTACTCAATTTGCAAAAATAAATAAAGGTGATACTGTTCTTGACTTAGGAAGCGGAGCAGGTAATGATTGTTTTGTAGCCAGAGCCGAAACAGGCGAAAAAGGTAAAGTAATAGGTGTAGATTTTGCAGATGCAATGATAGAAAAAGCTCGAATTAATGCCGAAAAATTGGGATTTAACAATGTGGAATTTAGACAAGGAGATATTGAAAACATTCCAGTTGGTTCAAATAGCATTGATGTTATCGTTAGTAATTGTGTGTTAAATCTTGTACCCAACAAATCTGCTGTTTTTGCAGAAATGTTTAGAGTTTTAAAGTCGGGTGGTCATTTTAGTGTATCAGATATTGTCTTGACAGGAGATTTACCCAATAAAATTAAAGATGCTGCTGAAATGTACGCAGGTTGTGTAGCCAGCGCGATTGACAAAGACGAGTATTTAAGTTTTATCACACAAGCAGGATTTGTGAATTTGAACATTCAAAAAGATAAACCAATCGTAGTTCCGGACGATATTTTGAAAGATTATCTAACTGAAGAAGAAATCACGCAATACAAAGCAAACGATACGGTCATTAGAAGCATAACGGTTTATGCCGAAAAACCAGTGGAGTGTTGTACGCCAAGTTCAGAATGTTGCTAAAAAAATAATTATGGAATATCAAATTAAGGCTTCATCTGTTTCGGCAAAAGATGCGATACTACAAATAAAGCAAAATAAGATAGCTTTTGGAACAACTTCAAATTCAGCAGAAATTTTACCTAATCCTGCCGAACTTTTTTTAGGAGTTTTTGCTGCGTGTATGCTAAAAAATGTAGAACGATTTTCTGCTATGATGAAATTCACTTATGCAAAAGCTGTAGTAAATGTGTCCGCTATTCGCACGGAAAAACCTGTGAAAATGGATGATATAAATTACGAGTTAATTATTTACAGTTCTGATGAAAATATAAATACCGTATTGCTAAAGAAAAATATTGAAAATTTTGGCACTATCTACAATACTGTAAAGTTATCGTGTAATATAAATGGAGAAATTATTCAAGTAAAAAACGATGAATATTAAAATGAAGTTCTTAGACCGTTATTTAACGGTTTGGATTTTTTTGGCTATGGCAATTGGAGTGGGATTAGGTTATCTTTTTCCTACTATTTCAGTAAGTATGGATAAACTTTCTATTGGAACGACTAATATTCCGTTGGCAATCGGTTTGATTTTGATGATGTATCCGCCTTTGGCGAAAGTAGATTATTCATTACTTCCAAAAGTAGTTCAAGACAAGAAAGCAATTACAGTTTCATTAATCTTGAATTGGGTTATCGGTACAGTTTTAATGTTTGGTTTGGCTGTTTTGTTTTTAAGAAACGAACCTGAATATATGACAGGCCTTATCTTAATAGGTCTAGCAAGATGTATCGCAATGGTTATAGTTTGGAGCGATTTAGCCAAAGCAAATCGAGAATATACCGCCTTATTAGTAGCTCTAAATAGTATTTTTCAAATTGTATCTTACAGCTTCTTTGTTTGGTTGTTCATCAAAGTTTTACCCAACTATTTAGGTTTAGGTAATTTTGACATAAGTGTTTCAATGCAAGATGTAACAGAAAGTGTATTGATTTACTTAGGAATTCCATTTACCGCAGGATTTTTAAGTCGTTATTTTTTGATAAAGAAAAAAGGAGAAACTTGGTATAATCATAAATTCATTCCAAAAATATCGCCTATTACTTTAATTGCACTTTTAGCAACTATTGTTTTAATGTTCAGTTTAAAAGGTAATCAAATTATAGAATTACCCTTAGATGTAGTAAAAATAGCTATACCGCTTATTCTCTATTTTGTGTTGATGTTTTTCATTAGCTTTTTCATTAACAAAGCAATGAAAATTCCTTACGATAAAAATGCGTCAATTGCCTTTACTGCAACAGGAAACAATTTTGAATTAGCCATTGCCGTAGCTATTTCAGTTTTTGGATTAAATTCTCCTCAAGCATTTACCGCTGTAATCGGTCCATTAGTTGAAGTACCTGTACTCATATTTTTAGTTAATGTCAGTTTAAAATTAAAACAAAGGTATTACTCAAAATGAAAAAGAAAATCTTAGTACTTTGCACAGGAAATAGTTGCCGAAGTCAAATAGCAGAAGGCTATTTACGCTATTTTGCAGGAGATAAAGCAGATATTTATAGTGCAGGAGTTGAAACTCACGGAGTAAATCCAAAAGCAATTACCACTATGAAAGAAGACGGAATTGATATATCCAACCATACCTCAAACAACATTGATGAATACAGGAATATAGAATTTGATTTTGTGATTACGGTTTGCGACAACGCTAAAGAACGTTGCCCATTCTTCCCAACAAAAGCTAAAAAATTTCATCATAATTTTCCAGACCCAGCCAAAGCAATAGGAACGGACGGAGAAATCAATGAACAGTTCAGAAAAATTCGAGAAGAAATAAAAAGATACAGTAAGAATTTTATATATAAAAACCTGTAAATGAAAGCAGTATGATGATAACATGAACTGTGTGAGAAACGATTTTTAAGAAGCTTGTTACACACAGCTATTAAAGCCTGTTTTTTGTTCTTTCCATTGGCTACCAATCTGTCCAATTCTCTGTATGCTCGGTTTGATCGTTTAGCATTTAATGCACACACATAGAGTGCATTCCTGAGTTGTTTGTAACCTCTTTTGTTAGATATTACAGAATGCTAATTAAAGCGAATTGCAAACGGTAATCTCGTCTGAATTCCGGACATTTCACGTGCCTGATTGATTTCTTTCAGATAGTAATATTCCTGACCTAATGACTTGGCAAGAGCCGCATCCACAGTTTCCTCTTTTTCACCTGTAATTTTTTCCATAATTACTTCCATCGTAGATCTGGATTCAGGATAAGATTTGATTTGGTATGTCTCAATATCTGCCATTTCCTGAGCAATTTTTATGGCTGTATCAAGATTGCCCAAAGTATCCACCAAGCCCAATTTGCGCGCATCCGCGCCCGTCCAAACTCTTCCTCTTGCGATTTTGTCCACTTCTTCTACGCTCATGTTTCTGCCGTCAGATACGTGCTTTAAAAACACCTGATAAGTCTGTTTCACACTTCTTGTGACCAAATCTTTTTCTTTATCGGTCCACGGTCTGACAGTAGAACCGAAGTCGGAATATTCATTCGTCTTGACCCGGTCAAAGGTAATTCCAAGCTTGGAGTTTAATGCTTCACCAACATTGAACATCAGTCCGAAAACACCGATAGAACCGGTAATAGTTGCAGGCTCGGCCACAATTTTATTGGCAGAAGACGAGATATAATAACCGCCGGAAGCCGCAAGATTACCCATAGACACGACTACCGGAATCTTTTCCTGTGCCAGCTTGATCTCTCTTAAAATCAGCTCTGAAGCAAAAGCACTTCCGCCCGGAGAGTTCACCCTGAGTACTATAGCCTTGACATCTTTGTCCTGACGTGCTTTCCGAATCATCTTTACATATTCGTTGCCAAAGATTGTTCCTGACGACATCCCATTACCGTCTTTGATGACACCTTCCGCATAAACGACTGCAATTTTATTCTTGCTTTTTGAATCTGATTTATCCGGAGTCAGTGAAGATTTATATTTTTTGTAAGAAACTAATTTGAGTTTATCCTCCGATTTGTATCCAAACATTTCTTTGAGTTCGTCTTCCACCTCATCTCTGTATTTCAGGCCGTCCACAAAATTATATTGTATTGCATCTTCTGCCAAAAACACACTCAGATTATCCGCAAGGGCATTCAGACTGTCCACTGAAATTTGGCGGCTTTCTGAAAGCTTTGACAGAAAGTTATTATAAATAGAATTCAGATACACCTCTACCTGAAGCCTGTTTTCCTCACTCATGGATTTTAGTCTGAAAGGCTCGGTCGCACTCTTAAACTCTCCGGCATAGAAAATCATGGGCTTAATCTGCATCTTTTCAAACAATCCGGTATAATACATAATTTCTGAAGAGAGCCCGTTAAATTCAATTCCGCCCATCGGATTGAGGTACGATTTGTCCGCAACAGAATTAATCAGAAGACTGAGTTCTGACATATTATCGCTGTAGGCATACACTAATTTTCCGGTTTCTTTAAAAGCCTCAAGCTGTCTTATCAATTCCATACTGTTGGCAGGCATGGCACCCAAACCATCCGTATTAAGCAGTATTGCCTTGATTTTATCATCCTTTGCAGCGGATTCCAATACGGCTTTTAAGTCTTTCAAACCCACTACAGGATCTGTATCAAACGTGCCTGAAAATGGATCGAAATTGCTGAAAGGGTCATCCGATGTCAAATCCGGAAGGTCGCCGACAAGATTTAAACTAAGCACACTGTTTGCCGAAATCTTAGGTGTACCTGACCCGCTTCCTATCCCTGCAAGCAACACTAAGGACAGAATACTGAAGATAAACAGACCGACTATTGTGGCAAATACATACTTTAAAAAACTTTTCATATCTAAAGGCTTTAAAAGGCTGAAATTATTTATAATGTTGTAATTCTATCTCTTTATTTTAATTTTTATTGAAAACTTAATGAATTTCTTATGTCATTTAATATCTTACTGACAAAATCGTGAATTAATTTAAGCAGTACAAAAATAAGCATCGTCTTGAATATCGTTTTTTTATCGCTTGGAAGCAATTTGGGAGAAAGAACAGATAATCTGAAAAAAATCAGCCGATATCTGACAGATGAAGGGATATCTGTAGTCTCTCAGTCTTCCATACTGGAGACGGAGCCCTGGGGCGTAACTGATGAACAAGATAAGTATCTGAATCAGGTGATAAAAATTGAAACTGACCTATATCCTTTTGGACTATTAAATCTTTTGCAGGAAATAGAAAAAAAGCTTGGACGTACAGAAAAAGGAAATCTCAAGCCCCGTACCGCAGATATTGACATTCTGTTTTTCAATGACTGGAAAATAAACTCGGACAGACTTCAAATTCCTCACAAATATTTTTCAAAACGACCGTTTGTAATGGAACCTATGTTAGAAATAGCTCCGGACTTTACTGACCCCGTTTCTGGCAAAACAATCAAACAGTTATTGACTCAAAACGAGGTTTAACCGACATGTATTACAAACACATCGCAATAGAAGGGAATATAGGTGCAGGAAAGACTACTTTGGCACAACTGCTCTCTGAGGCATATAACGGCAGACTGATTTTGGAAGAATATGCAGAGAACCCTTATTTGCCGAAGTTTTATGAAAACCCTGAAAAATTTGCCTTGCAGCTGGAAACTTCTTTTTTATTGGACCGATACAAACAGCTCAACTCCATTCTCAGTGAACCCAACATTTTTAAAGACTTTGTCATAGCAGATTATATGCTCGCCAAATCTCTGCTGTTTGCCAAGATAAATCTGAGTTCGGGAGACTTTAAACTATATTCTACCTTCTTTAATATTATCGAAAAAAGAATTCCAAAACCCGAAATAATTTTTTTCCTACACGGACAGACGGATCAGCTGAAAAAGAATATTCAAAGAAGAGGCCGACCGTACGAACAAAACATTAACAGGCATTACCTGGGGAGAATTGAAAGGATGTACTTTGAATATTTTAAACAAAATCCACATCTGAAAGTGGTCATTATAGATATCAAGGACAAAAATTGGGTTTCGGACATGTATGCGTATGAATCTCTGCTCAATGTGTTTGAACAGCACTATCAAACCGGTATGAATTATGTCAGTTTGGAGACCACTTTGTAGGAGTCGGTGCAAACATCCATTCCTCTAAAAAACCAAAACCGAAGCGGGGCAAATTGGCATCTGTATTGACAAAAAGTACAATATCATATTTTTTGACCTCTTCCTTTATATTTATTTTTTGACCGGAAGGAATATTGTCTTCGGGGTGGCGATTAAAATAATAAAACCAAAACTGACTGTCGGAAAAATAATCTTTAGACATCCCAAAATTATACATACCCCAATAATAACTGTCCGCAATGACCAATACTTTTGTGGTATTTTTCGCCTCACTGTCCGGATGAAAGTAAGGATAATGCATCGTAAAATCAGGGAATCGGACCAGCAGATTCATCCCTTTCCACAAATCATTATCTGTGTATCTCAACTCTTTACTGACTATTATCGTATCCAATACTATTTCGGGAAAAGTACAGCCGGTATTCACATTTAAAAATTTCAGCAAGGAATCCGCCACCAAATACTCTCCGTATTTACTCCAATGAATACCCGTTTTAGAATACAGTTTTTTCTCTTTGTGTACCGTATTTTTCATTTCCAGAAACCAATTATGCACATCCATTACCGGAATTTCTTTCTCAACCAATTTGCGCTTAAATATCTCATAATTGGTCTGTTCTTTCGGGGTAAACTGTGCATATTTTGGAGGAAAATAATCAGGATAAAACCCACCTTTCCCAGGTGCCAAAAGCACCGCCACATAGGTGCCATGCATTTCCATAACCTCTACAATATCTTTAAATTGTGCAAGTTTGTCTTTAATAATTTCTTCCCCTATAAAATCAAATCCTAAATACGAAAGAATACAGTCGTTTTCGTATAAATATCCATCTTCTCCAATGACCACACTTCTTGCGGTAGTTTTGTCAAACAGCGTATAATTCATCTGATTATAAAGTCGAATAAAAATCTCTTTAAAACCAATGCTGTCCTTGAGATACTTTTCCTTTTGCACCTGATAACTGCCGTCCAGCCAAGTCTCTTTATCAAACTTGGGATTCTCTGCATTTTCAATCGCTCCCTTCAATGGTCTGATATGAAATAAATCAAATTCCTTTTGTATTAAAGGCAAAAAAAGAAGCACCACAATTAATGTGTACAGCAAAACCTTAACAAATTTATTCACACTCTCCATCAGAAACGATAATAAATAAACGGATTAAAGCCCGATGTCACAATACCGGACACACTCAAAAGAAATAAAGCCACAGAACACACAAATAATATCAAATGCGACACCACTCCGGCATTTTGAGTATAAAAAAAGAAGTTTTCAATTTTCCTTCCCACTTTAAAGGCTGTCATAAAAGAAAGGAACACCGCAACGGCCAAAACTGTCCAGTATTCTGCATCTGCCACAGTAATTTGGCCAAAATCGAAGCTGAACATGCTGTACAGAGCTACTTTTAGATTATCAAAATCTTCAATTCTAAAAATGGTCCATCCTACTACCACTATGAAAAAAGTGACTGTATTGGAAATCACCGACCCCAATGAATTTAAAATCCTGACCAGCCCTATCCTGTCCAATACGAGAAAGAAACCGTGATACGCGCCCCACAACACAAAATTCCATGAAGCTCCATGCCACAAACCGGAAAGCAAAAACACAACCCAAAGGTTAAAGTAAAGCCTCAAATTCGAACTGACTCTGTTACCGCCCAAAGGAATATAAAGATACTCCTTCATGAAATTACCCAGAGTGATATGCCACCTCCGCCAAAATTCAGAAATATTTTTGGATAAATAAGGAGAGTTGAAATTTTCAGGGAAATCAAATCCCATCATTTTGCCCAAACCAATAGCCATATCCGAATAACCGGAAAAGTCATAGTAAATCTGGAAGGTATAGGCCAACATTCCAATCCACAAAGTCGCCGAGTCCGTATAAACCAAATTACCGTTTAGTATTTCATCCGCATACAAACCCAAAATATTGGCAATAAGAACTTTTTTGGAGAGTCCGATACAAAAACGGTAAAATCCCAGCAAACGTTTATCTGTATTCTCTGCCCGGCTGTTAATCTGCCCGGCAATAGAGTTGTACTTTACAATCGGTCCGGCAATCAATTGAGGAAAAAGTAAAATATACAGCAGATAGTTAGCAAGATTAGTGGCAGGTTTGGATATATTCCTGTACACATCCACCGTGTAGGTAATAGATTGAAAAATAAAAAAAGAAATCCCAACCGGCAATGCTACATGAGTCCAGGCAATTTGAGTCACCCCGAACTCGGCAAGCAGCCCATTCAAATTGTCAATAAAAAAATTGGAATACTTAAAATAAGCTAACAGCCCCAGATTTAAAATTAAAGACAGGGCAAGCCACCATTTTTTTCGTATCTGGGAGCGGTGAAGCAGATTGACCACATAGTAATCCACGGAAGAAACGGCCAGTACCACAAAAATAAATTTTGGAGCTCCCCACGCATAGAAAAAGATACTGCACAGCAGTGCCCAAGAGTTTTTGTACGGTTTACCTAATACAAGATAAACCAAAAGAAAAACCGGCAGAAAATAGAATAAAAATATCGTACTGCTGAATACCATGAATTCCCTTGTCGCTTAGAAATATAACACGATTGCAAAAATCAAAAAAACAAGATGGAAATTAAAAATTAAAATATTATTAAAAAACCTATGACAAATAAAATTGTCTGTATATTGCATATTAAATAAAACCAATAATATGAGAAAATCAATTTTTGCGTTGCTCCTGATGGCAACATTCGCATTTACTTTTACAAATTGTAAAAAAGACAAAGACAAGGGAAATGATATACCTGACGTAGAAGTAAACACATGGACAATTGACGGTACGACTCATAAAGCACTCGGAGCTATGTGGACTCAGGATGAATTAGACGGTGGTGTCGAATTCGAAGGATTAATAGCTATCAATGAGGCGACCACCCAAACGGTAATAGTAGCTTTTTCTGGTAAGCCTGCTGCAAAAGGCACTTATGATCTAGCCTCTTTTTTAGATGCCGAAAACCTTTCCGGAAATCAGGCTGTTATTTTGGTTGTTGATATGGCAACCAGTAAGTTTTACACCAGTGAAAACGGAGGAAACATTAACGTTTCTATCGAGGATGGTAAAGTAAGGATAAACATACCTAAAGTTCAACTAACTAATCTTCTTGAACAAACAGATGTCGACTTTGTCGGAATCTTACTAGAGACCATGTAACCAAATTTTTATATTTAAATTTAAAACCACGCAAAACCCTGATACACATCGGGGTTTTGCTTTTTCATAGAAAGGATATAAGTTTATTGCTCTAAAACGACTAAAACATGAAAATAAAACTTCTGATTACTCTATTGGTCACATCGCTTTTATTCACATTTACAAACTGTAAAAAAGACATAGGTAATAGCGGAGAAGGACTGATACCCGATATGGACGTAAACACATGGGTAATAGATGGCATTAAGCATAGTGCCTCGCAGACTGTTTTGATTGATACTATTTTGGACGGCAAACAGGTTACTGTCATGGTTGCCGCTGCAGCACCAAATCTGGCAATTTCAGTTATATTCCCGAACAAACCTTCATCAACAAAAAACTACGCCCTGATTTCCTTATTAGATATCAATAATATAGCAGCTGATGAAGCAATCGTACTTGCGATCTTAGAAACCGGGCAGATTTATACCAGCGAAATCGGAATTATCCGTGCGGAATTAAAAGGAAATAAGGTTAGAATAAACATTCCAAAGACAGATTTAAAACACCCTGTAAACGGTCATTCTATTCCAATAGAAGGAATTATAGAGGAGTCTAAATAATGAACCTATAACGTTTTGACTACATAAAAATCTGATACATACCGGAGTTTTGTTTTTCATAGAAGAGACCTAACTTTATCATTGTACAATTACTAAAACATGAAAAAAATATATCTGATTACTCTATTAGTAGCATCCTTTGCATTGGCTTTTTCCAACTGTAAGAAAGATGACCCTGTGGACAAGAACAATGGTGGACACCATCAGGTGGACCCCAATGACAGCAATAACGGTGATAATAATGGTAGTGACAACAATAATGGCGACAATAATAACAATAACGGTGATAATAATGGAGGAGATGATGATGGACAAAACACGAATAATTCCGATAGTTTTTGGACTGTAAACGGAGAAAAAATCAAATCGGAAGCGGTATTGTTTGTTGATACAACCTTAAGCGGACTGCCTGAGGTCGGGAACTTAAAACTGTCGGCCATGATGGCGATGACGGAGAATCCGGATGAAAATTCTGTTTTTGTGCTTTTTCCAAACAAACCAATTTCTGCAAAATCTTATAATCCTGTTTCACTGCCCAAGGTGACTAAGTTGGCAGAAAATGAAGTGTTAATCGTGATTAATCACGGCGGAAATTCTTACATGAGTTATGACGGCATGACAGAAACAGTTTCGGTCGAAATTATAAAAGGAAAAATCGAAGTCACTATTCCACCAATGACACTTAAAACCTTTGATGATCAAAACTCTATCAGCATTGAAGCCGTGCTGACAGAATCCATATAACTGGATAAAACTTAAAGTTTTTTGCTGTAATTTTGATAGTTTACTTATTGGGAGACTATCTTTACCCTCCTATTCCGCTACCTTCACAGTAAACTTCACGTCTTCAATAGGTCTGTCGCCCGGAGCGGTGCGCACTGCAGCAATTTTATCAATCACATCCAATCCTTCTACTACTTCTCCGAAAACAGTGTACTGCATATCCAAAAACGGTGTACCTCCCAATTCTTCATATATTTTTTTCTGTTCGGGTGTATAACTTACACCGGTTCTGTAGGTATAGTTGTCAAGTTCTGACGAAGAAAGAGGTTTGCCCTGTACGATATAAAATTGTGAGCCGGAAGATGCCCGTTTCGGATTCACTTGATCGCCGAGACGTGCTGCTGACAAAGCCCCTTTCTTGTGAATCAAGTCCGGGTTAAACTCTGCAGGTATAGTATATCCCGGACCTCCGGAACCTAATGACTGGCCAGCCGGAGCATTTTTGGAATTCGGGTCGCCGCCCTGAATCATAAATCCCTGAATGACTCTATGGAACAAGAGTCCGTCATAAAATCCTTCCCGAGCTAATTTGATGAAATTATCTCTGTGCAGAGGAGTTTCATCATATAGTTTTACTTTCATGTCACCAAAAGGGGTACTGATAATTACCATAGTATTTTCGTTTTTTGTATTTGATTCTGAGATGTTTTCTACTGTTTCTTCTACCATTGCAATCATTTCTGATCCGGTCTCCGTGTTTGTTTCGCATGCCATTAACGACAGAGAAAATGCGGTCATCATTCCAAATAGAATTCTTTTTTTCATGAGTTATAATTTTTCAAAATATTCAATAATCATCATTTTTATCAGTAAATCCTGTTTTTCTCCTGAAAGCTTCGGAGCCTCCGGATTTCTCTCAAAATGCGGCCAGCCGTCCTCATCCCGCCTGACAAACTCATAGTAGCCCGCCTGACTCAGCAAAGCACAGACTCCGACATGCATAAGTTCTTCTTTCTCTTCCTTAGTGAATTCAGTAATATTCAATCCTAATTCCCGATGTCCGATAATATAGGTAATCGCCTGCAGGTCGGGAACTCGCCCAAATCTTTTTTGTAAAAAGTCTTCTACTTCCTGCCATTTGGACGGCTCAAACACGATATCGGTAATCACTTCATTCATTGCACCGTAAATTTATCTCTATCTCTCCAAAATCCAAAACGCATTCTGTGTTCATCTAGTTTAGATTTGGATAATACTGTTTTAAACACACCTTTTGAATCTCCTGCCGACACCATTTCGTTTCCCCAAAAATCATAGACTGCACTCATTCCGTTGTGTGAAACGCCTCCCCCATCCAATCCAATACGATTGACTCCTGCCGCATAGCACTGATTTTCTATGGCTCTCGCCGTAAGCAGTAAATTCCAGTGCCGATGTCTTTTTTGAGGCCAGTTTGCAGAAAATATCATTAAATCCACTTCTTCTACACCCCTAATCCAGACCGGAAATCTTAAATCATAGCAGACAAAAGGAGTAATCTTCCATCCGAGATAATCAAAAAGCAAATGTTTCTCTCCGGCGGTATAGAACTGATTTTCTCCAACTAACGAAAACAAATGCCTTTTGTCGTAAAATTTTATACTGCCGTCCGGAAACGCACACAGCATCCTATTATAAAAATTATTCCCATCCCGAATAATCATTGTTCCCATCAGCAGGGATCCGAGTCTGCAGGCCAAATCGTGCATCCACATGACCGGAGTACTGTCCATCGTCACACCGTACTCTTTGGAATTGTTGGTAAATCCAGTAGTAAACATCTCAGGCAGAATGATGACATCTGCATCCGCATCCCACAACATATCCTCAAAATTGGATAGATTAGTTTCTATATCCTCCCACAGTAACTCGGACTGCACCAAGGCTACTTCCAGATTTTCTTTTCCTTCTTGGAGAGGTTGTTTTGCCTGCATTTGCTGAAATTCCAATTACGTACTTCCTCCGAAACAATTTGCTGCAGAGAAGTTTCTTATTTAAAAATAATTTAGTGATGATGTCCGCCCGGACCATGTACATGTCCGTGTGCAATTTCGTCCGCAGTAGCTTCCCGTACATCTGCCACAGAGCCACTGAAGAACAAATCTCTGTCTGCCAAAGGATGATTAAAATCCATAATCACATGATCTTCGTTGACTTCCAATACAATTGCCTGCATCTGATTTCCGTCTTCATCTACCATTGGAAGCACATTGCCTACTTTTACCATTTCGTCATCCACCTGTCCATTTTCGTCATAGAAACTTTTTATCGGAACAGGCACTACTGCACTGTCATCACGTGTTCCGTATCCGTCCGCAGCCTTGATTTCAAAACTGAATGTATCGCCTTTCTGCAATCCTTCTATATTTTGCTCAAACAGCGGTAAAAGTCCACCCGCGCCATGAAGATACTGTAAAGGCTGTTCTAAATCTGACTGATCCGCTACGACCCTTTCTCCATTAAGTTCTACATGCAGCACATAGTGTACAGATGCCACTTTATTTCTTGCTATTTTCATGAATAAAATTTGCGTGTAAGGTATGCTTTTTATAGCGAATGAGTGCATTTGTCAATCGCATAATACATTTCCGTGATAAATTATTTTTGAATTAATCTATCCTGTCAAAACCGGTATATTGTTGTAAAACTTCCGGAATCAGAATGCTGTCTGCTGTTTGATATACCTCCAAAATGCCCGCTACAATTCTCGGCAGAGCCAGTGCGCTCCCATTCAGCGTGTGTGCCAAAACTCTCTTATTGTCTTCCGTTCTGTACCTCAACTTGAGACGATTAGATTGAAAAGTTTCAAAATTTGATACCGAACTGACTTCAAGCCATCTCTCCTGAGCCACCGAATACACTTCAAAATCATACGTCAGTGCGCTCGCAAAACTCATATCACCTCCACACAGTCGCAGAATACGATAAGGAAGTTTCAGTTTTTTCAGTAATCCTTCCACATGACTGCACATTTCCTTGAGAGTCTCGTATGATTTATCGGGATGCTGTATCTGCACAATTTCTACTTTGTCAAACTGGTGCAGTCTGTTCAGTCCACGAACATCCTTTCCGTAGCTCCCGGCTTCTCTTCTAAAACACGGAGTGTAACCTGTCAGTTTGATTGGGAAATCACTCTCATTCAAAATGACATCTCTATATATATTGGTCAGAGGAACTTCTGCAGTCGGTATCAGATAAAAATTATCGACAGTTACATGATACATCTGCCCTTCCTTATCCGGCAACTGTCCGGTAGCGTATGCCGAATCCTCATTTACCATGTGAGGCAACATCATTTCCGAATACCCCGCAGCTGCAGCTTCTGCCAAAAAAAAGTTAATCAGTGCGCGTTGCAGCACCGCACCTTTCCCTTTGTACACCGGAAAGCCCGAACCGGTCAGCTTGGCTCCCAAATCAAAATCAATGATATCATACTTTTTGGCAAGCTCCCAATGTGGCAGAGCGCCTTCTATGGCATCAGGAATAACATCTACCTGAAAGTCCACAATATTATCTTCGGCTGTATTGCCTTCCGGTACTATCTCTGCCGGAAGATTGGGTAACTCCACCAGTGTATTATGCAGCTCTTCCTCTATTTTTTGAAATTCTGATTCGACCGATTCAATCTCTGACTTGAGTTCCACTACTCTCTGCTTGACACTTTCAGCCTGAGGGTCTTTATTCCTCATCAGTAATCCCACTTCTTTTGACAGCCGATTTCGCTCCGCAAGCAAATGATCCAATTCCGATTTTATTTTTTTTCGGTCGTCATCCAGTTTGATTACCTCATCTACTAATTCCGGCTGCGGAAAAGATTTTTTATTCAATCCTGCTTTTGCCGCTTCAGGATTGTTTTTCAACACTTCTACGAGTAACATAATAAATTTTAATAGTGCAAAGATAAGGAATCAGTACCCCAACATTTAAAATTGACACGTGAATTTCCTTTTAAGTATAGTCTGTTTATATTTTTTGATTTTTAAAATCCTGAATGACATCACCCAGACTTTGCCATTTCATTTCAAACTTTTCGGTCGTAAGAGAGCCGTCAAACTTAAACTCCTGCATGAGCCAATTTGCATTTTTCTTTTTAAATTTCCTTTCACTTCCGGTCAGTTTGCTTTTTATCCAATCTACGGCAGCACGACACAAGACAGTTTTTTTACTCATCACTTTTGGTTTAAAATTGTACGATAAAGCCTGAGCTGTTTCGGCATAAAATTCTTCCCAATCGCATGAGCCGCCTATCGCTATATATCTTTCACCCCAAGTGTCTGAACGGAAAATTTTCATAGCAAGCCCGACTAAATCCTCCAGACTGACATAATATATTTTTGAAGGATAAATATCTGCACTGCCCGACTTCAGAAAACGTACTACAGAGGCAAACAGATGACAACCTTCCTCTCTCGGTATCAGAATGTCTGCTGCGTTAATCACGACTGTTTCCAGGCCTTCTATATTTCCTCGCCAAACTTCCCTTTCCGCCATCAGTATCGAAAAGGCTTCCTCTGTCGTCCACTCATTTTTATCGGTCAGAGTCCGGACATCTGTCATTTTTTTCGGCTCAGAAGCAAAAGCCGACAGAGAGCTAAAAAAAATAAGTTTTTTCACCTTGTGGTGCAGCATAGCATTGACCAGATTAGCTGTACCCCGGACATTATGTTTAAGCCTGACCGAATATTTTTCAGGGGTAAATTCATCAATAATACCACAGTGAAAAACAGTATCAATACCCTCTACTGCTTCGTAAACATCCGGGACATTGAGCAGGTCAGCCTGAATAAACTTTATGTTTTCAACAGGGCTTCCAAAGCCGGATTTGTCAATATTTGAGGCACTTAACGCCACTGTCCCGAATCCGAGAGCCGACAGCGTTTTGGTCAGTTCACGACCCAAATCATTTTCTGCTCCGGTAACTAAAACCATTGGCTTGCTTTGTTTGTTGCAAAGTAACAGATTTTTCAGCCATAAATGGCTCCGCCCATATTATCTCTCTGTGCTCCGGTGACAGATGAAATAAAGTTATTTTGCCCCAATACTCTTTTGAGTCCGGCAAAAGCGATAATCAAAGCTTCTTTGTACTCAATTATTTCTCCGGAGGGTATAATAATTTCTGCTTTAGTGTATTGACGGAGTTTTTCAACCAGAAAGTCATTGAAGGCACCGCCTCCGGTAACCAGCGTTTTCCCTGTCAGATACTTCCCTGTTTCCGCTGCAATATGAGTGACCGTTGTAGCCATTTTATCCTCAACGGAAGTTTCAAATTTTTCTATCAATGGCCACCATAATTCAAGAATATGTTCGGTTCCCAAAGATTTTGGCCCCTTTATTTTATAAAACTCTGCCTGCGACAGCAAATGCAGAAGTTCAGAATTTACCGAACCTGACCGTGCGATACTTCCTTTGTCGTCATACCTTTGTCCCTGCTTCACTGCAAGCAGATTGAGCAGCGTATTCCCCGGACACACATCAAACGCTCTTATTCCGTCTCTGCCGTGAATGGACACATTACAGATACCTCCTATATTCAGAAAGCTGTCGTATCCGCCAAACAGATATTTTTCTCCGAGAGGTACCATTGGCGCACCCTGTCCTCCAAGAGCTATATCAAAAGTTCTCAAATCGCTGACTACTGTTTTTCCGGTAAGTGCAGAAAGTGTCGCTCCGCATCCAATTTGAGTGGTGAAAGATTTTTTAGGCTGATGAAAAATGGTCTGCCCATGAGATACAATCAAATTAGCTCTTTTGCTCTCAGGATATTTTTCGAAAAATTGATTGACAAACGCGGCCTGCACTTTTGAAAATTCCGCATGCATTTCTGCCAAAGAATACGCAGACTGCCCGGGCAGCAACCGCAGTTTATTTTGAAAATCCTCCGTATAATCAAAACATTCGGCGCTCAGTATTTCAAAATTCCAGTTCTCCTCAGCCTGACATTCAAATCGGGCAAAACATACATCCAGCCCGTCTAATGAAGAGCCTGACATCAAACCAATTACGAAATACTCAGACATTTAAAATTATCTCCCGAATTCTGATTTTTTAATCAGATAAAAAGTTTTGTAAACACTGTCATCCCTACCATTTGACCACCCACTCCTACCATAAAACCTACATAAATTTCTTTTATTGTGTGAGCCTTTAAATACAGCCTTGCCGTGGCTATCAGTCCGTTGAGAATTATGACTGCCAAAAAAACATTCAGCATAGGCTTGGTCGAATTCATCATCATAAGCATGACGGCAACCAACATCCCGCTGATCCCTACCATGTGAATACTCAGTTTATAAAACAGCGTGATTAAAAACGACAGTATAATGGAAATCAGAGTACCTAAAATAAAAACCGTATAGATATAAGGCATATATGAGAAGTAATCTTTTACAGCCAAAAAAGCCCAGATATAAAATGTCATGGCGGCTACAAAAGGAATGATTCTTTCCTTTTTATTGTGCATTTCGACAGAACGGATAAATCCCAGTGCCTTCATCATCAGGATGGCCACTGCGGGCATAATAAAGGTATTTACAAAAATAGAGATAGTCAGATGCTGAGGCGTTCGGATAATGTCATCCCCTTCGGTCAGTGCGGGCACTTCAATGTTTGGGAATGCCCACAAAAACAGCACAGTTCCGTATGTCGCCATGAGTAACGGATGGAATACATACGATACTACTTTAAAAAAAATGCGAAGAGCAGAATTCATGGAAAAAGTTTTATTTCTGCTAAAGTTCTTTTCTTAATCGGGCAACAGGAATACTGAGCTGTTCGCGATATTTTGCCACCGTCCTTCTCGCAATATTGTAACCCCTCTCTTTCAGTGCATTTGTAATCTGTTCATCAGACATCGGTTTTTGTTTATTTTCGACATTTATCAGATCTTCCATTATCTTTTTTACTTCTCGTGTCGAAACTTCTTCTCCGCTGTCTGTCTGAAGGGATTCCGAGAAAAATGATTTTAACAGAAATGTTCCAAATTCAGTCTGAATATATTTACTGTTAGCCACTCTGGAAATTGTTGAAATGTCCAATTCAGTAATTTCTGCAATATCTTTCAGAATCATCGGACGCATCTGAGTCACATCACCGGTCAGAAAATAATCTTTCTGATATTCCACAATTGCATTCATGGTCAGCAACAGGGTATTCTGACGCTGCTTAATTGCATCAATAAACCACTTAGCGGCATCAATTTTCTGCTTTACAAATAAAAGAGCTTCTTTCTGTTTAGGGTCTTTTTTGCTGCTTTTTTTATAATCCTGCACCATATCTTTAAAACTCTCACTGACTCTCAGTTCCGGTGCATTTTTACTGTTGAGAAGTACCTCGAGTATTCCGTTGTTATTAATCAGAGAAAAGTCCGGAATTATTATCTGCTGAATTCCGGTTGAGGAAGAAGTGGAACCGCCGGGCTTAGGATTCAGTTTTAAAATCTCATCCAGAACTCCTTTTAAAATTTCTTCATCCACATTAAGCTGTCTGAGTAATTTATCGTAATGCTTTTTGGTAAAGGCTTCAAAATTATCTTCTAATATCCGAACAGCCATTTCGACTTCGGGTCTGTTATCCCTTTTTCGTTTCAATTGTAATAACAGACACTCTCTTAAATCTCTGGCTCCTATCCCTGCCGGTTCAAAAGTTTGGATTTGAGCTATGACTGATTCGATTTGCTCTTCCGTGACAGACAGTCCTATTGAAAAAGCCAAATCATCCATGATAGCATCTGTCTCCCGCCTCAGATATCCGTCATCATCGATACTGCCTATGACCTGAATAGCTATCATCATCTCATCGTCATCAAGATTCAGAAAAGAGAGCTGCTCGTCCAAAGTATCGTGAAAACTTTTGGTTACCGCAACCGGTATCGTTTTATCTTCTTCATCATTTCGGTTTCCGCTTCCATACCCCGAATCATAATCATCATCCCCGTATTCACTCAGATCCAGTTCATCTTTCTCTGAGGATTCTTCACCAAAATCCTCTTCTCCCGTCTCATCCATTTCACTAAATTCATCCAACGGCTCAGTCTCTTCTCCTTCTTCGAGAGCCGGGTTGCTTTCAATTTCCTCTTTAATACGCTGTTCTAATGAAGCAGTGGGTACCTGCAGCAGCTTCATCAACTGTATCTGTTGTGGAGACAGTTTTTGGAGCATTTTTTGACTTAACTTCTGACGCAGCATCTAACTTTTTTTAATTTTCCAATTTAAAACTCTGCACTCTGTGGTGTTCTCGGATATGCAATGACATCCCGAATGTTTTTCATTCCTGTCACAAACAGAACCAGTCTTTCAAAACCGAGACCAAATCCACTGTGAGGCACTGAACCGTATTTTCTGGTTTCAAGATACCACCAAATAGTGTTAATATCAATTCCTAAATCATTTACTCTCTGAAGCAGTTTGTCATAATTATCCTCTCTTTCTGACCCGCCTATAATTTCCCCGATTCCCGGAAACAATACGTCCATTGCTTTTACAGTTTTACCGTCTTCATTCTGCTTCATATAGAAAGACTTAATTTCTGTAGGATAATCTGTCAGAATCACAGGTGCCTTAAACTCTTTTTCTACCAGGTATCTCTCGTGCTCAGACTGCAAATCCAAGCCCCAGGAAACAGGAAATTTAAATTTCTTCTTTTTATTGGGCTTAGAGTTTTCCAATATTCGAACTGCCTCTGTATAAGTCAGTCTTTTAAACGGGTTGTCTATTACAAATTGAAGTTTTTCTCTCAATGGCAATGGAGACCGTTCTTCCTCTTTCAGCATTTTCTCTTCATCTGACAGCCTCTTTTCCAAAAACTCCAATTCTTCCGAACAGTGTTCCAGTGTGTATTCTACGAGATACTTTAGGAATTCTTCCGCCAAATCCATATTGTCCTTCAATTCATAGAATGCCATTTCCGGCTCTATCATCCAAAACTCTGCTAAGTGTCTTGCAGTATTGGAATTTTCTGCTCTGAACGTAGGTCCGAAAGTATATATTTTGCCTAAAGCCAAAGCTCCGGTTTCTCCTTCTAACTGTCCCGAAACAGTCAGGTTTGTTTCTCTGCCAAAGAAATCCTCTTTGAAATCTACCGTACCGTCTTCTTTTAATGGAGGATTTTTAGCATCGAGTGTCGTCACCCGAAACATTTCTCCTGCACCTTCCGCATCAGAACCAGTTATAATAGGTGTGTGCAGGTAATAAAAACCCTGATCATTAAAAAATTTGTGAATAGCAAAAGCTAATGCATGTCTGACTCGCAAAACTGCTCCAAAAGTATTGGTACGTGGCCTCAAATGTGCTATTTCTCTCAAAAACTCCAGAGAGTGTTTCTTGGGCTGCAGAGGATAAGTTTCGGGGTCTGCCGCACCATACAGAATTATTTCGTGCGCCAAAAGTTCCACAGACTGTCCGGCCCCCTGAGACTCCACCAGCTCTCCGGTAACAGCTACTCCGGCTCCTGTCGTGATCTTAGTAATCTTTTCAGTATTAAACTTTTTCGGGTCTGCTACAATTTGAATATTTTTTACGCAGGAACCGTCATTTACATTGATAAATAACACGTTTTTACTCTCACGCTTGGTTCTGACCCATCCTTTCACAGTAATTCTCTTACCAATCTCAGCCTCTTTCAAAATTGTCGCAATAGTCTTAGGCGCCATATTATTTTCTTTAAAAATCAGAACTGCAAAGTTAGCTATTTAAGCGCAAATCTGCCTATAAGATTCAGCTAAATTTGGACTTACGGCATATTTGGGAGATTGCTGAGAAGAGTATTGTACTGAGTCTTCAAAATCTGAAAAATTATTCTTCAGGGCTGAACGATTTTTTCTTTTGAAGTACCAATTATTTCATAAAAGCCCGATACAGCCGGATTTAAATAATAAAGCTGCATCATCCGACGCAGTTTCAATGTAGTTTAGATATAACTGGTTGTATAAGATGAGATGCTTTCAGTTCGGCAGGTCACTGACCGCAGCATGACAGTCGTAATATAAAATGGATGGACTTTAGATTCTTTCAGAATGACCGGAGTTCATCCATTCCTAACTAAACTGCATCTTTCTTGGCATAAGAACTTTTATCTGCCGGGATCAAACCCGGACCATTCAATACCCGACAAATTGGCTAATTCCTTATGCCAAGTAGATAAGTCATGTTCGTTGAACTGGTTCAGATGATGGTGCCCACAGGCTCTTGCCATGACCTTCATCAATGAAACGCTGGCATCAAAGAAATTGTGTAATCTCTTGGAAGCGATATCGATATCCAAACGTTTTCTCAGTTCCGGATCCTGGGTTGCAATGCCTGTTGGGCAGCGGTTGGTATTACAGATACGTGCACCAATACAACCGATTGCCTGCATAGCAGAGTTTGCCAGTGCGATACCGTCAGCTCCCAATGCCATGGCTTTGATAAAATCCATATGTGTTCTCAGACCGCCGGTGGCAATTAGAGTGATTTTACCGCTCATTCCCATTTTGTCCAATTTGTGACGTGCTCTCGCTAAAGCCGGAATGGTAGGAACTGAGATATGATCTCTAAACATGAGAGGTGCATCGCCCGTGCCTCCTCCACGACCGTCTAGGATAATATAATCCGCACCTGCTTTGACCGCAAACTCAATGTCTTTTTCTATATGCTGTGCACTCATTTTGAATCCTATCGGTATCCCACCCGTTAATTCGCGTACGTGATTGGCAAATTTGGCAAAATCCTCCGGCGTGTGTATATCCCGGAAGGTTGGGGGAGAGTCCGCATTTTGGCCTTCGGGAAGATGCCTGATTTCTGATATACGCCCTACATTTTTAGAGCCGGGTAAATGCCCTCCAGTTCCCGTTTTGGCAGACTGACCGCCTTTGAAATGAAAAGCCTGAATTTTAGGTAATAAATCGTCACTGTATCCAAATTTGGCAGAAGCGTATTCCAGCATGTAACGGCTATTGGCTTCATTGGCTTCGGGCAGCATACCGCCTTCTCCGGAAGCGATGGCTGTGCCTGCCATTTCGGCTCCCTTTGCCAAAGATAACTTGGCTTCTTCTGAGAGAGCACCAAAACTCATATCGCTGACGAATAGCGGAATTTTAAGAACCAGAGGCTTTTTGGCCATAGGACCTATGACTAATTCTGTACCCACTTCCACATCTTCCATTAGAGGCTGGGTAGCAAACTGAGCGGTCATAATCTGAATATCGTTCCAATCCGGTAAATCATATCTCGGAACTCCCATCGCACCCATTTCTCCGTATTGGCCCAGACGGCTGAGCCCGTATTGCGCCAAATGATGAATATACTCTACGGTAGGCTCGATTTTAGTGGGTTTTGCTTTGGGCATTTTAGGATTGCTCAGGGGTTCATCCGCATTTTCTGTTTCCATTGCAGGTGCTGTTTTTTGCGGAGTCTCTTCTTCTCCTTTTTCCATCTCAATACCGTCATCAGGTTCTCCATGCTGATGATACTGGTAGTCAGGAAGCGTAAACTCTTGACCGATTTTATCTTCCGGAACCTGAGCATGATGTCCGTCACAATATGGCTGATCGAGCGTTTGCTTGCACTGACACAGATAAACAGCCCCGTCCTCTTTCGCAGTAAATTGTACCGGAGTGATCCCCGTGCCTTTATGTGAACCGTCGCAAAAGGGTTGATTCTTTGAGCGGCCGCATCGGCACCAGTAATAGGTTTGTCCTTTTTTTACCTGAGTTTCAATGGGTTTGATATCGGCAACTACCGGTCTCTTTCTTTTTTGACTCATATGTATGATTTGAATAGGTATAATTTCTCCTTAAAGTTATAAATTTTAAAGAGGGCGATGGCAGTTATTGTAAGAAACAGACAGTAAATGGGTCGTATGAAATTTGCTTGAAACAAGACACTTATAAACTAAAAGAGCCGTATTTTAGTTAGTAATAAAGGTAGTAGAAGGCAATAACAATATTTAATAGTACTTGGCAATAAAATGAATTCACCAATAAAATTTGTCACATCAGAGAGTTTTAAGCAGAAATTCCTTTCTGAAATACCTGCCAGCTTTAAATGGCAAAATACACCAATTCAAATTTATCCTTTTGAGTTGATCTCACAATATATATTGTTTCCAACACCAATTCTCAAATCCAATTTTTACTATATAGTTTATTTGAATAAAGGCGTTTATCAACAACAGATAGGCAGTGAAACGTACAATTTAAAAGCTCCAACAATTATTTTTTCTCCAGAGGGAACAATATATTCTATTAAAGCAATGAATGAAAAACTGTCAGGTTTTTATATTCAGATGGAAAATAAAGTTATTTCTTCTATAATAACAAAAGGTGAATTGCCTAGCTTCTTAGCGACAGAAGCAATTATAAATCTTGATAAAGAAAACAACCAATGGTTTCAGTCAATATGTAATTTGTTATATCAAGAAATATCGGCTGAAAATCCTAATCGCGGAGTAAGTGTGGGTTTATTTCAAGCATTAATAAATAAAATAATGCAAATATCTCCCGGTAAAAAAAACATCTCAAGACAAAGGGAGATTGCAATTAAGTTTAAGCAACTGGTTAATAAAAATTTTGTTGAACAAAAAAATGTTTCCTTTTATGCTCATTCTCTAAGTATTTCAGAAAATTATCTTAATAGATGTGTAAAATCTGAATATGGTAGAACTTGTAAACAAATTATCCTTGAAGTTGCTATACAGAATAGTCAGATTTTTATGTTTGAAACTTATGAAGATGTGAGTGAAATTAGCTATCGTATTGGATTCGAAGACCCATCACATTTTTCTCGTGTATTTAAAAAGATAACAGGATTAACACCTACTAAATTTCGTGAAAAGATAATGCATCACTTGTCCTAATTTGTATTTTCACAAAACACATTATATATATTATATCTGTTATACCAAATAAACATTCAGCAGGATTTATCCTAATTCTGATACAGAAACAAACAGACTGATATATATAAGCTTATGATCTTTGCTAAAAAGATAAGATGAATAACAATAGACTCCGTTTGCCAAAAAACTGGGCATTCATAGTCATAGTCAATTTACTTATTGCTGCTTTACTGGGATTACTTCTTAGATACAAAATAAATTATTCGCTGAGAATAGTAAATTACTCCTATCTATTACATGCACATTCTCATTTTGTATTTCATGCTTGGGCAGGATTAGCTTTAATAAGTTCTTTTGTTCAGTTTCTATTACCAAAAGAAAAAGGTGATAAAAGTACCTACGGTTGGATTTTTTGGCTAATGTTTTTGGCTTCATATGGAATGCTCATTAGTTTTATTATACAGGGTTACGGATTTTATTCTATTCTATTTTCTGCTATTGCCCAGTTTGTATATTATTGGTTTGTAATCCAGTTTATTATAGATAGCAAAAGCACAATAAAAAATAAAATTATAAAACTTTTTTCCTTTGCCTCGCTTGTTGCTTTGCTTATCTCAACACTTGGACCTTATTTCTTAGCTTATTTTTCTGCCAATATATCCTCACCATTGTTAACAAAGAGTGCTTTATACTTCTATCTGCACTTTCAATATAATGGTTGGTTTTCTTTTGCAATATTAACTTTGTTTTTTAATTGGCTTTATAATAAAAAGTTAGTTTATAAATCTTCTTATTTGAAATGGATCACAATACTATTCATCATTGGCATACTTCCAGGTTTTTCATTATCAATAATTGGATATGTAAAAAATAATCTTGTAATTCTTAGTGCTTATTTTGCTGTAATTACCAAGATTATTGCTGTTTTTTTACTTTTCATAAGTATTCTAAAAATAAGAAGTGAATTAAACAACACTCTCTCTATCCCAATGAAAATTTTATGGGGGATATCGGGTATCTCTGTACTGTTAAAGACAATAATGGAGGCCCTTTTACTCAATCAAAATCTTGCAGCTTTTGCTTTTAGTTATAGACCCTTAGTTATTGGATATTTGCATCTCATCCTTCTGGTAATGTTAACTTTCTATCTATTAGGTTATTTTATTGAGAAAGGACAATTAATAATTATAAACAAAAGATTATCATCATATAGCCTATGGGGCTTTGTTATTTTCTCATTATGCAGTGAATTATTTTTGTTTTTGCAAGCATCCTCTTTTTTGTTTTCCATTCAAATGACTTTTTTATATAGTTATAATTTTTATATAACTGTATTTATTGCAATATCTTTATTACTGCTTATAATAAGTCAAACCAAATATCTGAAACGATAAAATCTACGAAAATCTTAGATGGAAAAGATAAAATCCTAGTCAGCGAGGTCCCAATTTCTAAAAACGGCTAAAAGCAGGATTTGTCCTAATAGTGTACTGATTCGGAACATCTAAGCAGCCTAAAATTTATCACCTTTGGTATCAAAAATAAAATTATGAGTTACACCTTACCGACACTACCTTACGAATATGACGCTTTGGAACCCTATATTGATTCTGAAACAATGACTATACATCATACGCGGCATCATCAGGGGTATGTCAACAACTTAAACAAAGCTATTGAAGGAACAGAAGCTAAATCAAAAAATCTTGAAGATTTGTTGAAGAATATAAGTGCTTATTCTTCTGCTGTAAGAAATAACGCTGGAGGGCATTATAACCATTCACTTTTTTGGACAATTCTGTCAGAATCTCCCCGAAAACACCCGCAAGGAAAGTTGGCAGAATTAATTAATTCAACTTTTGGAAGTCTTGACAAATTAAAAGATAAAATAAATCAGGCGGCATTGAGTCAGTTTGGTTCAGGTTGGGCATGGCTGTATGTACAAAACGATGGCTCGATAAGTGTAACCTCTACCGCTAACCAAGATAATCCATTGATGGATATAAATTCGAGCAATAATGGCTATCCAATCTTAGGAATAGATGTTTGGGAGCACGCGTACTATCTGCGTTATCAAAATAAGCGAGCAGAGTATTTAGATAATTTGTGGAATATTGTTGATTGGGAAGAGGTTGAAAAGAATTTTAACACAGCATTTTTTAAGATTTAAGCAAGAATTTTGTGCGACAACAAATTATCATATTTATTAACATTATAATTCATGTGGTATTTTAGGGTATTCTGTTTGAATATGTTTTTTGGTTTGTTGTTGCTAATTCTCCCATCTCTTTATAAGTGGGGATGGGAGAATACTTTCATTTAAAAAATTATTTATGAATGGCGGTGACATTATAGCGAAAGTATTGCGTAAGCATGGAGTTGAATTTTTATTTACCTTATCAGGAGGTCACATATCATCTATTTATGTAGGTGCAGAAAGAGAAGGTATTAGAGTAATTGATACTAGGCATGAAGCTAATGCTGTCTTTGCTGCTGATGCTGTCTCCCGTCTAACAAACATTCCCGGAGTCGCCACCGTAACTGCCGGACCGGGAGTGACTAATACTGTAACGGCCGTTAAAAATGCGGCTATGGCTCATTCTCCATTAATACTATTAGGAGGTGCTGCCGCTACCATTTTAAAAGGACGTGGTAGCCTTCAGGATATTGATCAAATATCAATTTTAAAATCTATTTGCAAATGGAGTGCATCCATAAAACAAGTTTCAGAAATTATACCAACTATTGAAAAGGCCTTTTGGAAGGCAAAAGAAGGAGTTCCGGGTCCCGTATTTGTAGAATGCCCAATAGATATATTGTATGATAAAGATATTGTCAAGGAGTGGTATGTAACGAAAGGTAATGATAGTCCGTCAAAAAACCTAAAAGACATTGTAACGCGTTGGTATCTCGATTGTTATTCTGACTTTATTTTTAAAAATAGTAATAAAATCAGTTTTGAAACTCCAATAAAACCTATTGACTTCCCAAAGTTTCACTCTTTTCATATAGACAAGGCTTTAAACATGCTGGCTACAGCAAAAAAGCCACTTTTTATTATAGGTAGCGGAGCATTGCTTCAACCTGATAAAGTCAACGAGTTAGCTACGGCAATCAAAAAATTAGGTATTCCCGCATATCTAAGTGGTATGGCTAGAGGACTACTGGGGAAGGATAATCCATTGCTTAATCGTCACAAAAGAAGAGATGCAATTAAAGAAGCTGATTTAATTATACTGGCTGGTGTACCTAATGATTTTAGATTAGATTACGGTTATCATATCGGGTACAGAAAATTTATTTCAATAAATAGAAGCAGGTCGGATTTATATCTGAATAAAAGACCCACGCTTCCTGTCTTATCAGACCCTCTTGACTTTATTGTAGAGTTGTCTAAAAGATACACCGGAAACTACCCTGAATGGCAAAAAAAGTTATTAGAAATTAATCAGGCAAGAGAGGATGACATCGCTGCAAGAGCTAAAGAGAATGTAAAAGTTGGAATAAACCCTTTGGAATTATTTAGAACATTAGAACCTATGCTTAATGAAGATACCATTCTTATAGCAGATGGAGGTGATTTTGTAGCAACGGCTTCATATATTCTCAAACCCAGTAAGCCATTAAGTTGGTTAGACCCGGGTGTTTATGGAACTTTGGGGGTTGGTGCAGGATTTGCCTTAGGTGCAAAATTAGTCCATCCAGAAAAAGATGTTTGGATAATTTATGGAGATGGTAGTGCCGGATATAGCATGATTGAATATGATACTTTTAATAGATTCAATCTTCCGATAGTTTCTGTTATAGGTAATGATGCTTGTTGGAGTCAAATCGCCCGTGACCAAGTTGAAATATTAGGCAGTGATTGCGCGCTAAACTTGGACTACAGCGAATACCAGATGATAGCACAAGCATTTAAAGGAGACGGTGAAAGAGTTGAAACAATAGAAGACTTTAAGCAATCAGTAAGGAGTGCACAAAAAGCCAATACAAATGGACAATCATATGTTATTAATGCAATTATTGGTGTTACTGATTTCAGGAAAGGGTCAATTAGTGTATAATCAATAGACCAATAAATAAAATGAAAAAAGGTTTTAAACTAACAGTTTTACTATTAATCCTGGGTTTTCAAGTGAGTTTTGCAGAGGATACTCCACCACCACTAAAAAATCCTCCAGTACATACCGAAACCACTTTTAATAATAGGGGTCTTTATTTCCAAGCTCTTATACACAAGAAATTTAAAAGCGTACCCAAATTAGGAATTTTTGGTTTGACAGAGATACTGGGAAGCTGGCGCAGAAGTCAACCTGATGAATATATGGTTCAGGGGAATATTACCTATGGGTTTGCAAAAGGTTTTAATCTTATAGGTGGTTTTCATATGGCTTCCGGTATAGGAATTCGACCAGCAGTGGGTATAATGTACACATATGCCAAACAGGAAATACTGGTTGTGGTCAATCCGCGATATTATATTGATAATATTGGCAATTTGGAGGCAATTGCATTAGTAGAATATAAACCTCGTTTGACAGAAAAATGGTCTATTTATTCTAAACTTCAGGGATTATATACTTTTACAGCCAAAGGGGGAGTACATGCGCGAAGTTATCTAATGATAAGAGCCGGAGTTTCTTACAAAGAATTTTCTTTCGGCCCTGCATTGAACTTTGATTTCTACGGTCCTAAAAAGGTAAATGAGAATAGTTATGGCGCATTTGTCGCTATATCATTGTTTTAAATAAAAAAGTAAAATGAAAAAAATAGTTTTAATGTTTACAGTTGCAGGTTTATTTGTATCCTGTGACTCTATCACCAGTAGTGCTCCACAAAATGATTTAAGCAATATTCAATCTGCATCTGTTATGTCGATATCAAGTAAGTCATCTGACGCTGACAAAAATCAAGGAGATATTTGGCTGGGAAGTTTAATCACCGAAACCCCTCAAGAGGGGCGTGAATTGGCGATAAAAATGGCCAGAAAAACCATTGGTGCAATTCAGAGTAATCCGGAGGTCAAAAAAAGGTTGAGAAAAGAGTACGCAGAAGATTCCGAACAATTGATTCTTTCGGCACAAGTTGTGGCAACTGAATTTCAAACAGTGGCTGAAGCAAATAACTATTGGAGAAAATAACAAAATCAATGAGATATGGTTTCCCATTCCTCGTATATATAGCAGGGTGGACAAGCTGTTTTTAAAATCTCTTAAAGTATAAAATAAACTTGAAATGAAGATATTCTTGTTAGGTTCAACCGGAGATACCGGTAATGAAATTTTAAAAAGGTTAATACAAGACGAGCATGAGATGAAGTTGTTAGTCAGAACACCATCGAAATTAAAGAGCAAAGGTTTTTTGGCTAATAAAGTGGAAATCGCCCAAGGAGATGTATTGGAATTTGATAAACTTGAAACCTATTTTCAGGGATGTGATATAATCATCTCAGCCTTGGGTACGGGAACAAACAATGATTATACGGAAATATATTCGGAAGGTGGGAGAAACATCCTAGCAGCGATGCGACTTAATAGAATTAAAAAACTAATTACAATTACTTCAGGTTTAATAGATATGAGCGACCCATCTACCGACAATTTCTTTATGAACCGAATTATACGTCCTAACTACAACAAAGTGTATTATGATCAAACTCGTTGGGAAGCCATTTTGGATGAAACTGATGATATTGACTGGATTTGCGTAAGACCAACAAATTTGTTGAATAAAAGTTATACAGGAAAATATAGAGTAAATCTTAATCATTGCCCAAAAGGAGGATGGAAAATAGGTAGAACTGATTTAGCTGATTTTATTGTTAAACAAATTGATTCCGATCAGTATATACATCAAAAACCAGTTGTAGCATATTAATAAAATCAGATTGATTATAATTTAAAACAGCAATAATGAGAGCATTGATATTTACAGGAGCACTAGAAAGGGAGGAATCTTCTACATCTGCTAGGCTTTCTAATTATCTAAAAACTCAGCTAGAGAGCAAAGGAATTGAAACTGATATATTTAAAATTGCTGACTCGGGTGTTCCTCTATTTGATGTAAGCCTTATAGATAGACCTCCAATCGGTGTACAAAGGATGAATCTACTATTTCGTAATGCCGATTTTCACATTTGGATGACACCACTTTATCATGGGAGTATGACGGGGGTTATGAAAAATTGTTTGGATTGGCTAGAAATAAATTCTGATGAACCTATTCCTTACCTGACAGGTAAGGTGGTGGGGTTGATTTGCTGGGCAGATGGCGTGCAGGCAATCCAGGGAATTAATGCAATGGATTCCGTAGTAAAAGCGTTACGAGCTTGGGTTGCACCATATAGCATAGCAATATTAAGAAAAGAACTTTTTAATGAGCAAAATGAAATAAGTGATGATTATAAGATTCGTTTTAATAAACTCATACAGTTGTTAAAATGGAACATGAAATAATTATACACAAACAAATGTAATGTTATGGCAAAAAAGAAATTTGGAGGTTTTAGGTTTTAGAACCTTTGCTCCCTTTGGTAGGAGAACGGAAAGGTGATGTCTGAGTAAATTTATCTTATCACAATGCCGACGATAGGTGGCTAAAACAAGCCTTAACTCCCCACTAAAATCCTGTACAAAGATATAAGTGCCTTTTTGCGAAGCAGGAACGATAGTCCCTGCAAAGTGGGTGAAGTCTTTGTCTAAGATATTGTAGCGGTGTCCCATATGGATGATAGCTGCAAAATATTACCTGACTGGCATTTTTTTTAATTCATAATTTGTGCTTCGCCCACCGCTGACTTCCTTTTGCAAAATATCCTTTTTTATTAAATCCTGAATATCCCGAAGAGCTGTGTCTTGAGAGCACTTATTAATTTTAGCCCATTTAGAGCTTGTCAGCTTCCCGTCGAATCCGTCAAGGAGTCGGTTGATTATTTTATGTTGCCTGTCATTGAGAATGGTCGTAGAATGTAATTTCCAAAATTTGGCTTTTTGAAATATCTTCGACAATGTCTCTTCTGTGGAGTGTATAGCATTGATTAAGCACTGCAAAAACCACAAAATCCATTCTGTAATATCTGAATTCCCTTTTTGTGTTTTTTCGAGTTTTTTGTAATACTGCTTCCTCTCTATTCTAATTTGTGCAGACATACTGTAAAAACGCCTGACACTTTTGTCAGAACGTGCCAGTGTCATATCGGTAATCGCTCTTGTAATTCGACCGTTTCCGTCGTCAAAAGGATGAATCGTTACGAACCATAAATGAGCAATAGCTGCTTTAAGAACCAGATCTATTTCATGATTATTTTCAAACCAGTCTAAGAATTTAGTCATTTCCGATTCTATTCTGCCAGACCCCGGAGCCTGATAGTGAACTTTCTCTTTTCCCATAGGGCCTGATACAACCTGCATAGGACCTGTTGTGTCTTTCCTCCAGTCTGCAACTGTGATTTTATACAGATGACTCCAGCCTGATGGGAACAGTGCGGCGTGCCAGCCAAACAATCTGTCCTTAGTTAAAGGTAAGTCATATTTTTGTGTAGCGTCGAGCATCATTTCGACAATACCGTCTATGTGGCGTTCTGACTCTACTGCTCCTGCAATATCAATTCCTAATTGCCGTGCAATTGAAGAGCGTACCTGCTCTATTTCTAAAAACTCGCCTTCAATTTCTGATGACTTGATAACATCTAAAGTAAGCGTATTTAATACAGCCTCATTTTGCAAATCAAAACCTAATGATTCCATTTTACCAAGGAGTCTGCCTTGTTCGTTTCTGGCCTCACCTAATTTTAACATGACTTGCCGGTTGTCCCAAGTAAAGTCAGTCCAGTTCTCTTTTTCATGTATATAGACGGTCATTCTCCGCAGTTTATGCGACAAATATGTTCATTATTATCCGCAAATGCAATATTCTCCGCAAAATTTGCTGAGATTATGGCTGTTAATCTCCGCATTGCTGCTTTTACTTGGCGGTATCGTTTGATCAGCTTGGCGAAGTGGCGGGTTTTGCCGATAATTCCGATGGCTATCGGAATCAATCGAAGAAGGCGTTTTCGGCAAAGGAATGGCAACCATTTTTTTGAGATTCTGATATCTACGACTCAGGGAATCATCCGAAAAGGAAGAAAAGCCGGTACTTACTTGTTTGTTTAGTATGTATCTTTGCAGACTGTATGATTGATATCCGTCAAATGTCGCTTCCACAACTGACCTCCTGGTTTGAAAGAGAGGGAGAACAGGCTTATAGAGCAAAGCAGGTCTATGAATGGCTTTGGAAAAAATCTGTGACCGAGTTTGACGAAATGACGAATCTGTCAGTTGTTCTGAGAGAAAAACTAAAATCACATTTTGAAATCAGAGCCGTTCGCATTGATCAGGTTCAACACTCCAATGACGGTACAATTAAATCTGCACTTAGACTTTTTGACAATCACATTATTGAAGGAGTAATGATTCCAACAGAAGGCAGAGCCACTGCATGTGTATCCTGCCAGGTCGGTTGTAGTCTGAGCTGTACATTTTGTGCAACCGGCCAGTTAAAAAGAGAAAGAAATCTACACGCCGATGAAATCTATGATCAGGTAGTAATTATAGCCCGGCAGGCAATGGAATCACTCGGGCAACCTCTGACCAATATCGTCTATATGGGTATGGGCGAACCTATGCTGAATTACAAAAATGTATTGAGTTCTATTGAAAAAATCACTTCACCGGAAGGTTTGGGAATGTCTCCAAAACGGATAACAGTCTCTACAGCCGGTATTGCCAAAATGATAAAAAAGCTTGGAGACGATCAGGTACGATTTAATCTTGCTCTCTCCCTGCATGCAGCCAACGATGAAAAGCGCAACACCATCATGCCCATCAATGAGCAAAACAATATTGACGCACTTGTAGAGGCACTGAATTATTTTTACGATAAAACCGGAAACAAAATCACCTTTGAATATATTTTGCTTAGCGGAGTGAATGACTCTATGCAGGATGCCGCAGAACTGTACGCCTTGTGTAAAAGAGTCCCGGCAAAAGTTAATTTCATTGAATACAATCAGATCGAAGGTGCTGATTTTTCAAAAACAGATGCGAAAAGGAGAGATGAATTTGTTTCTTTCTTGGAAAATAAAGGAGTGACTGCCAAAATAAGAAAAAGTCGGGGCAAAGACATTGATGCAGCCTGCGGGCAATTGGCAAATAAAAGATAGATTACTGACTTCACCAATGCACCATCCTAAATTATATCGTTTGCAACCACGGCATAATACCAAAATAAGGTTTCGCTTTATCGGTCTATTTTGAATTCCAAATTGGTATTAAAATCAAGCACCGCATCAAGAATAACAGTCAACGAATTACAAGCTTTAACAAAAATAAGCGATGAAACCGGGTACCTTTTACAGCTGATAACTCAGACTGAGACTAAACCATCTCCCCGGAAGAGGCGCCGAATTGAAGTCAAAATAAGTGGTGTGGGTTAAGTTATTGAGCAGGACAGATGCCTGAAAGCCTTTCCACCTACCCGACATTTTTGTGTCTAAAATAAAATAAGGAGAAGATTTTATTCGCTGTTCCATTCTTCCGCTCACAGTAATTCCGTAATGTTCAAGAAATTTTAATGTCAGACGGCCTGTAAGCTGGTGAGTCAGATTTTCCAAAGCATAATGAGAATATTGATATTTTTTTTCACCGTCCTCAACCGTTTTAAGTTTCAGATAGGTATAACCAATACCGACGATTGCATTAAAACTTTTACTTTCTGTTGCTTTGGATATCGAATAATCTGCCGTCAAACTGATACCGTGAACTTTTACTTTCTGAAAATTTTCCGGTTGCCACGGATGATTCAGACTGTCCCTGACCCAATCAATAAACTGGTCTGTAATCCGATAAAAATAGTTGGTCTGCAGATGAAGATTTTTTGAGTTAAACTTTATCCCGCTTTCAACGATAAACGCGTGTTCAGGCATCAGACTGCTGTTTCCTATATTAACCGGTCCGGTATAATACCAATCCGTGTATGTGGGCACCCGCATGCCTGTCCCTACATTGGCATAAATCCGCCACTGAGGGCTAATCTGATAACCCAAGTCCAGTGAGGGAAGCAGCTTCCAGCCAAAATGTTTACTATAATTGAGATAAGAAGCTGCATGCAGGCTGAAATTATACCATAAATTATAAGAGTATTCTGCAAAAATTCCGTAGTTGTCCCGATGCCATTTTCCAAGGCTGTTGCTCTGAATCCACTCGCTTCTGTATTCTGCTCCTATCCCAAAAACTCCCACAGAACTCTGAATACTGTTATTGAACGAAACTCCTAAAGAGTGTGTATTGTGTTTGTTCTCATACAGAGCAGGATTTTGTCGGACATAGATATAATAATCCCGATTTCCCCTATAACTGACCGACGGACGAATAGTCCATTTCTCTTTAGGTCTGAATACTCCATCTGCCGACACCAGTCCGGTCTGAACATTTTCGGCAGACTCTATATCGCCGGGAGGAGCATAAAATCCGTTGGCACCAAACTTATTTCGTACCACTCCGGCAAACAGTCTGACCTCGTCCCCGTTTTTAAAATTCGCATGATTACTGAAAAACAATCTGTGATTATTTATTGACGTATTATATCGATATCCGGAGCTTTGAACAGTACTGTACGCCAAGTAATTAGTTGTTTTTTTAGATTTAAAACTCACTCCGACATCTGCCCCCGACAACCCGTAAAGTTTATTGTTTGAGGTGTCTTTTTCAAACGAACTTCCGGTCGTAAATGAGACATAGAATCCATTGGTATCCGGCTGTTTGGTGATAATGTTGACTGCCCCGTTCAGGGCATTAATTCCATAGGCTCCGGCGGCCGCCCCTTTTATTATCTCTATTCTTTCTATTGAGGCTGGGCTTACCGGAAGATTCATCATATTATGCCCTGTCTGAGAGTCAATAATTTTTATTCCGTTGAGCAAAACAAGAGTTTGGTCAAAAGTTCCTCCATTGATACTGATATCAGCCTGACCGCCCCAGGCTCCCCGTTGCCTGACATCCAGGCCGGTTACAAACACTAATAATTCACTCAATGACTGAACGGGAAGTTCACGGATGATTTTTTGATCCAAAATGATAATATCCCGATTCAGTTTGGAAAAGGGTATCTGCAATCTTTCTCCCCGAATAACTGTTTCTTCGAGAAGAATCTCCGCATATACAGAATCCGCATCATCCTGAGCATAGGATAAAAAAGGAGAGAGAATAAAAATGCAGAGAGTAAAATAAATTTTCAGTAAAAGAGTTTCTTTGTACATTCTGTCTGTCGTGCTTTACGTTTAAACCTGTCCGGCTTTTTCTAATTTTCTTCTGCCAATATAATAACTTACAAATACTACCGCAATAAGTCCAATCTGAGCAGAAACAGTTTCCAGTGTCGGATAAATCCCCAACAAATCCACATGAATATAACTTGGCAGATTGGTCACAGAAAGCCATCCGCTTTCCTGCAAAGAGTGCAACCCTTTTCCTAATAATATCACCGCAAGCAGCACAATAATCCATGACGAGAACAAAAAGAGTTGTCTGACGGGAATCATTTTGGAATATTTCAGAAAAACATAAGCAAACACCGCGATAAAACCGACTGCCGCCAGTACTCCAAATCCTATGGCAGACTGTCCGCCCGGTCCGGCTTCAAGGCTGATTGCCTGAAGAAAGAGAATTACTTCAAAAGCCTCCCGAAAAACGACCATAAATGAAAACAATGCCAGTCCAAACATCCGGTCTTTTTGAAGATAACCGCCGATTTTTACCTTGATAAACTTTGTCCATTGCTGTGCGTGCGTTTTACCATGCAGCCAAAAGCCTGCCCACATTAAAACTACCACCGCAAAAAGTGATATCAGCCCCTCCATTACTTCTCTGTTTCTCCCGCTTATGTTGACAATATGACCGGAGAGGAACCAGCCTATAAAGCCCAAAATTACCGCAGCAACCCAACCTCCATGCAGCCACGGCAAAGCCTTTTTGGCTCCCATACTCCGAATCAGAGCCAGTACAATTGCCAGTATCAAAAAAGCTTCTAACCCTTCTCTGAGCATGATGGATGCCGCGAGAATAAATGTAAGCCAGAAGTTAAGATTCTGTTCTTTCAGCATAGAGTCAGCCTCGTCAATCATAGACATGGCATTTCGGACTTCGGCTTCCACGCGCTCTGTGCCAAGGTCTTTCTCAATTGTCTGCCGTACCGTCAGCATTTGCCTCTCCAATGCAAGTACAAATTTCTGGTCAATGGTTTTAAGACGGGTTTCCACAGGCTCTATCCCTTCGAGATAGGCATTCAGTGCCTGAGCTCTCGCCAGAGTTTTCTTGCCGCCTTTATAACTGAGCAAGGCTTCATTCAATTCTTTTCTGGCAACTTCGAGACTCCGCCCCAAATTTACCGAACCCGGTGCCAGGGTGCGAAGAGCCAGCAGAGCCAGTTCGGCATCAGAAGTTCGGGAATTCAGTGTATCCAACAAAGCTTCGTCGGTTAAATTCGCGGTTTCTTTCAGGGACACTTTATTGTACGCATCATCAAAAGCCTTTTTCACCTCCACGCTGTCTGCTTGGGGCTCTAAAAATCTTAAGGATTTTACATAAAAAGCCAAATCCCATATTTCCTCTTCTGTAAGTTCGGAATACGGTCTCATACTTGTTCCCTGCACACCGAGTTTAATGCTGTTATATGCCTGAAAAGCTGAAAATTTACTCATGATTTCCGCATTGAGAAAATTTGATGGCGGCGGTTCTGCAGTACCGGCCAGCCTCCCCTTCCCGTCACCTTTTTGACCGTGGCAGTCGGCACACAAAAAAGTATAGAGCTGATTCCCATTTTTCAAATCAGGCCAAGATATGGGAGCTGTCTGAATACCGGTTATAAGTATAACTTTATCCTTGATTTCATTTGCCAGATTTTCGATTACAAATTCAGGTAGCTTTTTTTCTACAGAAGCAATTAACTCCTGCGTTTTTTCAATAATTTCCGATTCCTGATCGCTTAGAAAGCCTCCTTTTTGAATCAGATCATACACCTGTCCGGCAAATTCAATTTGTTCGTCATACTCAAACTGATCGATAATTTTGCCGTCCTGTACCGCTCCGGAATAATCCAGAGAAATATATGAAAGTAAATGCACAACTGTCTGAGCGGCTTTCTCCCCGGTTTGGGCCTGCACCTGAAAAAAGCAAGAACAGAACAACAAGAAAAATACCGAAAAGAGAAACCTTAGCTTTCTAAACATACGCACGACTAATTTAGACTAAATAAAGGTATATCAAATATTCTCGGATTTAATTTTATTGCAGCATATCTTAATGTTATCTTTTGGTAACAAAGATGCTTCAACTTAGGTAAGTAATGCAGAAGCAGACAAAGTTTCAGTATTATTAAAATAATGCATTTTAGGTTTTTACAAGAAAAGGAATAGTGACTTTGAAAAATAAATATCGCGACCTATCACTTTATCAATACATGTGTACAATTCGTATGCTGAATTATTCAATCTACTCTTATTTTTATACTCATATATTTTTCCTATGCTGACAGACTTCATCCAACCTATCAGAGAGCACTCCTACCCGGTCAATGGGAAGCCCATCTATTTTTTTACAGGAGACGAGAGCGAACTTGGCAATTTTAAAATAGCCATTTTTGGCATTTTGGATTCTAGAGGCAACCTGGAGAACAACGGATGTGAAACCGGACCAAACTTTATAAGAAAACAGCTTTATCAACTTCATCATTTTGATAAAAACCTTCCCATCATTGACTTGGGGAATATCTACCCCGGCGAGAAGTTTAGTGATACAATTGCCTCAGTAAAAGAAATAGTGAGTGCTTTAAATAAAAAACAAATTATCAGCATCGTATTGGGCGGAGATATGAGCCTGACATTGGCTCAGTACAGAGGAATGAAAAATGAAGATACTATGTTAGATATAGTTGTAGTGGACGAAAGGTTAGTCATTATGGAGCCTGAAGAACAGGATGATTTGCACGAATCCAACTATATCTACAACTTATTTACTGACAGTCCCAATAAGATAAGAGATTTTAAGCTGCTCGGTTATCAAACATACTTTAATCACGGGAGAGACATCAACATTCTTGAGCAGATGAACATGGAATCTTTTCGACTGGGCAAAATAAGAGAGGATATGATGAAGGCTGAACCACTTATAAGAGACGCGGATATGCTATCCTTTAATATAAGTGCCTTAAAAGCGTGTGATGCTCCGGGCTATGCTTTTGCCAGTCCTAATGGTTTTTTCTCAGATGAGGCCTGTCAAATTATGAGATTTGCGGGAGCATCTGACAAGCTCTCCTCAATTGGGATATACAATTTCAATCCCGAAATGGATGTAAGGAATATTACGGCTATAGGAATCGCTCAAATGATTTGGTATTTTATAGAAGGTATCGGAATAAGAAAGCAGGATTATCCTATCACTGATGAAAAGCAATTCCAAAAATTCATCATTAACATAGAAGATAATGAGCATGAAATTGTTTTTCTGAAAAGTAAAAAGAGTGATCGCTGGTGGTTTCAAATTCCAATTTATCACAAAAAATCAAAAAAGTCCACATTCAAATTAGTACCGTGTTCCTACAAGGATTATTTGACTGCTGTATCCAATGAAATTCCCGAACGGTGGCTAAATGCCTTCAGTCAAAACAATTGACGCCCCTCCCTTACAAATATTACGTTAAATGGAATCGGGGCTATAGCCTGATAGCTATTCTATTTGCGCTAGCCTGAGAACAGGTATCTGATTCGGCTCACCTTATACCAATTTGAAATTCAAAATAGACCGATAAAGCGAAACCTTATTCTGGTATTATGCTGTAGTTACAAACAGTATTATCCGCTTTAAATGCATATCCTTATCGGACAATCCTATTAGTATTCTCAAACTTGCATTAAAAATCTATCCAACCGAATAAAAAAGGGAGCCGAAGCTCCCTTACAAATTATGTGTTTATCGATTTTTATTTCTTACCGATATTATAACCCGGGTGTGGTGCAGGAGGATTATTTGAACCTGTTTCATCCTCTGCTGCGAAACGGATTTCAACTCTGTTATTTTGGAACTTATCGAATTCACCTCCCTCAGATTTAATATTCTCACCTTCATACTCTACTATAAAGCGGTCTCTTGAAATTCCGTATTTCTCAACAAGGAACTCGACCACTTCATTTGCACGGCACCATGCCAACTGCTCATTGTGCTTAACATTCTTGGTGCTTCTTGAAATACCTTTGATTACCACTTGCAAATCTGGGTTTTCCTGCATTAACTTAGCCACTTGTTCTAACTCCGCCATCTGTCCGCTACTTACAGCACAACGATCTTTGTCAAATGATACAACAGGAAGCACAGCCGGGATGCCTCCGCCTGACAATTCTTTAGTATCACAGCATTCTTTTGTAGCAAATCCGTCATACACATTTTTACAATCTACGATTGGTAACAATGGCGATGAGAATGGTTCAGGGTCTTCACAGTCTGGACAACCGTCACCATCACTATCCAATAATCTACCGTGAGAATCTACCGGACAATCAGGTTTTGTATCCGGCTCTAAATCATAGAAGTCATCGACACCATCTCCGTCTGAATCTTTAAAACGATCACCCGGAGCTTCGTACTTCCTGGCAAAAGATGTAATTGGATTATCCCACCACATTGGGATAGCACGCTTATCTTTATTCCCCAAGAATACTGACAGCCTTCCTGTAACATTATGATAGGTATCAAAACTCGCAGTCAAGTCTCCTTGCTCTGACCATCTTACACCATCCAATAAATCGTCACTGGTAAATGTAACTCTATGTTCTAAGCCAAAAGAAACTCTTTTCTTCTTACCTATTAGCACTTCTACTCCCAAACCTGCAGAGGCCACAAAGTTAGATTCTCTGTTAAATATCCCACTTTCGTCTTTATGCCCTTCCGCTACAGTTTCGTAGCTACGTTTTCTGGTTTTTGCCTTATACACTTCATCTTTTAAATACTTTCTAACTCCCCTTCTTTCACTCGGTGCAGGAATCTCATTTTTGATTTTATTATAGTTATATGGAGTATTGTCATTTTCCTCATCTAATGCATCCACCCATGTCTTATAATTCATAATACCACCACCTACATGTGCATAAAGATTAAAACGATGCTGTTCACGATGCACCATCATAATATTGGTCAGATTGACCAATAGTGATGCCTGTAAATCAAGAATATCTGTTTTATAATTATCAAAAGCTATGGTTACGCCAAACGCATTATACTCATTAACTCTATAGGCTGTATTTGGGTACCACGAAGTATTGTTTCGCAACGCAGGACCTCCCAAACTTCTTGGCTCGTAATTTTGTCCCCATGTTCTGTAGAAGCCCACTTCGTATCTCGCAGATAGAATATAGCTTATATTATGCCTGAAGAATAATGAAGTTCCCCAGCCTCCTACAGATTTCACATCACCGCTGATTGCAGCCAATCCACCTGCAAAACCTATAGCCAGCTGCCTTTTTAATCTTGGAGCAAAAAGTGTGTCGCCTTCGATATATGCTTCATATTGATCCTGATGCTTCTTCTTAACCATACTTTCTTTGGGCCAGTACTCTTCCGGCAACTTGTTATAGTTAATTTCTTCGCTAAACACTTCTGAGGCTTCTTCTTTGCCTAAAGTGTCAAATTCATCCTGAGCGAATATAGGTGAAGCTATCAAAAGAGATAAAACTCCAGACAAAAGTGTAGTTTTTAATGACCTCATAATTATTAACTCTTTATCTTTTTATAATCTGTTTATCATGCAAATATAGGCTTGCATACTTTTAATAAAGCATAAACATGTCAAATTTAATAAATTTAATGAAAAAAATACTTGATTTAAACTATTCTCTATGATTTTTTTTGCTTTCTACATAATTTATGTATGCTCTAAGTGCTGTTTTGTTCCCCCCGTGAGTTGGATAATTTCCTGAGAAGTACCAGTCACCGGTGTGTTCTGAACAAGCCTCATGCAAATCTTCTATTGTTTGAAATATGATCTCCACCTGATTAATACAAATATCCGGCAAGACAATTTCAGCTATTTTATCCGAAATTTCCTGTGCGGTGAAGCTTTCATATATTTCTTTTACCCTGTTTACCATTTTATGCTCCGGCTTTTTAAGCTCCTCTTTGCATTTTTCATACACCTCAATTATTTTACTCTCCATATTCCTTTCTTTCAGCAATTCTATTGCCGCACGAAATGCTACGAAAGAACTCATCTTAGACATTTCTATTCCGTAACAGTCCGGATATCGAATTTGAGGTGCAGAAGAAACGATAATAATTTTTTTAGGCTTTAATCTGCTGAGCATAGTCAAAATGCTTTCTTTCAAAGTATTGCCTCTTACGATGGAATCATCCAAAACTACGAGAGTATCTACCTCATTATGCACCACTCCGTATGTGACATCATACACGTGGTGAATTAAATCATTCCGAGAGGCATCTTCAGAAATAAATGTCCTGAGTTTGACGTCTTTTACAGCAATTTTTTCTATTCGTGGCATTCTGTTCAGCTCTTTCTGAAGCTTATCTATCGACCAGCCTTTAGATTTAGCGAGCTCAAATTTGTAATTAACTGCCTGTTTATTGATTTCTTCAATCATACCAAAAAAAGCTACTTCCGCCGTATTGGGTATAAACGAAAAGACCGTATTGTCAAAATCATAGTTAATCTTTTTCAGAATTTCCGGCACTAACTTCTTTCCCAGGTTTTTCCTTTCCTGATAAATATCGGCATCACTTCCTCTGGAAAAATATATTCTTTCAAAAGAGCATGCTTTTCTTTCTTTATGCGGAAGACACCTAATATTTAATACTGTTCCGTCTTTTTTAATAATGAGTGCCGTTCCGGGTTCTATCTCTTTTACATCATGCCTGGACACATCTATTGCGGTCTGTATAGCCGGTCTCTCAGAGGCTACCACCACTATTTCATCATCTTTATAATAATACGCAGGTCTGATTCCGTGCGGATCACGTAATACAAATGCGTCCCCGTGTCCAATCATGCCCGCCATTACATATCCTCCGTCAAAATCATCTGCGGCATCTTTGAGTATTCTGTCCACGCTCAGATTGCTTTCTATAAGCTCAGTAATTTTCACATGGTCTTTTTCCGTCTTTTTGTATTCATCAAAAAGTCGTTGATTTTCGGTATCTAAAAAGTGTCCTATTTTTTCCAGAACAGTCATTGTATCCGAACGCTCTCTCGGGAATTGTCCCAGTTTTACTAAATAATCAAAAAGAGCGCTTGAGTTGGTCATGCTGAAATTACCTGCTATAAAAAGCGTCCTGGTTTTCCAGTTATTAGCCCGTATTCGGGGGTGACAATTATGCATATCGTGTCCGTCCTGCACTCCGTACCGTAAATGCCCCAGAAGCAATTCTCCCATAAACTGGTAATTATCTTTGACATAGTCCATGTCATCCAAAGCCGTTTCTTCTTCCTCGCTCAGTGCGGCAAACTGAAGAAAGACAGATTCAAATATATCTTTTATGGCTCTGCTGTCCACACTTCTGATTCGATCATAATATCTGTTGCCTGGCTTACTGTTCAGTTTTATGGTAGCCAACCCGGCACCGTCCTGACCTCTGTTGTGCTGCTTTTCCATCAGCAGATACATTTTGGTCAGTCCATAATGTATGTCTCCATATTTTTTTTTGTAGTAAGATAAAGGTTTAAGAAGTCTTATGAGAGCAACTCCACACTCGTGTTTGATATTATCACTCATGGTATAAATCTAAGTTCAAATCTACATAATTTCAGAGATGATTGTATCTAAAGTTATATTTTCTGCTTCTGCTTTAAAATTTCTGATTACTCTATGGCTTAAAATAGGTATAGAAACAGCTCTGATGTCTTCAATATCGGGTGCATATTTACCGTGTATGGCTGCATGTGCTTTTGCCGCCATTACAATTGATTGTGACGCGCGGGGGCCGGCACCCCAAGAAATATACTCTCTGACAATTTGAGATTTTGAAGTGGCGGGTCTTGTCGATGCAATTAAATTTACTGCATATTCAATCAGATTATCTGTAACAGGTATTTTTCTTATCAGTTTTTGAAACTCAAGAATTTCCTGTCCGCTTAAGATTTTCTGTATGCTGTATTCCTGATTCACCGTAGTTTGTCTGACAATTTGATATTCTTCTTCCAAGGACGGATAATCCAGTTCGATGTTAAAAATAAATCTGTCTAATTGTGCTTCGGGCAGCGGATATGTTCCTTCCTGCTCTATCGGATTTTGCGTGGCAAGTACAAAAAATGGCAGTTCCAATTTGTATCCTACTCCTGCTACTGTTACTGTCCGCTCCTGCATGGCCTCCAAAAGAGCAGCCTGAGTTTTAGGAGGTGTTCTGTTGATTTCATCTGCCAAAAGAATGTTGGTAAAAACCGGTCCTTTACTAAATTTAAAGATATCCTGCTCCAATATTTCAGTCCCTAAAATATCTGACGGCATTAAATCCGGCGTAAATTGAATTCTCTTAAAATTCAGATCCAATGCATCTGCAATTGTTTTGACTAAAAGGGTCTTGGCCAGTCCCGGCACTCCAACCAATAAGCTGTGACTGTCACACAGTATGGACATTAGTACCAAATCGACTGTCTTTTCCTGCCCTACAATGACTTTACCAACCTCTCTTTTTAGAAGATTATATTTTTCAGACAGTTTGTTTATCCCTTCGACATCATTTTGAAACATATCTTACTCGTTTTGATTTGCAAGAAATTCACTTAACTCGTTGCAATCTGAAAAATCTTCACTGATATAGATATAAGATTTCTTTGAGCGTCTTTTTATCCACTCCTGAATCATTCTTTGCTCTTTTTCAAGTTTGGCAGCTTCCAGAATTTTACTGTAATCCTGACTCAAATTGGCCTCATGGGGGGCGACTTTGGAATCTACCTTAGCAAAACGAAATGCATAAGAACCGTCCTGCATTTGAAAGGGTTCTACCCCGGAAAGAGAATCCACCTCCAACTTTTCTATCATTTTGAAGAGAGTAGGGTCCATTTGCTGAGGCTCCATGATTGTCCCTCCAGTTTCATAATTGATTACTCTGCCTCCATTATTTTTGGACATTTCATCGTCTGAAAAGTTTTTAACAGCTTCAAAGAAAGTGATGGTGCCTTTTTGAATTTCATTCCTGACCGAATCCGCTTTTGCCTGTGCTGCAACCACATCCTTACTGGATGCCTGGGCACGTATCAGAATATGATTACAATCCACCTGGTCTCCGATTCTTTTATTGAGTTTTATCAGGTGATAACCAAACTGTGATTTAACAATATCTGAAACTTCTCCGTCTTCTAATTTAAAAGCTGCCGCTTCAAATTCAGGCACAAAAGTACCTCTCGGCATCAGACCCAAAGCTCCGCCTTCATCAGCCGAACCCGGATCCTCGGAATATAAAGTAGCCAACAGTTCAAAATCATCTCCTTCCTCTATTCTTTGTTTCAGTTCCAAAATCTTATCCAAAGCCATTTGCTCCTGTTGCTGTCCTATTTCTACTTTTACTACAATCTGCGAAATTTCAAATTCAGTATTATAAAACGGCAGACTGTCTTTAGGTATCTGGTTAAAATAATCCCGTACTTCCGTAGGTGTCACAGATAAATCACCCACTATTTTATTATGCATGCGCTGTGCCAGCATCTGATCCCGAATATCATCCCTGAAATCTTCTTTTATATCTTCAATGGGCTTATTATAATAGTCTTCAAACAGTTGTTTGCTGCCCAGCATACTCACATAATAGTTAATTTTTCTGTCCAATTCATCCTCCACTTCGCTGTCTTCCAAAGGAATACTGTCTGTAACGGCCTGTGAAGTCATAATTTTATTGACAATCATCTGATTTACAAGATAACATTTGGGATTTTCGATACCCTGAAGCTCTCTTGACATGAGATGGAGCTGATTTTCGATATCTGAATGCAGTACGATATTATTATCCACTATTATTTGAATCTTATCGACAAGCAAACCATTTTTCTCTGACGTTTGAGCCTGTAAATAATAAAGTGATTGAAACAGAACTGCAAATAGTAAAAATATTTTTCTCACTTGTTTTTTATTAGTTCGAAGTGGTGAAGATAAGAGATTCTCAATCGCTTTGATAAAATGGAATTTCAAACCCGTCTATTTAACCAATTTTTGCAATACATCCCGATTCACTTCTACCCGGTATGTCTGTCTCAGCTTTCTAAGCCAGTTTTTCTCCAAAGAATCCTGATACTCAGTCACCACAAGACCTCTCACCTCTGACAACGCTTTTCTTTGTGACGGCCTGATTGCGATTACCTGATACAAACCTCCTTTTTCATTTACATGGACTCCTTTAGTCCAGACAATATTTTGTGACTCTTCGGAAACTCCTTCTTCAATAGTTTTCAAGGTAGCTTTTATTTTAGAATCAGGATTATTTTCCAAAAACTGTTCCCATTGACCTGTAGAATTTAGTTTCTGCTTTTTTACTGTTTTCTTGAATTCTTTCAGAGACAAATCCTTTTTAGAAGAAACTATTTCAGCAATTTCAGCTCTTTTATTCCAAGCGTATTTATTTCCAAGGCTTTTATAAAAATTAATCAGTCCGAGACTATCTTTGACCGCTTTGTCCCAAACTTCCATTTTGGACAGCTCAAAAATCAGAACTCCATTTTTATACTCTTCCAATAATGACGCATATTCAAACTGAGTGTCAATCAGTGACTGCTCGTATGCATCTAACAATAATTCTCTCACGGCATCTCTAAAAACCAGCTCTGTCTTTTGCCTTCCTATACCACCACTGCTTTTAGTAAATCCTGCCTGAATGACTTTAACAAATTCTTTCTCTGTAACCTGCCGTCCTGAAATTTCCATTAAAGGTTTTTCGGATTGTTCAGACGCAAACTGATACGGTTTGCTGTCCCAAACTGTATCGAGCTGTTCTTTGAGTGCCTCAACTGCATCGGAATGAAGTTTGAATCCAAATGAGGTTTTCAGAGCTGAATAGAAATTATCCATTTTTTGCTGATACATTTTAGAAGAAATTAATTTGGTACGGATTAATCTTTCTGAATTTTCCTGTGTCGGAACATCCGCAAGTTTAAGCCTTTTGATGACATACCAGGATTTTTCGGTCTGGAATGGTTCTGAAATCTGGCCGTCTTCCTCCAAAGCATACGCAGCCTCCTCAAAATCTCTGACATATGTATTGATTCCAAACCAGTCCATTTCACCTCCACGCATCTTTGTGGTTTCATCATCACTGTATTTCATTGCAAGCTCGCCAAAACTTTCTCCCTGCTGAAGCAACATATATACACTGTCTATTTTTGCTTTTGCAGTAGCTTTAAGTTCTGTTTCCTCTGGAATATCAATTTTTACAATTGCAACTTTTATACTTCTTCTTGCCGGACGCACATCAAGTACTTTGAAGATATGATATCCTCTTTCCGTCACAATTACATCACTGAACGCCTCCACTTTCGTATTGTATAAAGCATCTTCTATTTGAGGAAAACCAATCTGCATTGCAGAGAAATACCCGACGAATCCTCCCTTTGATTTTGATAAATCATCTTCTGAATATTTTGCTGCAACCTGTTCAAATAGTTCTCCTTTTACAAGAGCCTGATGTGCTTCTTTAATCTTCCTTTCGGCATTTTCGGTGTCTTTGTCAATAAAAATATGTGCCATCCCTACATCCGACAAGGACCGTTTATACTCCTGCTTAATCAACGGGTCAAGAGTTTCTCGTTGAACGTGGGTTTCCAGCAATTGTTTCTTATAACCTTCGTATTCTGAAATCAGTGCTTTGTTTGTATCCAATCCCAAATCTTTTGCCTGATTTATCTTGAGTTTATAGTTGATAAATAATTCTAAATAATCTTCAAGTGATTTTTGAGAAAAATCTGCCTGTCCGTCAATATTGTTTTTCTGATAGATATATAAGAACTCTTTAGTACTCACAGGTTCATTGTTGATTTCTATAAGAGTTTCAGAAGCTTCGCCGAATGAAAAAGATAAAATGAATAAAAAAATAAAGGACAGTACATTTATGTGTTTCATATTTTTTGCTCTTTGATAAGCGAAGATAATATTTTCTAAAAAATATACTCTATTTCTAAAAACCGAAGTTTCTTATTAAAGCTTATATTTCCTGCAAGGTGCTTAAATTGCCCTTTTCAAAGCATTATCTTTACATTGTGAGCAGACGTAAAAAACAAAGAATTCAAATTGACAGGCTTGTAATCGAGAAAATGGCAGCCGAAGGGAGAGCGATGGGCAGACATGACGGCAAAGTTATTTTCGTGGACTATGCGGTTCCCGGAGATATTCTGAACGTACAAGTGACTAAAAATAAAAAAGACTTTGCAATTGCTTCTATTCTTGAGATTGTACAACCATCCGTTGACAGGCAAAAAGAAACGTGCAGTCACTTTGGAGTCTGCGGAGGCTGTAAATGGCAACATATTCCTTACAACAAACAATTAGAATATAAACAGCAGCAGGTCGAAGAAATTTTCCGGCGAATAGGTCATTTGAATTTTCCGCCCATCCGGCCCATTATTGGTGCCAAAGACATATATCACTACCGAAATAAAACTGAATTTACTTTTACCGACAGAGGTTGGCTGACACAGGAACAAATTGACAGCGGGAAAGAAATAGATCGAAGAGCCCTGGGCTTTCATGTGCCGGGGAGATTTGATGCCGTTTTGCATATTGACACCTGTCATTTGCAGCAAAATTTGGGTGATGAGATTAGAAAATTCATCTATCAATATGCATTAGAACATGATTTTGAGTTTTACAACGTACATACTCACCAAGGTTTTTTGAGAAATCTCATTTTAAGAAATAATCTCACCGGAGAATGGATGGTGACAGTTTCATTCGGAGAAAATAAGCCAAAAGAAATTGAAGGTCTGCTGCATGCACTTGCTGAAAAGTTTTCTTCTATTGTATCTCTTAATTATGTAATCAATCTGAAAAAGAACGACACTCTGTATGATTTGGATGTCATTAATTACAGTGGCAGTACATATCTGACAGAAACCTTGGGCAATATCCGGTATAAAATCGGTCCCAAGTCCTTTTTCCAAACCAATTCCCGGCAGGCAAAAGCTTTATACGATGTAGTTCAAAGAATGGCCACTTTTTCTCCTGAAGATACTGTGTATGATTTATATACCGGTACGGGATCAATCGCTCTGTATGTCGCCCAAAGTGCAAAACGAGTCATCGGAATTGAAACTGTCGGGGAAGCCGTCCAAGATGCAGCATTCAATAAATCTCTAAACAACATTCACAATGCCGAGCTTATAGAAGCATCCGTAGAAAAAATTCTGGATGATGAGTTCATTCAAAAACACGGCAAACCGGATATAATTATTACCGACCCACCGCGTGCGGGTATGCACAGCAAAGTAATAGACATCCTGCTGCATGCCGAAGCAAGACAAATCATTTATGTGAGCTGCAATCCTGCTACACAGGCAAGAGATTTAAGCCGACTGACAGAGAAATACGATATCATAGAAGTACAGCCAGTAGATATGTTTCCACAGACTTACCATATCGAAAATGTAGTCAATCTCTTTCTAAAAAAGATTTGAGATAAACTCAGGGAGTGTTTGCAAACTGCAGTACTTTAAAGTTTTCAGACCGCCACACAGTTTGTCCGTTTGGGAGTTCAATATTTTTGGCAATAATACAGTAATCGGGAGCCATTTCCGACAGCCACACGCCTGATTCGTAATACTGATCTGCCCATTCCCGCATCTGAGTCAGATTATTCAACGTGTCGGTCACTCCATACTGTTTATGAAACCTTTCATACCATTCAATAATAAACCAGGGTTCATGAATCATCGGATTAAGTGAAATAGTTTGAGCTCTTTTAGACTCACAGGAGAAGCTTTCATCTTTTACATAAGTGGCAAAAACGGCATCTTTTTCGGTATTGTTTTTTATCCATTTGTGTACTTCCGACAATTCTTTTTGCTCGGCTGTACGGTGATCGAAAGCAATTGGCTGTGCATATTGCCAACTGTCTTTCATCAAAAAAAGCACGGGCAATAAAGTCGCTGACACATACAGAAGTTTTACATCCAAAACTTTCAGAAAAATCTTCTCGGCAGCAAGCCCTATTCCTATTGCTCCGAGTGCGGAAAGCCAAATCGTAGTTTTAAACCACTGGAGTTTTCCGACAGCTCCTATATTTAATATTTCCAGCATGACAGTATAAACAACCATACCAAGCAGTATCAAGAAACTAAATACAAAGACCTGTTTACGATGATTTTCACTCAATACTTTATACAGACAAGCTCCCCCGACCGCAGTCACCAGAAAAAGTTTGAGGTAATCTTTTAACGGAAACAGAGAAGGCAAATAATGCTGTGGATTTCTAAAAAAATACAGAATATGATAAAACCGTTCGGTATCTGCCCATGAAGGTTCCGGCATAAAAAACTGCCTGTAAAATATAGGTCCCAGCATTGGCAGTGCCACCATCAACCAGACTACCGTCCACCTGAAAACAGTCTTCCATTTCCGGGCAAAAATGAAAATACTGATGATAATCAATGCCATTTGTAACCCCACTAATATCTGAAACAATCCGGACAGACCAATCAGAACAGAAGAAACGGTATATCTTTTTCTCAAAATGAAATACAGTCCCCAAATACATAAGGGTTTGGCCACATTACTTGCAATCATCAGATGATACTGCAACACATTTCCCCCGACAGTCCAGGACAAAAAGAAAAACGATACAAAGAAGGGTACAAAATAACCACTCAACAGATTGTCAGAAAGTTCTCGTGCAACTTTCAGAATGCCCCAAAAGCCAAAAAACAAACAAAGTAATGTTCCAATAAACGCTACTTGTTCCAACGGAAAAACCTTCCCCAACCCTGCAAGAAGCTCGACAAAATAATATCTGACCGTAAAAATATCTTGGGCAGACTCCACATAAAAGTCGTTTGTATAAAGAGTCGGATCTAATTTTTTATACACCAGCAACAAAGGTTCTACGGTGTCGGCAGAATTAAAGATATATCCTTTCCAAAGCAGAAAAGATACTGCCGCAAGAGCCGAATAACACACATCTTTCAACAGACTTCTATTCAATTCAGTACAGTTTTTTTATTGGTTTTCTGTAAATCCTCTGCCAATTTACATCTTTTTGAAGGGGCTTACCTTCATAAATGTGTTCTAAAAGGTGATTGGCAAAATATGGTGCCAATGAAACGCCCTTGCTCCCCAATCCGTTGAAAACATAGTAATTGTCTTTTCCTTTTGAAACTCCGATTAAAGGTTTTCTGTCCCGAACATTAGGTCTTATACCGGCTTCCTGTTTCAGCACTTTGTACGGAACAGACAAAATTGAATCTAATTTTTCTTTCAGTTCGGAGAGTCCTTTTTGGGACACAGAAACATCCAGACTCCTTTCCATCGTCGAACCCACTTTGTACAATCCGTTTCCAATAGGAATGAGAAAAATGTGTTTGTTGAGAATATACTCAAGGTCTTCTCCTTCGATTTCAATTAAGAGTGTTTCCCCTTTGGTTGCCCACAAGTGAATATCCGGGAAAAATGGATTGGATTCTACTCTAAAGCCTTCGCAGAAAATAATATTTTTAAAACTTATGTCCTTATACTTATCCTCATACAACAGATTATAGTCTAAAACTTCTTCCCTAAGTGCTTCATTATTTTTCAGATATTTCCGAAAAAAGGAAAGCAATTTGGGCAAATCTACATAACCTCCTTTTACCACTTTTCCCGCACCCTGATGGGGTCGGACTCTTTTATCCGAAACGGAAACAATTTCTTTCATAAAGTCTATATACTCATCTTCCAACCGTTGTATTTCCCAATTATTGACATCTTCTATCGTCGGCAGCAATCGGTACACTGGAAGTTCAAAATAGGTTTGAATTCCTAAAAACTCATCCATATCCCGATAAGTCTTTCGCATCTGTTCATAAAACAGTTCGTAGTTCCAGGACTTTTTTATTCTCCGTCCGGTGACAGGATTAAATAATCCTCCGGCTACCTCTGTAGCTCTCCCTTCCATAGGACTGTCGATTACCGTAACTTTCAGCCCTTTCCTGACCGCGAGATATGCCAAAACGGTTCCGGCTATACCCTGTCCTACAATTAAAATATCAGTTTTCTTCATGTCATACAAATGCTCTTGTCATTTCACGTTTTCCGGGAGGCCCGGGTAGTTTTTCAATATTCCAGCCGACAGTTTTCATCGTTCTTTTGACCGAACCTTTGGCGCAGTATGTGACCAAAATACCTCTTTCTGTCATCGAAGAAAATATTTTCTGAAAGATTGTTTCTTCCCATAAATGCGGTTGTGCAGAAGGTGCAAACGCATCAAAATACACTATATCAATTTCATCAGGAAGATGAATATGCTCAATGTACCCTTCATTTTTCTCCAAAATAAAATTCTTTGTAATCTGTATCGGTTTATTCCATTCTGACTGGTGCAGTTTCATAAAAATATCCTGTCGGTCATTTTCTTCCTCAAAATAATTCAATGCCTGAATCTCTGTCAGGGTCAGCGGATGGGCTTCTACCGTATGATAATGTACCATCACCGGAAGATTTTTCGTTCCATAAGCCGTCAAAGCTGCATTGAGTCCTGTGCCAAATCCCATTTCAAATATTCTAATGGTATCCGGTTGATATTTCTTTAAAAAATATTCCAATCCTGCCTCTATAAATACGTGAAGGGCTTCCTGTATCGCTCCATGAATAGAGTGATAATGTTCATCCAAATGCGGAACAAAAAGTGTTTTAGAGCCGTCTGAAGTTTCAACTAATGTTCTGCCGCTATCCGGTTCAATCACTTTTTATAAATTTATTAGTTACACTTTGTACTCCATAGCCCAACTGAATAAAATAAATCCCGGACGGAGCTCTTCTCAATGTCGGGGAATGGATATCCACGCTTCCGACCAATGAATACTTATGCCATTCTTCAATAATTTTTCCCGAAACATCTAATAGCCGAAGTGTCGCCTGACTTATCGGTTCCCAATTCCAAAAAAACCGAAGACTGCCATCTCCGAGATACGAAAGGTTTAAAGAATTCTTATCGGTTTCTTCGCTAATACCGACAATCACTCCTGAAATGGTGACTGAATCTATCAGAGATATATACTGTGAAGAAGTATCAGCCACAAACAATCTGTAATAATGCACTCCATTTGTGAAATTTCCTGCATCCTCATACAGGTATGTTGAGTTTGGCCCTTCCGCCCATACCGTATCAAGAGGGCTAAAACTTATTCCGTCCAATGAATGCTGCACGATAAAATATTTTACTGCGTCTTCCCTCTCTGTTTGCCACTGTACAAAAGTACTGTTGGACGATTCAGTTCGGAATACTTCTAATTCTGTGATAGCGACAAACGGATAGGCGTTCGAATTGGGCAGATTCCCGGTCAGATAGATTTCGGTTTCCTGCTTATTGATACTAAATCGAAGTTCGTATCCATCAATATAAGGCCAAAAGTCGAGTACGTATGGATGAAAGAAATCATAATTCTCCTCAAAGTGATTGTTTTGAAATAAAGTGTCTGTATTTAATCCGTCATATAACAGATAGCCAATATCTCCCATTTTATTCACACCTTTTTCTGCGTATAAATAATTCACATATTCCGAATTTTTGATAAACAATTTCAGGTCGTAAGGTTGTTCCGGCTGATTTTGAGTTTTCAGATAAAAATATCTCTGCATTAAAAATTTATCTCTCCAGGCAGGCATTTCACTTTCAGCCACCATCACATTGAGTTGTATCTCTCCCAATTGCTGCCCTCTGTCATTCAAATAGGCATATATTACTCCTTCCTCATCTGTCAGAGGTGTTTCGCCCTGTCCGGTACTCATACCAGACAACTGAATAGATTCCGTGTTTATTCGTGCATTCAATTGATTATTAATTCTAAATCTGCTGATGGCTACACCTTCATTTTCAATATATTCATCCGTAGAAAAGACAAATCGCAAAAACATCACCGAATCAGGCATGCCCACATAAGCTGCAAAAGGATAAGAAGCTACCTGCCAATTTTGCTGCTCGTCCCAAATGTTGTACGTATGAGCTTTGTTATACCAATTATAGCCGGATTCTCTGTCGCCAAAACCCTCCCAATCTTTTCCGTCCAATGAATATTCCATCCATAATCCGTCGGAAGTAAATTCCAGGTCATAAGTCAGTAAAAACGAAATTTCACTGTTATAGGTTAAAAGTGACGGATCCAAACATCCTACATACAGGAGTGAACCTTCGTTCGGAGGATACAATCCATTCAGATTAGTCACCCAGGCATTTCCTTTATTATCCGGAATGTCTTCAATAAATCTTTTCTCAGGCTTTCCTGTTTCCCAACTGTACGAACTGCCGGAAGGGATAAATTCTATCGGATCGTTTCCGTCAAAATTCAGTTCTATCGGCAGATGAGTAATCGGATACAACAGATTTACCGAAAAACTTGAAATTTCATTATTCTCTGTAATGAAATCTTCCGAATAATTCAATCCGGCAGTAATACGGTAACTTTTTTGCTCCTCAAAAATCAATTCGTTGTCAAAAATATACTGAACTGTATCAAAAGGCAAAATTTCATCCTTATTGTACTCTGTAAAAGCAACTGCATCACCCACTTTTACATACAGTTCGACTTCTCCCGCCGGAATGGTTTTAGGAGAATGATTTTGCACAACAATTTTTATAGGAATACGGTAAGGAAGCCCGAAACGGACACAATATACTCTCGGGATATCAATTTTATCTAGCGACAAATCCGTTCCGCCGTCATACAGGCTTATATCGTCTAAAGTATAACCCCCGTTGGCAGAAAGTGTATTTGCCGAATTGTTGCTGTTGGTTTTGATTCTCAACAAAGAATGGTCGGTAAAAGTCTGACCGCCCTGTTGTACAGCTTTAGTTAAGTTGATTCTTTTTACCTGCTGAATAGTTCCGGCAGAGGAAGAATTTTTAAACATATCATAAACCGAAATTGGTGTTTCGCTTACACCTCCCTGAATAAAAATAGTATCTCCGTCAATTTTATCTCCGCGGTTAATTTGTTTGTAATCGAGATAAACGAGCTTATCATTTTGTTCGGATAAATTAATGTGCAGATATAAATTTTGCTCGGTTGCCTTATTGGCCGTATGTGCATCCAGAGTGATTGCTTTCTTTTCGTTGGGCGAAAAATACTGAGAAATGGTATTCCTAATACGTCCGTTTCCGTCGCTGACATAATCCCATTCCGGCAACTCTTTCAGGCTGACAGAAGTTTTGTTGTAAAACAAAGAATCCCCGGTACTTTCAAAATCCTGGAAATAAGGAAAGGCTGCTACAACAGGTTCTTTTTGATAAATCCAATGAATTAATGTGTCGTTATTATTGTTGGCATCATCCAGGCTTTCAAGCCAAACTCTGACTTCATATTCTCCGGGCTGAAAAAAATCAAACGCTTCGTTTGTTACCACATTTAAAATCTGATTGGCTGATACTTTCCCAATTTCTTTTTCATATATCTGCCCCTGATTAATCTGGTAAAACAGACTCACCTCCTCCACCGGTTGTTTGCCGTAATTAATCAGTTGGATGGTCAAATTTTCGGAGTCTGTCAGGGCATAGTCTGTATTCACTGCGCCCGCAGCAGGTAATACAGATGCTATTCCCACATCTTTCAAATCAAAAGCGCACCTTTTATTATTAAGAGCTTTTAGTTTGACTGCATTTGCCCGAATTCCAAAAAAATCATCCTCTATAGCCTGTACAGAAAAATAATATTCCATTCCTTCTTTTGTATTGGCAAAAATGTAATTAGTATCACTTATTTCTGCCAATATTTCCCAACTATTATCGCGATTGAGTTGTAACACTCGATATGAAATATCTTCTGCTGCTTTATTCCATTTCAACACAATATGATTATCACATACCGTTCCGGTAACTTTCAAAAAGGGGCTGATATTAAATTTATCTGAAACACTTAAAACTTCTCCTTCTTCTGTCAACACTCTCAATCTCGCTTCTGCATGGTGTCCTGACGGTGTGTCCCATTTATACAAATTGGTATTGGCCGCCTGCTTGCCTATTTCTGTCCAGTCATCTCCATCATTTAAAGAATACTGTAAACGGAGCGAATCATTTTGATATTCCGTACGCCATCTCAAAAAATTTGTTTCTCCGGCATCCAGTGTGTGGTTTTCCAACGGGTAATTCCATGAAAGCTTTTCCCGAGTACTCCAGTATGCCACAGAAAAATCCTGAGTATCCTCTATTACCCGATAACCTTTTATTTTAATAGTGTACTCCCCGGCAACCGGAGCTTTAATCACCACCTGCTCCGAATTATTCAGGCTGTCTCTACCTTCCACAGCATTCTGTCCGGGCTGTTTTGCATTAAGAATCAGAGGCTGATAGGTACGTCCGTCAGAATCCTGCACTGTCAAATCCAAATCATTGACTAATACATTATCGTAAGGTAAGAATGCCGGCAGATCATTCCAGGTCAGAAAGATTTTAAATTCTTCTGTCCCTTCCTCCACATTAACAGTAAAATTGACTTCTTCTCCGTCTGATACTGTACTTTCAAAAAACTGTCCGTTTTGAATAGATTTTACAGCTTGTAAAGCGTCTGCTTTGCCATAGCCGTATTCATAATCCGGTCCCGGGTTGCCCAAATCCTGTGCGGTATTACACAGTACCGCTTTTATTGTGGTGTTAAGTGGCATCTCACCATGATTTTGGGAATAGGCCTGTTGCATCAGACCGGCGATACCCGAAACCGTCGGTGCAGCAAAAGATGTTCCCCAGCCCCCTCCGTATGCATCGTTCGGCGATGGTAAAATTATTCCGTAATTGGGACTGAAATTACCTGCCCCCTTCGCCACTACATCCGGTCTGAGCCGTCCGTCATTAGTCGGACCTTTGGAACTTCCGGGATAGGGTGTTTCATCATCCTGCAGATTTCCCACCACAATAATATTTTTACCATACTGAAACCCGCCCACGATGGTCTGATAATCCCATGCACACGCCACGGCAGAGTTCCCGGCTGCAAATACATTCACGACTTTTGGTTCATCCAATGCCAACTGGTCAATCTGAGCGCTTGCCGTAGAATATCCGTAATCTACAAAACATCTGAATGCACTCCCCAAATTATAGGAGTGATTGCTGACATACACCTGATAATCGTTTTTGGCTGCAATGACTTTATCCAAAATTTCCCCAAAGAAATCATACGAATACACCTGAGATTTTGGCGCAGCACCTACTGACCGTTGTCTCAATACTCCTTTGGAAGCAATCGCTCCGGCTACAAAAGTAGAATGCTGTGAAGCTCCTGCACCGTAAAAGTTTTTTTCGGCATTTACTATCTGTCCTTCCAAATCCTTATGAAACCCTGCTATCCCATAATCCCAAACTCCGATATTTATTCCTTCTCCTTTTATCCCTAAACCCTCAGGAATACTCAGATGTACTTTGTCATAGTTTGAAATTCCGCCTGATTCGGTTAATAAAGGAGTTCTGCTGTCCAAGGCCGGTTCCACAAATGAAATTTTATCACTTTTTAGAAGTTTATCTATCTGTCTTTTATTCGCTTGTACTGTGCAAAATCTGTTTTGTTTGTCAATGGAAATTATTTCTACAAGTTCATCCCGAAGTATTGTTTCTAATTCCGAAATATCGGTCAGTGTATGGATATAAAACTTTAAATTCTCATTAGCCTCAAATTTTTTCTGCAATGCATAATCACTCAATAGGAATGTACTGATTTTGGATTGTGTCTGCTGCTTGCCGATTTTCACATTCGGAAACTTAGATAAGATATTTTGAGCTTCTATTTCTTTCCATTTCATAGAGGCCCAATTACCGCCCAGATAGTTAAACTTTTTTATTTTTTTAATATCCTGATTGTCTGGAAACTTTAGTAAAAAGACTTCTTCGCTGTCAAAATTCTTTTTCCCGTCTATAGAAAAGGAGTCCCATTCCTCAATATGAATTTTATTTTGTGCCTGCACATTTAATAATGACAGCCCCATCATATATAATGCTAACCAAACAGCTGCTCTCATATTTTATCTTTTAAACGAATTTGCGATTGATGCTGTGAGAATGGTTATACAGTACCGCCTTCAGAAGGTACTCCAAAACTTCCAATCCGGCACAAAACACAATCCCCATCAAACTCCACTAATTTAAAATTAATTAAATTTCTCACTATTGTGGGAATACAGTTTATTTTATCTGTTCCTTATATTGTTTGTGACCACGGCATAATACCAAAATAAGGTTTCGCTTTATCGGTTTATTTTGAATTTCAAATTGAAATTGCTTCCCTTTTTAAGCTCGGGTCATAAAAAATTATTGGTTCTTTACTCAATTAGAAAACACAGAATACTGTATCGCAAAATTTATATTGTTTATTTTCAACCAGCATTATGAAAAAAGCATCTCAGCACAAGTTTCTTAAAAATAAAGTTGTACAATCTATTCTCGTTTTCCTGATAGTTGTTCTTCTTTTATTCCTGATGAGAACTCCCATTTTACGGGGAGTTTACAACTTTTTGGATGTGAGTCAGTATCCCGACATGAAATTTGAATATGGCATTGTGTTGGGCGGTGAACCCTTAGATCGCTCTACTGCAGCAGCTGAGTTGTACAAAGACAATAAGCTTGAAAAAATCATTTGTACCGGCGCTCACATACCGCCGGAGTTTGCCGCGATAGGTCTTAGCTATACTGAAGCTCAGGCATCTCAACAAAGATTAATAAGCCTTGGGATACCTGAAGAAGATATTATTCTGTTGGAAGAAGCCACCTCCACAAAAGAAGAAGTGGATGCCATTAACCAACTTTTCAAAGACCAAGACAGACATAGTCTGCTGATTATTACTACTCAATCGCATACCCGCCGGGCTTTGAGAATATTCAGAAAATATACTGACGACTGGGAAGAAATTATGGCTTACGGAACTAATCCGAGCAGATATGATTCAGACTACTGGTGGAAAAATGAATTTGGTATTCTCGCGGTCTTTCAGGAATATCTAAAGACTGTTTTCTATTGGATTACGTACTGATTACCGATCCGATGTAAATTGCTTTGTCACATTTTTAATTTCTCCGCACATCCAGGTATCTTCAAAAAATTCGGTGTGTCCGTCTTCCACATAATAGAGTCCGCCAATAATCGCCACATCACCATCCTGTATCATTTCTTTTAAAATTACGCTTTGCTCTACTACAGTTTCTACCCCCCGATAGACATTTATTTTAGAAACCTTATTGACAAAATCAATGTTTTCTGATGTTCTGTTTTCAGTGACTGTGGTTTCATAATTTACCGCAGGATAGATTTTACTTAAAAGTGTGGTCAGATTACCCATTTCTACGCCATCACAAGCCCCACTTACCGCGCCGCATCTGGTATGCCCCAATATGACAATCAATCTTGACCCGGCAATCTTACAGCAAAACTCTAAACTCCCAAGAATATGCTGAGAAATTACATTCCCCGCCATCCGCACACTAAAGAGGTCGCCAATACCGGTATCGAAAATAAGTTCGGCAGGGCTTCGGCTGTCAATACAGCTTACTATTGCCGCATAAGGTTTTTGTCTGTCCCTTGTTTCACTTACCTGCTTCAGCAAATCTCTGTTCTGTTTTTGGTTCTTTACAAATCTTAAATTTCCGTCTATTAAAGTTTGCAGAGCTGATTCAGGGCTGACTGACATAATATGCTGTTGAGTTTGTTGTTTTCAAATGTCGGAAAACTTCCCAACAATCATGGTTAAAACGGTTAATTTTTCCTCCGATTTGTTTTGCAGACGACAATTTAGTATTGTCCGAGAAATCTTCTCAGGAACCACTCTAAGGATAAAAGTACAATCGCAATCCACAGCAATATCTTAAAATCTATCAGCGAACGGGTATCAGAAATTTCTTTAAAAATTGGCCTTATTCGTTCATCCTCACGAATGATTTCTGACAGCTTTTCTATTTCAGTGAAATGCACCATAGAACTCTGGTGACGAAGTGCAAGTGTATTCATCAGACCGTAATCTGCTCTGCTCTGGCTTATTTCCAAATCAAATTTTTGGACTGCAAATTTACTTTCCGCTTTTAATTTCTTTTGATTTAATTCGGTTTCGCCAAGTATCTGATATGTACCTGCCGGAAGTTTGCCCACATTATACGTATATGCATGAAGTGTTTTGTCCATCAAAAATTCCTGATGAAATCCCTCCTCATTTTTTAGTATAACCTTCACCTCAGAAGGATTCACCATTTGAACACTCTCGCTGTACAAAGCCGCTTCTATAGAGATGTTTTCCGATTCGTTGTAGATTGTCTTTCCCGAACGAATTCTAAAGGGACGATGGTCCGAACGGTTAGCCACAAACTGCACGAGTCTTTCCACCCATTCATAACTCCTGTTTTTTTGCTCAAAAATTGAATATTCCTGCATGGCCCATCTCCAAATTCCTTCTCCCATCAGCACCGCAGTTTTTTTCTGTATATCCTCTCCGGTGACCAGCAAAGGCATGAATGTTTTTACTTTTCCAAGCTGCTGAGACCAACATATTTCTGCATTCGGAGCTGTCTGATACTGTCCGTAGGGCGATACTAAGGGCGGGGTCTGATCCAACCAGTTTAGGGCATTTTCCGAAACAAAAAACTTCTGGTAAGTCGGATGAAAATTAGCTCTGACATCGTTTGGTGTATGCTGCACATTCGTAATCTGTACCAGATTTTGCAATTGATTAAAAACAGGCCAGTCCACCTGAGAAGACGCAATCCACCAGACCGATTCGCTGTTTTTGAGTGCTGATTTAAGCAGAGTCTGAGAAGCGCGATTCTTTGCGGAAGGCAGCCCGTGCAGTATCAGTAAATCCAATCCCGATTCAGACTGATACTCCTCTATTTGAGAAATATTGACTTCGATATTTTGGGACTGTTCCAGTGCATCCCGAATAAATTTGACATCCGGGTGTGGTGCATCATACAGCAGAGTGATTTTTTGTCTCCCGTCAATTACCTGAATGTAAAAATCCTGAAAATTATTCTGGTGTGTTTTCTCACTACTTAAATTTGAAACAGATATCCGGTACCGGTGAATGCCTGCCTGTTCGGCTTTTATTCTAAACTCAGCTGTGGTATTCCATTCCTCCCCCTCTATCTTTTCAGACACTTCCTGAATGAGTTGATTCTGTGCATTTTTTAATTGCACTTTTACTTGCTGTCCGTTAAAATGTTCGGCTGCTATATCCGCCAGTACCTGTACTTCATCTCCCAAATAGACCAAATCATTATATCTCAGTCTTTGAATCCAGATATCTTTTTGAGCAGTGGTGTCACCCAAGGCAATCGTATATAACGGTATGCCCTGAAAAGAGGTATGGTATAACGGATTGATTCCATGATTGTAAATTCCGTCTGAAGCGAGAATAACCGCCCCAATATGTTCGCCTATATTTCTTTGCTCAGCCTGATAAAGTGCTTTTTCTATATCGGTCCCTGTCTGACTGAAAGGTTTGTCCGGGTGAACAGAGTCCGCTATTCCGGTGCCAAAATGATAAGAAACCACCTTAAACTGACGGGATAAATCTTCTTCTAACTTCTGCATGTTTTGCTGATAGACTTCTATCTCCTGTGGCTTCATACCTTCTTTAATAGAAGCCGTTTCATCTTTCAATATCAGTATTACCGGATTGATTTTTTTGTTGGACACGTAGCGTATCAGCGGGTTAATCAACAGAAGTCCAAAAATCGTGAGAGCAGTCCACCTTAACGCTGAAAGAATAACTATCCAAGCCTTATGCACTTCATATTTGCGTGCAGCTTCCCGATAAAGAAAATAAGTCAGCATTGCAGCCAATACAGCTGTCAGAACTAATGTCCAGGACGGATATGTCCAAATCCATTGCACGGGTTGAAACTAATAAAAAATTATCTTTTTATACCTCCGCTGACTTCAATAACCTGTCCCGTGATATAAGATGAAAGGTCAGATGCCAGAAACAGAGCTGTATCTGCCACATCCTGCGGAAGACCGATTCTTTGAAGACTGATTGTCTCCGTATATTTTGCCCGAATTTCTTCCGGAATTTGCTCGGTCATATCGGTTTGAATCCAACCGGGGGCAATCACATTACAACGAATATTCTTACTGCCGTATTCCTGGGCAAAGGACTTGGTAAAACCGATAATACCCGCTTTGGAAGCTGCATAATTAGTCTGTCCGGGATTGCCGTAAATACCCATCACAGAACTCGTATTTATAATGGAGCCGCCTTTTCTCAGCATATACCTGCATACAGCTTTGGAAAAAAGAAATACAGATTTCAAATTGGTATGAATCACTTCATCCCATTCTTCCTCTTTCATTCTGAGTAAAATTTGGTCTTTGGTAATACCGGAGTTATTGGCCAAAATATCTATTGAACCTAAAAAATCAACGGCTTCTCGGACCGCTCGGGAAACCTCTTCGGAATTGGTCCCGTCACAGGAAATTGCTTTCACTTTATCCTCACCAAGTGCTTTCACCAATAATTCAGCTTTCTTTTGGGAAGAGTAATACGTAAATACAACTCTTGCACCCTGCCGTACAAAGGTTCGAACAATCGCCTCCCCTATTCCTCTGGCACCTCCTGTAATCAGGGCTGTCTTATTTTTTAAAAGAAACATGAGATTACTATTCTCTTTTCGCTGATTAAGATACTGATTATAAGTTTTAATTCACAGGTATTATATTCCGCCAACCCGAAGCTTCTCGGCATTCTCTTCAAAAGTGAGTTTATCTATAAATTCCTGAATCTCTCCGTTGACCACATCATTGAGATTATAGACTGTCAAATTAATTCTGTGATCGGTCACGCGCCCCTGCGGCCAGTTGTATGTTCTGATTTTAGCGGATCGATCTCCGGTAGAAACAAGCGTTTTCCTTTCCCGTGCAATTTTATCCTGATATTCGGTTATAGCTTTTTCGTATATTCTGGTTCGAAGTACCTTCAACGCCATTTCGTAGTTTTTGATTTGCGAGCGACCATCCTGACATTCTGCTACAATTCCGGTCGGAATGTGAGTCAGACGCACAGCCGATTCTGTTTTATTGACATGCTGCCCACCTGCTCCACTTGCACGGAAGACATCTTTTCGGATATCGTTATTGTTGATTTCCACATCCACATCCTCTGCTTCGGGCAATACCGCAACTGTCGCAGCAGATGTATGTACACGTCCCTGTGATTCTGTTTCGGGAACACGTTGTACCCTGTGCACTCCGGACTCATATTTAAGTACTCCATACACTCCATCGCCTTCCACACTCATGACCACCTCTTTATACCCACCGGAAGTGCCCGGATTTTCAGAAATAATCTCCGTATGCCACCCTCTGTCTTCGCAATACCTTTTATACATTTTAAGTAAATCGCCTGCAAACAGACTGGCTTCGTCTCCGCCTGTTCCGGCACGAATTTCTATTATGGCATTTTTATCGTCTCCGGGATCTTTGGGAATTAAAAGCTGGCGGATTTCTGTCTCCAAAGGTTCCAACCTCTCCTCTAACTCATCGATTTCATCTTTAGCCAGTTCCACCATATCGAGGTCTGTTTCTGCCTGTAAAAGTTTTTTATTGAACTCCAGATTGCTCAGAAGTGTTTTGTACTCTTCATAAGCTTTTACAATGGGTTCTAAATCTCTGTATTCTTTCCCGATTTTTTTAAATTTAGACAAATCACTCACCACTTCCGGATCGCTGAGCTGCAGTTCCAAATCTTTGTATCGGATTTTGAGTGTTTCTAATTTGTCTAACATATTTTATTTTTTCGCTCTGCAAAGTTACGATTTGAAACTAAAAAATAATTACAAACCGTATAGCCCCTGTATTAAATAATGTTTAGTGCCAATGATACAGCAGGATTATTTGAACCAAGATGCATATTTCAGATAGTTCTGAGCAATCCTTTCATTCTGATCTTTAAACACCTCTTCTGAAAGAGTTTTTACTTTTCTCGCCGGTACTCCTGCCCATACGGTTCCGCTTTCCACTCTGGTATTTTCCAACACCACTGCTCCGGCAGCAATCAGAGCATTTTTCTCTATATAACAATTATCCATTACGATTGCTCCCATTCCTATCAGCACATTATCTTCAATCGTACAGCCGTGTACCACAGCCTGATGACCAATGGACACATTATTTCCAATGATTGTTTTAGTTTTTTCAAACGTGCAGTGAATCACCGCATTATCCTGAATATTCACCTGATTTCCTATTCTGATAGCATTGACATCTCCGCGAACTACGGCATTAAACCAGACACTGCAGCCCTCACCCATTATAACATCTCCCACAATAGTGGCATTGGGTGCTATGTAGCAGTTTTCATCCCATTGCGGTGAATGACCTCTACATGATATAATATGTGACATGACCTGTAAAATTATTTCGTGCAAATTACAAAAAGTATTGCTTTCTCAAATTCTTGTATTTTTATTTAAAATAGATACTTTAGCAGGGTTTTTAGCAAAATAAATTCACTATGAAAAATCAACGTTCCCTGAAAGAACTTTTTGGTATTACTTTAAGAGGCGTTGCTATGGGCGCAGCAGATGTCATTCCCGGAGTTTCGGGAGGTACAATAGCCTTTATTACAGGCATATACGAAGAATTGATTACAAGTATCAGCAATATTAATCTGACTGCTCTCAAAAAGTTAAAAGATGAGGGCTTTCTGTCGGCATGGAATTATATTAATGGAAATTTTTTCGTAGCCCTTCTCGCGGGAATTGCATTTAGCATTTTGTCTCTTGCCAGATTAGTAACTTATTTGCTGGATCAGTATCCGGTATTGCTATGGTCAGGATTTTTTGGTCTTATCGTGGCCAGTATAATTATTATGGCACGAACCGTTGAAAAATGGAATGCACTGAGTATAACAGGACTAATTATCGGTACCGCAATTGCGGCTTATGTCTCTCTGCTTCACACGACTGCAAGCGGTGAGCAGTTGTGGTATATATTTATAAGCGGTGCCATCGCCATCTGCGCCATGATACTCCCCGGAATAAGTGGTGCTTTTATTTTGGTACTGATGGGGACTTACAGCATTGTACTGACCGGACTCAAAGAAATGAATTTTCAGCTGATTATTGTATTCTGCTCGGGATGTCTGATTGGAATTCTGGCTTTCAGTCATTTACTGAAATATCTATTTGCGAATTTTAAAAACTTAGTACTCGCTACGCTGACAGGTTTTTTGGTCGGTTCGCTGTTAAAAATATGGCCCTGGAAAAATCCGATTGGCGATTTACCTGTAGTTATTCATTCTGACGGCAGAGAAGAATGGATGGAAGCCAATGTCCTGCCGGCTGATTTCATTGGCGATCCTCAGATAATCTATGCAGTATTGCTCATGTTGGTCGGTTTTTTTGTGGTGATTGGTCTGGAAAAGCTGGGAAATTCTTTGAGAGAAAACTGACAAAAAGTGCGAGAATCGAAGCACGGAATACGGTCTTTCACCTTTAAGTTGTGTCTTATCACCAAACTCTTTATTATCTTGTAGAGTTAAAATAAAACAATGAGCAAGCCAAATCAAATCAAAATCTTAGATATACTTTTTTTGGATGAACCACATGTAATTGCCAACTATCTTATTGAGTCCGAAGATGGTTTAATTTTGATAGAGACCGGGCCGGGAACCGCCTTTGAACATCTTAAAGAAGCTATTGCTCAAGAAGGTTTTCACTGGAAAGATGTCCGTCATGTATTTCTGACTCACATCCATTTTGATCATGCAGGCGGTGCGTGGAAATTTGCCGAGATTGGAGCAAAAATCTATGTACATCCAGTCGGACTTCCTCACCTGAATCAGCCGGAAAAACTCTGGAATTCTGCTAAAAGAATTTATCAGAATGATATGGAAAGGCTTTGGGGAGAAATGAAACCCATAGAACTCTCCCAATTAGTTGCGGCAGATGACGGAGATGTGTTTAATATTGGAGGTGTGGAAATCAAAGCTTTCTATACACCCGGTCATGCAGTTCATCACAATGCCTATCAGATTGGGGAGATCGTATTTACGGGAGATGTAGCCGGAGTTAAAATCAACAACGGGTTAGTGGTTCCGCCATGTCCGCCTCCGGATATTCATATCGAAAATTGGAAAAATTCGATTCAAAAAATTATTTCTCTAAATCCGAAAGCTCTGTACCTGGCTCATTTCGGAATTGTAACAGAAATAGAAACACATTTTTCAGAGCTGGAAAATATGTTAGAGGATTGGAGCAGTTGGATGAAACCATACTATGATTCAAAAACTCCGGCAGAAGAAATCACGCCAAAATTCATTGCATACACTCAAAATCAGCTCAGAAAGTCAGGGGTATCCGAAGAAGATATCGAGAAGTACGAAAAAGGTAATCCTTCATTTATGTCTGTGACCGGTCTGATGCGATATTGGAGGCTGAAAGACGAAGGAAGGATTTAAAGAGTCCGTACAGGGTGTATTATTGCCCATTTGTTTGACTTATTTTTTCTTTGCTTTCTTCTTCTTTTCCGGAGTCTCTTCAATTATTTTGATACAATCTTCTTCCGAAAGAGTTTCCGGGTCCATTCCCTTAGGTATTTTATAATTGTTTTTCCCTTTTTTGATGTAAGGTCCGTAACGTCCGTTCAATACCTGAATTCCGCTTTCAAATACCTGAATAGTTTTTTTGGCATCTGCTTCACGCTTTTCCAAAATCAGCCGGATAGCCGTCGCTTCATCTACAGTGAATGGAGAATCTTCTTTCAAAGAGACAAACAATTTATCCAATTGCACGTATGGTCCAAAGCGTCCAATATTCGCTTTAATCTGTTTTCCCTCAAATGTACCTACTATTCGCGGCAGCTTAAACAATTCTAAAGCCTCTTCCAGTGAAATACTGTGGATACTCTGAGTCTCCAGTAAGCTTGCAAATCTTGGCTTTTCTTCATCCTCCACCGTACCAATCTGAATCATAGGTCCGTATCTTCCTATCCGGGCTATTACAGGTTTGCCCGAATTCGGATCTGTCCCCAGTACTCTTTGTCCAAAACTCCGCCCGTCTTCCTCTTCGGATTGTTTTACCTCTTTGTGAAAAGGCTTGTAAAAATCATTCATCACTTTGACCCAATCGACTTTTTTATCGGCAATTCGGTCAAACTCTTTCTCAATGTTGGCTGTAAAAGAATACTCAAGCACTCGACCAAAATGCTCGGTCAGATAATCATTCACAAGAATACCTATATCTGTTGGCAATAGTTTACCTTTTAGCGAACCGGCAGATTCCTGTACCGTTTTTCTTTTGATTTCGGAAGAAGGCACTTTTAAAGTCAGTACGACAACCCCTCTCTTTTCTCCCTCTCTGGTCTCTTTTCTGACATAACCTCTGTTTATAATTGTACTGATTGTCGGTGCATACGTAGAAGGTCGTCCAATCCCAAGTTCTTCCATTCTTTTGACCAAACTGGCCTCCGAATATCTTGCAGGCGGTTGAGAAAATCTCTGTCTTGCCTCCACTTCATTATACATTAAGTTTTGTGATAAAGTCATTTTCGGAAGCATACCACTATCTTCAAATTCCTCCTCTTCATCTGTGGATTCGAGATATACTTTAAGGAAACCCGGAAATTTAACTACTTCCCCTTTTGCATTAAACACTTCACTTCTGTCGGAAATATCTATTCTAACAGAAGTTTTTTCCAGTTTGGCAAGACTCATTTGTGACGCGATAGCTCTTTTCCATATCAAATCATACAGCCTTTGCTCATCTCTTTTCCCCTGAATGGATTCTGTATTAAAATTTGTAGGTCGAATTGCTTCGTGCGCCTCCTGAGCAGACGCGTTTTTGGTTTTATACTGAGTCCTGCGACTATAGTCATCCCCAAAAGTATTCCTGATATAAGCTTCAGCCTCATTCAGTGCCTGAACCGACAACACCGTGCTGTCCGTCCTCATATACGTAATCAAACCGGACTCATACAGTTTTTGGGCGACAGACATAGTTCTGCTCACACCAAATCCAAGCTTCCTGCTCGCTTCCTGTTGTAAAGTAGAAGTGGTAAAAGGTGCCGCCGGACCTTTGGTAGCAGGCTTTACCTGAATATCTCCTACTGTAAAATGTGCATTCGCGCAGTGATTTAAAAAGTCCTGCACGGGTTCTTCCGTGACAAACCTTGTATTCAATTCTGCTTTAAACGGAGTGGACTCTGCTTTAAAAACAGCCGTAACTCTATAAGACGAAGTGCTGTCAAAATTCTGAATTTCCCTCTCCCGTTCGACAATCAGCCTGACCGCCACAGACTGTACCCGACCGGCAGACAAGTTTCTATTGCCCAGTTTTTTCCACAATATGGGAGAGAGTTCAAACCCTACAATTCTGTCCAATGCTCTGCGCGCCTGCTGAGCATTGACTAAATTCATATCTATCGTTCTTGGATTTTCAACTGCTTTTTTTATTGCCTTCTCTGTAATTTCATTAAATACAATCCGCTTAGTCGTATCCGGATTGAGTCCCAATACTTCACTCAGATGCCAGGAAATGGCTTCTCCCTCCCTGTCCTCATCTGTGGCTAACCAAACTTCTGCTTTTTTAGCCATCTTCTTTAACTCACTGACTACTGCTTTCTTATCTTCTGAAATTTCATATACCGGTGAGAAATCGCCTTCCAAATCTATTCCTATCCTATTCTTTGGCAAATCACGAATATGGCCATAGCTTGACCTAACCACGAAATCTTTCCCGAGGATTTTTTCAATAGTTTTGGCCTTTGCCGGGGATTCCACTATCAATAAATTATCTGCCATAGTACAATTTTGAAGTGCAAATAAAACAGTTTTAATGAGCAATTTAAAATAACTATATAAATGATTACACAAAAATCACCTGCATCAAATATGCTCTGTAAAAAAAATAGATTCGGAACAATATACCAATCTTTTGGTATGTCGCAAAACGAAACTCTATATCGCTACATCACTTCTGTACCGAAAAATCTGGAATCGTAACGTCTGTAATATCAATTTCTTAAGAGGTCTCGATACTTTTCTCCGTTAAGCGGATCCAATCTGGACAAGAGGTCCACCGCTACACCTTTTTCATTAGATGGGGATTCGCTGAATATATTTTGAATCTCTTCTGATTTTGCGGTAAAAAACGTTTTTAACAAAATGCTGTTAGGATTGTCTTCATTAAAAGATTCTAATTCTTTCAGGCTTTTCAAAACTGCCTGCCTTCCGCCATTTATATCCTCATAGAGTTTGTCCAATCCGTCATAATGATAATCAAACAGCATTTGGGTAAACACCTTATATCTCGGATTCAGCAGCGCATCTGTCAATTGATAGCGGCTGGTCGTACCGTCAAATACGCTCCATCCTTTAAATTTAGACCTTGCACTCTGTGGCACTGCATCAATCACAGCTTTTGCCTGCTTGAAATAATACTCTCCGCCATTGGGACTGAATGTCGCATAATCATAACCCAAAACCATAAAGGCGTAATAAGCCAGCAAAGAAGTGAGATTATTGGTGTATCCGTTAGTGATATAATTCAATTGCTGAAACTCAAAATATTCGAAATCTGCATCCTTATCGTTGTGATTAAATACAGGCGACTGATAGCTTGAGTTATACACAGGCCTTTGGGACTGAATGATAAAATTTGCTTTGTAATCCCCCTCAGTAGGAGATTCGGTAATATTGATAATGATGGAGCATTTTATTTTTTCATGCGGTTCAAACTTGTTATTGGTCCAGGCACGCCCGTTTAAAAATTCGTACACCGCTGTTTCCATTGTTTTAAAAACTCTTGGTTCTATATTTTGTGCCTTTACTGCTTCTACCCGTACTGAAAAGTCCAACTCCTGAGCGGCGGCGGAATAAAGCACTCCGACACATAAAATAATAAGAATAAATAATTTTCTCATGAAAGCTTTTCTTCGATAGTCCGAATAATATCTGCGGCGACTTCTGTCTTAGTTTTTAATTCAAACGTCTGTACATTCAAATTGGTATCAATAATACTCACTTTATTGGTATCATGTCTGAATCCCGCCCCTTTGTCTCTCAGCGAATTCAGAACTATAATGTCAAAATTTTTCTTTTTCAGTTTTTCCTTGGCGAAATGCATTCCATCATGAGTTTCGAGTGCAAATCCCACAGAAAGCTGATGCTCTTTTTTGACTTGTCCGAAAGATTGAGCCAAATCCACATTCTTTTTGAGTTTAATCGTAATAAACTCATCGTTCTTTTTGATTTTTAGTTGTTCGGACTGTTCCGGTGTATAATCTGCCACTGCCGCAGAAAATACTGCCACATCTAATTCTTCATAATACCGAGCCGCCGCTTCCTGCATTTCTACAGCCGATACTACATGAATAACTTTTACATTTTTAGATTTCGGCAAAAGTATGGATGGTCCCAAAACCAGAGTTACTTCCGCACCACTTTCGGCAGCCGCATCTGCAATAGCTATCCCCATTTTCCCGGAAGAATGATTACCCACAAAACGCACCGGATCTATATGTTCATAAGTGGGCCCGGCGGTAACAAGTACTTTTTTGCCTTTCAGAGCTGAAGATGGTTTCTGAAAGAAATCTTCCAACAGTTGTATGATGGTTTCCGGCTCAGCCATTCTTCCCTGCCCGAACAAACCGGATGCCAATTCGCCGTCATCCACCGGTAAGATACGGTGTCCGAAGTCGTTGAGTTTTTTAAGATTTTCCTGATTTGCAGGGTGTTTAAACATATCCTCATCCATTGCCGGTGCTATCCATACCGGGCAACGCGCTGACATATAAGTTCCAATCAACAAGTTATCGCACATGGCATGAGCCATCTTGGATATTGTTCCTGCCGTAGCGGGTGCGATCAGCATCAAGTCTGCCCACAGAGCCAAGTCCACATGGTTGTTCCAGGCCCCTCCCTCAGAACGGGTGTATTCAGTCAGACATTCATTTTTGGAGAGAGTCGAAAAAGTAAGAGGTCGTACAAAATCTGTTGCAGACGGTGTCAGAATCACTTTTACTTCTGCGCCGGATTTTACCAAAAGTCTGGTTAAAAAAACAGCCTTGTATGCCGCAATACTGCCACATACTCCAAGAAGTATTTTTTTATTTTTTAGACTTTCACTCAAGGGTGAATTAATTTTCTTCTGATTCTTCTTCTGCTTCTCTGATGTAAATCTCGTCATTCATAAACTCACTCAAAGCCTGAAGAGTCACCTTCGGCATTCGCTCATAGAATTTGGAAATTTCGATTTGCTCTCTGTTTTCAAAAATTTCTTCGAGATTGTCAGTAGTAGAAGCAAACTCTTCCAATTTACGGTGCAATTCCTCTTTCATGACCAAATTCATCTGTTTGGAACGCTTGGAAATTACGTTGATAGACTTATACAAATTGCCAGTTTTAGCGGTAATTTCTTCCAAATCTCTTGTTTCGATAAAGGGAGATAGTACTTTAGTTTCTTCTTTTTTGTTTTCCATACTGTTCAATATTTTTAAACGTTTCTATTTCTTGTATTGATGTGTGATATATTGTTTCTACTTCTTTGGCATAAGTACTTTCAGGATATTTTTCCCGAAACACTGTGCATTCTTTTGCGGTAGCTTCGTATCGTTCCAGTTTTTTGGAACTGGCACTGTTATCTGCAAAAAGCTTATTAGACTTGACTACAAGATAATGAATTTTATCCTTATCCTCAATATCCGGGTAATCTTTAAGCAAAGCTTTTAAAGCAACCGAAGCAGCCTGATACTGTCTGATTTTATAATACAAATATGCACCTTCATAGGCTTTTTTAAGCAGTTTTGCTCTCAATCGGTCTATCGCTTCATTTACTTCTTTAATTTTGTCACTGTTTGGATACCGATTGGCAAAGGTCTGATACTGTTCTATCGCCTTATGCGTATTGGTCTGTTCGAGACTGTACCTCGGTGATTCCTTTTCATAACACAACGCCATCATATACACCGCTTCTTCTGCACGTGTACTCCTCGGATAGCTTTTAGTGAAGTTCTGAAAATAAAAAGCTCCCATTGGATAATCTTTCATGTAATAGAAGCAATATGCATACAAAAACAGAACTTCTTCTGAGTTTTTCACACCTCTGTTTAATGTGAGATGCTCTTCAAAAAGGGGCTGGGCTTTTTCATACTTTTCTTCATTGTAGTATTTGTGAGCCATCTCAAGACGATATGCCGGGTCCGGGTTTTTTAATACCTTATTATAGCTTCTGTTACAAGCTGTTCCCAAAACAAGGATTAAACATAAGACTGAAAGGAAAATCCCTTTTTTCATAAGCCCACAAAGGTACTTTTAAAGTGTCAGATATACAAACTTATATCTTTCAGTAAAAATTACTATTTCATCGGAATGTTTTTGCGATTTATTGTTTTTATCAGAAACTATCCCTCTCTTTTTTCTTTTATATGATGTACCCGAAGTCTTTTTCTGTACTCTAAAGGCAACACACCTGTAATGCGCGAAAAGATAATTCTAAAAGATTTTTTATCAGAATATCCTACCTTTTGGGCAATTTCTTCTACCGAATGCTCTGTTGTTTCCAATAGTCTTTTGGCATGCGCTATCCGGACGTTTTGAAGATATTCGACAGGTGTCTTTTTAGTGGCCTCAACGAACTTTCTGTTAAAACTTCTGCGGCTTTCAGAATATTCATCCAACACCTCATCCAATAACTTAATACTATGGTAACGGGAGTGAATTTTGCTTAAAACTGTTTCTATACTTTCATCTTCGGTTTCATATACAAACTCAAACTCTTCAAAGTGTCGGTTTTGTATCAGATTCAAATCTATCTGATAATGTTTGGCGAGCTGTATGATAAAATCATCTTCCGCATATTGACTCAATAAATCAAATAGCAAATAAAAAGTCCGAATACTTCCACTGCTTAAAGTCATGCGTTCCAAATACTGAATGTGATCGCCATGAGTTTTTTCCAAATTCGGAAAATACTCGAAAAATTCATCACTCAAACCGGATATACTTATTTTTTCTCCCTGCAATAATCCCGCATAAGCAGGTAGTACAATGCCGTTTTCGATACAAAGGAATGTGGTCTGCTCTTTATACTGGGCAAGTATCCAGTCTTTAAACAGTTTGTTTTTTTCTGCTATCTCGGAAACGTAGCTGTTTTTGAATGGCGGTATGATGATATAATCGTAAGTATCTTCTGTCAAAATACTTTTTACGGTATTCCCAAAAAACTGTTCTCCGTACTCTTTGATTTGTCCGTGCGTCTGCAATAGTTCCACTTTAAAATCTCTCCCCTCTCCAAATTCTTCATAACGATTCTGTATTAACCTAAAGACATCCAAAACAATAGCTACTTCATACAGACGATAGCCAAAAGGCAGCAGCATCCCCACCGATATTATATGGTCTTCGCCTTCCATACTTCCATAAAAGTAAATATTTTTTACAATGAAAAGCACTTTTTGTCTTCACGAATGCTTATTCCCTTCCCATTGCATGCAGTGCATTGAATACTGTACGCAGGTCGGTAAAAACATTATAATCCTTGGCATACAGATAATTTTGTCTGTCCAAATACGAAGGCGACATGTCCTCCCTCACGGTATAAAGATTGTCCAAAGGAGTCAATACCCCTTTGTTCAGCACCGGAAGTTTTTTGTGCGGACTGCCCTGCTCATGGTATGCCACCCAAGTCTTATGACCTATCAGAACCAAAACTATGTTTTTAAAGAAACCCGGTTTGTTTTTCTGCACCCAGATTATCACAGGCGAGAAAACTAAAGCCAAAACTGAAATCACTATATCCGCCAGCCTTTTAAGTCTTCTGTGATACGATTTATTAATTTTAAATCCGACATCATAAGTCAGAAGTTCTCCCGAAGTGTTTTTGGAATAGCTCCCTATGATGACATCCCCGGCTGCGGCAACTTTATAATTAATTTCTTTGTCGATAGAAGCTATCTGAGAAATAATATCTAAGGAAGAAATATCCTTTGCACTAAAAATTATTTCGTCCACACTCCTCTGATTGAGAATGTCGCGGATATTTTGCAACTCGCCTAAACAGGTACTTTTCCCTGCATCCCGATTATCCGGAGATATAAATCCGATGTAATTTCTCTTGACACTTAAATCATTCAGCAATGAAACAATTCTTTTGCTCTCCTCATAACTGCCTACTATCACAAGGTCCTGGCTATTATAGAAAAGCAGCTTCCATTTTCCGCTTATTCGGGCATAAACAATCCTGTATAAAGACATCAAAAGCCCGCTAAACAAAAATGTTAACAGAATAATACTTCTTGAAGATCTCCACTCTTCGGGGAAAAAACCATAAAAAGTACTGATAGCTACCGTTCCAAACAGCATACCTGTCCACACATGTATTAGTCTCGCCGTTTTTCCATACACTCCGACGAGATAATTAAAGAGCAGCCAGGTGCATATATAGATAGGTAAATTCACTTTATAGTGCAATGCCAAAAAATGCAGCTCGTCTGACTTTCTAATCCAATTTTCCCAAAGCCACGACAGTCCGATATACGACCCTGCCATGACCAGCATATCCAATACCGGCTGACCTATGGTGTAAAAAATCCGGCTCAAAAGAGCCATTCCTGCTCTAATATAAATGGCTATCTGAAGTAAAAAGATATACCATTTTCCGCTTTTTCGCTGTATGTTTTTTTGAGCAAAAATGATCATCGCCCGATAAAAAACCAGCACATAATTCAGGCTCCCTTTTTTCGTGCTCTCGCCTTTGTAATGTATAATTGGTGCCTTGGGATAATAATAATTTTTGTAACCTGCCTGATTAATCCGGTATGAAAGGTCTATATCTTCTCCGTACATAAAATAATCTTCATCCAACAGACCTACCTGATCCAGCACCGATTTCCGGAGCAGCATAAACGCTCCTGAAAGTACATCTACTTCGTGTATTTCATCTTCATCAAGATAACCCAAATGATAAGTTCCGAAAATTTTGGACTTGGGAAACAAACGGGCAAGTCCTGACATCTTAAAAAAAGCCACCTTCGGCGACGGGAAACCTCTCTTGGACTCCGGTAAAAACTCACCCTGTCCATCGTACATTTTCACTCCTAAGGCACCTGCATCCTCATGAGTGTCCATGAAATCTGCCACCTGTTGCAGAGTATCTTCACGAATAATAGTATCCGGATTCAGCAAAAGAACGTATTCTGCCTGACTCTTTCGGATAGCTAAGTTATTGCCTTTAGAAAAACCAAGATTTTCAGCACTTTCAATCAGTCTGACCTGCGGAAATTCGGACGCGACCATCTCGCACGAACCATCCACAGATGCATTGTCCACTACAAAAACTTCATATTCAAAATCTACTTCAGACTTGTACACCGCAGTCAGCGCCTGATGCAAAAAGTATTTGACATTATAGTTTACTATGACAATTGACAGTTTCATGAATTGGTACCGGTCGTATAATTTTCATAAGGCCGCCTGCTCTGGATCGAACGGGCCAGTGTTACTTCATCCACAAATTCGAGTTCTCCCCCAAAAGCCACTCCTCTCGCAAGAGTGGTAATCGTAAGCGGAAATTCGGACAATTGTTTAGAAAGATAAAACAGTGTTGTATCCCCTTCTATCGTAGGATTTAGCGCCATAATAATCTCCTGCGCCTCTCCATTCCGAATTCTGTTTATCAGACTTTGTATATTCAGTTTCTCCGGTCCGATTCCGTCCAAAGGAGATATCAGACCACCCAAAATATGATACACGCCCCGAAAATGTCCGGTGTTTTCTATGGCTAACACATCCCTGAAATTTTCGACGACACATATCAAATCATGTTTTCTGGATTTGTCAATACAGATACTGCACAGTTCTTCGTCCGAAACATTTCCGCACTGATTGCAATATTTAATTTCAGTTCGGAGTCTAAAAATGGCTTCCGATATTTTTTTAGACAAATCTTCGTCTTCCTGCAATAAATGTATTACTAATCTTAAAGCTGTTTTTTTACCAATCCCGGGCAGACTCGCAAAAGCCTGAACTCCATTTTCTATTAATTTTGATGGAAATTCCATAAATGCAAAGGTAATGAATTGATACATAGAGGGAAGACAAAAACACGCATGAAAAGATGTATCAGATAAAACAAAAAAGTAATTGCTGTTTAGAATTTTTTAATATCTAAATCCAATGTGTTCGTAAGAGTATTTTTATCTTTCGCGATTCATGAGAGTTCTATTCATTTTACTTTTTGGACTTCTGCTGTTCGGATGTACACAAAATGAGAGCAGCAATAAAAATTTGATTACGGTTGATTTAAGTTTTTTTGAAAAATATGCTCCTTACTGTGAAATTCGCCTTGAACAGGACAATCCGTGCGACCTCGACAGCTGCTTTACCAGTGCCGCTGTGGAAATTGTAGGAATTGATACCACCGAAAAAAGTCAGACCATTATTTATGCATGGACTTGGGTGGAGCATTTCATTTTTAAAGACTCGCTCATTTTTTCCGGAAACAAGACTCTTTCTATCGCTAAATTTGCGATGAATATTATCTCCAGAGATTTTTCGGTCGTCACTTTATTTACCCCTGATGAAGAAACCCCGATAGCCGAACAGCTACGGGAGGAGGGGTTTCCCGAAACGCTCATAAAAACATACTTTGTCAGGCAGCCCGAAAGTATCGAAAAAATCCGAATTCAGGCTTTGGCAGATAAAGCCAAAGACAAATACAATTTATACCTCCAAAAATCGTATCATCCTGTTCCGGTCGATACGCTGCAAGTCACAGACTGAAACCGCTAAACTTCTGAATATTTTCACAAAACCTATTGAATGAATAAAAACAAAAGCGTATCTTTGCAGTTCTTTAGGCGAAATTTATCACGGTCCTATAACTCAGTCGGTTAGAGTAACTGACTCATAATCAGTAAGTCCCTGGTTCGAGCCCAGGTGGGACCACTCTTAAAGCGGCAATCATCGGGTTGTCGCTTTTTTATTTACTGTATTCTTGGGCGAGAAGCCTGTCCTGAGCGTAACGAAGTGGAGTCGAAGGAAGCCTCAGGTGGGACCACTCTTAAAGCGGCAATCATCAGGTTGTCGCTTTTTTATTTTACTGTATTCTTGGGCGAGAAGCCTGTCCTGAGCGTAACGAAGTGGAGTCGAA
>CAZZEH010000005.1:77286-119239 GCA_964653095.1 uncultured Chitinophagales bacterium
GGGTTTATCCTGAGCGAGCTTTGCTGAAAACGAAACGTAGGAAACTTATACTTACGACTCAACTTAGCACAAAACAAAAGCAGCTTTCTTTGTTTCATGTAACAAAACAAGGGTGAATTTTAAAGACTGATGATTTATCCTTGAGTATTTCAGGATTTTAGTATCTTTATTAGAGTTAACAGAGAATGCCTGAGCAACAACATCACACCTTTTATCATTGATGATAATCACAAACAGTTCTACTATCGCGGGCTGAGAGAGTTTGATTCCGTGTGCGAATATCTGACGGACACCTGCCTGTCAGCTCAGGATATCTATCAAGAATGGGTGAGATATTTTTACGACAGAATGAGTGAATAACCGCTACTCATATCTAAACTTAAAAGCAGGGTTTCTTTCGTGAGCAGATTCCATAATCTGCTTCAACCTTTTCACCACTTCAGTTTCCTGTTCACTTAGGTCTTGTGATTCGGTTGGGTCGGCAGCCAGGTTAAACAATTCCACTTTCGGATTGAGAGAGTTGACCTTGGTATAAACTAACTTCCAGTTGTTTTGCAGGACAGCCTGTTTACCTCCTCTGCCGTGAAATTCCCAGTATAAAAAGTCGTGTTCTTCCTGCTTTTCTTTGCCTAATAGAGTAGGCAGGTATGAGATTCCGTCTATTCTTTTAGGATTGGAAATATCGAGCAGTTCGGTGATTGTAGGAAGAAAATCCCAAAAAGCAGAAACGTGTTCTGTGACCATATCCGGCTGAATCGTGTTTTTCCAGGATACTAACAGAGGTACACGGATGCCGCCCTCATATAAATCTCTTTTCTTACCGCGAAGACCGCCGGAACTGTTCAGGATAGTCGGATTGAGACCGCCTTCCGCATGCGGTCCGTTATCACTGGCAAAGAAGATAATGGTATTTTCCAACAGATTAAGACTGTCTAATCTGCTAACAATACGACCGATATCATCATCCATCAGGGAAACCATGCTGGCGTATTTCGCAGTAGATTTTCTGTTTTTCAGTCCCAATTTGGACATTTTGGCATCAATCTTCACCTTTCTTTTATAATGCTTGGTTTTTTCTTTTGGTATCTGAAGCTTCGCATGAGGAATAGTGTAAGCCAAATACAGAAAGAAAGAAGTATCCTGCTCCTGTTCTATAAATTTGAGTGCTTTGTCCGTAAAAATGCTGTGGCTGTATTTTCCGCCGTATTCTTTGGTAACTTTTTGATTATCCCACAACTTTCGGGGATAATAATGATGGGCTTTTCGCTGGCAATTATATCCGAAAAAGTCATCAAATCCCTGCCAAACCGGATCTCCGGTAGAATAGGTATATCCGAGACCCCACTTCCCTATCAGGCTCGTTTTGTATCCGTAATCTCTCAGCAGTTTGGCAACAGTTACCGTACTGTCCGGAAGTGGAAACTGCCCTTCCGGGAATCTTTCTTTATTTCCTCTTATCGGAGAATGTCCGGCATGCAGTCCGGTCAGTAAAGAAGCTCTGGACGGTGCACAAACCGTATTTCCGGAATAGTGATTTAAAAATTTTATACCGTTTTCTGCCAGTTGACTTAAATTAGGTGTTTCAATAAAAGTTTGTCCGTAACTTTCCAAATCTCCATATCCTAAGTCATCCGCAAGAATGAAGATAATATTGGGTTTTGTATTTTGCGACAAAACGACTTGACCGCAAATAGAAGTCAAGATGAAAAGCAGTAAAATCTTTTTCATGGTCGTGCAGTGTTTAATTCATCATCCAATTCAATCTCACGAATATACTTCAACAAGGAGCTTACATCCAATTTTTTACTGAGAGAGATGACAGAGATGCACAAATATTTAACAAACATCTATTTATTAGAAGAGTGTCGTATAATTTCTTGCAAAATTTATTTTGAGATAAAGCATATCTGCCCGATTATACAAATCAAGAAGCCCTCTCTAAACTAAGAAAAAACGGTGTTGAATATATGTTTATTCGCATAAGTTAAAACGAAAACATATGTTCGCTTTTTTAACAATATAACATTATCAAAAGGCGTTTCAATACTTACTTTGAGGTGAGTTATATCCTTTTTCAAAATGGAATTATCATAATTTTAAATACGCTCCATTCAATCATTTAAAAAACCATTTCACAATTTTATTGTATTTTCGCGACATGGAATTTATCCGAAATTTTTGCATAATCGCACATATCGACCACGGCAAATCAACCTTGGCAGACCGTCTGTTGGAATACACAAAGGTAGTATCTGAGAGAGACCTTCAAAATCAGACTCTCGACGATATGGAGCTGGAACGCGAAAGGGGTATTACCATAAAAAGTCATGCAATACAAATGAAGTATATGCATGAAGACAAAGAATACACGTTCAACCTGATTGACACTCCCGGGCACGTGGACTTCTCCTATGAAGTATCCCGTTCGCTGGCAGCCTGTGAGGGTGTATTGTTGTTAGTTGACGCCACTCAGGGCATACAGGCTCAAACAATCTCCAACCTTTACCTCGCCATAGAAAATGACTTGGAAGTAATCCCGATTGTCAATAAAGTGGACATGGAAGGAGCTATGATTGAAGAAGTAAAAGATCAGATTGTAGATTTGATTGGATGTGACCGTTCGGACATTTTGGAAGCAAGCGGAAAGACCGGAATCGGAATCGAAGCTATTTTGGAAGCCGTCGTGGCAAGAATTCCGGCACCGGAAGGAGATGAAAACGAACCGCTGCAGGCATTGGTATTTGACTCTGTGTACAATTCTTTCAGAGGGGTAATAGCCTATTTCAGGATAATAAACGGAAGTATAAAAAAAGGCGACAAGATAAAATTCATGGCGACGGGCATGGAGTATATCGCCGATGAAGTGGGCATCCTGCAAATCGACCTGATACCTCAGAATATCGTAAAAGCAGGTAACGTCGGTTACATTATTACCGGGATTAAAAACTCTAAAGATATTAAAGTAGGCGATACACTTACCAGTGTAGATCATCCGTGTGACAGAGCCATTCAGGGTTTCGAAGATGTCAAACCGATGGTTTTTGCAGGAATTTATCCTATCAGCACCGACGAATTCCAATTACTTAGAGAATCATTGGAAAAACTTCAGCTCAACGATGCCTCTCTGACATGGGAACCCGAAACTTCTCTCGCTCTCGGCTTTGGATTTCGCTGTGGTTTTCTGGGCCTTTTGCATTTGGAAATAGTACAGGAAAGATTAGACAGGGAATTTGATATGGCTGTCATCACGACAGTACCGAACGTAACTTATCACGCATATCTGAAAGACGGTACCGAAATGATTTTAAATAATCCGTCAGACATGCCTGATCCTTCCTCTCTGGACAGAATCGAAGAGCCGTTCATAAAAGCACAAATTATTACCAAGCCCGAGTACATAGGTTCACTAATCAAACTGTGCATGGACAAAAGGGGTATCTTAGTGAATCAAATTTACCTGTCCGAAACCAGAGTAGAATTGCAATTCGAAATGCCTCTGGCCGAAATCGTATTTGATTTTTACGACCAGTTGAAGTCCATATCCAAAGGGTACGCCAGTTTTGATTACTACATTTCCGGCTATCAGGCAAGTGACTTAGTCAAACTTGATATAAAACTGAACGGTGAAACGGTAGATGCTCTTTCTGCACTGATACACAAAAGCAAGGCGTATGATTTTGGAAGACGGTTGTGCGAAAAGTTGAAAGAATTAATTCCGAGACAGCAGTTTGTGATTGCCATCCAGGCAGCTATCGGCGCCAAAGTAATTGCAAGAGAAACTATTTCTGCTCTTAGAAAAGACGTAACCGCCAAATGTTATGGAGGAGATATTTCCCGTAAGCGCAAGCTGTTAGAGAAGCAAAAGAAAGGTAAAAAGCGTATGCGTCAGGTAGGAAACGTGGAAGTTCCCCAAAACGCATTTATGGCTGTGCTTAAGCTCAACGAATAAACCTCCACCATACTTACATACAATATTCGATTAAGCGAAACGAAAATCTAATACGCACGGGCAAACAAGACTCTCTGTGAAGACGGTTTGCCGGTCAAAATGCATTTCCCTTCTTCCAAAGGATTATCTAAAGGTATGCACCGGATAGTCGCTTTAGTCAGCTCTTTAATTTTGTCTTCTGTTTCCGAAGTGCCGTCCCAATGGGCAGATACAAATCCGGTTTTATTTTCTAAAATTTCTGTAAACTCTTCCCAAGTATCTGCACGGGTAGTATGTGTTTCCCTGAAATTCAAAGCTTTTTGAAATATATTTTGCTGAATTTCCTCCAAAAGTTTTTCAATAAAACTTTCTAATCCTTCTAAATTCACCGTTTGTTTTTCTCCGGTATCCCGTCTGGCTACTTCTGCCACACCATTAGCCAAGTCGCGCGGTCCGATAACGACCCGTACAGGGTAACCTTTCATTTCATACTCGGCAAATTTGAAACCGGGTCTTTTCGTTTCATCATCATCCGTCTGCACCCGGATTCCCCGTTCTTTCAGCTTTCTGCTGATTTTATCTGCAGTATGTTTTAATGCCCGGGTTTCTTCCTCTTTTTTTGAAATAAACGGAATAATCACCACCTGAAAAGGAGCCAGCTTTGGGGGCATTACAAGTCCTTTATCATCAGAATGAGCCATAATCAATGCACCTATCAAACGGGTGGAAACGCCCCAGGAGGTCGCCCAGACTAATTCCTGTTTCCCCTCTTTGTTCTGAAAAGTGACATCAAAAGCTTTTGCAAAATTTTGTCCCAAAAAGTGCGATGTGCCTGCCTGAAGAGCTTTGCCGTCCTGCATTAATGCTTCTATGCAATAAGTTTCCACGGCTCCGGCAAAACGTTCACTCGGCGATTTTACTCCGCGTACAACCGGAATTCCAAGATATTCTTCGGCAAATGTGGCATACACTTCCAACATTTTTTCAGCTTCTTCTATCGCTTCTTCTTTGGTGGCATGGGCAGTGTGTCCCTCCTGCCATAAAAACTCGGCTGTTCTCAAAAATAATCTTGTCCGCATTTCCCAACGGACTACATTCGCCCACTGATTGACGAGAATAGGCAAATCTCTGTACGACTGTATCCAATTTTTATAGGTATTCCAAATGATTGTTTCGGAAGTAGGACGTACGATTAATTCTTCTTCCAGTTTTGCTTCGGGATCTACCACTACTCCTCCTTCTGGATCATTCTTTAATCTGTAATGTGTCACCACCGCACATTCTTTGGCAAATCCTTCCACATGATCCGCTTCTTTGCTCAAAAAGCTCTTGGGAATAAACAACGGAAAATAAGCATTGACATGCCCCGTATCTTTAAACATTTTATCCAATACATCCCTTATATTTTCCCATAGTGCAAATCCGTACGGTTTGATGACCATACATCCTCTTACCGCAGAATAGTCTGCCAAACCGCCTTTGAGCACCAAATCGTTATACCACTGAGCATAATCCTCACTCCTGCTTGTTATTTCTTTACTCATTTTAAAGTTGGTATGTTTTTTGAAACTTAGAAAAGTGTAATTTTATTGATTACAAAGTGCAAAGATAAAATTAAATTATCCTTCACTTGAGTTTTATAAAAGCGAAGCTATGAAAAAGTTATTATTGCTGACAGGTTTAAGTACAATCCTTCTTGCAAATTGCAGTTCAGGCAAGCGTTTGGGCTATACACATTTTGATGATGTGTATAATCCGAGACCGACTTATTCAGAGGACAAAAGAACAACTCCTACTTCTTACAACAATTCATACAGTCCTCAGACATCTTATTCACAGGAATTTGCCGACAATCAAAATTACAGCTATCAGGATGATGAGCAGCCTGAAGCCTATGGCAACTATACAGAAAGAATCAGAAGATTTCATAGCGGAAGTTCAGGTTTTGACTATTACAGTCCATATTATACAGGATTCAATGACGGATTTAATTACGGAATCGGTATAGGAACGGGTATAGGGTATTCGACATTTGGCAGATGGGGTACTCCTCTGTGGAGTCCGTATTACAGTTCTTCATTCTATTTCGGGTGGGGGCGCCCTTCCTGGAGTATAGGTTTTGGAACCTGGTACACACCTTCATATTTTAATCCGTTTTACTCACCATACTCCTACGGCTGGTCTGACCCTTGGTACAGATATGGTTACGGATATTATGGCGGTTGGGGATATCCGTCATACTGGGGCGGACACAGTATTTTCAGAAATGATTATACTTTTAGGAAAAGCAACCTTTATTACGGCCCGAGAGCAGGAAGCTACGGCAACCAGATTTACAATGGACCGAGAATAGATAATTTAGGGGGTAAAAACAATACCGGAAGAGGTTCTGACTACGGAGTTATCGGAGGCAGTCCAAACAGTGGCAGCGGTATTATGAGATACACTCCAAAAAATAATTCGGGTACTAATAAAGCAGTGCCTTCTTCTATTTCACCTGTTACTACACCAAAAGCCCCTGTCCAAAAGCAGGAAAAGAATACTAATAAGATTATGCCGGAAAGGTATCAGCAACCTTCCAAATCAAATAATAAAGTTGGTTCGCCCGGAACATCAGGCGGCGGTAAAAAGAATGCCGTAACTCCACAGAAAGATATTCCTTCAAGGTATAATTCGCCTAATAATAACTCAATTTTTGAGAGAAAAGCTCCTGATAATTCGCCGGGCAGAATCGGAGGCGGAAACAATTTCTCGGGCGGAAGTAAAGGTAATACCGGTGGAAGAAGTGGTGGCTCCATGAACAGAACCAACAAATAAATCGTACAAATCAAGTTATCTTATAACACAATAGAATGAGGTATATCGTTTCAATTATTTTAATCCTGTTTTTAGGTTCTTATGCTCATGCACAAAGCGAGGTGGATGCATTGAGATACAGCCTGACCAATCCCACAGGAAGCGCCCGGTCATCAGCCCTTGGAAATGCCATGACAGCTATCGGCGGTGAGATATCCGTTTTAAATTCAAATCCTGCCGGACTGGGTCAGATGGGAGTTTCGGAGTTTAATCTTTCTGCAGGTTTTAATATTACTAACAGCAATAGTACATATTTGGGTATTCAGACCACTTCTCAGAAAACGGCTTTTCAGATTAATAATTTTGGACTTGCCTATGTTCCAAAAAGAAATTTTAAGAGTATTAAAAATATTACAATTGCCGGGTCTTACCAGAGATTAAACAGCTATAATTATGAGATAAAAGCTATTGGTGAAAATCATACAAGTTCCTACAGTGATATTTTTGCTCAGGAGTTAAACCGAAACGGTGCAGACAGTGCCAGTGCAATGAGTGATTATATGTTTGGGTCGAGCTTGGCTTTTGAGGCAGGAATCATAGGCATGACAGATGAAAATTTCTTTTTCTCTTATATTAATCTGCCTATTACTCAAAAGTATAACATAAAGAGAAAAGGAAGCCACGGAGAGTATTCATTGGGAGCCGGAATTGCAGTGAATGATCAATTGATGGTAGGAGTCAGTCTGGGAATACCTACGGTTAATTTTGAAGAAAGCTTTCACGTACTCGAATCTGATGAACAGGATGTAACACCCGAACTGATTTATTGGGACAAAGAAGATAAGTACAGAACAGAGGGTAGCGGAATAAATGCCAAGTTCGGGGTTCTGTACACTCCAACTGCAAATATCAGACTGGGAGCTTCTTTTACTACTCCTACCCGATATACCATGAAAGATATTTACCGCACTGTACTTCGGGCAGATTATGAAGATTATACTATAGATAATTTCGGTAATCCGTCGGAAGGATATTTTAATTATAAAATTACCACACCTTTGAAAGTGAATGTCGGAGGAGCGTTTGTGGACTCCCGTTGGGGACTGATAAGTGCAGAATATGAATTTTCCAATCCGGGAAAAAGTAAATACATCTTTAACGATTACTATGACCTGACCTCCTTCCAATCCAGGCTAAATGAAAAAATCAGAGCCGGATATAAAGCATACCATACCGCGAGAATAGGAATGGAAGGTGTTATAGCGAATGATTTCAGACTGAGATTAGGTTATCAGTACCGCACTTCACCGTTTGCAGAACAGGAATCTCTCAGCCAATTTGCCAAAAATTCCATCATGACTTTTTCGGGTGGATTTGGATACAGAGGCAAGAGTTTTTATACCGATTTCACCTATTCACACAGTTTGTCTGATGAGTTATTGATTCCTTATTCTGTTTCCTCTCCGGTATCGGATGCTCCCACTCTGACATCAAAATACGGCAGAGCCAATGTCATTTTTACCTTAGGTTTTAAGTTTTAATAAAAAAATATACTGCTCTAAAGTAGTATATTTAACCTATGGACAGTCAAAGCAGGAGTCAGCAGGCTGCTCTCAAACGTTTGAAGATTGGGCACTTGTCTGTAAACAGCTTATGGGAAGGAATTCTCAAAAAAGACAAAGTAGCTTTAGGTCAGGCTGTTTCCCTTATAGAAAGCAACTCTCCAAAACATCGCAAAATCGCCGAAGAACTTATCCAAAAGGCTATTCAGTACAATAAAAATTTAAGCTTTAAGATCGGAGTGACCGGAGTTCCCGGCGTGGGGAAAAGCACTTTTATCAATGTTTACACCGACATGCTTATCCGACAAAACCATTCGGTTGCTATTCTAACAGTAGATCCCTCCAGCCAGCAGTCCGGGGGGAGCATTCTCGGAGATAAAACAAGGATGAAAGATATTCATTCCCTTCCCAATGTCTTTATACGTCCAAGTCCTTCCGGCAAACAGCTTGGCGGAGTCGCCAATAAAACCCGAGAAGTCATTTTACTGTGTGAAGCCGCAGGTTTTGACAGGATTTTAGTAGAAACTGTCGGAGTCGGTCAATCTGAAATTTCTGTTGCGGACATGACCGATTTATTTTTACTCCTAATGTTGCCCGGAGCCGGAGACGAACTACAGGGAATCAAACGGGGTATCATGGAACTCGCAGATATTCTGATTGTACACAAAGCAGACGGAGACAATGCACTCAAAGCCAAAACCGCATCTATAGAGTATAAAAGAGCATTAAAAATGTTTCCGCCTTCTGACAGTTCCTGGACTCCGGTCGTACTGACAGCTTCATCCGAACCAGTATCGGGATTAGAAGAAGTACACCATCAGATAGAAGCTTATTTCAAACATACAATCGCCAACGGATATCTTTTAGTCAATAGGGAAAAACAGCAGGATATTTGGTTTCACGAATGCTTGGAAAATGAATTTTTTCAGTTTGTTCAAACTCAAACCGGGGACCTGTATCAAAAACTTTTACAGGATATACGGGAGCAAAAAATCACCCCTCAGACAGCCGCACGAAAAGTTATAGAAAGTATTTACTTACATGACAAGAAATAAGTCCACTTTCCGATTTAAACAATTTAACGTCAGGCACCAAAACTCCATCATGAAAGTAGGCACAGACGGCGTATTGCTCGGGGCTTGGGTCGCTCAAGATTATTCCCCTGCAAATATCTTAGATGTAGGTACCGGGTCCGGACTGATGGCTCTGATGCTGGCGCAACGATTTCGAAACATTCCAATTACGGGAATAGATATTCACAAAGAATCTGTTTCCGACGCAGTGTATAATCGGGCTCATCTTCCTTTTGACCATCTACTGACTTTTGAAGAAAAAGATTTCTTGGAATACACGCCTGCATCCACACTTGACCTGATAGTGAGCAATCCTCCCTACTTTGCCTCTTCACTGCTGTCAGATAAAAAAGAAAAAAATACCGCCAGACATCAACTAAAACTGACCGCAGAAAGTTTTCTGAAAAAGGCCGTTCAAATTTTAAACAAAAGCGGAAAGATTGCCTTAATACTTCCTGCTCACGAAATGGAAAAAGCCACTAAGACAGCCGAAATAAATGGATTGTTTTTGGAAAAGACATGTGAAATCAGCAGCTTTAAAGAAAGTCCTGTAATCCGTATAATGGCTGAGTTCTCATTTCGGAAAGCAAAAGATATCCGAAAAGAGAAATTGTTTATTTATGATTCAGAAAAAGAATATTCTGATAAATACCGGACGCTGACCAAAGAGTTTTATTTGAATTTTTGATGCTAATGAAACACTTTTCAAAATATCTGTTACGAAATTTACTTTTGATTCTTATCATAGTACTGCCTTTCAGCGGTTCCGCACAAAATAATACGATTTCTATAGTATCCTGGAACTTACAGACTTTCGGGAAAACAAAGTCTGATTCCATCATCAACTTTATGGCGGAAACAGTTAAAGATTTTGACATCGTAGCCGTGCAGGAGGTGGTAGGGAAATCTTCGGGCGGTGTCAAAGCCGTGGATCGTCTCAGAAGTCAGCTAAGAGAAAACTGCTCAAAATGTGACTGGAAATATGTAGCCAGCGGCAGAACTACCGGCAATCCCCTTCAGTCCGAGCGCTATGCCTTCTTTTGGAAAGGTGACCGAATTAAAATTGTGGGCAATCCATGGTTGGAAAACAATTTCGCAGAACAAATAGAACGAGAACCCTACATGGCCAAATTCGCATCAGGAAAAGATACTTTCACATTGGTTAATTTTCATGCTATTCCGAGAAGTAAACAACCGGAACAGGAAATCAAATATTTTAAGTACTATCCTGCTATCTATCACGGTCACAATTTGATTTTTCTGGGCGATTTCAATCTGCCGCAAACCCATAATGTCTTCAATCCTCTGAAAAAAATGGGTTACAAACCTGTACTGAAAAATCAGAAAACCACCTTGAAAATGAAACCCAAAAACGGTGAGTATTTAGCTTCTGAGTTAGACAATATCTTTTATCATTCTGACAGCATACAGGTCGTAAAATCAGGTATTATTCCTTTCTATCAGGCTTTTCCCGATTTAGTTGCTGCCCGTAAAATCTCAGACCACGTACCTGTATATTTTATCCTTAGAATGAAAGAGAAGAAAAAGAAAAGGAGGTGATAGAAATTACCGTATAAATATTTCTTTACTTTATCTGTCATTTACACCATAAGAATTAGAATCCTTCTATCTTAAAATCTTATATTAACATCTTGAAAAACAATCGCTATAGATGAATCTGAAAGTATTGAAACCAAGAAAATCGCTCAATAAAGCCTTTTTAAAAGTGAAGCCAAGCAGGTGTGAGATAGAAGATTTCAAAACTCACCTTGTTACTTTGCTTGACAGAATCAATCATCAGGAAAGCGAAGAATTTCATAAAAATCTTGTAATAGAGTTTTTGAAAAAGACCTATTACGACCCTAATCATTATATCAATACCAAAGGGCGAAACGACCTAGTCATTCACAATGGCAAAAATGCTCAAACATCTGTCGGAGTTATTATAGAAGCCAAAAGTCCGGTCAATAAATCTGAAATGCTCAGCATTCAAAAAATAAATGTCAAAGCTTTTCAAGAACTTATTCTATACTACTTAAGGGAAAGAGTTACACATAAAAATCTTAACATAAAGCATTTAGTAGCAACCAATATCAATGAGTGGTTCGTTTTTGATGTCACTCTGTTTGAAAGACTCTTCGCTCAAAACAAAAACTTCGTACAACAATTTATTGATTTTGAAAACGGAAGACTGGCAGACACAAGAACAGATTTCTTTTATAAACAAGTAGCAGAACCTTATATCGAAAACATCAGCAGTGAAATTGAATTCACTTATTTTAATATTCAGGACTACCATACTCCACTCCGTAATACAGATAAGAAAGACGACCACAAACTAATTGCTCTTTATAAGATTTTATCACCTGAGCATCTTCTAAAACTTCCCTTTACCAACGATAGTAATAGTCTGGATAAAAGATTTTACAGCGAGTTACTGCATATTATTGGTTTGGCGGAAACAAAAGAAGGCAGTAAAAAACTGATAGGCAGAAGTAAGGAAGGACAACGCCATACCGGAACTCTGATAGAAGATGCTATTATACAATTAGACAGTCTGGATAAGTTAAGTCGAATCGACAAACCGGGAAAGTATGGTGATACACAACAGGAAAGATTATTTAATCTCGCTTTAGAATTGACCATTACCTGGGTAAACAGAATACTGTTTTTAAAACTATTAGAAGCGCAATTAATCAGCTATCACAAAGGCGATAAATCACACGCATTTCTAAACAGTGATACTCTTAAAAATTATGACGATTTAAACAGTCTGTTTTTTCAGGTACTCGCCCGCAAGCAGGACGAAAGAAATGAAGATGTAAGGACTGCTTTTAAGAAAGTGCCCTATTTGAATTCATCACTGTTCGAGCCGTCAAACACAGAACAACAGACACTTTTTGTCAGCAACCTTAGGGATGAAAAGACTATTCCGATATACTCGCAGACTGTGCTAAAAGATTTAGAAGGCAAAAAACGAAGTGGAGAAATGGTTACGCTCGAATATCTTTTTGCTTTTTTGGATGCTTATGATTTCAGCAGTGAAGGTTCTGAAGAAATTCAAGAAGACAACAAAACACTTATCAATGCTTCTGTACTCGGTCTGATATTTGAAAAAATAAACGGCTACAAAGACGGTTCTTTCTTTACACCCGGTTTTGTGACGATGTATATGTGTCGCGAAACCATCAGAAAATCGGTCATTCAAAAGTTTAATGAAGTAAAAGCGTGGAACTGCAAAAACTTAGATGAGCTGTATGATAAAATAGAAGACCGTGACGAAGCCAACGATATTGTAAACAGTATTAAAGTTTGTGACCTTGCTGTTGGCTCCGGGCACTTTCTGGTTTCGGCACTCAATGAGGTAATTGCTGTCAAAAATGATTTAAAAATCTTACAGGATAAAGAAGGCAGAAGGCTTAAAGAATATCAGATTGAAGTCATCAATGATGAGCTTGTTGTAACTGATGAAGATGGAGAATTCTTTGAATATCATCCGGGAAGTCCCGAAAAACAACGAGTACAAGAAACCCTGTTTAACGAGAAGCAAACCATAATTGAAAACTGTCTTTTCGGAGTCGATATCAATCCTAATTCAGTTAAAATCTGTCGCCTCAGATTATGGATTGAACTGTTAAAAAACGCCTATTACAAAACTGACACATCAGAATTGGAAACCCTGCCTAATATTGATATCAATATCAAATGTGGCAACTCTCTCGTGAGTCGTTTTGATTTAGACACAGACCTCAAACAGGCATTAAAAAAGAGCAAGTGGACTATTGACAGCTATCGTATTGCAGTAGAAACATACAGAAGTGCCACCAATAAAGAGCAAAAACGAGAAATGGAACGCTTAATTTCTGATATCAAATCAGGTTTCAGAAGCGAAATATCAAAAAATGATCCTAAAGTAAAGAAGCTCTATAATCTCAATGGTGAAATCACCAAACTTTCTACTCAACAAAGTCTTTTTGAAATGAGTGAAAACCAAAAAACAGAATGGAATAAGAAAATATCCAAACTGTTAGCAGAAAGCAAAAAACTGGAAGCTGAAATCGAAGAAATTAAAGCCAATAAAATATTCGAAAATGCCTTTGAATGGCGCTTTGAATTTCCGGAAGTACTGAATGATGACGGCGACTTTGTGGGCTTTGATATGATAATTGGAAACCCTCCCTATTTTTCAATGTCCAAAATCAAAGAACAGAGTTCTTACTTTGAAAGTGCAGGATATACTACCTACTCCAAAACAACTGATATTTATTGTCTGTTTTATGAATTGGGAATTAAGATTTTAAAAGAAAACGGACATCTGACATTCATCACTTCAAATTCGTGGTTAAGGACTCAATACGGAGAGCTTTTACGTTCCTTTTTGGTGAACAACACAAATCCATTACAGCTTATAAATATTGAAGACGCTCAAATCTTTGAAGATGCGACAGTAGAGTCTTCTATCATAGAAATTGAAAAAGCAGAGTGGAAATCGCAACTGAAAGCGGTTTCATTAAAATCAGACTTCAACTTGGGACAATCTCTTAAAGAGTATTTCGAAAATAATTATACAGTCATAACCACTCTGCCAAAAACAGGATGGACATTTGGAAGCGAGGCTGAAACAAAGCTCAAATCAAAAATCGAAAATGGAAGTACCTTATTAAAAGATTTAAACTATCAAATCTTAAGAGGATTTACAACAGGGTTCAATGCAGCCTTCTTCATGAATACCGAGCAAAAAAATATCCTGATTAGTAAGGATAAAAGCAATACAGAGTTTATAAAACCTGCTTTAAGAGGTAGAGACATTTCCAAGTATAGCTATGTTTGGAAAGATATTTGGGTCTTGTTAATCAAACAAGGAATGACAAATCAATCCAATATCAGTAATGATGACCCGGAAGACTTCTTCAAAACTTCTCATCCTTCACTTTATAACTACTTAAAAGAGATGGGGGATTCAAAAAAGGGTAAAGGTAAAGGATTGTATAAAAGAGATGACCAAGGCGATTATTGGTGGGAGTTAAGACCTTGTGTTTATTATGATGAATTTGAAAAGCCGAAAATTGTTTGGGGAGAACTTTCTGACACACAAAAATTCGCTTATGATGAAGATGGGATGTACGCAAACAACACCATATTTTTCATCACCGGAAATGACTTGAAATATCTGCTCTCAATTTTAAATTCGAAAGTTGCAAAATGGTATTTTAATGAGATATCTACTAGTTCGGGAATGGGAACCAATAGATGGCTGAAATACAAAATTGAATTACTCCCTATCAAACAAGCTTCTAAAGAAAGTAAAGAAGCAATAGAAAAGTTAGTAAACGAAACTCTTCATTTAAAGAAGCTCGATGTCAATCCAGACACCTCTGAACTTGAAAATCAAATCGACCAGTTGATTTATCAATTGTATGGATTGACAGATGAAGAAATTGAGATAATAGAAGATTTATAAACTCTTCGTAATGGGTAAAAAACATAGCAATAACACTCTAACCCAACAGATTGGAAACAATATCTTAGAAAAAACGCTTCTAGATATTTCTGCGACTTCTGACTTATTTTGGAAATTACGCAATGTAGAAGATCAATTAGACAAAGGGATTGATTATGAATGTGAAATTGAAGATAAAGAAAGTGGGGAAACCCAAATTATATTTAAGATACAAAACAAGGGAACTAACAACGAATTAAAACCACTTAAAAGATCCCCAAATAAGGGATTTATACCTTTTCAATTTAAGATTAGAAACATAAATTACTATAGAAGAGAACTCAACATAGCTGTAGCGATTACAGTTTGTTGCATAAAAACCAAGAAGGTTTACTGGCATTCTATTCAACTTGATAATGATGTGGATGAAAGAGTTCAAAAGGCCAAACAGGAAGGAAAAAAGACACTGCAAATCTATATCGACCCTAGGAATGTATTAAACTTAGAAAATAGCAGTCGTTTTTTAAAAGACATATATGAATCCAATGATGAACAAAATATTCGCAGATTAAATAGAATGTGGAATAAATTTGATGCTGATTATAGTGACAAACCTATTTTGGATGCATTATATCTATTATTCACAGAAAAATATGCCGATTTAAATATCATTCCTACACATTTTTTGCTAAACAATCATCCATTTAAAATTGGTAAGTCCTTTTATCCTCTCTATTCTTCTTTCACAGTTCTTACAAACAATAAAGAACTATTTGAACTATTTAGTACCCTGGAAATAAAAGATGGAGCTTATATAGTAAACGATAAATTCTCTAAAGATGTAGATGAGAGTCCGGAAAAAGCAAAATATATAGTTAACAAACTCACTGACCATGGTGTTTTTTATTTCCAATTAGACAGTTCATTAGAAGTTGCAAGTATTAAATTATTAGAAAAGACTGAGTGTTCTTGTATCAAATGCACGTACCATAGACTCTTATATAAAAACGTTCTCAATTTAGTAAACGACACTCCCGAGAGTATTGATGACAAAATGCTTGAAGCATATATGCAATATGAACTGGGTAATTATATAAAATCCGCAAAGTTATTTTTAGAAATATGGAAAATATCAAAAAGAGAAAAACGTCACATTCTTAAAATTATCACGCAGTTTAACTTGGTAGAGCTTCGTCATTCTGTACGAATGAATGATTACGGTATAAACAAAGAAAAAAAACTTATAGAAAAGCTAGATGATATCCGTAAAAGCCTCCATAAATCCAATAGTAAAAATGAGATTGAAGACTGGATTCTCAACTATAAATTTCATACTATAAAACGAATTGAAATTGGCCAAATCGTTAATAAAATAAGAGATCATTACTATTTACAATTAAGAGGAGGCTGGAGTCACAACAGCAATATTTCAATCCTATTAAACAAGTACGCTGAGTTTGTAATGTTTATAAAAGGAAATTTTATCATCTATGATATGTTTGCAGAGTTTGCAGAGGTCAACGATCTTTTTATTGAAGGACTAATAATCTCACATGCTATAAAGGAGGAAGAATCCAGCAGGCTCGAATATTTCAATGATTGGCATTTTATGCAGATTGTATTCAATGGCAATGCCGAGAACTTGTTAAAGCATTTTAATAGATATAGGCTTAAATCTTTAAAGTATCAATCAACTGCTGAAAACGGCTTTTCTTTTCTGGAGGTAGCTAAAAACCATCTGACTAAAAACTTTAATCTTATCTCAGCCTTTTCAGATAAAAAAGAAAGCGGCAATATTGATTTTTGGAAAAAACACAATAATATTTTTTGCAATATACTTACCCTATTAAGTATAAGCGAGTTTAGTTCTTCCCAAATAATTCCCGTCGCAAAAGATTTAGTACAATATCTTAAAAACCCGGAAGTTGTTCATTATTCATCATTTAAATATATCAAACTGTTCATTAAAAGAAATAGTAATTTTCTAGATAATAGTATTCTTGAGAACTTTTTGAACATATTTATTTCAAATGAAGAATATCATAGTAATGAACTTTTCGATGGAATAATCAGCATATACTTAGAACGTAAAATGACTATTGATGACTCAACAGCAGATAATCTAATAGATATTGCATTTACCTCAGAATACTGGAAGAATTTCGATTTTATTTTCAAAACATATCATATAGTCAGCACTACATCAAAAGAGAAAATAAATTATAAAATCAAAGGTGTTTTAAATGCTAAGTTCAGTAGTTACTTTTACTACGATGCTGCAATAAATGACATCTTCGATGAAAATGATAATTACTTTGAAGAGTTTGTAAATTCAACAGCATCTCACTATTTACGTCCAAGTTTTAAATCCGTAATCACCAAAAAGAACGACAACCGTTATTCAAACGTAAATCGGCTCTTAAACCTATGTTTTAAAAGAAAGATTGATTTATCTCAGGAGAGGTTTGATACCTTTAGAAACATAAACGAATATTATGCCTGGTTGTTTGATATGGGTGGTTTTGATTATTCCAACTTCAATCCCAAGTGGGCAGTAGAATATCAATCACAGTATTTTATCAGGGAATACAAAAAATATCCTATAATCAAAGAAAAGATAGCTGAATATCTTAAAGATGATTTTCACTCTATGCTGGAAGAACTATTTATACGATTGTCAATTTAGTATTCCAATAACTCTAATTTAAAATACTCCTGCCTACTCTATTTTCAAATTTCATCTTTCACCACCCCATCTCCCAATGTGAAACGATATACATCTCCGCGTTCTATATTGAGTTTAAAGAGACTAATCAAAGGAATATTTAAAAAATAAAGCCAGATGCAATGATGCCCTGACTAACTCATCGAGATGTGGCTTCAGATCCGCTATACTTTCTCAACCACTGGTAAATTGACACATTTATCTCACATCCTCCTGTTAATAGTTATACACTTACCGGGAGACTATTCTTAAATATTAAAAAGCATACGCTCCGGGTTTTCCAAATATTCTTTTATATTGACTAAAAAGGAAACCGCTTCTTTACCATCCACTATTCTGTGATCATAAGAAAGCGCCAGATACATCATCGGACGAGCTACTATCTCGCCATTCACAACCATTGGTCTTTCCTGAATTTTATGCATACCGAGTATCGCAGACTGAGGTTGGTTAATAATAGGCGTACTAAGCAACGAGCCAAACACTCCACCGTTAGTTATTGTAAATGTACCTCCGGTCATATCCTCTAAAGTGAGCTTGCCGTCACGTCCCAATGTCGCCAGTCTTTTCACTTCTTTCTCAATCTCTGCGAAGCTCAAAACTTCAGTATTCCTAATTACCGGCACTACTAAACCTTTTGGTGTAGATACTGCAATGGAAACATCCTGATAATCGTGATACACTATGGAATCGTCATCAATGTATGCATTGACATCCGGGAACTTTTGCAGAGCCAGCGTACAGGCTTTGATAAAGAAGGACATAAAGCCAAGATTCACATCATGCTCTTTGATAAATTCTTCTTTATATATTTTGCGCAGTTCCAAGATTCTGCTCATGTCTGCCTCATTAAAAGTAGTCAGCATGGCAGTATTATTTTTCACCTCCACAAGCCTTCTCGAAATAGTCCGACGCAGACGAGTCATTTTTTCGACGCGCTCATTTCTGGAACCCGGTGTGATTGCTTTAGCAGGTGTTTCTGCAGCTGTTTGCTCAGATATCGGTGGGGTCTCTTTAGGAGGAACTTCTACTTTCAGAGCATCTTCCTTGGTGATTCGCCCGTCCACTCCGGTGCCTTTTACCGAAGATGCATCTATTCCTTTCTCGTCCAAAATCTTTTTTGCGGCCGGTGATGGGTGTGCTTTGGCGTAGCTGTCTTTTTCTGAAGATGCTTCAGGTTTTTTATCCGCGACGGGCTGACTGCTTTCTTCTTCCGATACTGTCGGTTCTTCTTCCTCCTTTTTTGTCGGCTGTTCAGACGCAGCTGCCGTATCTATATAACAGACAAGTTCTCCAATTTTTAGGTCATCTCCCTCTTTTGCTACTATTTCCACTTTCCCGCCGACTTCTGCCGGAAATTCAAGTGTGGCTTTATCTGAATCAAATTCACATATAGGCTGGTCCATTTCCACGACTTCACCGTCTTCTACTAACCAGGAAGCTAAGGTAACTTCCGAAATAGACTCTCCAATATCGGGTACTCTAATTTCTACTTTCATAAGTATTTTATTTCTGCTATCCGTTAAAAGTTTTTTCTATTATCTGACTTTGTTCTTCATTATGAATTTTAGAGAATCCGGTTGCCGGAGAGGCGCTTTCCGCCCTGGACACCAAATTCCATTTTACATCTACGTCTAAGCTGTTTATATAACGCCATGCTCCCATATTAGAAGGTTCCTCCTGAGTCCAAAACACCTTGGCCTTGTTATATTTTTTTAGAATTTCGTTGAATTGTTGTTTTGCGAGAGGATAAATCTGCTCAATACGTACAAGTGCCACATCTTCCCTGTTATTGTCTCTTTTATACTTTAAGAGGTCATAATACACTTTTCCGGTACAAAAGATTAACCGTTTGACTTTCTTTGGGTCTTTTACCGATTCATCGTCTAATATTTCTTTGAATTTACCTTCATAAATCTCACGAACATCAGAAAAACAGTCCGGATGTCTTAATAAAGATTTTGGCGACATATTAATTAGTGGCTTTCTAAAATCCCATGCCAGTTGCCTTCTTATAGCGTGAAAAAAGTTTGCAGGAGTAGTAATATTAGTCACTATCATATTCAGCTCTGCACATCCCTGCAGAAACCTTTCCAATCTTGCACTGGAGTGTTCCGGCCCCGCTCCTTCATAACCGTGGGGCAGCAACAGGATAATTCCTGAGTTGCGACTCCACTTTGTTTCGGAAGCTGCTATAAACTGATCTAAAATAATTTGGGCTCCATTGACAAAATCCCCAAATTGGGCTTCCCAAATCACCAAATTTTCAGGCGTGGTCAGAGAGTATCCAAATTCAAAGGCCAAAACAGCATATTCGGATAAATGAGAATTGTAAATCATAAAATCTCCCTGCTGTTCCCCTTCTTCGACTATGTGGTTGAGGCGGTTATATTCTTCTCCGGTTTTTTCATCATAAAGCATGGCGTGCCTGTGAGAAAAAGTACCTCTTTTTACGTCCTGCCCGCTCATACGTACATTTTTTCCTTCCAACAGGATAGAACCATACGCCAGCATTTCACCGGCAGCCCAGTCAACAGATTTCTCCCGACGCATTATTTCTCTTCTGCTGTTGAGTATCCTAAGTACTTTTCTTGATGTAGAAAAGCCTTCAGGCACATTAACCAGGGCTTTAATAACTTTAACCAAATCGGATTTTAGTATTTTCGTTTGAGGTGACTGTTCAAAATCTTCAGAAGTTGCCAACCTTGTCTTTTTCCATTCCAGCTCAGTCTTTTGAGGTTGATAAGACCTTGGATTTTGTTTAGTCTTATCTAATCTCCTTTGCAGTTTATCCCAAAAGTTCTTTTCCATCTTTTTGGCAAATTCTGCTTCTGCCACTCCCCACTCCACCAACTTTTTGCTGTAAATATCCCGCACACTTTGATGTTTTTTGATGATATCGTACATCTTTGGCTGAGTATAATGCGGGTCATCTCCTTCATTGTGTCCGTGTTTTCTGTAGCCCAGCATATCCACAAACACATCTTTATTAAATTTCTGACGATATTCTACTGCCAATTCAGCTACAAATGCTACTGCTTCCACATCATCACCGTTGACATGAAAGACAGGACACTGTAACGTAGAGGCGATTGACGTGGAATAATAGGACGAACGCGCATCGTCAAAATCCGTGGTAAATCCAATTTGATTGTTTATCACAAAATGTACTGTACCGCCTGTTTTAAAACCTTTCAGCAAAGACATTTGCAGAGTTTCATATACCACGCCCTGTCCTGCCACCGCAGCATCTCCGTGTATGCTTATAGGTAAAATTGAATCGTACTTGGATTCATAAACTTCATCTGCTTTGGCTCGGCAAAATCCCTGCATTACGGGATTCACTGCTTCCAAGTGGGATGGATTTGGCAATAAATTAATATATACTTTTTTGCCATCCATTGTAGTATATTGTGAAGAATATCCTTTATGATATTTCACATCTCCCGTTTCATCGTATGATACATCCGGCGCGACACCTTCAAACTCTTCGAATATCTCCTCGTATGTCTTGCGAACAATATTGACCAAAATATTTAGGCGGCCTCTGTGCGCCATCCCGATTACGACCTCTTCGCAGCCCATATTTGCAGCTACGTTAATCATTGCATCTAAGGCCGGAATAGTGGCTTCCCCTCCTTCTAATGAAAAACGCTTTTGGCCTATGAATTTTGTGCCTAAAAACTTTTCATACACTGCAGAATCATTCAATTTCTGCAAAATTCTTTTCTTCTTTTCAAACGGATGTTCATACTCCGTATATCTGCGTTCTATCTGGTCTCTCAGCCACTGCCTTTCATCCTTATTATCAATATAATTATATTCCCATCCAATTGTGCGGGTATAGACCTGTTTCAATCTTGAAAGAATATCTTTTAGTTTGGCTTTACCCAGTCCCAACTCGTATCCGGCATAAAATTCAGATTCCATATCCTCTTCTCCGAGATCATACACATCAAGCTCCAAATGAGCATGACGGTCCTTTCTTTCCCTTATAGGATTAGTATTAGCGACCAAGTGAGCTTTGTTGCGGTAAGCATAAATCAGCTTAACCACTTTGTACTCCTTAGGATTCACTAACACTTTGCCTTCTATACTCTCCGTGCCAATTTGCTCGGCAGTCTCTCTGCTCAGTCCCGATTTCAAAGCAAAATCAAAACCGGTGAAAAAACGCCCCCATTCTTCATCAACTGAATGTGGATCATTTAAATAGTCTTTGTAAAGTTGATCTACGTATGAAGGATGTGCATTAGATAAAAAAGATAAATCCTGCATAAAATGAATGTTATAATATTTTTGCTAAGTTCTGAAATCTACCATTTAAAAGAACGAAAAACTATGAAAAATGTTCTTAAAAAACACTTAACAAAGTTCTTTTGTTTTTCGAGGAACATTTTATTACTTTTGCACACTTAATCAGGAAAAATGGCTAATCATAAATCTGCGGAAAAAAGAATAAGACAAAACGCAAAGAAAAGGCTTGAGAACAGATACTACGGAAAAACAACCCGTAATGCTATCCGAAAGCTTCAGACACTAACTTCCAAAGAAGAAGCAGAAGCTCTATTGCCTCAGGTTATTTCAAAAATTGACAAGTTGTCTAAAAGAAATCAAATTCATAAAAACAAAGCAGCTAATCTGAAGTCTTCTTTAATGAAAAAAGTAAATTCATTGTAATTCCCAAGTCGGAATTTATGGAATAACAGGAAAAGATGCGTCTCACAGATGCATCTTTTTTTTATGACCTATTCGTATAAATCTTCTAACATCAAAATGTGGGCGGAAGAAGACCGCCCGAGGGAAAAGTTACTGCAAAAAGGGCATCGCGCCCTCACTGACGCGGAGCTGCTCGCAATCTTAATCGGCTCCGGTACTCAAAATCAAACTGCCGTAGAAGTAGCAAGAAAAGTTTTGAGTCTCTCCAAACATAATCTTGTACAACTCGGAAGAATTTCCATCGAGGAGTTAATGAGTATAAAAGGTATAGGCGAAGCCAAAGCAGTATCGGTATTAGCTGCGATGGAACTTGGCAGAAGAAGGCAGCAAGCAGAATTTATAAAAGAAACTCCTATACGTAACAGCAGGCAGGCATACAAACTTCTTGCTCCAATTCTGTCAGATTTGGATCACGAAGAATTTTGGATTGTTTTACTCAATCGAAAAAGTGTCTTAATCAAATATAAATGTATGACCCGCGGTGGTTTTTCAGGTACTATTATCGATATAAAGCAAGTTTTCCACTATGCTGTTGAAGAAAAAGCATCCTTTATCATCCTGGCTCACAACCATCCGGCGGGAACACTTTCCCCAAGCAAGCAGGATATAGAAATCACCGCTAAATTAGTTGAAGCCGGTGGACTTTTAGATATCTCAATTGCCGATCACCTCATTATTACCAATAATGGATTTTACAGTTTTTCGGACGAAGGAGAGCTGTAAATATTTTAAGAGAGGTCTCTGTCCCGGATACACTCTCCTCCTTAAGGTCAAACGTCGTTTTAAGTATTTGTTCAAATAAATTTCGTACAAGTTGTAACCTTTTCTTTTCGCTGTTACTCTATTCGGGTAAGAAACAATTATTAAAAATAAAAATGAACAAATCATGAAACACTTAATTTTAATTTTAGCCTTAGCTCTTTTGAGTAACAGTAATTTAAATGCGCACGAAGGGCATCTTCAGACCAATCCTAACCCGGCAATCAGCGCAAAATATTATGAACTGAATCAAGGTATGCGCAAGCTCTGGTCCGACCATATGCATTGGACATTGGCCACTGTGGATGCATTTTTTAATGAACCCGATCAACTTGATGCCAAACTCAGTCGGTTGTTACAAAATCAGAAAGACATAGGCTCGGCAATCGCTGTATATTACGGACAAACTGCCGGAGATCAATTAGCCCAATTGTTGACTGAACACATATTGGGTGCAGTACCTGTTTTGACTGCTGCGAAAGAAGGAGACCAGAACCTGTTAACTCAGGCGCTCGAAGATTGGTATAAAAACGCAAATGAAATTGCACAGTTTTTAACATCTGCAAATCCTGATAACTGGTCTGCAGAAGCTACTGAATCCGCGTTGAAGATGCATATCACGCACACAACGGATTATGCTGTAAATATTTTAAAAGGCGAATACAATGAATCGCTTCAGAATTTTGAAGAAGCTCTTAATCATATGTTAGTGTTGGCGGACATTCTCTCGGACGGTATCGCCAAACACTTTCCCAACAGTTTTTAAATTTTCAGTTACCTTTAATTGAATTATGGATTTGTGATGAGTCGCTTTCAAATGAGGCGGCTCATTGTCAAATCACAGCCTTTAAAACTATTTAAACACTACATCTTTAATCCAACTATATGATTCCATCTGCAGAGCTAACTGAAAAAGAAATTATTGACCGTGTGCTGAATGGAGAAAAACGACTGTATGAAATTATCATCAGAAGATTTAATCCCTACTTGTATAAGATTGGCAGGTCATACAATTACAACCATGAAGATACGCAGGACTTAATGCAAGATACATTTGTGGACGCTTATAAAAGTCTTTCAAATTTTGAAGGCAGGTCCAGTTTTAAAACCTGGATTGTACGAATTATGCTCAACAACTGTTACAGAAAAAAAGAAAAGTTAAGTTTTAAAAATGAAATCATGAAAGAAGATATTAATGAATATGCCTCACCTATGTTTTCCGCATCAGGCCATCGAACTGATTATATCGTACAGAATAAAGAACTGGGTCATCAAATAGAAAAAGCGCTTAGTGAATTACCTGAAAGTTATCGGGAAGTATTTTCGTTAAGAGAGATAAATGGCATGAGTGTGTCTGAAACTTCTGAGCTGTTAAACATTAGCGAAGGAAATGTCAAAGTAAGACTCAACAGATCAAAAACCATGTTAAGAGAAAAGCTTCAACAGACCTATTCCGGACAGGAACTATTTGAATTTAATCTTATATACTGTGATGCGATGGTAAAGAGGGTATTTGATATTATTGACAATCTTTAAAGCGCTATTCACCAAGCAGTTTCAGGAGCAGATTGTAAAAATCTTCCGGCTGTTCGGTATGTACCATGTGTCCGGCATTTTGCACAATATGTAACTGAGCATTGGGGAAGTATTTTTTATACGAGTCAAATTCTGATTCCTGAATATAATCGCTTTCCGAACCCTTTATAAAATCTACTTTCCCGGTAAAAAGCTTTTCGGGTAAATCACTGCCCATAATATCCTGATATACACGACTGAGCAAATTAAGATTAGGTTTCCAGAAAAGATTTTTATCCTTATTCCGACCGAGATTTTTCATAATAACCTGTACCACCCAAGGAGAACTCACCTTTGTTTTGATGATTTCTTCGACTTCATTTCTGCTTTGAAAGGAAGTGGCATTTGTTTCCTGCATCGCCCGGATATAAGGCAAATGATCACCCTGGTAAGGCTTGGGACCAATATCGATTACTATCAGATGATTCATTCTGTCCGGATAATTAAGGGCGAAAGTCATCGCTGCTTTCCCTCCCATGGAATGACCTGCTATATGTGTATTTTGAATTCCGTGCCGATTCATAAACTCTTCAATATCCTGTGCCATCAACTCGTAATTCATGTCTTCGGTATGAGGAGACAGCCCATGATTCCTCTGATCAACTATCCATACTCTGTATGTCTCTGATAATTTTCTTGCGATTGTCTGCCAGTTATCCAAACTGCCCAGTAATCCGTGAAGAATTATCAAATCTTCTCCAAACTCACCAAAGACTTTATAGTTTAATTCTATGGTCTTCATTTTCTCACATATTTAAAATCAGGTACATGAAGCATGCCGCCATTCACAAAAGTATATTCGTGCTTTTGGTTGGAACCAATAATAAGCAGCCTGTCTTGAGTATGCTCTTGTAATAGTTCTCTGTACCACTGAATTGCATTTTCATCCAAATAAGAAGTCGGTTCATCCAACAAAAGAATTTTCGTATCACTCATTATAGCAAGACTCAATTTAAGTCTTTGCATCATACCGGAAGAAAAATCACGAATAAATTTACTTTTATGCGCCTTTAATTGCAGTATATCCATAAACTCATCTATGGACGACACTTTCATTTTTTTAAATTTAAAATGAAAATGCAGCATTTCATTCAGGGTAAATTCTTCTATCAAATGGATATAAGGAGCAACATAAGCCACTTCATGAGCTATTTCATATGGAGATTTCGGCTGTTCATTCTCTGTGAAAAGAACTTTCCCTTCACTTGGAGTCAGTCCTCCTGACAGTATTTTTAGTAAGGTAGATTTTCCTGAGCCGTTATGTCCTGTAAGCGCGTATGATTTTCCAAACTCAAAGCTGAAATTAACTTTTCTGAAAATCCATTCCAGACCATAGCGTTTCCCAATATTCTGCAATTCTATATTCATCAGCTCACTCCGGAGATTATACCTCTCTCCGACTTTTTGATAAACCCGATAATTTCATCCCGAATTTCAGACGGAGTTGTCTCCTGCAAAATCTTCTCAATGGCCTGAGTGGTATTCAGGCCGCTGTTGTATAGCAAACGGTATATATCCTGAATCTGATGAATTTGCTTGATGTTAAACTTTCTTCTTCTCAGTCCGACAGAATTTATCCCTGCAAAAACAGCCGGATTTTTTGCCGCCAGCACATAAGGCGGTACATCCTTTCTCATCATCGCTCCCCCTCCGATAAAAGCATGCTTGCCAATCTTTATAAACTGATGTGCCGCGCTCATTCCGCCAAAAATGACATAATCTTCAATTTCCACATGCCCCGCCAGATTAGTTGCATTGGCTAATACGCAGTAATTACCTATTACGCAATCATGTGCAATATGGACATAAGCCATAATCAGATTATGCTCTCCCACGCGGGTCACTCCTGCCGCTTTTGTACCTCTGTTAATAGTTGCACATTCACGAATAGTGTTGTGATTTCCAATTTCGACAGTAGTATATTCTCCTTCAAATTTGAGATCCTGAGGGATGGCTCCGATTACAGCTCCGGGAAAAACATGGCAGTTGCTCCCTATCCTCGACCCTCGGTAAATGGTTACATTGGGTTCAATTCGGGTATTGTCTCCAATAATGACATCTTCATCAATAAAGCAATACGGTCCAATTTCTACATTGGAACCTATCTGCGCTTTGGGATTTATGTAATAATCTTTCAAGGTTTAAATATTTTTGCGGTAAGAGTTGCCTCCGCAACTACTTTCTGACCTACATAGATGACTCCTTTCATTTTAATAAATCCTCTTCTCATTTCATCAGTCAGTACCATTTTTATAATCAACGTATCGCCCGGCTGGACTGTTTGTCTGAATTTACAATCATCTATTCCCACCAAAAATGTCTGTAACTGATCTCTGTTTTCTTCCCGCATGACGGCCAAAATTCCTCCCGTCTGAGCCATAGCTTCAATTTGAAGAACTCCGGGCATAACTGGGTTTTGAGGAAAATGACCCGTAAAAAACGGCTCATTGAAAGTGACATTTTTGACCCCGACAATCGTGATGTCATTCATTTCAATAATTTTATCCACCAACAGAAATGGACTCCTGTGCGGCAAAACAGACTGGATTTCCATTAAATCCAATACTGGTTTTGAGTCCGCATGAACTGTAGGAATTTCACGTGCCTGCTTTTGCTTTTTAATGTGAGTTTTCAGCATTCTTGCAAAAGCCACATTACCTGCATGACCGGGTTTGGTGGCTATAATTTTTGCTTTTATTCTTGTTCCTGCCAGGCCCAAATCTCCTATTATATCCAAAAGTTTATGTCTTGCAAATTCATTCTCAAACCTTAGCTGATCTTTGTTAATCACTCCTTTATTAGACAGATTTTCGACTTTTTGATTAAACAAATCAGATAAATAAAGAATTTTTTCCTGATTTATTTCTTCTTCTGCCACTACAATTGCACAGTTAAGCTCTCCGCCCTGAATCAGCCCCTGCTTGTACAACCCTTCCACTTCATGTAAAAAACAAAAAGTTTTGGCAGGAGATATTTCTTCCTCAAAGGAGTCAAGAGACTTTAGATGAGCGAACTGTTTGCCAATCACATCAGAATCATAATCTACCATTACTGTAATTGCAAATCCGTCGTAAGGCATTGCAGTGATTTCCACATCCTTTTCTTCATCGTAATAGTGTATCGTTTCATTCAGCACAAAATATTCTCTTTCTGCGCCCTGAGACTTTAATCCTGCCTTCCGAATAAGCTCCATAAACAATTTTGAGCTTCCATCCAAAATGGGAATTTCCTCTCCTTCTACTTCTATCACAAGGTTATCTATTCCCGAAGCAGTTATAGCCGCCATCAGATGTTCGATAGTAGCGATGCTGTTTCCCCCGCTATCAAGTGTAGTGCCTCTTGACTGTCCGTCAGCCAAAAAGCAATCTGCTTTAATTATAGTTTCTTTCGCTCCGTCAATCTTTTTAAAGACAATCCCACTATTTTCTGATGCGGGCAATAAGGATACTTTGGCAAATTTACCTGTATGTAATCCTTTTCCTGAAAAAGATGCAGGGCTGGCTATTGTATGCTGTAACTCGGACATTATTTTTCTTTTAATGCTTTTATTTGTTCTTTTAAAAGCCGGATTTCTTTTTCAAGATTATTTATAAAAACCTGTTTTCTGTAAAATTCCATATAAGGTTCGGCAGGGGACCCGGTTACGGACACATTTTCTTTCTTTATTGATTTGGGCACTCCAGACTGGGCATTTACTTTGACACCTTTTGCCGTCTCGACAGAAGGAACAAATCCCGCCTGACCACCTATCATATTCTGCTCGCCTATCCTGCAACTGCCCGCAATACCTGCCTGAGCTGCAATCACCGTATGCGCTCCTATCTGCACGTTATGCCCGACTTGTATAAGATTATCCAGCTTCACACCTTCATGTATCAGGGTAGAACCGAGAGTCGCCCTGTCAATACAGACATTGGCTCCAATCTCTACATTGTCTTCAATAATCACGTTGCCCATTTGAGGAATTTTTTGAAATACGCCGTCTGAATTTGGCACAAACCCAAACCCGTCTGTCCCTATTACTGCACCGGAATGTATGACACAATTATTCCCAATTATTGTATCATCCAAAATTATAGCTCCCGGATAAATGGTTGCATTTTTTCCTATCTGCACGCGATTACCCACAAATACCCGGGGATACAGTACAGAGTTTTCGGCTATCTGACTTTGATGGCCGATATATACATTTTGTCCTATTCTCGCTGACGGGGCTATCACAGAGGATGTCTCGGCTTTATATTCATGCTGCTTAAAATCCGGTACTACTTTTGGGAAGAAAACTTCCAGTACCCATACAAATGACAGGTAAGGGTCTTTTACTACAAGCCATGTGATATTTAGCGAAGTATCTACTAACTCTTTGCGGGTCACTACCGCAGATGCTTTAGAATCTGGCAATAGACTGAGATACTTTGAATCTCTCAGAAAAGTAATCTCTCCCTCCTGAGCAAACTCTATTCGATTTGGAGCTTTAAGTACCAGATTTTGATCTCCGATAATTTCAGCCTGTATAATCTCTGCCAGTTTTTTTACGCTAATCATACAGAAGGGTAGCAAATATAATGTTTTACCATGGGACTTGATAATGCTTTAATGGTCAGCACTTCCGCATCCTCGGCAATATCTTTAATGGTTCCGTCTTTCATTTTCACCAAAATACTGTCTCTTCCCGGTATATAAGCATTATTGGTTACGGTTCCGATATTGAACAAATACTCATCAAATCCTTTCAACTGAGGATGTTTTTTATAAAATTCTTCCAGCACTTCTTCCTGCTTCACGTTCTTTTTATCGATGTATTCTACCTTGAACAGATTCCGATCTATCAGGCTGGAAGAAAGATAAGACAAAATAGGGTCAGGATGTGCTATCCACATTTTTAAAGCATAAAGAATATCTACATCATCAAGCCTGACAAACATCTCCAAATGTTCTTTTTGTGTTACAAACTCACTCAGGGAAATATCTCGGGTCATAAAATGCTTTAATGCCGGTGACATAGTTAAATTTTGGCTGCCTTTCAGGGAAAGCTCTTTTGCTCTTTTCAGCACATTAACCAGCATATGGTCAGCAGCCACAGATGTTTTATGCAAATACACCTGCCAGTACATCAGCCTTCGCGACACTATAAATTTCTCAATAGAATAAATGCCCTTTTCTTCCACAACTAAGCTCCCATCCTGTACATCCAACATTTTGATAATTCGGTCATAGCCTATTACACCTTCTGCTACTCCCGAATAAAAACTGTCCCGATTGAGATAATCCATACGGTCGGTATCTAACTGGCCGGACACCAACTGGTGCAAAAAATGCTTGGGATGAGTGTCTTTAAAAATCTCTACAGCTTTTGTCAGTCGCCCTCCAAATTCCTCGTTCAACACTTCAAAGATTTTGAGAGACACCTGCTCATGGTGTACGCCCTGCAAAATAGACGATTCCAAAGTATGTGAAATAGGCCCGTGTCCCACATCATGCAGTAAAATAGCTATCAAAGCTGACTCGTATTCAAGCTCTGTAATATGGTGTCCCTTGTCAATAAGAATGTTCAGAGCCTGCTGCATCAGGTGCATGGCACCAATCGCATGATGAAATCTTGTGTGAGTCGCTCCCGGATATACAAGCTCGGCTAATCCCATTTGTCTGATTCGCCTTAATCTCTGAAAATAAGGATGAGAAATAATATCAAATATCAGCTCGGTAGGAATCTCCACAAACCCATATACCGGGTCATTGATAATTTTGTATTTGTTCATTCTGCTTACCGACAAATATACCTCTTTAGGTTCATTGAAATCGGTCTGATTAAAAATAAGTTATTCTAAATACAGAATTTGAATTTATATAAGAATTCAAGTATTATTGCGTGATTAAAAAAAATTTATGCGTAAATTTATTTTTACCTTTTTCTTCCTCTCCCCTCTTTTTCTTTTTGCTTCTAATAGATTGCACATTGAGGCAAATATAGACACTATAAACAGGAAAATTCACTTTGATGCATTTGGCATTAATACGGAAAGAATGTTTTACAGGACTCTGGATGACAAAGGAGAAATGCCAGGTGAGATAACCGAAGACATAATGGAGGCTGAAGACATGATATACAGATGGCCTGGAGGAGCTACTTCAAATTTTTATCACTACTTCAACAATGAGGCAAAAGGCTACGGATTGCAAAAAGATGAAGTAGATAATTTTGATCATCCCATGAAATGTAATTTGCCTAAAGGCAATCCCAACTGCATGACTTTCGAAGAATATGCTCCCGATAATTATGTATATAGCCTACTGAATCTTTCTGATGCTTATTATCAAAGATACGGTAAGAAGAAAAGAGTCATTTGGCTTCCCAATATTCTGACTTTTTACCTGCACAATAAATCAGAAATTTCAAACTTAGACAAGTTCTCAAGCCTCGAGGAAGCAGAACAAGGCATGAAAGACGGAATTATATCTGAAGATTTCTTTATGAGAATAAAAGACATTTTTGATGTATATCACATTTTGCTCGAACACTCTACCATCGACCTTGAAGGGATCGAATATGGCAATGAATTTTACTTTCATCAGGTTACTACCGGTTCCAAATTCAATGAAGTGAACAACGGGCTTTCCTGGCTTTTAAATCAAAACAAATATCGAAATGCCCTGAAAAATCATATCTCACTATACCGTTCTACAATTGAGTTTCTAAACAAGGCTCTTTTTAAAGATCACCCGAAAATCCCAACTGCTGTTCCAGTAGGAATTATCACTAAAAATGGACAGCAATCCAATATGAATCGTTTGTGGAATGAAGCAATCAGGGATTCTATTATTCATATGGTGGACGGCATTATTCATCACTTCTATTTTACAGAGCCGGATGGACCAAGAATAAATCCAATAAACGTTGAGGAGCCCGGGAACGAGAATATTTTTTATCAAATCAAAAAATATGCGGATGACTTTCTCCATATAAGAATTCCTGCAGTAGATCAGCAGTATGATACTTTTTTTAATTTAAGTGAGACAGGGAAAAAAATGTGGCTAACTGAATTCAATACATCTAACGGGTATTTCTACGGATATTTTGCTGAATGGCAAAACACGTTCATGCATGCCTATTTCCAATTTGAAGCATTCCTCTCTTTTATTGACAATGAAAACAACAATGATGTAGTCAAATATGCATTTCCCCATCTTTTTGTAAGCTTCAGAAACGATTATAACTATGGTGCTTATGCTGTAGAAACGAAACCTGACGGTAGTTATGACAAGATTAAACGAGCTACATACGGTACTTATGCAATGCTCGGGGCTTTGGCCAGAAAGGAAATCAGACAAATAAGTGCATCTGTCACGAATTCGGATAATTTGGAACGGAAAGACTTGTTTACAAAAGTTTATTTTGAGCCTATAGACAATAACCAAGACATAGTTGGAAACCTGATTATCCTTTTCAGCAACAAATCCGGTGAAGAAATCAGACTGAATCCGAGTAAGGACATACAATTCAGCTCCATAAATTATGATTATATCACACTGAAAAACGGATCATCAGAATTTTTAAGTGCCGACCATTTTTATACTTCTAACGGACATAACTACCTGAATGATTCTGGTGAAGAAGACACTAACGAATACATTCACATTCAAAAAGAAAGCAATATTTCTATTGATGAAGATTACATTCTACCCGGTTATTCGGTAGGAGTTTTATCATTTCCTATAGAGACTGAAGTAATCACAGGAGTACAGGACAGCAAACTATCAAGCTCGTTCGAGCTTTTTCCGAATCCTGCCGGAGATATTTTAAACATTAAATTATCAGAGTCACATAAATTTAATACAGAAAACGGATGGGTGGTTATAGATATGATTGGAAAAGCACACCGGGTATCTGCTATTCATCAAAGCAATACATCTGTACAGATGGATATCAGTTCACTGTCTGCCGGGATGTATTATTTTATTTTAAATAGTACTGACGGTTTAAGAACGAAAAGCTTTGTGAAGCAATAAATACATCAGAACTCAATTCCAATCTTATTCTCGAAGGACTGAGTGACTTTTGATATGTCAGGAGCAGGATATGTATCGAAATTCAGCTTATATACTATCCCCAAATTAAGATGCTTCAGAACTTTTATCTTGAGTTCGGTCACATGAGATATCCTGTAATCAGACCACAAATCAAATCTTGGCTGATAATATGTAGTAGAAATCAGTGCAATCTGTTCGGTAGGGAAAAGGCTGTATGAAAAATAAGAACTTAATCTGTGTTCCTTACGAGTAATTTTATTTTCTTCTAAATCCAATTCTTTTGCATACTCAAACATATAGAGAGTCCCAAAATATATGGAAATTTTTTCTTTCCCTAATATTTTAAATCTCGGTCCGGTTCCGTTCAGATACCTGAGATGAATCCGGGTAATTTTGTTAAACTGCGCCTGTGTAAAAACTTCCCATCTTAACCATTCCGGGTTTAGTTTTCTGTTATACCGTAAATGCAGATACGAATTATGTGTATATACATTGCCGTTTGCTCCTGACCAATTATACTCCATCAATCCCAGATACAGGTTTTTCCCGCGTTTATACTGCACTCTTATATCCGTTTCGGATTCAAACACACTGCCTGTCTCTTTCACCCATTTAAACCCTGTATTTACTTCACCAGCCCATCCGACAGTATCTGTTCTGACTCTCTGCCCCTCTATATTGGTTACTTGAGCTTGGGCTTCGTTGAAAAATATCAGCAGAATAATAATCACACTACGCATAATCAGTTTCTTTTCCCAAAAATAAGGCTCCCTATCCTGACCATATTACTGCCTTCTTCTAAAGCTATTTTATAATCTCCCGACATCCCCATAGACAGTGTATCAAAATTGGATTGATTAAAATATTCTTTTTTTAAGCTGTCAAAAATTTTTTTTAGTTTTCTAAACTCTGCTCGCACCCGGTCTTCATTTTCCGTATAGGTTGCCATTCCCATCAGACCTCTGCATTGTATATTTTGAAATTCACCCTGTGAAATAGTTTCAGACAATGCAAATAACTCCTGCTCATCCAAACCATGCTTCGTATCTTCTTCGGCTATAAACACTTGCAAAAGGATATCAATCGTTCTGTTGGAGCGTTCAGCCTGGCGGTTTATTTCCCGAAGCAGTCTCTCTGAATCTACAGAATGAATCAGAGAAATAAACGGAGCTATGTATTTGACTTTATTGCGCTGCAGATGTCCTATAAGATGCCATTGAATGTCCCCCGGCAATAAATCTTTCTTTTCCAAAATTTCCTGTACTCTGTTTTCTCCAAAAACTCTTTGTCCTCTGTCATAGATTTCTTTTATCCTGTCCGGAGAATAAGTTTTACTGACTGCTACCAATTGAGCATGGTGTTTATTCAGTAAGTTTGTAATTTGGTCCAATACACTCATTTTTATGTTTTCTACTTCTCAATTATGCAAATATAGCTTTCTTATTCTTTCATGCTTCCTTCTCACTGCGTGTGAGCAAAAGGAAACGCACACTCCTCCTGAAAATCTGGTACCTGAAAGCAAAATGTCTGCTATACTTGGTGATATGCTGCTTCTTGACAACCATTATATCAGGATGATTGGCAGTTCAGAAGATTTTGATTATGAAAAAATCCAGTTTTATACTTCACCCCTGATTGATAAGAAATATGGTCTTATAGACAGTCAGGCTTATTTCTCATACAGATATTATCTGAGTCAGCCTGAGATTATGAAATCTATTGTACAAACAGCAATAGACAGCCTGAGTCAGCTGTTGGAACAAGATGAAAGTTCTGAAGAATAAAACATGGCAACAATTTTTTCCGAATACAGACTGTATCAAATAGAAAATCGGTCAAAAATTCGTCAGGACACGTTCTCAGAAGCTTTTCAGTCAAACAATTTTAATAAGCGTTTATTTTATCTTTAAAGAATAACAGTCTATGGCATGGAATACCAGAGATCAATCCGCCGTATGGCATCCAAATACAATACAGGAAAACGATTCGCAGAATATCTGCATTGTTCGAAGTGAGGGCGTTTGGCTTCACGATGAGCAGAACAGAAAATATATCGACGCATCAGGTTCGGGAGGGACCAATTTACATGGCCATAATCACCCGGTGATTAACTCCGTTCTAAAAAAGCAGCTCGAAAACTTTGCTCAAATTCCCTACACCGGTTACACTCATCAGCCATCAATCGAACTGGCCGAATCTCTCCTGAAAATACTGCCTTCCAATCAGGCAAAAATATTTTTCTCAGAAAACAGAATATCTTCTGTTCGCACCGCCATAGAGTTAGCGATGAGATATTGGATAAATCAAAATAAAAGCAGAAAAACATTCCTGATTTTTGAAGGGAGTACCTATCTGCAAGACATACCGACAAGTTATCCGGGAGAAGAGATACGGGAAATATCTTTTTTTGAAATCCCCACTCCCAATCAGACCAATATAGAGTCTGTTTTAGAACAAATCACGGTTCTGCATCAGCAAAAAAATATTGCCGGATTTATTTTTGAGCCTTTGATTCTATTTGGTACCACTCTGGAAATATACCGTTCAGAGTATTTGGAAAAAACTATCCAACATTGTCAAGAAAAAGGTATTCTTTGTATAGCAGACGAAAGTTTTACTGGTTTGGGTCGAACAGGGGCTATGTTGGGCAGCGAACATCTCGAAGCTACGCCGGATATTTTTTGCCTGTCAGACAACCTGACCTCCGGCTACCTTCCAATCGGTGTGACCTCCTGCTCTTCTAAGATATTCCATACTTTTCTAAAAAAAGGAGTAGATTCTGCCTTAAAATCTCTTTCCCGATACAGTGCCAATCCTCTGTCGTGTGTGGCTGCATTGGCTTCTCTGGAAATTTTTAAACAGGAAAACTACATTGATGAGATTGTAAGAATTGTATTCAAACATCAGGCTGTGTTACAATATCTGAAAGAGAGCAAACCGATTTTAAATCCAAGGCAACTCGGAACCATACTGGCTCTCGACACCAGAAATCGGCAGGATAATTATTCAATAAATTCTGTTACCAAGGCTATTCTCAAAAAAGGAGTACTCGTACAATCTTATAAAAACACGATTTATATTGCTCCTCCGTACTGCATCAGCAACAATGAATTGGATCAGGTGTACCGTGCCGTCATAAAGACTTTAAGTACCTCATAGTAAAAGTTCCACTGCACCATCCTGTCTGATATCAATATAGCTTATCCCTTCTTTGTCCAACAATCTCTTAAACAAGTTATACCTGTTATAGCTCAATTTACCGTCTAAAACTAAATGCTTAAATCTGAACTTGTCCTGAAGAGCGTTTACATCCAAGAACAATTCATCTCCCAATACCAGATAATCTACCCGAACAGGAAACTGGGCAGAAAATTTTCTCAAATCACTGTTGAGAATATAAATCGACAAATCGCCTATCATTAATCCCGTACTATCTTGTCGCACATATTCAGGTGCCACACCTGTCCATCCCTTCAGTTGTTTTTCCCTCAGATATCCCTTAAGAAAAAAAGAATTACTGCGAACTATCCCATCCGTATAGCTACCTGCCGTCCATAAATAATCATTAACTGCCACAGCGTGTTGGTTGGGTACATACATCAGTGCAATTTTAACTTTTTGGTCTAAATTCATTTGTTTTACCAAAGAACCGAAAACAGTCACTGTAAAAAGCGATAAGGCCGTCAGCAGCCATTTGCCCTCTTTAATATGATACATCCAATACCCAAGAAACAGAATCCCGGCATACAGTACAAATACCTGCCAGACAGACAAATGAATTTGGTTAAAATAAGTTCCGGGCAGAGATATTATCCCGCCCAAAAAAGAATCAAATCCAAAATGAAGCACCAAATCTATAATACGCCCTATCCAAACACTGATAAACTCCGGTAAAATGGCAGATACGCAAAGCAAGCCCGTTCCCAGATACATGGCAAAGGTTACCGGAAGAAGAATTACAATATTCGTCAGAAGAAACAGTATCGGAAAATTCCCAAAATAGAAGAAGGTCAAAGGAGTGGCGGCAAGCTGTGCACTGCAGGATAAAGCCGCCGGAGTCCAAATGAAGTTTCTTATCCAGCCTGTTTTTATATAGAGTAAATTTTGAATAGGCTTCATAAAGAAGAATATCCCGAGCATAGCTGCAAAAGACAGTTGAAAGCCAATATCCCAAACCAAATAGGGCTGGAAAGTCAGCAAAAGCCATCCGGAAGCGAAAAGTAAGTTTACCGCATTAGTATCTTCATTAAATTTCTTACCTATATCAATAAAAGTAATCATTAAAGCCGCCCTCAAAACAGCCGGTCCGGCTCCGGTCACAAAGGAAAAGAGCCAAACCAAAATAATCGGAAGAACGCTAATCCATTTCCTTTTTCTGTAAAGTGGCTTTAACAACATCAAAAATCCGAGATAGATAATTCCGACATGCATCCCCGAAACTGCCAAAACATGCATGACTCCGGCATTCATATACACCTGAATTCGATCTTCTGAGATATCGCTTTTCTTACCCAAAAACAGAGCCTGCATGGTCAGCGCGCTCCTTTCCGGAATATATTTTTTAAACACATTGCTACACCACTCAGATACCTTATAAAAAAGTCGCTGAAGCGTCACACTTCTATGAACTGTGATATAGTTTGCCTGTTGCACTGAAGTGGTTTGGCGGATAAATTTATATCCGTAATACTTCTTCGTGTTAAACTGCCCGGAGTTTTGGGGAGGGTTAATTGCCCTAATAAAGGACTGGGCATAAATGATATCACCCGGCAAAACATCATCACTGTATATATTAGAAAGTATCTTATAAGGCTTTTTGAGCTCATTATTATCCACCGATTGTACTTCTAAATAGCATCTGGTGTATGCCTGCTTTTTATTAATAATCTTTTTTACAGAAGCCCGGTATTTATAATATCCGTCCTCTACAGGTTTATTACTCTTTTGAGAGCTATAGTTAAAGGCACTAATCGTAGTCAGAGAAAGCATAAAATACACTCCTGACAATCCTATTCCCCGGATGCTCAGATTAGCTTTGAAAAGAGAATATATTCCTAAAGAAAGAGCTAATAAAGATATCGACAAAAAGAAGAATGGATGTACCTCAAGATAATAACCTGTTACCACTCCCAGGAGAGTATATGCGAACAACCGGAACATGGGCGTATTTTCGATGGAAAACATCCGCTATAGTATCTGTTAGAAGTAAGATACTGATTATGTATTTATAACAGCCTGCCAATCGTTATAATATACCGCAAAACACTGAAACAGATAGATTTTAAGTGTTGGCACTGAGCTGCAGCAAGATTCAGGAATTTATATTGTTTGTAACCACGGCATAATACCAAAATAAGGTTTCGCTTTATCGGTCTATTTTGAATTTCAAATTGGTATTAGCTGTTTATTTTCTTTTTTGTTGTGAGGTTTTTTGTTGCTCCATCATATCTTCCATTCTTTGCTGCCATGCAGATTTCTTTTTAGGTTGTTTTTTGTTGTGCTCGATTTCAGCTTTCAGAGCATTTTCATCAATAAAAAACTTTTGAATAGTATAAGTTTGTACGATGGAAAGGAAATTAAAAAGAAAATAATAATAACTCAAAGCAGCTGAAAAGGAGTTAAAAATGAAAAGAAACATAATCGGAGTCAGATACGGCATCAATTTCATCTGCATTGCCATAATATCATCATTACCTCCCATACTCATTCCCTGTTGTTGAGACATCATAATTCTACTGTAGGCAATAGAAGTTACAGCCATTAATAGGGTAAACAAACTCACGTGATCCCCATAAATTGGTATATTAAAAGGAAGGTCAAGAATAGAGTCGTATCTCGATAAATCGTCTGCCCATAAGAAAGCCTCCTGCCTCAACTCAATAGAATTGGGGAAAAAGCGATACATCGCAAAGAGTATAGGCATCTGAAGTAAAATAGGGAAACAGCCTCCCATTGGATTTACACCCGCATTCCTAAACAGTTCCATCTGCTTTGCACCCACCATCTGTTTATCATTGGGATATTTTTTCTTAAGCTCGTCAATTTCCGGTTTCAGTATTTTCATTTTAACCGATGAAACTAACTGCTTCCGATTGAGCGGTGCGAGCACTACTTTTAACAGGATGGTAAGAATCAGTATAATTATTCCGTAATTCGAAATAAATTTATTTAGAATATTAAAAATAGGAATAATCAAAAACTTATTAACCCATCCGAATATTGCCCATCCCAAAGGAATGACTTCATCTAACCCTATCTTTAGCTTTTTTAAATCAGAATACTTATTCGGTCCGAAATACCATTGAAGAGTGTGGCTTAATTCTTCACCTTTCCCTATAGGCAAAGATACCCGGGCGGCAGTATTTTTTACCACGTCAGATTCCACAGCATTGGGTTGAACATAGAGCCTGCCGGAAGCTTTAAAAGGTACTTCCAATGAAATAAGCGTATTATTAAAAAATTTCTGCTTGAAGCTAATCCATTGCAAGCCGGATTCTATAGTTTTATCCTCCTCTTTTCTGGCACTCAAATCATGTACCTGGTTTTCAGTATTTCGGTAATACAGATTAGAGTACATTCTCTCCTCTTTCAAATTATCTTCGAGAGACGGCATGTCCTGTTCCCACAAAATATCAAGAGAAGAAGTATGTGGCGAAATAAATCGAGAGGCTTTCTCCGTTTTAATTTTAAAGTCAAGCAAATACCCTGAACCTAAAATCGTATAGCTGTGAATATATTGTCCTCCATTTCCAAAATCTAACACAAAATCCAGATTATAAGATTCATCCTCCGAAATTTGTATATCCCGATCGGAAGCAGAAAAATAAAGATCAGCGGTATGTACACTTTCATTTTCCTTATCTATAAAAGAAAGGTCAAAATGATTGTCATTTTCCTTGAATAAAATTAAAGGTGTCTGATCGTGTTTCTTAAAGTGCTTGAGTTCTACACTCCTAATTGTCCCTCCTTTTGTATCGAAAGTATAAATAACATCTTCATTCTCAACAGTTATCAGCTTAGATTCACCTTCCTGAAAAGCATATTTAGATGTTTCAGGTATTATAATCTTTTCTTCATCCATCACTGTATCTGACTCAAACACGGGATTACTGACTTGGTCACCCTCCGATAGTGAATCTGTGATAAACTCAGTTTGTGTCTTATGGTTTTGGAATTTGGCCTGCTCTTTAGAACTGTAAAAAACATATCCCACAGTAAGCAGTGCCAATAATATAAATCCGGTAACGGTATTTTTATCCATTCAATTAAAATTGTAAAGAACTGCAAAGATAAAAATAAAGCACGAACTCTTATAAATCATAGAACTCAAATCACTTTTAGCACATCACTATTTATAAAACTCCTAAAAATAAAAAAGAGGGCTTTCGCCCTCTTAGTTTTAATGTTTAAGAAATATTTTTTAATCCTGTACTACCAGTTTTCTGTTCACTACCTGACCCTGAGTCTGGAACAGTCCTATATATGATCCGGCAGGTACATTAGCCAAGTTCACATCTATTCTGTTTTCACCAGGTGTCAGAGTATAAACTTTACTCATGGTAATCTTACCGTCAATGCTGTATAGTGTAAACACTAAGTCAGCATATTTAGGCGATTTCACAAGTACTGTAGAAGCATACTGAGTTGGGTTAGGATAGAACAGACCTACATCCAATGCAGATGCTGCGCTAATCTCTACACTCACTATCTTAGACAACTCGGACTCACCTGAGTAATCAATCTGTCTCAACTGATAGTAATAGATACCTGCTGTAACATCTTCATCTAAGAAGCTGTAGTTGTGTGGCACACTCGTAGTACCGTTTCCTTCCACTTCTCCAATCTTCTCAAAGTTCACTCCATCGGTTGATCTCAGTACTTCGAATCTGTCGTTATCCAGCTCAGAAGCAGTACTCCAATTCAGCATCACACCTTCCTCCACGACTGTCGCTGTAAAGCTGGTCAACTCAATTGGAAGTATCGCACTTACTCCACCGGTATTATGGATATAGAAGTCTGTAGCATGAGATGGATCTACATTACCCTTACCTTCAAGATTCGGTTTCGCTCCACTGTACTTAGGCAAAATATCAAACTGATATACGTGCGAGCTATTCGGTCCGCCATTGAGAGTAATATCAGGGAAGTATGCTTCACCAGGATTACCGTTATTGTGGGCGAAGAAAGCAGATACCTGCAGGTCAGTCGGATCATTCGTTTCACCCCAGCATACATGATAATAACTATCCTGAGCATCATCTATCACCTTGAATGCCGCATACTCAGCCGGTGTGATATACAATCTTATACCTACAACGCCGGTTGCTTTATTCTCCGTCTCAAAGCTGTAGTTTCTCGCCACATAGTACTCACCATTTTTGCACATCTGATTATTCGGATTATTGAGAGGTCCGAAAGGTCCGTTATTACCAACTGTTACAGTCCACTCAACTTGTCCAAGAGGCTGTCCATAACTATTGATAGCTGCTATCACTTCACCATCATCGTCCACAAAGTAATGCCACTGAGTATCACTTACATCACAAATTGTTACCGCTATAGAACTAGGAGTCAGGCCGGTTCCAAATACAGTTGTTGCTGCCTGCATCCAAACAATTGATGCAACCGCTGAATCCGTATGACCGCAGGAAGGCTCGACTGCTCTTACATAGTATGAGCCTAAATCTGTAGCTACAACCATAACTGTATCCTCTGTAGTCTGTCTGAAGACATTAATAAAGTCCTCATCCGTTGCCCACTCGAAGTATGAGGTAGGACTGTGCAATTTACCACCTTGCTGGGTCAATGTAAGCACATCCCCATAGCATGGTGAATCGTTCGAAATGTGTACTGAGGTAGGCGCATCCGCTGGAACTCCTGCTACAATCTTCACTGATTTCACAATATGGTCGACACTTGTACAAACATTAGATGAGTCGATAATTCTCACGTAGTAAGTAGTTTCGGCAATCGGAGTACGCTTAATGAAGTTGTCTTTCGTTAGTGTATCGATACTCACAAAGTTATCTGTTGACCATTGGTAGTATCCATCTGTACCAAGCTGACCACCATTTACTGTAAGTGTTACTTCCGTATTTCCAGCTGCACAGAATGACTGCACATCTGCAATCAGCGTATCAGGTGCTACTGATGGTTCAATCACAGTTACTTCCCTGTTCACTACCGTTCCTGCCACATCCGCACAAGCTGCCGCAGTATTCGCAATGCGCACATAGTATGTAGTGGTCGCCGTAGGGCTCACTACCACATAGTTCGAATCTGCAGTAGAGGAGAATGTAGAGGCAAAGTTGTCAGTAGACCACTCATATACCGCATCTGTACCCAAAGTAC
>CAZZEH010000006.1:0-112212 GCA_964653095.1 uncultured Chitinophagales bacterium
AAATAAATAAACTTAAATCAGCTTAGTAGTGGTCCAAAGAATGGGGTACACTATACAGCCACCTCCTCAGGCATCGCATCGTCATCGCTCTCAGTAGCCGCGTGGTGGTGAGACTCTTTCAATAAAGGCAAGTACACTCAGAATAACCGTTTACAAAACGTCACTCTCTAAGAGTCTCATGCCGATTTGCCGAAAGATTCTTTCACCGGAGGCGAACACGATTCAGGATGAATCGGTAGAGGTTCGATTGTGGTTCACCGATAGCGCGGTGGCTGAGGAGCGATAGCGTACTCGAAGCCACATATTAGAAAAGTCACTTCGAATTGCTCTGCCTTCGAGAGTGCTTCGAGTAACCTCAGCCACCTCCTCAGGCATCGCATTGTCATCGCCCTCAGTAGTCGCGTGGCGGTGAGACTCTTTCAATAAAGGCGGACACCATTCAGAGCAATGATAAACAATCATAAGTCGAATTCTACTCGGTATCCGGCATGGTTTCGAAGATTAATCACCCGGTCTTCGTCTAAAAGCAGGTACTGACCTTTGATACCGAGCAGAGTTCCTTCAATGTCGGGGGTCTTATCTAAGTTAAGGCTTTTGATTTTACTGGGATATCGAATAACCGGATAATGTATGTTTGTAATATTTTCTTCCTCTGTCACAAAAGATGAGATATGTTCAGAAAGATTGGGGATAAGTTCTTTTTTTACCTCCGCAAGATTGATTCTTTCATCAATCTCATTTTTGAGCATTTTTCTCCAATTTGTTTTATCCGTAAAGCGAGACTTAAGTGCCACTTCTATCACACCGGCTGTGTAGCGATTGGGAGTTCTCGCAAGTATAATTGCTGAACTCGCCCCCTGATCAATCCAACGAATCGGAATCTGCATCCCGCGCGTAACTCCCACTTTTACCATATTGGTCGCTGCGAGATAGACAATATGAGGGCGGTTGTGATGCGTTTCTTCCCACTCGGGGTCTCTCCCTTCGCCGAGATGCGCCCTGCACAATTCGGGTTTGATAATACACTCTGCCGCTTCAGGCGCATCTCTGAAACATGGATAGCAAAAACCCTGATTGAAAGATTTGTTCGTCGCTCTGCCACAGCGTTTGCAGTATATCTTTCCGGTAAAATTAAGTTTTATATCTTTTCCTATATGCTCATTAAAAGGGACCTGATACTCTTCCTGATGCTCAGTATCGTATAACTTTAAAGTGTAAAGCACCTGATCGTCCGAATTAAGCGCGACAGGCATTTTTCGTAATTCTCCAATGTATTGCATAATCAAATATAGCTGAATTAAGGTTTTCCGGAAAATTATACCAATTTGAAATTCAAAACAGACCGATAAAGCGAAACCTTATTTTGGTATTATGCCGGGGTTACAAACAAATAGAACAATGAGATAAAATCGAAATTGGTCTATATTGTTTGTCCAAACGGTATTACAAGGCAGACAGTTACTCTACAAGGTCAGAATCAGTAATAATTTTTGTTGAAGTCCGGCAGATACAGGAAAACATCAGACTCTGGCAATAACAACTTCGACACCATTTTGTCCGGTGTACCATTGTTTGCCTTCCCGATTCATATTGGCAAAAATTTTACCTCCATTCTCTTCAGCTATTTTTTCGAGATATGAATCCCGTATATTATGAGGAAGGTTACTTTCTATAATAGCTTCTATCAATGTGTGCGTTTTTATATTTCCATCCGGCTGATAACGGCTTTCGGGTAATATAAAGCCGACTTCTTCCACTACTTTTATTTCCGGTTCGCTCATACTTTGAGCTTCTGTGGTTGGAATAAATAAAAGTCTTTTATCATATAACACCAGAGCGCCTTTCATCTGTACTACTGTCGTACCTTCTATTCTCAATTGATAATCCACTTCATCGTAGGTGCGTTTGCCTTTTTTTTGAGCTTCCCAATAATTAAAGACGACTTCCGGCAACACATCTTTATACCTTAGGTAGAGTACACCTGCACCTGCAGAAATCAGTGGGGATATGGCTTTAAATTTTTTCACAGTATTGCGCTGTAAATCTTTAATGTGCCATGACACAGCCCCTTTGTCTGAATACTCAAAATCAATTGCCCCTATTTTATCAAAAGCTATGGACTGAAGTGAACCGCCCATAGATTTCCAGACTATACTAAATCGGGTTACCTGAAAATTTCCCCGCCTCAGTAATCTGAAGTTGAGGTACAGAAATATAATTAATCCTGCTCCAAATAGATAATACGAGTATTTCAGAAGTTCTTCCGAGGTCAGTAAAAAAAAGCCTAATGCCAGAAAAGTCATACAAAGGATAACAAAGAGAAAATCTTTTATATCCCAAACATTGTAACGACCTTTGGCGATAATATCTTTACGGGATTGAATCAATGGAATAAATTTTTAGTGTAATCAAATGCAAAACGACAAAATTAAATATACAACGAAATATAACAAACGCATTTATACTCAGCTGATATTTTTTCAGTACTACAGACGAATCGGACTCATTTTGCTGACCGCGGGAGGGATTATCGCACTTATTCTGACAGTCGGATACATCTTGTCCTGGAATCCGCTCGGTTTTAAAAGTTTTCCGCTTTTTGCACTGCTGTATGCATTGATTGTACTGATATTACCTTTTCTGCTTAGAAGAAAAATTGAAAAAACTATGCAAAACCACGCCCTGTTGGATATTTCGATAGATTTTGAGATCAATTCAGAAGGCATTCAGATAGCCTATCAAAACGACAAAAAGAAAATCAAATGGGAACAAATCTATAAAATCAGTCTGCATCCCAAAGCCTGGATGATATATGGGACTAAAGACAGTTTTTTCTATATTCTAAAGAGTGATATGAGTCCTGAAGAACAGAGCAGATTTATCAAATGGGGACAGCAGGCGTCAAAACTGGCCTAAGAGATTACCGTCAGAAATATGGAACACATACAGCAGTTTCTCATCTCCGGTATCTATTTCTGCAAGCAATTTACTATTAAATGAGGATAAAATCACATTTGAAATTTCGGAAATACCCGTAATGTCTTGTTCCCATAAAGTGTCCCCCGTGTGATAGCTAAAACAATACAGACGAATATTTCCTGATGATTTATTGTATAGTGCCAATAAAACAGAATTGTCGGAAATAATCAGCCGATGATGCGGAAATTCATCTTCGGACAGATTTAACGGAATCCGGTTGTCTGCAATTTCCAATGAATAAGCCGCATCTTCCAAAAGAACTAATCTTCCCAAAAAAGTCTTTCTGTCAGAATCCAGCAGCACCTCTAACCACTGCTCATTCTTTTGTTTTTTATTCCCTGAATGCAGGTTGATGTAACTGGACTTTTTATATTCTTCTGCGGATGAGTTGAAAATAAGTACATGGTCGTTATACCCGAGAACATTTGCAAACTGCGTCAATTCGTCTTCAGTATTTATATAGGATTTCTGATAAATCGTTGTCCACTGCGTATGCAGAGCTTTATCCAAATGCCTGATGGTGTATATGTTTTCATCTTCCATAGAAGTGACGGTAATCCATCCGTCTTGTATTGGAAAGAAAAAATTCAGACTCTCGGATGAAGTTCTTTCAGTTTCCAAATCTTCTCTCGCAATTAGCTCCAGCTCGTTTGAACTGTTAAGCTGATAACAGCTTCCATCTTCACACCAGAGTCGATATAGATCAGTCTTCAAATCAGGCGCAAATAAATCAGACTTCTTAAAATTTCTTTCAGGATTAGGGTTGCGGATTGTTTCCATCAATTGCAATTCTACCCACATACTGCCTACAGGGTATAACGAAGCCAAAGTCGGGTCGGCTTCAGTCGTCACCACATTACTGTAATCCGTACTTTCCCGATCAGAACATCCCCATATAAAAAGAACAATCAGAAATAAAGAAATCAGGTTTTTCATGCTATCTAATCAACTGTCAAAAATATAACTTTTATTGGCTTATGTGATACGTATTTGGAAATAGACTTATTCTCAAAAGTTTTCCCTGAAATCATTTTTTTGCAGAATACTGAAATGATTATATTTATTGAGGTATAGTTGAACGTGTATATTTTAGCGGAGAACAGTTGAATAAATAACATTATAATTATACTTTAATGTCGTTTAGTTCAGGGTTTTAGAAAATGAGATGCTTTCAGTTCGGCAGGCTCACTGACCGCAGCATGACATTTATTATACAAAATGAATTGATTTACGTCATCGGCCTTGGCGGATATAAAAGCAATTCATTTTGTTAACTTAACGATATTGAATTATATTCTGAAAAGTTAAATTATACCAATTTTAAATTCAAAATAGACTAATAAAATGAAACCTTATTTTGGTATTATGCCGTGGTTACAAACAAATAGAACAATGAGATAAAATCGAAATTGATCTATATTGTTTGTCCAAACGGTATTATAGAAATATTTTAAAATCCATTAATAAAGAATATGGCTGAAATAAAAAGAGACCATTTAGAATTTTTGAAGAAAATCGAACAGAACAATAACAAACCTTGGTTTACGGCACACAAAAAGGAGTTTGACCAAATTTATAGCGAAGTCAAACTGTTTTTCAAAAATGTATATGAGCAAATTGCACTAACAGATAGTATTGAGCGTTTCCATGTGCATAGAATATATCGGGATTTGCGTTTCTCAAAGGACAAGACTCCCTACAAAACACACTTTCGCTTATATCTCGGGCGTACCAAACCCTTGCTAAGAGGTGGATATTATCTCAATATACAGCCCGGTATGAGTCGGGTAAGCGGTGGTTTTTGGAAGCCGGAATCAAAAGACCTCCTGCGAATACGAAAAGAGATAGATGCGGATGCCCAATCTTTCAGACAGGTATTAAATGATTCAAAAATCAGAGAAATTTTTGGAGAACTGCGGGGAGAAGAACTGATGGGAATGCCGAGAGGATTTGACAAAGACAGTCCGGGAGCAGAGTATTTGCGAAAAAAACAGTTTATCCTCACCCAAAGTTTTACGGATGACGAAGTTTTGAGCCCCGGCTTTATGGACGAGGCCGTCGCCTCTTTTAAAGCTTTAAGACCATTTTTTGATTATATGTCTGAAGTACTGACTACGGATGAAAATGGTGTGAGTCTGTTTTAACCCGGATGAGAACGTTAGAAAATCTATTCCGAATCAAAATAACTTCAAATCAGGTGTTTCACTGACTTATTGCTCTTTTGCTTCTCATAACGAAATCTAATGCACAATTCGGGTTCAAAATATCCGACTAAGGTAATGATTTATAAAAATGGAGTTTGCGCGCATCTGCTAAGCCGGCATTCGGTACGGTATTCTCCAATAAACTTCTATTTTTGCACTATATCCTGTCGGCATTTTATGTTTAAGTATGCTTCTGTAATTTTTTCTGTTCTTTTCTGTTTTCTTATGAACTCGGGACAAATGTACGCTGCACAGGATACTGTTCCGATTCCGACCATTCTGATAGAAACAGGCTCTCAATCAATCAGCGGCGAGGTGATTCCTGCCACATTCACTCTTTTGGAAGAGGGATATCCTTCAATCCGGGAACATTCAATTGGCATTCGGTGGAGAGGTGCATCTTCTCTGGGATATCCAAAAAAATCTCTGAAAATTGAATTTTGGACAGATTCTACAGGTGCAGAAACTCAAAACATTTCACTTTTGGGTATGCGGTCAGACGATGATTGGAATCTCAATGCCATGTACAATGAGCCTCTTAGATTTAATTCTGTTTCCGCATATACGGTTTGGAATAAATTGCATACGAATCAGTCTTATCTCTCCTCAAAAGGCAAAAACGGAATTGATATCCAATATGTCCAGCTGTTTATTAATTACGAATATCAGGGAATTTACATCCTTACAGAAAGAGTGGACAGGAAACAGTTGGATCTGAATACAGAGACCGGTGAACTGTACAAAAGTAAAGAACACTCTGCCGCAGCAGGCTTCAGAAAAGCAGCGCCTTATGACAACAATAAAAATATATGGGAAGGCATTCATCTCAAACATCCGGAAGATAAAATTGACTGGAGAAACTTATACGACTTTGTTGATTTTGTAGTCAGTTCTACTGACCGGGATTTTTACAGTTACTACCAGGATTACATTTATCTGAATAATTTTGTGGACTATTTCCTGTTTATTAATCTTTTGGCTCTTTGGGACAATACGGATAAAAATATATACTTAGCCAAAAACAATAAATTCAGTCCGTATTATTACATCCCCTGGGATTTGGACGGCAGTTTCGGTTTTTCCTGGGACGGGACTTTTACCACCGGGATTAACGGTATTTTGGACAACGGATTATACAAAAGACTTTTGAAAGACTGCTATCCGGATGGATTTGTGGAAAGAACGCGTGTCAAATGGGATTTAATCAGAAACGATTTTGTCCATACAGATAGTCTTCTGACCATTTTGTACAATAATTTTATTCATCTGTATCAAAATGACATTTACAATAAAGAAGCACTTGTTTGGACTAAGTACGAATTTAAGCCTTCATACCTCAACGAAATCAGAAACTGGTTAGATGAAAGAATAGAATATTTGGATATCTTCTTTAAAAATCTTTGCTCAGGCTCTACCGGCACAGAAAACCAACTGACATCATATACACTTAAAGTTTATCCAAACCCTGCGAAATATATTATCACGATAGAACTAAATGAACAGGCATCAAAAACTGAAAGCATGTTTGAACTATTTAATTTAAAAGGTCAAAAAATAATTCACGGCAGTTTTACTTCCGAAACTAAGGTGGACTTAAATAATCTGAGCAGCGGAATGTATATTTTAAAAGTAATACACAAAGATTTTATTCAGACTGAACGGATAATCGTGTTGTAATCGCTGCATCTTTAAAATGTAACTGACTCTGACGAAACTTTGCACATATTCGTCACCTTATCTCTTTCCCGCACATATATTTTCCATTGCCCTTTACCATTTTTTGCTGCATAAGGCAGGTGAACACCTTGGGATACATATGCCTCAAGCACTTCATTTTCATTTGTCGGATGAATATAAAAACTGAGTTCCGGTAGTGGAAAACAAAATTCAGCTGCCGCTACGGTGAGCATAAAAACTTCTTCTTCCACATTGATTTTTGAAACCTTGCCGTAGTCATCCACACCTATCAGCAATCTGCCTCCCTGACCGTTTGCAAAAGCACATATTGTCTTGGCTATTTTCTCAGCTTTTGTAATAGTCTTCTTAAAATCCAGACGCTCATGCTCTCCTTCAGCAATAAGTTTTTTCAGCTTATTATCGTTCTTTAAGTAAACAGTTCTATAATTCATTTAAAAACAGCTCTCTTTCTTTACCTTTACAATTCTACATATTTTTTTTAGATTAGTTTTGTGTAATATCTCAAACTATGCATGAACGAGTAATTCCAAATGTCAGAGACTGGCCAATCGCAAGAATTGCAAGGCATCAGGATGAAATTTTAGACGATGTGGTGGAGGAAAGTGTCCAACATATCTATCTCATCAGCAACGGTTCTATAAGAGATGTGATTGCAAAAGCACTCTACCTTGAACGAATCCGCATCAAAAGTGACCCGTGGGATGTGGACCCGGAAGATGAGCCTGAATTTTGGGGCAAAGTCAAAAAGAAGTTGAGCAGCTACGATCCGACTACCGTAAACAAAGATGTGGCAGAAGAGGTTGAAGACAATATACTCAGAGATATTGTCAGAAGATACTCCGAAGAGATTATCAATAACTTTGATCCAAAACTCTATTGGTTTGCCCAGCAGACTCTTCCAATTTTCTTCAATCGTCTGTTAAATGCGTCCAGCGGCGGCATTCGGTCTTTTATGAGACCCAAGACATTTCTGGATGAAAAACTATTCATTACAGGACCCGTAGATAAAATCAGATCACTCGCCGCTAAAGGAAGTATTATTTTAGTCCCTACTCATTTAAGTAATCTGGACTCTATTATTATCGGATACGGAATGGACAGCATCGGGCTTCCTGCTTTTCAATACGGTGCAGGACTCAACCTGTTTAACAGCAGGCTTTTTGGATACTTTATGGGAAATCTTGGTGCATACAAAGTGGACAGAAGGAAGAAAAACACTATTTATATAGAAACTCTAAAAGCCTATTCGAGAATCAACGTATATAAAGGTGCCAATACCATATTTTTCCCGGGTGGCACAAGATCCAGATCAGGTGCAATTGAAGATAATCTGAAACTCGGTCTGGTAGGCACTATCATTGATGCCCAAAGAATGCACTTTGAGAACCAGCAGGTCAGAGGTCAAAGAAAAATATTTGTCGTCCCGTTAACCGTCAGTTATCATTTTGTTTTAGAAGCTACTTCCCTAATTTCCGAACACCTGAGACGTACAGGCAAAGAACAGTATCTTTTGCCTGACGATCAGTTTATGAGTTATAAATCACTAATGAAGTTCTTTTCCGGAATTTTTGCTTCTTCATCAGAAATTACTTTATCACTGAACGATCCTATAGATATTTTTGGCAACAAAGTAGATGATGAGGGCAACAGTATTGACAAATTTGGCCGAGACATTGACATTAGAAAATATTTTGTGACCCGCGGAGAGATCAAAAAGGACGCTCAGAGAGATCAGGTATATACTCAGATGCTCGGAGACAAAATAGTAGAAAATTTCAAAACAGGCAATACCGTATATTCATCCCATCTTGTAGCTTTTGTAGCTTTCGAAATACTTATGCAAAGATACCAGGATACGGATTTATTTACCGTGCTGCGTACACCTGAAGAAGAAAGAGAAATTTCGTGGGATGAATTTGTTTTCGCCTGCTGTCGAGTCCGGGATGAGCTGTACCATCTCAATAATAACCATAAAGTAAAGATAGCTCCGCACATGACCTATGATATGGATGAAGTCATTGAACAGGCAATTAAAAACATCAATACGTACCATGCTGTTCGTCCAATATACAGAAACAAGCAGGGAAATATCTCCAGCGAAGACCTCAAGCTATTATATTTTTATCACAACAGACTAGAAGGCTATGGCTTACATAAATTCATCTGATCAACAACCCGTCGCGGTAATAGGTGCCGGAAGTTTTGGTACCGCTATTGCAAACCTGATTGCGGAAAACAGGCAGGTGTTGCTGTATTCAAGAAGACCGGAAAAAATCAATGAAATCAATAAAACTAAAATGAGTTCAGGGCAGACTATTCACAACAGAATTACTGCCACCAGCGATATCAGAAGAATATGCGAGGAAAGCTTTCTGATTTTTCCAAGTGTACCGTCTTCGGCTTTCAGAGACATGCTTCGGGATTTTGCGCCTCATCTACGCCCTGACCATATTATGATTCACACCACCAAAGGATTGGATATAGTAGAAGACTCAGGAGAATTGGAAAAAAATCGTCCTGCGTTCGGACCTTCCAATATCAAAACCATGAGCGAAGTCATACTGGAAGAAACAAATGTAAAACGCGTAGGCTGCCTTTCCGGCCCTAATCTGGCCAAAGAGCTTGCCCAATACCAGCCGGCAGCTACCGTCATCGCCAGCAGATTTGATGAAGTCATTGAAGAAGGCAGAGAGGCCATCAAAAGTCCAAGATTTCAGGTGTACTCAAACCACAATATTATTGGAGTAGAACTCGCCGGAGTATTGAAAAACACTTTAGCAATCGCTGCCGGAGCATTAAACGGATTGGGATACGGGCAAAACACTTTATCGTTTTCCAGAGGAATCAGAGAAATGGTACACATAGGCACTTCTCTCGGAGCCGACCGCACGGCCTTTCTGGGGCTGGCGGGAATCGGAGATATCATTGCTACCTGTACCTCACCTTTAAGCAGAAATTATTCCGTAGGTTATAGGATTGCTCAGGGTGAAACTTTGGAACATATTATCGCTACAACCTCTGAAGTCGCAGAAGGTCTTAGAACTGTAAATATCTGCTATCGATTGGGGCAGTCTTTAAATATTGACCTGCCGATTATTTATGCTACATACAGGGTACTTTTTGAGGAGTGGGATTTGATCGAAGCAATCTCTCATTTAATGACCTATTCCAAATACGAGGATGTAGATTACATATAAGTTTCCGCCAATGCAATCTCATAGTCTGACAGTTAAACGAAATGCAAGAATTTATACCTTAGGGGAGATTTCTGATAAGACTCAGTATATCTGGCTCGTTCTGCACGGATACTCTATGCTGGCCAAATATTTTATACAAAAGTTTAGCGGACTCGATTTAGAAAAAAATTACATCGTTGCACCGGAGGCGCTGTCGAGATTCTATCAAAACGGATTCAGCGGCAGAGTGGGAGCATCCTGGATGACCTCTGAAGACCGACTGAATGAAATCGAAGATTATATAGATTATTTAAACAGAGTATATAATACATATATAGAACCTTTTAAAAAAGATAAAAAGATTATCTTGCTTGGATTCTCTCAGGGCGTGAGTACTCTTTTCAGATGGTTCAACTCGCAACATTTTCAAACGCACAGAGTGATTGCATGGGCTGGTTCCATACCAATGGACGTACTCAAGGAGTATAAAACTAAATCTATTCCGGTTGAGGTAGTTTACGGCGATAAGGATTCTTTCCTCACCAAAGATATTATAGAAAACCACATGCAAACTCTTAATGAGCTTAATATAAATTTTGAAGTTCATAAATATAATGGAGGACACGATATCACACATGATGAAATCATCAGGCTAATGAGACATAAATAAAGAAAGAGGTCATTTTGGACATGTTTTTCACAATTTTGTAAAGGAATTAACTTCGCTATAACATTTTTATAATTTTCACTGGGATGGCGCTCAGTCTTGCACTCTATCTTTGCTTCCGTATCAATAAATAATTGAATGAGACTTATAAAAATTCTAATGTTAATCGCTGTAGTATCTTATACTTCAGTGGAGGCAAAAGACAATTTTGTAGGTATTGCTTCTTATTACGCTGACATGTTTGTCGGCAAATTAACGGCAAACGGCGAAATATACACACATGATAAAATGACCTGCGCCCATAAGACCCTTCCATTTGGAACCAAGCTAAAAGTTACCAATCTTAAGAATGAGAGAAGTGTAATTGTAACTGTAAACGACAGAGGGCCTTATGTCAAAGGACGCGTGGTGGATCTCACCAAAGAAGCCGCCAAGAAAATAGACATGGTCAGAAGCGGTATAGTAGAAGTAAAAGTTGAAATTCTGAATGAGGATGGCAACTTATTTCCTCTGGATGAAGAAGTTTTAAACACCTCGGATATATTGGATTTTTAAATATAACTGAACTTAAAAGAACAAAGCCCTGCTATTATAGTGGGGCTTTGTTTTTGAACTACTCCATAAATTGACAAATAATACCAATTTGAAATTCAAAATAGACCGATAAAACGAAACCTTATTTCGGTATTATGCCGTGGTTACAAGCAAATAGAACAATGAGATAAAATCGAAATTGGTCTATATTGTTTGTCCAAACGGTATAATCCGCACTTTCCTTCTTTGTAGGGGGAAAGGGGGAGGAAAACCTTCCGAAACGCACTGTAAAAGCGAACCAAAGAGACATTTTCAATACATAGCTTCGTCTGCCCTTTGAGAGCCTCAGTACCCTCCTCAGCCTCCACATATCGTGTATCGTCTGCGGTTTGTTTTCTGCGGACCCTGGGGTTCTCAAGGGGTCGCTCGCGGCCCGCCGTCTGTCATCCGTGGTCCGTTGTCCGTAGTCTATCATCTGCGCACCCTGAGGCTCCCGAAGGGTCGTCTGTGATTCATCACCCATTAATTTTTTACCATCAGCTCCTCCAAAGCCCCGAGTCTTTTTGCCAGCTCTTCATTTTCCTTACGCAACCTTTCTATTTCCTCCTGCTGCTCCTGCACCGCTTTGACCAGAGGCACGGTAAACTCCGCATAGCGCAGCCCCCAAAGCCCCTTACTACCATCCTGTGGCTTATCTACTCCGCTAAAATCATATCCTATTTCTTTGGCTGCCTGCTCTACATCCTGAGCCAAAAATCCGCTGTAACGGACCTTTTCCACGTCATATTTCCCTTTCCAATCAACAGTATCAGCCAGACCTTGTAACTTATAGCTTTCCGTCACACTGACATTATAAGTCACCGGTTGGAGTTTCATAATAAAATTCAGTCCGGCTACATCCGAACGTACATTATTTTTAATCCTTTTGTCGGATATAGCAACCCAGGGCTGAGCACCTCCTATACTGAGCATACTGTTGTTACCTATTCTTACCTGATTATTGCCGTTCGGTATTATTGCTTCATGACCACCAATAACTACTGTGTTAAATCTGTCGGTAGCTCCATTATTAACATTATAACCCACCGCAGTATTATATTCACCCGAATTGTTGCTATAAAGCGTACTATAGCCCAAAGCGATATTAAAACCGCCTGTAGTGTTGGAAAAAAGAGCGGTATAGCCCAAAGCGATATTATTAGACCCCTCGTCGTTGTGATAAAGAGCATGACGGCCCGAAGCGATATTAAAATCACCCGTAGTGTTGTATTGAAGAGCAGCATAGCCAAAAGCAATATTACCGTCACCCATAGTATTGGAAAAAAGAGCCTGATAGCCCGAAGCGATATTCCAACGCCCCACAGTATTGGAAGAAAGTGCCCTATAGCCCGAAGCAATGTTATATCTGCCCGTAGTATTGGAACGTAAAGCTTCCCATCCTATCGCTACATTGCCATAGCCGGTGATATTGGATAAAAGTGACTTTGCGCCCACCGCAGTATTCCCTACTCCGGTAGAATTATGCAATGCTGAATCTCCTATGGCGACATTGTACTCTGCTGTGGTATTGGCAGCCAGTGCTCTGGAACCAATAGCAATATTCCCGGATGCAATGGTATTTTTAAACAATGCGGAGTCACCCATGGCAATGTTTCGACTACCGGTGGTGTTGGAATAAAGAGCCTGAGTACCGGTCGCCGTGTTAGAGTTCCCCTCGGTATTTTGATCTAGTGCAAGAAATCCGGTTGCCGTATTGGAATTTCCGATGGTATTGGAATTAAGTGCCATATAACCGGTTGCTGTGTTGGAATTTCCGATGGTATTGAGTATAAGCGCGCTATAACCGATGGCCGTGTTTAAGTGTCCGGTGGTGTTAGAGTATAGTGCTCTATAACCAATTGCGGTGTTACGATACCCTGTTGTGTTGAAATAAAGGGATTCCCCACCATTTGCAGTGTTGTACCACCCGGTGGTGCCTGAATAAAGAGCAGATGCTCCGGTTGCGGTATTTCCTCCGGCAGTGGTATTGGAGCGCAACGCTCTTGCACCTATTGCAGTATTATCGATTCCGGTAGATTTGTGTAATGCCGAGTCACCTACAGCGACATTGTACTCTGCTGTGGTATTGGCTGCTAAAGCTTTAGAGCCGATGGCAATATTGCCGAATGCGGTATTATAATATAATGCGGAGTCGCCTATGGCAATGTTGCGGGAGCCTTCGGTGTTGGAATAAAGCGCACCGGTACCCGAAGCGATATTATGAGAGCCCAATGTGTTGGAACGAAGAGCATTATAACCCGAAGCTGTGTTATATTTGCCTTCAGTGTTGGAATAAAGGGCATGATAGCCTAATGCGGTGTTATAATTACCCACCGTGTTATCATGAAGAGCCATACCGCCCGAAGCGGTGTTGAAACTGCCCGAAGTATTCCTGTAAAGTGCCCAAAAGCCCGAAGCGGTATTTCCGGTCCCTATGTTGGAATAAAGCGTAAAATAGCCTAATGCGGTGTTATAATTGCCTGACGTGTTGTTTGTAAGTGCGGCGAAACCTAAAGCGACATTAGACATACCAGTAGTATTTTTATAAAGAGCCCGATAGCCCGAAGCGGTATTATTGTTGCCCGAAGTGTTGGAAAGTAGTGCTTCTCTTCCTATCGCAACGTTGTTATCGCCGGAGGTATTGGACAAAAGTACCTTTGCTCCCACCGCAGTATTCCCCTTTCCGGTAGAATGGTGTAATGCCGAGTCACCTATAGCGACATTGTACTCCTCTGTGGTATTGGCAGCCAGAGCCTGGGAGCCTATAGCGATATTGCCGGATGCGGTATTGTTAAACAATGCCGAGTCGCCTATGGCAATATTGCGGGAACCAATCTCATTGGAATAAAGTGTCTGATAGCCCAAAGCGATATTATTAGCACCCTCAGTGTTGAAATAAAGCGTACGATAACCCGAAGCGATGTTATTCCGCCCCGTAGTGTTGTAAAAAAGCGTACGATAGCCCGTAGCGATGTTAAGACCTCCCGTAGTGTTGGAATAAAGTGCCTGATAGCCCGAAGCGATATTATTAGAACCATCAGTGTTGGAATAAAGAGCCGCAGCACCCGAAGCGATGTTAAAGTCACCCGTAGTGTTGGAATAAAGAGCCAAATAGCCTATTCCTACATTGTACCTTCCGTTATGATCTTCACTGTTCCCGGTCCGATAACCCAGAAAAACACTGCCGTCCCCTGTAGTTCCTATTCGTCCGGCTTTTTCATTATTTACTTTAAAGTTGAGCGGGACATTATCCATAGTTCCTAAAAAGTTAGTACCGTCCACCGTACCGGTATTACCGGTCAGCAGCCAGCCTGCAGATGCAGGAAGCCCGGTGGTCAGAAATACCCATTTCGTACCATCCCAATAATAAAAGCCCTTGGCTTCCGTACCCGACTGATTATAGACCAAGAGACCTTCAGCAGGAGAAGTAACCGGCGCGGCGACATTCACATCGTTAATCTCCACCCGCGGAATCAGTAGTCCCTTGTCCGTAAACTGTATATCCAAACCCGCACTGGCATCCGGCGACGAGCCGTCGATATTGACAGCTATCCCCTGTGCGATGACTTCAGCCGTCATACTCAAAAATAAAACTCCTAAAAACAAAACTCTGAGAGCAAAAAAACTACAGCATTTTTTTTTGATATACGGCTTTTTCATAATGACAGTTTTTATTAATACCTAAATTAATCATTTCTATACATATTAGCAACAATATAATTTAGTACTGACAGTCCAATATGATTTGTCTGCTATGCGGATTACTTTTAGATTCTTCCACTAAAACGGATACAGTACAGATTGACGGATCACAATTGAATGACTTTCTGTAAAGTGCAGTAGAGAATGACAGCGTTCAGATAATCGGCACATTGACTCATTATTTTAAACTAATTGGTGGTTACTATTCAAAGACAGGAAAGGTAGTGTCCTCTCCAGACGAAGAAGTTTTAAACATCTCGGATATATTAGGCTTTTAAATATAACTAAACTTAAAAGAACAAAGCCCTGCTATTATAGTAGGGCTTTATATTTATATCACAGCAGATTAGACCAATTAGAAATTCAAAACAGACCGATAAGGCGAAACCTTATTTTGATATTATTTTCTTTCTTTAGCCTGTTCAATCATTGGTCTTCCGCCTTCTCTCTTTGCTTTTTTTCTGAAAACTTCAAGGATATATTCTCCGTCATCATATTCGGCATTAAAGAAAGAGAAAGAATCCATTATTTTAATCCCCTGAATATTCCTTCCGGGGATGTTGGCTTCATCTTCTATTAACTGTAAAATATCGACTGGTGAAATCCTGTCTTTCCTGCCCTTTGATACAAATAACCTCATTGAAGAACTGTCTGAACGGTGCTTTTCTCTCCTGCCTCGTTTTCCATTTCTGTCGCGCTCCTGTTTCCCTCCGACCGACTCTTTGATGAGCTGATATTTTTGAGGATTGAGTTCTTCTCCCTGAAAAATCTCTAATAAAGCTGCTATCACTAATTCCGGCTCATTTTCTTCAAGAATCTGATATGTATATTCCATATGAGGATAATAACTCTCAGAAGCAATGATGTCGTTAATTCTTTCGCTTAAACGGTCTTTCTTAATCTTTACCATTTCTTTAGCATCCGGAAGATTGGACTTTTCAATTACGGCATTGGTAATTCTTTGGATAAACATCAGCTTGCGCCGTTCATTTGAATCTATTATAGATATTGCTTTACCTTCTTTTCCTGCCCGTCCGGTTCTTCCGATTCTGTGTACATAAGATTCAGGGTCCTGCGGCAGACCGTAATTAATCACGTGAGTTAAATCCTGTATATCTATTCCTCTTGCGGCTACATCTGTAGCTACCAAAACTCCGCTATTGCCGGATTTAAACTGTTTAATCACTTTCTCCCGGATATTTTGAGCAATATCTCCGTGAAGTGAATCCGAGGAATAGCCCCGCTCATTAAGGTGATTGGTTATTTCTACTACTTCAATCTTTGTGTTGCAGAATATTATTCCGTAAAAATCACCTTCCAAGTCCAATATTCTGCATAATGCATCAAATCTGTGTCGATAAGGAACCAGATAATATGTCTGTGCAATAGTATCCGTAGTTAATTCTTTGTTTTTAACTGTAACCAGTTCGTAATCTCCCATGTATCGGCGTGCGAGAGATAATATTCTTTTGGGCATAGTCGCAGAAAACAGCAGCATCCTTCTCTGCTCACTGCAATTGGATAAGATGAGCTCCACATCGTCCAAAAAGCCCATATTCAACATCTCATCAGCCTCGTCAAGGACAACATACTTCACATCATCCAGGCGAAGTTTCTTTCTCTCAATCATATCAATGACTCTTCCCGGAGTACCCACGACAATATCAGTTCCTTTTTCAAGGTCTCTGATTTGTTTACTAATGGATGCGCCACCGTAAATGGTAGATATCCAGATTCTCCTGTTGCCTTTATAAGAGAGTATTTCATCTGTGACCTGCAAGGCAAGTTCTCGCGTAGGAGTCAGGATTAATGCCTGCACACCTTTCCCGTCGCTTTCTAAGTTTTCTAATATCGGTATTCCAAAGGCTGCTGTCTTTCCGGAGCCTGTCTGAGCCTGCCCTACTACATCCTTATCGCCGTTTAATAAAAGTGGAATTGTCAGTTCCTGAATTGGGGTGGGATTCTGAAATCCCTTTTGTTCTAATGCTTGAAGAGTTTCATCAGACAAACCCAAAGCTTTAAAACCGTTCATGGTTTCTATCACGTAATTCTAAATTTCATGCAAAGGTACATGAAATACAACAGGATATAATTTTTATAATACTATATAACTTAAAATTAGCATTAATGACTTGTTTGTCCGAAGATTGTTTGCATTATTTAATACTGTTATAAAACTCTCACAAAAAAATATCGTATTTTTATAAGCCATGCTTATACACTAAAACACCCGGCCTTTTTATGAAAAAAACTACTATTTCCATCATTATTTTATCTGTTATTCTTACCATAGCGATTATCTCCGGTGTCTGGACTTTTATCCTGAAACAACCTATCAGTGAAATTCGAAATGAATTGCTTTTGAAAAAGGATGAATTCGAGGATCCAAGCCAGGAAAATCTTTTAGTATGGGTATTAGAGAATAAGCTTGACAGTCTCGAAGCGGCGGCAGTTCTACTTAAATCCGATCAACCTGAATTAAGTGAAAAAATCTTAGCCTACATCCATAGTGAAAAATCAAAAAGTAAACGAGTCCCGACCTTTTCGGAGGACGAAGGCCTAATCTCACATTCGGACAACGCTTCAGAAAAAAGTGGTCAGGAGGATGGCTTCAGCTCGAAATTAACTGAAAAAATATCTGACTCCGATTTTGATATTAAAACAGATTACATTCCTCAGAAAGACGACGGCAAGCCTTCCATTACAAAATCAGAATCTCAGTTAAAACTCATGTTGGACAGGAATACCGTCTATTATGACGGCAGTGTCATTGACGGCGTTGCGGACGGATTTGGAAAAGGTGTCTTTGACAACGGAATCATGTACGAAGGATTTTGGAAAAACAATCTCCCAAACGGAAAAGGAGTTCAGAAATGGCCTGACGGCAGAGAATATGACGGGCATTTTTTAGACGGCAAACGTTCAGGAGAAGGAACTTTCACATGGATTAACAATGAAAAATATATAGGTGAATGGCACAATGACAAACGTCACGGAAAAGGTGTTTTTTACGATAAAAAAGGTAAAGTCAAATACGACGGAGAATGGAGATCTGATATTTTTATAAAATAATCAGGAGAGACAAATTACCTGCATTTTATCTCGGACACACCACTCTGCAATCCGGCTATTTTTTCAGCACTTCTGCCATTGTTTTCCCCAAGAATGCCGGAGACTCTACGACGTGAATACCGCATTCTTTCATTACTCTCATTTTTGCCTCGGCTGTATCTTCCGCCCCGCCAATAATGGCACCTGCATGTCCCATTCTTTTGCCCTTAGGAGCGGTTTTGCCGGCAATAAATCCTACAACCGGTTTAGTGGCGTGATCTTTAATCCACCTCGCAGCTTCTACCTCCATAGTTCCGCCAATCTCACCTATCATAATAATTCCTTCTGTGCCGGGGTCCTGCATGAGCAACTGAATGATATCTTTCATAGTAGATCCAATAATCGGGTCACCGCCAATACCTACACATGTAGATTGCCCCAATCCTTCTTTGGTCACCTGATCCACCGCTTCATAAGTTAATGTTCCCGACTTGGAGACAATGCCCACAGTTCCCTTTCTGTGAATAAAGCCGGGCATGATTCCGACCTTACATTCCCCCGGAGTTATTATGCCCGGGCAATTTGGTCCCACAAGGCGGACACCTTTCTTTTGAACATAAGCTTTAGCTTTAATCATATCCTGAGCAGGTATTCCTTCGGTAATACATACAATCAATCCTATTTCAGCTTCGGCAGCTTCTATAATAGCATCCGCGGCAAAAGAAGGCGGAACAAAAATCACCGAAACATCAGCTCCGGTAGCTTTAACTGCATTTTCCACGGTATTAAAAACCGGCTTATCCAAGTGAACCTGTCCCTCTTTCCCCGGAGTCACGCCTCCGACAATATTGGTCCCGTACTCTATCATCTGTTCAGCATGAAAACTTCCTTCTTTCCCTGTAAAACCCTGAACTATTACTTTTGAATCCTTACTTACTAAAATACTCATTCTAATTTATTTGTTTAAAGTGGACAATTTAACATCTCTTGCTTCTTTTAAAAACTTTGAGGCAAAAATAAAATCAATTAATTCTTTATTATCGGTTTCAAATAAAGACTTGTTATTCCCTTCCCAATGCTTATTCCCCTGATGCAAAAAGATAATTTTATCTCCATTTGCAATAACAGTATTCATATCGTGAGTGTTCACCACGGTAGTCATATTGTACTCCAAAGTCAGTTCTTTTATCAATTCATCTATGACTATAGCTGTTTGAGGGTCCAATCCTGAATTAGGTTCATCACAAAATAAATATTTTGGATTCATCACAATTGCTCGTGCGATTCCCACTCTCTTCTGCATTCCGCCACTGATTTCCGACGGAAGCTTATGGTTTGCATTGACAAGATTTACACGTTTCAATACTTCATTGACTCTGTCCGTCTTTTCATCTAAGGTTAATTTGGTAAACATATCCAACGGAAAGCGAACATTTTCTTCTACTGTACTGGAATCAAAAAGAGCATTGCCCTGAAACAGCATACCCATCTCTCGGCGAAGTTCTTTTAACTTTTGTCCGCCCAAATCAGAAAACTTTTTTTTGTCAAATAATACAGCCCCTTCTGTGGGTTTTAAAAGACCTACTATACATTTCACCAGTACGGTTTTGCCCGAGCCGCTCTTACCAATAATCAGATTTACTTTACCCGGTTCAAATGAGGTGTCAATTTTCTTGAGAACTTCCACACCATCAAAACTTTTCGTCACTGCAACTACTTCAATCATAATACTAACCAAGCTATTATATAATCCGCAACCAATACCGCTATACTGCTCAGTACCACCGCCTGGGTGCTGGATATACCTATCTCGATCGCACCACCTCTGGAGTAATATCCTTTGTAACAGGAGATGGATACTATCAAAAAGCTAAAGACTAATGCTTTTATCATCATTATGAAAGTATTTAAAGGCACAAACCAGCTTAGCACACCCTGTATATATTCAGTTGAAGATACATAGCCCGATGCCATTCCGGCCAAAAGACCTCCTGCGATACCTATAATAGCGGCAAAAACTACTAACAAGGGAATCATAGTTACAGCAGCAATTAACTTGGGACCGACTAAATAAGCGGTGGCATTCACTCCCATTATTTCTAAAGCATCTATTTGCTCCGTAAGACGCATAGTTCCTAATTCTGATGCGACATTGGAACCGACTTTACCAGCCAATATCAGGCAGGAGACTGTCGGAGCAAACTCTAAGATCATAGACTCTTTCACAATATATCCGACAAAGTACATCGGTGTAATCGTCCCTGACAAATTATAAGCAAATTGTACGGCTGAAACGGCTCCGATAAAAAATGAAATAATAAAAATTATCATTATCGAACCCACACCAATATGATGCATTTGCCTAAGTGTCTCTTTCCAGTACATGCCCAGTTGCTCCGGTCTTACAAAAAGACTTTTAAGCATCAGCATATACTTCCCAAAATGATACAGTGAATTCATATAAAGCCCCTAAAAATAAGTTATTTTTACAACTTTACAGATTGTGCTTTATAGGTTTTTTTTGATATAAGCAAATGAATGCTGAAATCAGCAGAATTTTCAAAAGATTCCCAAAAAATGCTCCGCAATCAATGCTCAGCATCAGTCAGTTAAAAACAGCAAAAAGTTTGATGGCTAACTTTCATAAAAGCAAAGGATACGATTCTAAATTTAAAAGTAATATCATTATGAGTTTTTATAACTCTTATCTAATTTTTTTATATCACTAATTAATCTTTCAATCTCTTCATTAGATGTACCGTTATAGAAGCCCCGGATTCTCTTTTCTTTGTCAATAAGAACAAATTTATTGCTGTGTATAAAATCATTGGGACCTCCGTCTCCTTCCAGTGCAGTAACTAAAAATCCCTTTCTCGCCAATTCATAGATTTCTTTTTTTTCACCCGTCAATAAATTCCAAATATCAAAATTCACATCCTGATCGTAGGCGTATTCCAATAACTGCTCCTGAGTGTCTTTTTTAGGATTTACCGTGAACGACAGAATTTGAAAATTTGTACTGTATTTTAAAAATTCATTCTGTAACTTTCTTTTATTTCGAGCCATATCTATACAAATATCGGGGCAGGTCGTAAAAAAGAAATCTACAACAGATATCACTCCTTCTAACTGAGTATCTGTAACGGTATCACCTTCCTGATTAATCATAGAAAAAGCCGGAACAGTATGGAAAACTGTATCTGTTAAGGTCTTGCCTTTTTCATTTTTATATTCTTTCAGTGAATGATTTCCAAAGATTGGCAATGCAGTATTCGGATTTAATTCGCTTCGTTTATTTAACGCGAAAAATATAATCAGTCCAATTGCTAAGAAAAGTCCTCCGGAAAGAATTCTGTAAACTATATTACTCTTGCGGTCATTCATTTCGTTTGATTTTTATTGGTCTATTATTATCGATACGCCTTCTAAAACAATTGTATTCAGAACCTCATTTTACTTCGTTCAACAACGCTGGATTATATTCTGTCAAGCACTAAGGCAATCTGAACAATAGGGATATAAAAAAACGACATAAACATTAGAAGCTTGGCACTTTTATCTTTCAAATCAATACACAATTTAAGTGCCGCATATAGAAATAATATTCCTGCAATCAAACCTATGACAAGTGAAATATATCCCGTCATTCTCATAAAAAAGGGTACGGTACCTACCATAATAAGTAATATGTTATAAGGCAATATCTGTAATGCAGCGTTCCGCGACTTACCCTTCCCGGACGGCAGCAGAGTGTAGCCTCCTCTTTTGTAATCCTCATCCGCGACCCAGGCGATAGCCCAAAAATGAGGCATTTGCCACACCAGTTGAATTGTAAACAATATTACGCCGGCAGAAGTAATACTTCCGGTAGCCGCTGTTGCTCCTATTAATAATGGAATGGCGCCGGGGAGAGCACCAATAAATACGGCAGCAGGGCTTATTTTTTTAAATGGGGTATAAATAAAGGCATATATCAGTAAAGATATCGCTGCCAAAAGTCCGGTAATGGTATTAAAATAAAGAGCAAGCAAAATGATACCTCCTACTCCATTTATACCGGCAAAGACTGTAGCTTCTATTACGGAAATAGTGCCAGTAGGCAAAGGCCGGTTTTTAGTGCGGTTCATTAATCCGTCACTGTCTTTCTCCAAAATTTGATTGATAGAAATGGAAGATGCAGTAACCATTAATCCACCTGCAAACAAAATTAGAATATTGATCAGACTCGTAGCGGTTCCTTCAAAGAGGAATGCCATAATAGAAGAAAAAACTACTAATAATGTTAATCTTATTTTAGATAATTGAGCATAGGCAATCATTCTGGTATGAAAGACTTGAGCTATACTCAACTGCGAATTGAACATACTCATTGTACGTTCAAATTTAAATTAAAAAAGTAGAACTTCCATTAATTTTTAATGATAACTCAATACCTATTCAAAAAAATATAACAAGTATTTTCTAATTTATATCGAATATAAATCAGACTACAAGTGCTTTGTACAATCACAAAGCACTACAAAATCAAGTACGGGTTACCGATTAAATCTGGTGATTGTAGCTCTCTTTGAAATAAGGGTGCGTGCTGGATTCCAAATCTGAATATTTTGATAAAGTCGTCAACACCACAAAACCAAAAACAGAGGACATTATAATAAATGCACCTACACCAACTAAGCCAAATCCTCCGCCTCCGGGAATCAATTCAGGCACAATCATGCTGAAGAAGTCCATCCAATGCCCAATAATCAAAATTACAGATACAATTAGTGCCGTAGATACAACTCTTTTTGAATTTCTCTTCATTAGTGCCAAAAACGGCAGGATAAAATTAATGATGATAGCGAGATAAAATAATACAGGATACCCTTCGAGCCGAATAGTGAAATAAAGTGTTTCTTCAGGAATATTCGCGTACCAAATCAGCATATACTGAGAGAACCATACATATGTCCAAAACACAGAAATAGCAAAAATATATTTGACCACATCATGTCTGTGATTTTCATTCACATTTGGCAGATAATCATTCTTCTTTAAATAGACTACCATAATATACACCACAGACAACATCCCTACTGCGGCAGAAGCCATCAGATACCACGAAAACATAGTACTATACCAATGAGGCTGTACAGACATAGCCCAGTCCCAGCTGCCAAAAGTATTAATGCCCATAGCTATAATCACAATACTGGCTGCTGCAATAGCTCTACTTTTATCAAAAGTTTTAATAGATGGGTTTTCATCCATTGACTTCAGATTCTTATTCCACAAATAGTTAAGAATAAGGGATGCAGAAAATAATATAACCGCAAAAATCCAAAACCTTGGCAGATTCAGATAATCACTTTTAGAATCTAAAAGGGCATCATATTTCGGCGAGTTTACGTCGTACAGCTCCGCATGAGTCCAATGAAATAAGTCATGGCTGAAGAATGCAAAAATTAATACCATTATTACAGTAGCCAAAGGAATAATGCCGGCTACGGAAAGAATTACTTTTTGAATCTGAATTTGCCAGGCTCCCAATGCAAGGGTAGAGGCAGCCAAAAAGAATAAAGCAGCTACTCCAATCCAAAAGGAATAAAGAGAAAGCGTATATACGTTGCCAATAATTAATGTTCTTAAAGGCAATTCTCCCTTGAGATTCGCAATTATGCCAATTGCAAAAACAATCACTCCCAAAATTAATCCTTTGACCAAGAATCCCTTTGCTTCCGAAGAAAAAATATACTTATTTTTCATTTTCTATTAGACTTTTATCGTTTTGAGATGTTTTAATTGTTTTCAGCACTTGCAAGAGCATTTGCCTGCAGTGTATTAATATATTCGAGTATTAACCATCTTTCTCTATGATTGACTTGAGTCGCATAAGACCCCATCATACCTTTTCCGTACATCACAGAGTGGTATCTCTGTCCCTGAGGTCTGCTTTGTAAATCTAAGTTTAGAAAAGATGGTGGTGGCGGAAACTTGTCTATTTTCACTAAATGCCCGTCTCCTTCACCTCCGTCACCATGACAGATCGCACAATATCTTACAAACAGCATTTTCCCATCTCCTTCAATTTCTTTTGAATCAAACTCGAATGGATTGTGAATTTCAGTCGCTGCCAATTCATATCCTTCCGGAGTATTGGACAATGGATAAGTATATTTCCCCTGAGCAATTGTACCTTCTACCGGCAACTGATTGGTATAGCCATTGGCATATACGGGATTTTCACTTTGTGCTTCATATGATACAGGATGAATCATTTCCGGCAAATATTCCCAACCCGGATTTTCACCTCCGGCAGAACATGCTGCAAACAGGCTTCCTGATAAAATAACAGCTATTATAATTTGAAATCGACTCATTGCAATTATCTGTTTTTTCATTAAATTTCTTTTTCAAATACTTCTACGGCACCCTTATCTTTAAGCATCTCCGTGTATTCAGACACTTTCGAAGTGTCCTCTGTGATATCAATAGTTATCGCAAACATATGATCTGTCAGTCTTGAATCTATAATCGCCGGTTTTTTACCGGGATATAAATTACACAGATAATAAAAAGCCATCACCATTCCTACACCGGAGAAAAGTACTGTAAATTCAAACATAATCGGAATCCACGCCGGCAACGCAAATACCGGTTTCCCTCCAAAGTTAATCGGATAATTTACTGAATTGGCATATGCCATTACACTAAAAGCTGTAATCAATCCTGTCAGTCCGAAAATGAATCCTGCAGTAGGAATTTTGGTTTTACGATAACCTAACTTTTCGTCAATTCCATGAATAGGGAAAGGCGAATATACCTTATCTATTTTATGTCCGAATTGGTTGGCCGCATCTACGGCATGTAAGAGTGTATGATCATCATCAAACATCCCAACCAAATATTTTTTTGTCTTACTCATTTGCGTAGGATATTAGTCCATTTTATAAATAATTCTTGATTCAATATCGTGGTATGCCGGAGTATCCTTCACTTCCTCCAACTGTTCTTTTCTGTACTGAGAGCCAGAAGTCTTAAGAATATGCTTAATTTCTGCAATCGCCACGACCGGGAAAAATCTGCTAAATAATAAGAAAAGTGTCATGAAGATTCCGCCTGTCCCTACATAGATTCCTACCTCTACCCATGTCGGTGCATAGCTTGTCCAACTTGAAGGAAGATAGTCTCTGTGAAGAGATACGGCAATAATTACAAATCGCTCAAACCACATCCCTATATTTACCACTATAGATGCAAAAAAGGTAAATGCTATATTTCTTCTGAGTTTTTTAATCCAAAAGAACTGAGGGAAAATCAGGTTACAGCTCATCATAGACCAATATGCCCACCAATAAGGCCCAAATGCCCTGTTGGCAAATGCATATTGCTCAATCATAGAACCCGAATACCAAGCCACAAACAACTCTGTAAGGTATGCTGTCCCCACCATTGTACCGGTCAATAACAAAATCTTATTCATTGATTCTATATGCGCAACGGTAATATAGTCCTCGAGATGCATAATCTTTCTCGCCACAATCATTAGTGTCAATACCATAGCAAACCCTGAGAAAATGGCACCTGCAACGAAATAAGGCGGAAGAATAGTCGTATGCCATCCGGGAACTACAGATGTGGCAAAGTCAAAGGATACGATAGTATGCACAGAAAGTACTAATGGGGTAGCCAATCCTGCCAATAACAAACTCAGAGTTTCCCAACGCTCCCAATGTTTTGCTTCCCCTATCCAGCCGAAACTTAAAAAATTATAGATTTTCCATCTCCAAGAACCTTCTTTTGCCCGATCTCTGATTGTAGCAAAATCAGGAACTAATCCTGTGTACCAAAACAGCAGTGATATAGTCAGATACGTAGTTACTGCAAATACGTCCCAAAGTAATGGTGAGTTAAAGTTTGTCCAAATTGGTCCTCTTGTATTCGGATAAGGGAAAATATAGAATACATCCCAAGGGCGACCAGTATGGAGAAGTACAAATAAACCGGCACAAACAACTGCAAAAATTGTCATCGCTTCAGCAGCACGGTTTACACCCGTTCTCCATCTTTGGCGAAACAGTAATAAAATGGCAGAAATCAAAGTCCCTGCGTGTCCTATACCAATCCACCAAACAAAGTTTGTAATATCCCAAGCCCATCCTACTGTTGTGTTTACTCCCCAGGTCCCAATTCCGTATGCAATTGTATAACCCAAACAGAACACTCCAAACAAGGCTACAAGTCCGGCTACCCCGGTGGCTAACAACCAAGTTAAGCCGACGGCTCCGGTCGTACCGCGAACAATGTCGTCTGTAATTTGCTTATACGTCTTATTGCCGGTTACTAACGGCTCACGTATAGGTGATTCGTAATGACTCATGTTTATGCTTTTTCTTCTTTAGCGCCAATAAATGTAAATTCCGGTTCTTCATCCGTATTACGGATTTTCACTTGATATCCTACGTTTGGTAAGAAATGCTGTTCTTCGTACAAGTGGTAGTTTCTACCGCTTTCGTAGAAGATTTTATGTACTTCACTGTTTTCATCATTCCTGTCTCCAAACGTAATAGCTCCCGTAGGACAGGCTGTCTGGCAAGCAGTAGTAGCTTCGCCGTCTCTTAGCGGTCGTCCTTCAGATTTTGCAGTAAGTTTTGCAGATTGGATTCTTTGTACACAGAAAGTGCATTTTTCCATTACTCCTCTTGATCTTACAGTTACATCCGGGTTTAGTACCATGCGCATCAAATCACTCAAAATATAAGATGCATCGGTATGGTCATTCCACGCTCCGAAAGAGTCATTGCCCTGATAGTCATACCAGTTAAACTTACGTACTTTAAACGGACAGTTATTTGCACAATATTTTGTACCAATACATCTGTTATACGCCATTTGATTCAGTCCTTCCGAACTGTGGCTGGTCGCATTTACAGGACATACGTTCTCACATGGTGCGTTGTCACAGTGCTGACACATCATTGGCTGGAATGCCACATCCGGATTGTCAGGGTCCCCACTGTAGTATCTGTCGATTCTCAACCAGTGCATAGAACGAGTATTGGTCATTTCTTTACGTCCTACCACCGGAATATTGTTTTCTACGTTACAAGCCACCACACAGGCACCGCAACCAATACAAGCATTGAGGTCAACTGCCATACTCCAGTGATGTCCCGGGGTGTCAAAGCCTTTATACAATGTAGTCAGATGTGATTTAATATGTTCTCTGTCCTCATTACCTGCATTGTCATTTGCCCGGAATTGCTCCAGATTGGCTTCTCTAACAATATTACTTCTATATCTTCTCGGTCTTCCCGGAAGGTTATTGTCTTCCTGCAAAGTATGATACCTTTGAGAAAGCCCCATTTTCATTGTTTCTTTTAGCGTTTCGTAAGTAGCGCCTACACTTGAATATGTTACAGTACCATTTTCAAAGGTTACATAAGGATACGCATTTTCTCCGCAGCCATCTGCTGCAGGTCCTACTCCTTTGCTTCTTCCAAATCCTAAAGCTATTGCAATAGTATCCTGAGCTTGTCCGTATGAAATAATCACAGGCAAAACAATTTCTTTGCCATCCACCACTACTCTGGCTTTTCTCATAGAGGCTGACTGATCCATTGCTTTTATGCCATTCCTTATAGCAAAAGTGTATGGCAATGCAATGTAGTTATCCCAGGAAACTCTTGTAATCGGATCCGGCATTTCAAGTAAATACGGGTTGTTGGAGAATTTACCGTCTCCAAGAGGTATTGACTCATACACTACCAATTCCAATCCACCTGACTTAGGTAACTTAGCATCTATTGCCGATACGGTTGAATCAATATCAGCAGAGAGGTTTTGGCCTTCATTTTCTAATACTACAAATCCCGTTTGCAGGGCAGATTCCCATGAAGAGTTTCCTAAGATACTTGGGAAATTTGTAGTAAACCTTTCTCCGTTTTCTTTAACTAAATCATAAGCCTCAGCTTTATTACCTGTCCATCTGTTTAGAGTTACAGAAGCCTGACGGGTTTCAAATAGCTGATTAATTGTAGGCTGAACAAAAGAAATAAATCCTTTTTTAGGCTCCAATATATCCCATGACTCCAAGTAGTGATTATCCGGAACAATATACTGCACCAGTTCCGCAGACTCATCCAATCTTTCTGAAAAAGATACAGATAATTCTGCCTTGGATATCAAGGTCTTAAATTTCTCAGAAAAAGGTGTATTGTAAACAGGATTGGCATCTAATAGTAAAATAGCTTTAACTGAGTTGTCATCAGCAAGTGCTTTCAAATTTTCATCATTCCCCTGTTTTAGATTCAATGTTGCTGCAGTGTCAATTGTCTGACCATAATTACCAAGCAAGCCGTTGATGGCATTGGTCAGTAACTGAATATCAAAATCATTAGTTCCCGAAACTACAATTGACTCCCCTTGGTTTGCCAATAATTCTTTGGCAAGTTTATCTACACCTGTCTGTAAATCGCCGATATTTACATTTCCTAATCCATTACCTCCGGTTGATGCAGCTATTTTATTGTACAATGCAATCAAAACTGCTTTCTCCTCGGAAGGCTTCATTGCAAATTTATAATCCGCGCTCGCACCAGTAATAGTCACATAAGACTGAAACTGATAATGGCGGGACATATTCGGATTTTCTTTAGTTGGAACTCTATTGGCTGAATAGCGTTTGGCATTTTCAGTGGTGTTAACCCAGCCACCAAGAAAATCACAATTAAATCCTGCAATGATATTAGCTTTATCAAATAAGTATGTTGGGATAATTGCGCTGCCCAATGTTGTTTTATTTGCTTTTCGAATCGCATAAAGAGAAGTTGGATCATAAGTCACTACTTCTGTTGTAGGATATTTTTCCTTAAACTGCTCTAAAGCTTTTTGAGTTACAATAGAGTAATTTGTATTTGTTAAAATAACAATTTTTCCTCCTGTCTCTGATATACTTTCGAGTTTAGCCGTAACTTCTTTATCTATCTGTTCCCATGTAACTGACTCACCTCCTTTTTTTGGTTGTGGAAGTCTGGCTACATCATACAATCCAATTACCGAAGCCTGAGCTCTCGCGGTTGTCCCTCCCTTATAATTTGGAGCGGCAGTATTGCCTTCTATTTTAATAGGACGATTTTCTCTTGTTTTGACAAGAATAGCCGTAAAATCGCCTCCTTCTGCATACGCCGAAGAAAAATAATCAGCCACTCCCGGAGTCAATTCTGGAATTCGGCTGCTCTCATCTAAATTAAATACATAAGGGACAGCCTTTTTCACCGGAATTTTACAAGATGAAGCAAGAGTGGCAGCTGAAATACCCACTCCCATCATTTTCAAAAAATCTCTTCTCCCTGCTGATTCTACTTTGGTGGCATCTTCTACATAATCGAAAACAGGAAGTTCTTCAATAAATTCTTTAGAAGACTGTTGTTTATACAATTCTGTTTCATCTCGTTGATCTAAACTTTGCCAATATTTATTTTTACCCATTTAATTAAATGTTTTGAGTATTCTACAATTTTTTAAAACCTATTAATTTAATAGTGACATTTTGCACATTCGGTACCTCCGATGTCTTTAACTGTCACACCTGCTCTCTCTCCTTTTTTAATTTCATCGTGATACTTCTGGAAAATAGAATAGTAATCATTGTTTTGAAATTGCACTTCTGTTTCTCTGTGGCAATTTATACACCAACCCATTGATAAAGGCGCAAATTGCTGTACCACTTCCATTTCTTCGATTGGACCGTGGCAAGTCTGACATTCAATGCCGCCAACTTTTACGTGCTGTGCGTGATTAAAATATACGTGATCCGGCAAATTATGAATTTTTACCCACTGAATTGGTCTTGGCGTATATCGAAACTGATTTGCAGCAGGATCCCATCCGCTGTACTCATATATTTTAGCAATTTCTTCTTTACCATATTTAGGCCCCTCTTGTACAAACTTGTGGCAATTCATACAAACTGCTACAGAAGGGATGACAGCATGCTGGCTTTTGTCTGCACCGGTATGGCAATATTGACAGTCAATCTGATTTTGCCCGGCATGCAATGCATGAGAAAATTTAATAGGCTGTTCCGGCTGATAACCCTGACTTCTTCCAAAATCGATTGCACCTTTTACCATATTATAACCAAGAAAAACAACTCCGACTATAATCAAAGCACTTAGAGTCTTTTTGCTGAATATCCTTCCAAATATAGGCTGACCGGAAACAGGTTCACCTGTCTCATGTTCCTGAACAACCTTATCCAACTGATTAGTAACGGCAGCAAGTGCCACAGCAATAAGTGCCAAAATAATAACAATTATATACAGCACCCATTTATTAGGTATAGTTGGCTTGGAGTCAGTAGCAAGAACTTCTTCACCCGCTGCTGAAGGAGGCTTCACATCTGATAATAATCCCTTCTGATCAGCCTGAACAAAGTACTCCATAATATTAATCACCTGCTCTTCGCTAAGGTGAGGGAATGGAGACATTATCGACTTGTTATATTCATTAAACAGCTCTACGGCGTAAGGGTCGCCGGATTTGATCATTTCCTGAGAGTTGTGTACCCAACTAATAAGTTTTTGCTGAGACTCCCATCTTTCCCACGAATTAGCCAGCCCAGGGCCCAATAACTTACCTTCAACTCTGTGACAACTGGCACAATTAGCCTTAAACAATTTTTGACCGTCATGTACTCTCTCTTCAATTGTCGGATCTGACAAATCATCAAAGATTACATCTAAATCATAAGCGTGAACCTGAAAAACAAAAATTGTTGCAAATGCGAGGAATAGTGAGCGTAATTTAAAACTACCTTTACAGTTAGACATTGCTTTTTTTCTTTTGACACTGCAAATATACATTGTACTTTATTTAAAACATTTAAAAGGCAATATTTAGACCGAGTCTAAACAATATTAACTTGCTGTTATTCAATAAATTATATATCATATATTTTACACTTAATAATCAATTAATAAAACTAGTTGTTAAAATTCTTTTAGAGTTCTTCCGAGTTACATTTACTTTCTCATGACAAACCAAAGCATCTGAACAGCTTGCTTATTTCTGCTTATGATTCAGTCATTAGCCGTGAAGATGCAGAAAAGTGGTATTCTGTAATCAAAATAAAATTCTGGTTCGGATAGTATCCTTTACGTGTCTAAGAGCTTCCAATGCTTCTTTGGATGCATCGCCCTCAATATCTAACACGACATACCCTATTTTTTCATTGGTTTTAAGGTATTGCCCCACAACGTTTACGTTATAACCGGATATAAGTTGGTTGATTTGCGACAGAACTCCGGGAACGTTTTTATGCATATGAAGGATTCTTCGGGTATTTGATTGCACCGGCAAGTTCAACTCAGGAATCGACTGTGAACCTATGGATGAACCGGAATCTAAAAATGAAATCATTTTATTGGCCACCTCCGCCCCTATATTTTCCTGAGCCTCCTGGGTACTTCCTCCGATATGCGGAGTGAGGATAACGTTATCCAGACCCTGCAACGGAGATACAAAACCAAAGCCTTTTTTTTCAGGTTCTATCGGAAAAACATCTACTGCCGCACCGCCTACTTTACCTGACAATACAGCATTTTTTAATGCTTCGATATCTACCACTGAACCTCTGGACAGGTTTTGAAAAATCACCCCCTCTTTCATTTGTTCAAATTGCTCCTGACCTATCATTAGCTTTGTTACAGGCGTGGCAGGAACGTGTAAGGTTACTATATCCGCACTTTCCAATAAATCCTTCAATGAAAGTACCTGCTTCGCATTTCCGAGAGGCATTTTAGGTTCAATATCATAGTAGAGTACATTAAGTCCCATAGATTCTGCCATGATAGACACCTGAGTTCCTATATGCCCGTAGCCTATGATACCAATAGTTTTCCCTCGTAGTTCATATGATCTTTCTGCGTCTTTTAGCCATTCTCCGGCATGTGCTTTTTTGCTTCGCTCCGGAACTCGCCGAAGTAACATGATAGAGTTAGCAATAATCAGCTCTGCCACAGACCTGGTATTGGAATAGGGTGAATTAAAGACAGGAATACCCAATTCCGTTGATGCAGTCAAATCAATCTGATTCGTTCCGATACAAAACGCCCCTACAGACAAAAGTTTTTTTGCTTTATTGAATACATTCTGTGTCAGATTAGTTTTAGAGCGTATTCCTATTATGTGATAATTCCCAATGCACTCCATCAGCTCCTTTTCTGTCAGAGCTGTTTTTTTGTGTTCAATATTGACATATCCATTTTTCTTAAATTCCTGAATAGCCGATATATGAATGCCCTCTAAGAGTAATATCTTAATTTTATTCTTGGGGTATGACAAGTGTTTTTCCATATTAAAAAAGTTTCGGAATTTAAGGAGATTGGCAGGACATTACAATGAATTATTGAAATAAGTTTAGTTTTTAATCAAAACTTAATTAAATAGAAAAGGGCGATATCCTAAAATATCGCCCTTTTAATTAATCTGTGAGAGAATTATTTCTTCTTGCCTCCCAAGACGCTACCGTCATAAGTCAGACCTACAAAGAAGGTTCTTCCAACCATAGGGCCTCCGATGTTTGTCACATAGGAAGGACCCGCTATGTTTGTAGCTCCCATTCTTATAGCTGTTTTAGCTTTTTTGATATTGTAAGATACAGATGCATCTAACGCTCCGTATGCTTCAATATCTCCAAAACCGAAGCTGCTCACCCAGTAAAATTCACTCTGCCATCTGTAATTGAGGTTCAGTCCAAAGTTAGACTTTCCAATTCCATTGCTGGCAATACCAACATTTACGACATGGGATGGAGAGTTAAAGTCCAAACTATTTCTGTCAGTACCATGTCCATCAAAATCCATATAGCTATAGTTCGTATTTAGGAGCATATTTTGCGGAAGTCTATAACTCAAACCAATTGCCGTACCCCAGGAAGTTACTTTATTGTCCACGTTGTGGTATGGTCTTAACACAGAAGCTGATCCTGTTTCTGCTCCCGGTACTGGTTGCCCTTTATGCTCAAAGCTTTTCTTGGCAACTACGTTAGTCTGAGTAATAAAATCGTTATACCAGTTGAAATATGCATTCCAGTCAATGTACAACTTACCAGCCACTGCTTTATATCCCACTTCTAATGCAGAAAGTTTTTCCGGGCTAATATAATCCATGTTATAAGTCTGTAACAAACTTGAATCTATCACCCCAGTCATCCTTGCTCCCATAAATGCATTGTAGGAATCAGCAGTATATGCTCCCCCTTCATATACTCCATATCTCTCCGCATTTTTCTTGGTTCCTCCCATCAGGATGGTAGAAGCAGGGAAGTATATAAATTGAGCTTGTGTATCCGGATTACGGAATCCTGTCTGAAAGGAAGCACGGATATTGTGCTGACGCTTATCTCCCATGGTTCCTACAACAGCAACTCTTGGTGACCATACTCCTTTGAAGTTCTCGTTTTTATCGTAACGAATAGATGCCGATACTCTAAGTCTCTCCTGTATCATCTTCTTGGTCAGCTGTACGAAAGCACCGTACTCGTTAATCTTAATACGCGAAGCTTTGCCAGTTCCATCAGGGTCTTCATTCAACACTGTCCCATCTGTAAAGATACCGTACATTCTGTGGTTAGCTCCTAACAAGATTCCTAACTTATCTTTAAGCAAAGATGTGAAATCATAAGTAGCTTCTGTATGGAACAATCTTGATTTATCCTTAAATGAAGAACCTCCCAAAATTCCTTTTGCAGGGTCCGCATGCTGGAACAAAGTGTTTTTAATAGTTTTTACAGCCTCTTCAAATTCCGGAGTACCTGCCTTAGGAAGCAATGCATCTGCTCCTCCTCTTGCAACTCTGTTTGCACCATCAAATAATGCCGGAGATTTAAAAAATTCAGGCAAATTTGCAGGATCTCCTCCGCCTCCTAAATATTCTAACGCTGACTGCATATATGCTCCAATGAAGTTTCCTAAATATGTTGGCGCCCATGCTGCCGCTGTTCCTGCCATCAACTCGTTGGTATAAGAGCCCAAAGCTGTCATATTGTATGAATCTCCTGCATGAGTCTGAGTCATATAGGAACGCACCATGAAATTCTTACCGGTGGCCTCTATTTTATTGGAGAACGATCTGAAATCTCTCAATACATACTTCTCAGAACCCTGATATATAGTGTTTCCACTACCCATTCTAAACATATAGTTGATATCAATATCTTCTCTCGGCCTATAATATATTGCTGCAGTACCTTTAATACTACTGGCTTTTCTGTCTGTCAAAAGGTCACTTTCACGCAAACCAGTTCTTCTTAATTGTACTGTTGGTAAATATCCGAAATTGCTTCTTATGAATCCAGCTGCAACGGCTTCATCACCTCCAAAAGCCGGGGCAAATTTAGGTGCCAATGCCTGAATCAACCCTTCTTTGGTAGCATGACCATCAGGTAATAGGTTGAGTGGAACTGTAGATAATACACCTTCATCACCATAAGTATTCACACCATTAAACTGCAATGGCGGTAGCGAGTTAGGGTCATTAGGATCATAAGTTTCTTTTGTAACTACATCTGTATAGTAATCATCTGATTTCCAGTCTGTTGCTCCGAAATAGCTTGCAGTGACTTTGAACCCGAATTTGTTCCATGCCTTTGCATAACGCAAATCAGCATTATACAAAGGATTCACATCGTCATTGGAAGCTTTACTGAAACCTCCTTTTAGTGATAGTGTTAATCCTTCGTAATCAAACGGACTCTTACTGTTCATCATCATGATACCGTTGAAAGCGTTTGGACCGTATAACGCAGAGGCCGCTCCGGGAACCAATTCGATGCTTTGAATATCGTTTTCTCCAATACCTATCAGGTTACCCATTGGGAAGTTTAAGAGCGGTGCAGAGTTATCAATACCGTCCACCAACTGCACAAAACGGGTGTTGGCAATACCACCAAAACCTCTTGTGTTAATTGCGTTGAAAGACATGGAACCGGAAGCACCTGTTACTCCTTTAAGCTTCAGCATCTGATCATAATAATCCGATGAGGTCGAAGCCTTAATTGTCTGTAAATCCAATTTCTCAATTGATACCGGAGATTCCAAGAGCTTTTCCTCCACCCTGGAGGCAGACACTACTACTTCTTGTAAGAATGAACTTTCTTCTGCAAGCGTAATCTGCAGATCGCTCTCACTCTCATTAATGACTAATTCTTTGCTTTCGTGTCCAACATAAGAAACGACAACCGTAAAAGGAGTCGCTTCACTAATCGTCAGAGAAAACTTTCCGTCAAAATCTGTTATAGTACCAGATGATGTTCCTTTAAGAACAATATTGGCACCAATAAGCGGCTCACTGTTATTACCCGTAACAGTTCCACTAATAGTGGTTTGGGCGTAAAGACTTGTTAGCCCAAAACACATTGCTAATAACAAAAAGGCATGTTTCATTGTATAGTTATTTAAGTTTGTTTTACTAAAATAGAATTATTTTTTATTTATTTCTCTTTTTACTTCCTCCTAAAACACTTCCGTCATAAGTAAATCCTGCGAAAATGGTCTTTCCGACATACGGCCCGCCTATATTCGTTCTGTATGAAGGTCCTATCAGATTAGACCCACCCAGTCTGAAAGCTGTATTCCACTTTTTAACATTATATGAGAATGATGCGTCTAAAGTGCCATATGGGTCCACGTATCCGCTTCCAAAGCTACTGGTCCAGTACAATTCATTTTGCCATCTGTAGCTTACATCAAATCCAACATTGGAATTTCTAACGTTATTATTACCAAAACCAATATTAAACATGTGCTTTGGAGAGTTAAAGCCAATATCTTTTTTATCCACACCTTTTTCCGTCTCAAAATCCATATAATTATAATTCCCTCTAATCATAAAGTTTTTTGGCAATTTATAACTCATACCTATTGCTGTTCCCCATGATATTACTCTGTCCTGCACATTATAATAAGGTCTGAAAACCTTAGGAGCTGCCGCACCGCCTGTCTCAATAAAATCTGACACCCCCGGAATTTTCTGTCCTTTGTGATTGACACTTTCTTTGGCTACCACATTTGATTGAGCGATGAAGTCTTTATACCAGTTAAAATAGGCGTTCCAATCTAAGTACAGATTTTTAATCATTGATTTATAACCTATCTCCACGTTGGAAAGCTTTTCCGGTTTTATATAATCCATATAAAACTCTTCTAATAGTTCCGGATTAGGCTCGCCGGCAAGAGCAGAAGCTCTAAACGCATCAAATGACCTTGCTGAATACGCGCCACCTTGGTAGATTCCATATCTCTCCGCATTCTTTTTAGCTCCCCCCATGAGGATAGATGTTGCGTCAAAATAAATATATTGTGCCTGAGTGTCCGGATTTCTAAATCCTGTCTGGAAAGAGGCGCGAATATTATGCTGACGATTTTGCCCTAAAGTTCCAACCATAGCCACTCTCGGAGAAAAAACTCCTTTAAAGTTTTCGTTTTTGTCATAACGAATAGACGCAGAAATTCTCAATCTTTCACTTATGAGCTTTTTGGTGGCCTGTACAAAAGCACCGAATTCATTAATATTAATCCTTGAGTTTACTCCCGTACCTTCCGGGTCTTCATTAAATACTGTACCGTCGGTATATAGGCTGTACATTCTGTGATTGGCTCCAGCCAAAATCCCCACTTTGTCTTTTAGCAAAGAGGTAAAATCATAGGTTGCCTCTGTATGGAAGAGTCTGGATTTATCAATAAATGAAGAACCGCCCAAAATCCCATTCTCCGGGTCTGAATGCTGGAATAATGTACCGCGTATAGTTTCTATCGCATTCTGAAATTCATCTGATCCTCTTTGGGGCATTTTGCTGTCTGCAGTTACCCTTGCTTCAGCATGGGCCATCCTTAATATATTAGGCCTTGCTACTGGTATTCTATCCGGTCTGATTCCGAATAGCTTGGAGGCCGCCATCATAGTTCCCACATAAATCCCTAAATAATCAGCAGCCCATCCGGATGCGGTTCCGTACATCAGCTCATTCGCGTAGCTCCCCAAAGCCGTCAGGTTATAGGAATCTCCGGCATTGGTTTGAGTCATGTAGCTTCTGACCATAAAGTTTTTACCGGTAGCTTCAATTTTATTGGAGAAACTGTAAAAATTTCTCAGTACATATTTCTCCGTTCCCTGATAAATTGAGTTTCCGGAACCCATTCTAAAAGCATAATTTATCTCCACGTCATCTTTTGGTTTGTAGTGTAAAGATGCGGTTCCTTTTATACTCGATGCCTTTCTACTATCTAATAAGTCTTGTTCTCTAATTCCTGTCCTGTTAATATTTACAACCGGTAAATATTTTAAGTTATCTGCCACAAATGCTCTTGCGGCATCCGCATCATTGCCAAAAAGCATCTGGAATGTTTCACTTGCAGATACTCCGTTTATCAGAGCTTCTGCTGTTTCAGGATTCACATCTTGTAATATAGAGAAAGGTACCGTGGATAAAATATTCTCATCCCCATAAGTATTCATTCCGTCAAATACTGGCGGCCGGTCTCCCAATACTGTTTCACCCTGTCCGTCTTTATGCGGATCGGTCTCATGAGTAATTCCGGTTTTGATGTCCGTCATATAATCATTGGCCAACCAGTCTGTCGCTCCGAGATAACTTGCAGTTACTTTAAATCCAAACTTCCCAAAAGTTTTGGCATAACGCACATCTGCATTGACCAACGGGTGCTTCTTCCTGTCATTATCTGCTGTAGTCAAACCTGCCTTAGCAGAAACTGTAAGTCCTTCATAATCAAATGGGCTTTTGCTCGACATCAGCATAATACCGTTAAAGGCATTAGGTCCGTATAACGCAGAAGCAGCACCAGGTACCAACTCTACACTTTTTACGTCATTCTCACCTATACCGATGAGGTTTCCCATAGGAAAATTCAGAAGTGGTGCCGAATTATCAATTCCATCGACTAACTGTACAAAACGCGTATTGGCGATACCGCCAAAACCCCGCGTGTTTATAGCATTAAAAGTCATAGATCCGGAAGCTGTAGTCACCCCTTTTAACTTTGACATCTGATCAAAATAATCTGCAGAACCTGAGGCTTTGATTGTTTGTAAATCCAATTTCTCTATTGAAACCGGAGATTCCATCAGTTTTTCCTCTACTCTGGACGCCGAAACTACCACTTCATCAAGTATTGAGCTTGCATCATCAAGCACGATGTTCAGGTCTGAAACGCTTTCTGTTATTTCTATTTCTTTGGCTTTGTACCCTACATAAGAAACCACTAAAGTAAACGGCACCGGCTCATTAATAACTATAACAAAATTTCCGTCAAAGTCAGTAATGGTACCTGTCGTAGTACCTTTCAATACCACATTGGCTCCTATCAGGGCTTCCTGTGTATCATCTGTTACTGTTCCCTTGATTGTCGTTTGCGCATAAAGATTATTCAAGCCACTAAATGCAATCAAAACCATTAAAATATATCTCATACAGTTAAATTTTAGCTCCAAGTTAACAAATAAATAATTGGCAGGAAACTATTAATAAGTTTTATTTTAACCTCAATTTAAAGCAACTATCAAGTTATATTTATATAATATTAACAATCAACAAGTTGTAAAAAAGGCATCCTGTCAAAAAGTAAGAATATGAACAAATGTTAGTAATTTATCTTCGTACATAACATCAGGTAAAGATTAGAAAGCTTACACTCCCATAAAACTACCTCCAAGTTTCTTAATTTATGAGTACTGCTGACCCATATGTACAAAATCTACATATGTCTTTCTTGTTGCTTTTAACTTATTGCAAATCCGGATTTTTTACAATAAAATATGGATTTAAAAGATTCTCTTTGTTATAGCTTAATTCTTTGTTTGTATTAGAATCAATAACAACTGCTCCTGCTTCCTGAGCAATAATTTGTCCCGCACATGTATCCCATTCCATTGTAGGAGCCAATCTTGGATAAACATCTGCCGCACCTTCCGCTACTAAGCAAAATTTCAAAGAGCTTCCTGCCGCAACGAAATCAATGCTTGAATACTTTTTCCTCAATGCCGTTACATAATCTTCAACTTCCTTACTTTTATGAGAACGGCTCGCTATAACTTTTAAGGTTCCATTTTGTGCCAATGGTCTTATTTGTATTTTCTCCGGAGGATTTATTCCCTCAACTTTAAAAGCTCCTGTCCCCTTAACTGCATAATATGTTTTATTCATTGCCGGTACATAGATTACCCCTGCCTGCACACTTCCATTGTGTACTAATGCTATGTTTACCGTAAACTCATCATTCTTTTTAATAAACTCTTTTGTGCCGTCCAAAGGGTCCACCAACCAACACCAGCTCCAATTTTTCCTTATTTGATAATCCAATAATTTATTCTCCTCGGATATAATAGGGATATCAGGATATAACTGTGTGAGGGCGTTTACAATTACGGCATTACTTTTTTTATCTGCCAACGTTAATGGGGACTCGTCTTCTTTATATTCTACCTCTATACTTCCACTATAGATACGCATAATTTCTCGTCCTGCACTTTGAGATATTTGCACAACTTCATCAATGTCAATTTTTTCTACATTCATACTTTTACAGATAATTGTATTTCAAATCTTTTTGATTTAAAATAAGTTCTTTACTATTTAAAATCCAGTCAATATTAAGTTTTGGATCATCATACATTAATCCATCCTCAGATTCAGGATGATAAAAGTTATCGCATTTATATAGTACTTCTGCCCTCTCAGAAAGTGTCACAAATCCATGCGCAAAACCTTTTGGCACAAGCAGTTGCAATTTGTTTTTAGAAGATAGCCGAATAGAGAAATGTCTTAAGTACGTTTGAGAATTTTTTCTCAAATCTACCACTACGTCTAAAATCTCGCCCTGCAAAACTCGTACTAACTTAGATTGAGCATGGATATCTTTTTGAAAATGTAATCCTCTTAAGACTCCAAATTTTGAATTAGACTGATTATCCTGTACAAAATTAATTTCAACTCCAATCTTTAAAAGAGTGTTATAATTATATGATTCAAAAAAATAACCTCTCTCGTCTTCAAAAAGTTTAGGTTTTAAAATCAGTAACCCATTAATTTCGGTTTTTTCAAATTCCATTCTTAATTTCCCTCCTCTGTATTTTGACGTTCTATATGTTCATTGGTATTTTTAAAAAGATATTTATACTTGGACCAAACAAATTTCTTTATATAAAAAAACACCACTATTAAGATTAATATAAAGCCTACAACCAACCCGGCTGTGAGAACTATAACAAATGTGGAACGTGAAATAACAGCAAGGGGATAATAGGGCCTGCTGAGTATTTGGAAGACAGGAGTAATGTTATTTAATGATATCTTTGATTTTTCATAAGCACTTATTAGTTCTCCATACAAAGACTTATAAAATTCAACATTCCTGATTTGCCGCACTTGTGGGACTCTGGCTGTTTCTAAAAGTAAATTTTTGGCTCTGTCTTCAAAGTTGGCAACCTGATACTCGGAAGAGTAAAGCATGTTTCTGACAGAATCTAATCTGTTTCTCAGGAAGATATAGTTAAACTGAGCTTTTTCAGTTGACTTATCAATATAAAAATTACTTATATTTTGATAGAACAGCTCAAGGGTTACTTTTGTTAGCTCCTCGTCTTCCATTTCCAATCTGACTACGAAGGCTCCTGATCTTGTTTGAGTGATAGTAGCACTTCCTCTTATCAGTCCTGAAACACTGGAAAAAACTCTAAACTGTTGCCTATTGAGTCCATTCAGACCTCTATATGAATGAAAATATGATGTCTTGTAATTATAATAAATTATCAGTATATGGTTTATAAGATAATCTTCTCTCCCTCCAATTATACATTTATTAAACAGCATGTTGGACAATAAACTCTGGGAGTAAGCCACTTCAATTAATTTGTCCAGATTTATGCTCTGACTAACAGTTTTTGAAATAAAAAAACTTGAAAGAGGATCAAGCTGACTGCCTAATTTGCTGACTTCATCTTCTTTCAGAATAAAAGTTATTGACGCTCTGTAAATATAATCTTTATTCAATACAGAATATATTGCCCAGCCTATTCCTAACAAAATAACAAGAACGAGTAAAAGATACCTCTCTTTAATTATATCTTTTATCCTTACCAGTACGAGGATAATATTCTGAATGATTTGACTAAAATCACTCTTTGGAACTTCATTATTCTGATTATCCTCTACTGTATTTCCTACAAGCTGACTCACTGCAAAATTTAATCAGTAGTTCTTTTAAGTAATAAATATAATGTCAATGTAGTAGTAATTGACCCCAGTACTGCCTGTATTACTGTTGTAAATTTGTTCAGTGCTGAAAAATCGCCCTTCCTATTCCTTTCTTTTACAATTTTCCTCTTTAATGGTTTTCTTGGCACTACGACTTCAGAACCCTCTTTTACTTTTGGAAAAACTCGTCCTATTAATGTAAATCTTGTCCCTTTAATATGCCCATTAGGTAAAATCACATATGTGTCTTTCCTTTTTGAGTATTTACCAAACCCTGATCCATACTTTTTAATATAATATTTAGCTCTTTTACCCGAGGTATATGGAACATGCACGGATTTTTCTGGAGTTAGTGCCAAATACTCTTCTACACTTACTGTATCTGTCAGAATGACGAGACGTTTCATATCACTTTCTTCAAATGGATAATCTATTTGCCCTCGGACCGTAACAATATTTTCACGTGGCGGGATATAGATATTGTCTCCGCTTCTCAAGATATAATTGAACTTGGAGCCTGGTCTCCTTAAAGCTTTTTTCAGATCAACCAGTAATTTGGCTTTAGATAAGTCTTTTCTATTTAATTTATTCCTTCTTAATGTGGCTCCATCCATATAAGCCTCTTGGGTTAGTCCTCCGGCTCTTTCTATAATTGAAGTTAACTTTTCATTCTTCATAAGTACATAAGTACCCGGATACTTAACTTCTCCGTCGATAAATACACTTTTCTGAAAATCGAAATCAGGTATTCTCCTTACATAAACATGATCAAAAGGTCGTAACAAGTAGCCATTTGCAATTGGGTCATTCAGGAAGTCTCTGTTTATTTCAAGAATTTCAATTGAAATTTTTGTAGGTTCAGCACTCACCACAGCCTCCTGAAAGTTAGATATCCTTGCAACTTCTATTCTGTTGCTCGCCGCACTGACCAAAAAGCCTTTTGACAGTAAAAGAGCATCTGCAAGTGTCATTCCCTCATAATATGGGAATACTCCGGGTTCAATCAACATCCCTCCTATCACTACATCAGAGTAGATATCAAATGTTTCATTAGAAAAAACCACAACATTATCTTCCGCTTTTAGGCGGTATTCTTCCAGTTTTTTATAATTGTCTGTGCTGTCCGCCTGAATTGTTATAATTTCTTTTCTAAACTTATCGGTAGTCCTGTATATCAATATTTTATTCAATAAGGCTCTTTCTCTTACACCTCCTGCCATTAATAATAAGTCTCTAACGGTTGCTCCCTGCCAAAAATCCACAATAACCGGTTTCTTGATGTGTCCGGATATTGAAATACTTTTGTCATTTAAAAAAGGGATGTTAGAAAGAATTTCTATCTCATCTCCCTGCCTTATAGATATATCATCTAATGATGCAAAATTATTTGAGGTATCTAGTTCTACTGTAAGAAAATAAGGTTGATTAGTCGTGAAGTTCATCCTTTTTATATACGCTCTTCCCAAGAAAGCTGATGGTTTCAAGCCCCCGGCATAGATTATACCGTCTCTCAGCGACAATCCTTTTTGCGCACTAATCACAGTTGGGTTTCTTACCTCCCCTCGTATTTGTATTGAATATTTATCTATGAAATAATCATTTGTGAATACTTTTATTTCGTCTCTTTCCTGTAAAGCAATATCTGCGGACGAACCCGGGTTTTGAATAGCTTCACCCAAGTCAACCTTAATTACAGTTTTCCCTTCAGTTCCCGGGTCTAATCTAAAAACATAGGCTTCTGATTTATATGCATTATCTGACAGCCCCATAGACCTTTCTATTAAATTACTAACTCTATCGCCGGGCTTTAATTCATATCGCCCCTCTACTTTTACGGCCCCGTTTACATCTACCCAATTCATGGCATCTTCAGGGATTGTTCTTACAGTTATTGCATCCCCATTCAACAAATGCAATTTGGCTTTATTTCTTCTGAGACTATCAAGATCAATATCAATTATAATTGATTTATTGTCCACATACCTTCTAATCTGGATATAACTTGTTAATGCATTTGCAGCATATCCCCCTGCATAGCCTAATAAATCTTCAAAGGTTTCATTTTCCAGGAGTTCATATTTGAAAGGTCTTTTAACAGCTCCTGTCAGAGAAACTATTTTTTGTGATAAAGGGACAAAAATATAGTCGTTATTTTGCAAGAAATAATCATCCTGAGCCGTCGGATTATTCAAAAACTCATATAAGTCAAACTTCCTAATCACTACACCGTTCCTTTTTACCTGAATATTTCTGATAGAACCGAGTTCTGTAGGACCACCTGTAAACGACAATAAATTATATACTGTATTTACTGCCGGGATAGTATAAGAACCGGGAAATTCAGTTTCTCCGACTATATTGACATTAATCACTCTGGAATAATTTAAAGTGACATCAAACTGAGAGTTTTCTATCATATAAGCTCTTGAATATCTTGCCTTGATTACCTCAATGGCATTCTCCAGCGTCAGCCCTTTTAAATATATCCGCCCCACATATCGCGGTTGAATATACCCGTCTTTCTCAATAGTAAATACTTCATTATAATCCGCAAACCCCCAAATTGCAATATTCAATTGGTCGCCGACACCTAATACATAATTATAAGGAGGTTTTACATCCTGTGCGCTGGAAAATATTTTAGTGTCCGCTTCTCTGAAATATTTAAATCCATAAATTGGTACTTCTTTAAGCAGCTCTTTGTTCACACTCGCTACGGCCTCAATAATTTTCTCTGAAGTTTCCTGTGCTATATTTCCTTCTTCTATAATTTCTCTGGACTCTTCCTGTTTTTCCAGTATATGACCGGCATCCTCATCTCCAATATTGACGACATCACCTCTTTCCAGTCTTCTCGGGTCTTCATACAACTTAAATCTTTCTACCTCCATCCCGGACATATCATCATATTTCTCTTTCAGATGCTCTAGGGTTAAATCTGTGGTGTCAAGTTTCTCCGCACTCCCCGGAATCACCTCAACTCCCTGAGAATAGACTTTGCCGCAGAAAGCACAAAGCATCAGAATAATCAGTATATATATACGTTTGTTAAGCATTGCCTATTGGTATTGTTGTTGATAATATTGAAGGTATTCACCGCTAGTCACATTATCCAGCCAACTTTGATTATTTAAATACCAGTCAATTGTCTCATTAATTCCTTCTTCAAAAGTTAATGATGGAACCCATCCCAATATATTTTTCAATTTGGTCGCATCAATCGCGTATCTTCTGTCATGTCCGGGTCTGTCTTTTACAAAGGTAATTAGCCGCTCGCTATGACCCTCCTCTCTATTCAATTTTCCATCCATGATTTTACAAATGAGCCTGACAATATCAATATTCTTCCATTCGTTGAAGCCTCCTATATTAAATGTCTCATTTATTTTTCCACTGTGGAAAATAGTATCTATTGCTCCAGCATGATCTTTTACCCAAAGCCAGTCTCTGGTATATTTCCCGTCTCCGTATATAGGTAAAGTCTGCTCATTCATAATATTCCGAATTATCAAAGGAATTAATTTTTCCGGAAATTGATATGGTCCGTAATTATTAGAACAGTTTGATATAACGATTGGAACACCATACGTATTGCCATACGCACGAACAAAATGGTCCGAACTCGCTTTTGATGCGGAATAAGGTGATTGGGGGTCGTATGATGTCGTTTCTAAAAAAAAGCCGTTTTCATCAAGGCTTCCATAAACTTCATCTGTAGAAATGTGATAAAAGAGTTTATCCTGATATTGATTGTTCCAGATATTTTTAGCTGCGTTCAAAAGGTTTACCGTACCCACTACATTAGTATAAATAAACAACAACGGTTCTCTTATAGAGCGATCTACATGTGATTCGGCAGCCAAATGTATTATTGAATCAAATTGATGCTCATCAAACAAAGCCTGTACAAACTCAGCATCACTTATATCTCCTTTGATAAAAGTATAATTGTCCTTTGACTGTACATCTTTCAGGTTTTCTAAATTTCCCGCATAAGTTAATTTATCAAGATTATAAATCTGATAATGAGGATATTTATTCACAAACAACCTAACAAGATGTGAACCTATAAATCCGGCTCCTCCGGTTATTAATATTTTTTTCTTCATTTTTAAAGTGTCCTATACGCAAAGTTACGAATTTTACCTTTGTATATATTTTTTAAATCCACAACTATTCCGTCTTTCACAAGAATACCTGTAAAATAATTCTCATCAAATTTTTTATACTGATCATGTGCTACGGCTATGATTGCAGCATCATATCCTTCCGAAGCAGCAGGCGAAAGTTTAACCCCATATTCTCTTTCAACTTCTTCGGACGACGCATAAGGATCTACTATCTCTAACTGTACACTAAATCCAGAAAGCTCCTTATACAAATCAAATATTTTGGAGTTTCTGATATCGCTCACATTCTCTTTAAATGTGGCTCCCATTATCAGCACGCGGCAATCTTTTGGATTTTTCCCTTTTGATATCAGCTGCTGCACAAGATTCTTTGCTATATAGGCAGCCATTCCATCGTTGATACCTCTTCCGGATAAAATTATTTGTGGAGTGTAACCAAATTCCATTGCTTTATAAGTCAAATAATATGGATCCACACCTATACAATGTCCGCCAACCAAGCCCGGCTTAAACTTTAAAAAGTTCCATTTTGTACCGGCTGCTTCCAATACATCATACGTATTAATTCCCATCACATTAAAGATTTGCGACAGTTCATTCATCAAAGCAATATTTAAGTCTCTTTGAGTGTTCTCAATTACTTTGGCTGCTTCGGCTACTTTTATCGAAGAAGCCCTAAATACTCCCGGCTCAATAATCGAACTGTATATTTCAGCTATAAGTTCCAATGATTCGGGACTGCATCCTGAAACTACTTTTACAACTTTAGTCAGGGTACGTTCTGTATCGCCCGGATTAATTCTTTCCGGAGAATACCCCACCTTGAAATCTTCATAAGCCTTTAACCCGCTGCCCTTTTCTATAACCGGTACACAATCCTCTTCTGTGCATCCCGGATATACCGTGGATTCAAACACCACATAATCCCCTTTGCTAATAACCTGACCTAAAGTCTCGCTTGCTTTTAATAAAGGAGTCAGATTTGGAACTTTGTTTTCGTTCACAGGCGTGGGTACTGCTACTATATAAAACCTGGCGTCTTTTAAATCTTCCAATTTGTGAGTAAAAAAAATATCCGTCCCCTCGAAAGCTTTTGAACTCAACTCTTTACTGGGGTCTATATTCCTCCGCATCAATTCTATTCTGGACGGATTGATATCAAAACCAATTACTGAAAACTTTTTGGCTAATTCTAAAGCAATAGGCAGTCCCACATATCCTAAGCCTATAACTGCAATTTTTTTTTCTTTTTGAAAATACTGCTGTAATATTGCTTTTGTACTCAACTTATTCCGTTTTAAAAAGAACAAAGATATAAATCACATAAGATTATTGAAAATAGTACAAAGTTATTTTCGGATGCATTTATTTATAACTGAAAACCAAAAAAAATAATTCCATTTATGCTATACAGGCGCTTCATACTTTTGTTTCAGTTTGTCTTCAGAATATCCATTTTTTTTTCAAAAAAAGCGAAACAAAGGGTTGACGGTCTGAAACAATTAATCATTCCTCCAAAAACAAAAAAGAGAGTCTGGTTTCACTGTGCATCCGCGGGAGAGTACGAACAGTGCATTCCATTGATAAAGAAAATAAAAAATAATTTTGACACCGAAGTATGTATCAGCTTTTTTTCAGCCTCTGGAGTCGAATATTTTCATCTTAAGCCGGAAGCGGACTTTTGCTTTTATCTGCCTTTTGATACTAAAAAGGCGATGGAAAAACTATTACAGACCTTAGAACCCGATTATGTCTTTTGGGTGAAATATGATTTTTGGGAAAACATTATTCAACTGCTGGAACAAAGAAATATCCCTTGCGACCTGATATATGCTGATTTAAAACATATAGAAAGTAAAGTCTTTTTTATAAAAAACAGAATTCTAACTCTCTTACCAAAGTTCCATAATGTGTACTCTGTGACTAAACCTGATTCAGATAACATTTCATACCGAATAATTGAAGACGGGAAGTGGTTGCAGGCCGTACTCAATACTTCAAAGAAATTCAAAGATGATATTATCGAAGATTTCATTCAAAATGATACTGCTATCATTATAGGCAGTGCACACTTAAAGGATATAAAACAATTGTCTTCTTATCTCCGGAGAAACAACAGCAACCTGTACAAATGGATTGTTGTGCCACATGATACAGACGAACTGACTTTAAGAAAAGCCCGGCAAATTCTGACCGATTCTGTTCTGTATTCTTCTTTTTCAGACAACGACGGAAATATATTAATTATAGACAGAAAAGGCATTTTGAAATATGCATACAGATACGCTGAATTGGCATGGATTGGAGGCGGCTTTGGCAAAAGCATTCACAACGTTTTGGAAGCTGCTGCATATAGTATCCCTGTAATCTGCGGTCCCAACACAAAAGGAATTCCCGAAAGCGACATCCTCGTATCGCATCAATTACTTTATACTTTTAAATCCTCTGAAGAACTGAAACTTCTAATTGCTCGATTCGGAAATGGTTTTGATGACGAAAACAGGAATAAAACGATTCGTTTATTTGCTCAGAAATCATCCGGATCAGATTTCAAACCTATTTTAGCAGATATCAATGAGCAGTTATTTTCCAGTAACTAATGCTCTGAATTTTTCCACTATTCCTTCTTTCTCCTGCCAATTGTTTTTGTTTCCATACTTTTGTTCTATCCGGCTCCATCCTCCAACTTCGCCTTTGTCCAAAAGTTGTATAGCTGTCGAATATTCTAAAGGATTGTTTTCAAAAAGCTCTCTGATAAATTCAAATTTATCATTCAGAGAAATTTTCTCTGCGATATTCCTTTTTATTTTGCTGTTTAAATCTTCGTTAGACCTGTTCAAATTTCTGAGCTTGTCATTTAATGAAGGATTCTTCTCTTCTTCCGGGAAAAGCACTGATTGTGTGGAGGTAACATCCTGACCATCAAGCATCTGCTCCAAGAAAGTAGAAATTGATTTTTTATTTGTTTTCTCTGCAGACTGTCCAATATTAACATTTGGATTTGATACCGCTTCTTCTGCAAGTTTTTCTTCATTCACATCTAATTCTGCAGAACGAGCAATTTGGTTTTCTATTTTGGTCTGAATATCAGATGCCTGTTCATACTTTTTTTCCTCATTTTCTGCTTCTGTTTTATTTGAGTCTTTGCCAATAGTATGAATCGTTGACAAAGGTATTGGTTCATCTTCTTTTTGGTTTCCCAAAGTCGCAGCAGGCTCAGTTTTTTTAACCATTCCCGGAGATTCTTTCATAAGTTCTTTATATTTTTGAGAAATGACGCTCAGGTATTTCTCAATTAATGCGTATTCCTCAGTAGAAATTTCTCCCACCTGTTCAATATGGAAATGGAGATTTCTGATAATTTGCCAATACTGCTCTATTTTTTCTAAATCATTCTTTATATCCATAGCATAAATATATTATGTAAATTTAGGTAAAATGTTCATAGAACCAAGAAGATACAATATTCATACCGGATGGATTGAAGTCATCTGCGGCTCCATGTTTTCGGGAAAGACCGAGGAATTGCTCCGAAGATTAAAAAGAGCAAAGTTTGCCAATCTGCGGGTAGAAATTTTTAAGCCAAAAGTGGATACCCGATACAGTGAATCTTTAATCATTTCTCATGATGAAAACTATATTCAGTCCAATCCCGTCAGTGTCGCCGAGAATATTTTAATGTATGCCAACGAGGTGGATGTGATTGGTATCGACGAGGCTCAGTTTTTTGACAATCAGCTCCCGGATGTCTGCAACAAACTTGCCTCCAGAGGTATTCGTGTAATTGTAGCAGGACTGGATATGGATTTTCAGGGAAAACCTTTTGGCCCGATGCCGGCATTAATGGCACATGCAGAGTTTGTAACTAAGGTCAACGCTATCTGTGTCAGATGCGGTAATCCGGCAGCTTTTTCTTTCAGACTAACAGAAAGTGACAAAACTGTTTTATTGGGTGAGAAACAAGAGTATGAACCCCGATGCAGAGCCTGTTTTAATGAGGGAATGCTCAAAAAAGAACTTCACAGTTCCGATCACACTAACTCAGAATAATTTTTTTGCTTTCACACTATTTCTTAGGTTCTCCATCTTTTGCAATAGAATCCCTCATACCGGTATCTGACTTAATGTTTTCCATTCTGTAATAATCCATTATTCCCAGATTTCCGCTTCTGAATGCTTCCGCCATTGCCAGAGGAACCTGTGCTTCTGCTTCTATCACTTTGGCTCGTGCTTCCTGTGCTTTGGCCTTTTGCTCCTGTTCCAAAGCCACCGCCATAGCTCTTCTTTCTTCTGCCTTGGCCTGTGCTATATTTTTGTCGGCATTCGCCTGATCTATTTGAAGCTGTGCTCCAATATTTTTACCAATATCAATATCCGCTATATCAATTGACAGAATTTCAAAGGCTGTACCGCTGTCTAAGCCTTTACCCAATACCAAACGGGAAATCGAATCCGGATTTTCAAGTACAGATTTATGTGAATTGGCTGAACCAATTGAGGTTACAATACCTTCACCGACTCTCGCCAAAACTGTTTCTTCTCCGGCACCACCGACTAACTGCCGGATATTGGCACGTACCGTTACACGAGCCTTGGCAATCAGCTGAATCCCGTCCTTGGCCACAGCTGTTACCGGCGGAGATTCTATCACCTTAGGATTTACGGACATCTGAACAGCTTCAAATACATCCCTTCCTGCCAAGTCTATTGCAGTAGCTTCTTTAAACGATAACGGAATATTAGCTTTATCCGCAGAAATCAAAGCACTCACGACCGAATTAATCCGACCTCCCGCCAAATAATGTGCCTCAAGCTCATCTTTAGAAATTCTTAATCCGGCCTTATGAGCCATAACCATTGCATTCACCACCACACTTGGAGGTACATGACGCAACTGCATTACAAACAAATCGATTAATCCTATCCTTACACTGGCCAAAACTGCACTAATCCACAAACTGATATAGCGCATAAAGGCAAAAACAAAAACGATTACAAATAGCAGTAATACTATTCCTACAATCAAAAAAATGGTGTTATTCATAATTTTATATTTTTTCTTTTACGTAAATTTTATTGTCCTCTATTTTTAAAACTTCTACCTGAACACCCGAAGATAAAAAACCGCCTCCAAATGTCCACACGCTGACAACTTTATTGTCGAATAAGCCTTTGCCCTCCGGTCTTAAATCTGTCAGTGTTTTGCCAATTTCTCCCGGCTGTACTCCTTTATGATCCGGCATATTTACTCTGCCGTCTATTTCTTCTTTGACTGCCAGTCCTGAACGGTCTATATTTTTGAAAATAAGCCATGCCAAAATACTGTCCGTGATAATAGCCGTAATAAGTATCGTCCACCCCCAGTTAGCACCAAGAATCACAAAAGCTCTGTAAACTCCCCAAGCAAATAGCCCCACTCCGATTAGCCCGGCAATCAAACTTGGAAGCAAAAAAACTTCAAGCAAAACCATGATAGTTCCGGCCATTAACAGTAAAACAATGATTAAAATATCCACTTACGAGAGACTGTTTATACTTTTGTGGGTTAAAATAGTGAAAAAGGTTGCAATTTTGATGCTTAAATGAAGATAGAATTATGGCTGCCGGGAAAAACTTCTTTCAAATATCTCGAAGAGGGAATTAGAGATTATACTTCACGTCTCAAAAAAATGACTGATTTTGAGTTAATTGTTTTTCCCGATATCAAAACCAAAGATATTCATACCCTTCAGAAAAAAGAGGCTAAACAGATACTTGATCGACTAAAACCGGACAATCAGCTTATTCTGTTAGACGAAAAAGGGAAAGAATTCTCTTCTCTGCAATTTGCTGCCGACATAGAAAAAAGACAGATGCTGCAACAAAAGAAGATTATATTTTTAATTGGTGGAGCATACGGTTTTGATGAAACTGTTTATCAGAGGGCTGACTTCATTCTTTCCGTTTCAAAAATGACTTTACCTCATCAACTTGTCCGTCTCGTGTTTTTGGAACAACTCTACAGAGCATTTACTATAATCAAAGGTTTACCTTATCATCACGAATAAAAATTATGATTACTCTTATTCTTATTGCAATTACCGCCATCGTGTCTATTCAGGCGTTCAGCAATCGTGAATTGTACAGCAAATTTATTTTTGCTCCCCATTATATGACTCGGCACAAAGAATGGTACCGTTTTTTTTCATACGGGCTTTTGCATGCCGACTGGACGCATCTTGTTTTTAATCTAATTGCCTTTTATTCCTTTGGGCAGATTGTGGAAGACTTCTTCGTTTCTTTATCTCCTGAATTTGGAAAAGTTTTGTATCTGGCTCTGTATGTCACCGCTTTACCTGTAAGTTCCATGATGGATTATATCAGACATAAAAACAACAGTCGTTATTTGGCTGTAGGAGCTTCAGGTGCGGTATCTGCTGTAATTTTTGCAAGCATTTTGATTTACCCGAAAGGCGGCATCTATATTTTTCCGATTCCTTTTGCCGTACCAGCTTATATTTTTGGACCTTTATTCTTAGCATTTAGTGCGTACATGTCCAAAAACTCAAATAGCAATATAGGTCATGCGGCTCACTTTTACGGGGCAGTGTATGGCTTAATTTTCACGATTGCAGTACAACCTAAAATCCTGCCTTATTTTATACATCAAGTTTTTTAAATCATCACATAAATTTTCGATATTGGCACCATGAAGCAATATCAAGATTTGCTCAGGCATATTTTAGATTACGGTGAAAAAAGAGAGGACCGCACCGGAACAGGAACCACAGGGGTGTTTGGCTATCAAATGCGGTTTGACCTGAATGAAGGTTTTCCTTTGGTCACTACAAAAAAAGTTCACCTGAAATCAATCATTCACGAACTGCTTTGGTTCCTTCAGGGAGAAATCAATATTAAATATTTGTGTGAAAACGGAGTCCGGATATGGGATGACTGGCCTTTCGACAAATATCAAAAGAGCAATGAGTATCAGGGTGAAAGCATCAGAGAGTTTGCTAAAAAAATAGCTGAGAATGAATCTTTTGCGAAGCAATGGGGCAATCTCGGTCCGGTTTACGGTTCGCAATGGAGATCATGGCCGGATGGTCATGGCGGACATATAGATCAGATAAAAAAACTGATTAATCAGATAAAAAATAATCCTTACTCAAGAAGATTAATTGTGAGTGCCTGGAATGTGGCAGATATTGAGCAGATGACTTTACCTCCATGTCATACCATTTTTCAGTTTTATGTGGGTCAGCCAAGAACTTCCGGCGGAAAAAACACGTTATCCTGTCAACTCTACCAGCGTAGCGCCGATACTTTTCTCGGCGTACCTTTTAACATTGCTTCATACGCTTTATTTACCATGATGATAGCACAGGTTTGTGATTTGGACTTGGGAGATTTTGTCCACACTTTTGGAGATGCACATATCTACTCCAACCATATGGAGCAGGTCAATCTCCAGTTGTCCAGACAACCTCTGCCTTTACCGACCATGCGTATCAATCCTGACGTGAAAGATATTTTCTCTTTCAGTTATGAAGATTTTGAACTAATAAATTATCAGAGTCATCCGGCCATAAGAGGGAAAGTGGCTGTATAAATTTTATATATGATTATATCACAGATTGTAGCAGTTTCAGAAAATAATGTAATAGGGAAAGACGGGAAACTCCCTTGGAAATTGTCTTCTGACTTAAAAAGGTTTAAACATTTTACTACGGGTAAAGCCATTATCATGGGGAGAAAAACCTTTGAATCTATCGGACATATTTTACCTGAGCGGATCAATATAATTTTGAGTAAGCAGGAAAACTATAAGCCTGATAAGACCATTGTTTTTAGTAATATCTCCGATGCTCTGAATTTTGCCGGCGACAATGATTTGGAAGAAGTTTTCATCATTGGAGGAGCGCACATTTATGATCAGACTTTAGATATTACCGACAGAATTTATTTTACTCGTGTACACACGGATATTGAAAATGGGGATGCATTCTACCCTGAAATTAATTTCGAAGAATGGGATATCACCGATAAAGAGTTTATAGAGAAAGACGATAAAAATCAATTTGATTCGACATTTTTTTTATTAGAACAATGATTTTAATCCCCTGCTTACATAAAGTCTAATAATTTATTTCACAAACTTGCTTTAGCTCATTATTTAGACTTCATGCAACAGAGCTGATAGGCGTCCATCCTGTTTCTTCGGTATATTCTCCAACAGTGATAATCAGCGTTCTTTTCTCGGCAAAAGAATCTGGATTAAGAATCAGAACGGCAAACAGAAGAATAACTATTCTCATTAAAAATTGATTTTTACTTTGTCATGACGGAATAATTTCCCCAACTCCTTACTTTGTAGCCCAGAAAATAAAAAGGTATGTCTGTCAAACTGTTGCTGCTGTATCACTCCCAAAAGGGACACAGCTTAAAATTAGCCGAAGCTTGTAAGAAAGGGGCTGAATTGGAAGAAGGCGTAGAAGTTCGGTTTAAAAAAGCGTTTGATACTGTTTTGGAAGATGTCCTCTGGGCGGACGGCTTGGTCATTGTTACTCCTGAATATTTTGGCAATATGAGTGGAGCAGTTAAAGATTTTTTTGACAGGACATACTATCCTGCCCGCGGAAAAGATGTAAACAAACCATACATAATACTCATCTCCTGTGAAACTGACGGCACCGGTGCCGAAAGGAATATCGAAGGGCTTGCCGGAAGCTACACACTTAAAAAAGCATTGGATACCTTAATTATTAAGGAAGATAAATTGGACGAATCTATTCCAATGGTGATAGAGCAGGGACAAACATTTGCGGCAGGACTGGAAATGGGTATTTTTTAGCCTTTAAATCAATGCCGTTTAGCTGATAATAGATTTTTTTAGACTCGCTGTGACGGATAACTATAAATCCATTTTGTTGAATAAATGTCATGCTGCGGTCAGTGAATCTTCGGCGTGAACTCAGTCGAACATTTATCGAACTGTAAGCTTCTTTTTTTTCATAAAAAATCCTAAATAAACGAGTTTGACCTTTAAATCATTAATTAAAGACTAATCGTCTTGATATAAATCATATTTTCCCTTTGCTATTTTAAAACAGCAGAGTTAATGATTAATTTGAGCAATAATTTATGACTCATGAAATTGGAATTTCCTAAAGATTTTATTTGGGGTACCTCCACCGCTGCTTATCAGATTGAAACCGCTTCCGAACATGACTGGAAAGGAGTTTTAAGCAGTGACGGAACTATCTTTGATCAATGCTCTATGCATGATTTGAGGCGAGAAGAAGATGAAGAATATATCGCTTATTTGGGCAGTGCATACCGAATGAGCTGTGATTGGGCTAAGCTTCAAAAAGAGCCATACGGTGATTTTGACCCTAAAGTCACACAGGAGTATCTGACATTTTTAAAAAACCTCAAAGAAAGAGGTGTCAAAATTATGATGGTTTTGCACCACTTCACTAATCCCATCTGGTTTGTCCGGGAAGGAAGTTGGGAGAAAAAGGGAAACAGAAAAATGTGGCTTGATTTTGTACAAAAATCTGTAGATACATTCGGACATTTAGTCGATTCCTGGAACACTTTTAATGAACCAATGGTGTATATTTCAGACGGCTGGCTACTTGGAGTATTCCCTCCATTTAAAAAGGCAAGGTTATTCAGAGCAAGAAAAGTGCTGAAAGAAATCAGTAAGGCACACAACGAAGCATACGATATTATTAGAGCAAAATCTCAGGCACCAATCGGAATTTCAAAAAACACAGTGAAATTTGTCGGTGAAATTTTCCCGGGACACATTTTTGCCAAAGTCGTAGATTACTGGTTTATGGACTATGGTGCAAAACATTTTGAAAAAGCAGACTTTCAGGGCTTAAGCTATTACACCCGAATACCTTTCCGACCTTTTCCGATTACCGAAATAGACCAGCCGGGGAAGCTAAAATCTCTCGGGCGCAGACATGACGGGATGTGGGAATACAAACCAAAAGAATTTTACCATATTATCAAACGATTCTGGAAGAAGAACGGAAAACCAATTATCATTACAGAAAGCGGAATCTGTACGGATGATGATGATTTTCGTATTCAGTCCATACAGGAATATGCATACTGGATAAAAAAAGCTATGGACGAAGGTGTTTCGGTCAAAGGGCTTTACCATTGGTCCACTATTGACAATCATGAGTGGAATCTCGGTCTTTCGTACCGGTTCGGACTGGTGCGGGTCAATTTTGAAACGGGAGAAAGGGAAATGACAGCTGCAGGAGAGTTTTATCACAAACTGTCACGTACACAGACACTCGAAGTAGATGCCGCACAAATCGAACAGTGGGCGGAAGATTATTAATCTCTTCAATCTTTGTAGTATTCTTATAGAATACTACATAATTCCGGATACTGGCTACTTAAAATTTTTAAGTACGGCCCGAATCCCATTGCAAACTAAAAATCAACAGAATTTTTCTGAATTAAATCAAGTAGTACTGGTAGCCTGCCTATATTCCCTGAAAGTGCCTGTATCGGACTCTACCGCTGCGTTATATATACCTAAACTTGGGAAAGCAATGGCCGTCTTGTCCCTTTTTGATAAGATTCCAAAATTGGTCGGGGTGCCTACTTCTTCCCAATGAATACTGTAAATTGGTGTCATAGCCCCGGAAAGTGAGTTGATTGTCATTAGACACCCCTTCATTTTCCGTATTCCGGATGGTGATCAAGCAGTCCGGGCAATCAATAGCCCACACGGTACTGCTTAAGCAGGTAAAAAGAATGCCCTACAATAAAAGGTAAAAGGAAATGTTCTTTCTCATAAAGGATAGTTTTAGAGGGAAACGTTAAAACTTACAAATCATTAAGCGTAGAGCATGTCTTATTGTTTAGATTCACAATAACCGGAATATTTATTTTTACGCTCTGCATTATTATCAACAAAATAGTTTTATCTGCGTCAATACTAACTCCCCTTTTCGCCTGTACTTTTGGAAACAGGCAGGTTATCACCCTTTTGACATATAAACACTAACTTTAAATTGCTTTCAACCAGAAACAAATTCAGTAAGAAAATTTAGCCCGGTGTACATAGCACAAAATTTGTATCGCAAAAAATCACTTTTGACTCAAATATTCAAATTTGATATAACTTTGCACCACTACATGACTACACACTTTATTTTATTCACTTTCATTTTATTTATTCCTATGTCCAAAGCTCAGGAATCCCCTATTGCTCCGCAGTACCCTCATTCCATGACTCATCATGGAGATATCCGAATTGACCCTTATTACTGGCTAAATGAATATTGGACAGATGGGAGCAAAAAACAGGACGTGCTGGATTATTTGAATGCGGAAAATCACTATTCAGAACAAATCCTGGCTCCATACAAAGAAGTCCAACAGGAGTTGTACGATGAAATTTTAAGCCGAATCAAACAGACCGATGAGAGTGTTCCTTACTTTGAAAACGGATATTGGTATATGACCAAATACGAAGAAGGAAAAGAATATCCGATTTACGTCAGGAAAAAGGGTAGTATGGATGCACCCGAGGAACTTATTCTTGATGTAAACAGTATGGCAGAAGGGCATGAGTATTACAGAGTATCGGGATTGAAAGTCAGCCCGGACAATCAATATCTTGCATACAGTACGGACACCTTGAGCAGGAGAATTTACACTACATATTTCAAAAACCTGCTGACCGGTGAAATCCTCCCGGAAACTCTTTCCAATACCGCCGCCAATATCGAATGGGCTCAGGACAGTAAAACAGTTTTTTATTGTACAAAGGATTTAAAAACTCTCAGAGAAAATAAAATTTGGCGATATCAGATTGGTACTAATCCCAAAACCGCTCATAAAGTATATGAAGAAAAAGATGAGGCGTTTTACACCTATGTCTCAAAGACCAAAAGCAAACGTTTTATCCAAATTATCAGTGAAAGTACTTTAAGCACTGAGATAAGATATCTTCCGTCCGATTCTCCGTTTTCGAAGTTTAAGGTGTTTTTGAAAAGAGAAGCCAGCCACCTCTATCAGATTGAAGATTTCGAAAACGATTTTTATGTCCTGACCAATTGGGATGCGGAAAATTACAGACTGATGCGCAGTCCAACTGATAAAACTTCCTGTAAGAAAAAATGGATGGATGTCATTCCACACCGAACAGACGTTTTATTAGAAGATGTGGAGTTCTTTAAAAACTTTTTTGTTCTGATAGAAGTCCGGGAAGTGAATACGCATTTAAAGGTCATTCCGTGGAAAAATCCCGAAGACGGATATTATATCCCTTTCGAAACAAATGCTTATGTGGCAGGTTCGACCTACAACCCGGAATTCGATACCGACAAATTTCGATTTCATTATCAAAGCATGATTACTCCTGCTGCACAATATGAATGGGATATGCGAACCGGAGAACAAAAACTGCTCAAGCAGCAGGAAGTTCTCGGAGAATTCAACGAAGAAAATTATGCTACGGAAAGACTATGGGCAACTGCAACTGACGGCACAAAAATCCCCATCAGCATCGCATACAAAAAAGAATTAAAAAGAGATGGAAACCAACCATTGCTATTATACGGTTATGGTGCGTACGGGCTATCTTCCGATCCCTATTTCAGTATTCCGAGACTCAGTCTGCTCGACAGAGGTTTTGTGTATGCCATAGCTCATGTAAGAGGCGGTGAAGAAATGGGAAGGGCTTGGTATTTGAACGGTAAAATGTTTCACAAAATCAATACGTTTACAGATTTTATAGATTGTGCCGATTATCTCATTAAGGAAGGATACACTTCTCCAAAACACTTGTATGCCAATGGCGGCAGTGCAGGCGGACTTTTGATGGGAGCGATTGCCAATATGCGCCCGGACTTATGGAACGGAATAATCTCAGATGTACCGTTTGTAGATGTACTGACCACCATGTTAGATGAAACTATACCTTTGACCACCGGGGAATATGACGAATGGGGAAATCCTAACCGAAAAGACAGTTATTTTTATATCAAAAGCTATTCGCCCTATGAGAATATAAAAGCGGGCACTTATCCCAATATGATGATTAATACAGGTCTGCATGACAGTCAGGTACAATATTTTGAGCCGGCTAAATACGTAGCCAAACTCAGGTCATTAAAAACCGATAAAAATATCCTTCTGCTAAATTGTGACATGTCCACAGGGCATGGAGGGCAGTCAGGCCGATTTCGGCAAATTAATGAAATAGCAAGAGATTATTCTTTCCTGCTTATGCTGGAAAGGCAAAAACCATAACAGAATGATAAAGAGCCGCCAATCAGGCTTTGAAAAAAATAAAGTTTCAGGAAATCGCTTTTAGTCACAAAAGGAAGATTTTTTTCAAAGAAAACCACTGCAAATATTTAACATATATTTATTTTACACAACCGTTCTGCATGCATTATCATTGAGATGCAAGTGCTTTTCAACAAAAATAATTTAATGTATAACTGAAAAATCAAAAAAAATTAATTATTTATACTTTACAGCTTTTTGATATTTATTTCTTCAGCGACTCTTTCAGATAACTTTTCAGCAGTTGCAAACAGTCTGTTTTGAGTATTTATTTTCATTATTTAAGCCTATTATCTCCTCCACACAAATAGGGCATGCAGTATTTTTTTTAAAAAAGAGCTATTTTTGTTTCTTCATTTACTTAAAAAATATATTAAAAGTATCAAACCAATTTATGGAATACAGAACAGAAAGTGATCTCATTGGAGTACTATCCGTACCTAAAGATGCCTACTATGGTGTTCAGACTCAACGAGCTTTGAATAACTTTAAAATCTCAGGTCAAACTCAGGTTACATTTCCCGCATTTATAAAAGCTTTCGGGTTTGTAAAAAAAGGTGCCGCAATGGCAAATTTCGAGTTAAACAACCTAGACAAGAATATCTATAAAGCCATGAAGCAGGCCTGTGATGAGGTCATCGCAGGAAAATTTAATAACGAGTTTCCAACGGATATGATTCAGGGCGGGGCAGGAACTTCCATGAACATGAATGCCAATGAAGTAATTGCCAACCGTACTATCGAAATTTTGGGATTTGAAAAAGGCGAATATCAGTACTGCTCCCCCAATGACCACGTCAATCGTTCCCAATCCACCAACGATGCATATCCGACAGCTATCAAGATTGCATTGTATCTGATGCACGGGCAGTTAATTGAGAAAATTAAAAAGGCGGTTAATGCATTCAGAATCAAAGGAGAAGAATTCTCAGATGTAATTAAAATGGGAAGAACTCAATTGCAGGATGCAGTACCCATGACATTAGGCCAGGAATTTGAAGCATTTGCCGTACAGTTGGAAAATGAAATTCCAAAATTAAAATTCAATGCCGATTTGCTGTTAGAAATCAATATGGGAGCTACTGCTATCGGTACTGGTTTAAATGCTCCAAAAGGATATGCTCAGCTTTGCACGGATAAACTTGCCGAAATTACGGGACTGCCATTAAAACTTGCCAAAAATTTAATTTCAGCAACTCCCGATACAAGCAGTTATGCGTCTTACTCTTCGGCTCTTAAAGGTTTCGCTCTTCAGGTATCTAAGATTAGTAATGACCTGAGACTGTTGTCATCAGGACCAAGAGCAGGACTAATGGAAATCAATCTTCCCGCTGTACAACCGGGATCATCCATTATGCCGGGAAAAGTAAACCCTGTAATCCCGGAAGTGGTCAATCAGGTGTGTTTTCGGGTGATCGGGAATGACCTGACAGTATCGTATGCTTCCGAAGCCGGACAATTACAGCTCAATGTCATGGAGCCAGTACTCAGTTTTGCCATTATGGAAAGCGTTCAGTTATTGGGAAACGCTCTGGATACATTTGTAGAAAGATGTATAAAAGGTATCACTGCAAATCGCGGCAACTGTATGGTAAAAGTTAAAAACAGCATCGGAATTGTGACCGCACTTAATCCGCATATTGGTTATAAAAACTCCACTAAAATTGCAAAAGAAGCATTGGAAACGGGAAAGAGTGTGTACGATTTAGTATTGCAGAATAAGCTTCTAACTAAAGAACAACTGGATGAGATATTAGATCCAAGCAATATGCTCTAAATCTTTATTAAAAGATATACTTTCCAATACACTATTCAATGTCGTTTTAGCTAAGGATTTTCAGCTAATTTATTCCAGTTCGATAAACGTTCGACTGAGTTCACGCCGAAGACTCACTGACCGCAGCATGACATTCGTTTTGTTAGCTAAACGACATTGATACTCTTTTGACTGATATTTAAATCAACACTTTTTAATTCGGAGTGATTTGTCCTGCAAATAGATTATTTTTGCCCTTTCGCAAGAATCAAAGATTATTATTTTGAACACTAAAAGACATCATCTTATTGCCTTTTGGCTGCTAAAAGATTAAAATGCCTATACTCGTATTTTTACTTTTATTTCTCAGAAAGAGAGAACCCCGTATCAAAGCTTTAAGATATCTTACATCAAGAAAGGATAAAGTCAAAAAACTGATTCGAAAATAAAGTGCCGTAAATTACTTTCTAACCACAAACATGGTCAATCGGCTGATATTCAGCAAAACACCATCTTCATCTGAAATTTTTATTTCCCATACCTGAGTGGCTCCCCCAATATGTATAGGTTTAGCGACACCATATACGTAGCCTTCCCGAATACTTTTTATATGATTGCTGTTAATATCCAGCCCTACTGCATGAGCTTTACCGAGTTCCAAAACCAAATTTGCAGCGGTACTCCCCAATGTTTCTGCTAAAACTACATGCGCACCCCCGTGTAAAATTCCATACGGCTGCCTCGTTCTTTCATCTACCGGCATTTTACCGGAGAGAAAATCTTCCCCCACTTCCGTAAATTCTATCCCTAAATGAGAAACAATATTATTTTTTTGGTTCGCATTTAATAATTCAACCGTCACCGGAATTTTCCAAATACTCATATCTTTTTATTTTCCACTAATTTACATCTCCTGTATATAGTTTTGAAAAAAACAAAGAAATTTATTTCAATACATTAACTTTGCACATCAATGAATGACCGTATTTTAATCTTTGACTTTGGCTCACAATACACTCAGCTTATAGCAAGACGTGTCCGAGAAATTAATGTATATTGTGAAATTGTCCCCTATCATTTTGAAATCAGTGACTGGAGCGGAATAAAAGGAATTGTTTTGTCCGGAAGTACAGCCTCAGTGCACAATCACCTTGGCCGCAATTTTTCTCAGGACTCCATTTCAGGCAAAGTTCCGGTTTTGGGTATTGCATTCGGAGCTCAGCTGATCGCACATATCAATGGGGGCGAAGTAAACTCACAGGAAAACAGAGATTATATTTCTTCTTCCCTTCAAAAAGTAACTACAGAGAACCCTTTGTTTAAAAATATCAGTCCAGAATCAAATGTTTGGATGTCGATTGGAGACGATATCGCCACATTGCCACTTCAATCACAGGTTCTGGCTCAATCTGATTCCCTTCGGATTGCGGCTTACAAAATTGAAGACAAACCGATTTACGGAATACAATTCCATCCCGAAGTAAACAAGACTAAAGAAGGCTTGCAGCTGATAAAGAATTTCGTTCTGGATATTTGCCAGTGCAGTCAGAACTGGACGGCTGAAACTTACATTGAAGCAAGTATCAAAAACATTCAGGCCACTGTCGGAGATGAAAAAGTGGTGCTGGGGCTTTCCGGAGGAGTTGACTCCAGTGTGGCGGCTATTCTGCTGCACAAAGCAATCGGACACAGACTTACCTGTATATTTATAGATCACGGGCTGTTGAGAGACAATGAATACAATGATGTTTTAGAAAGTTATAAATCTTTAGGACTTAATGTAATAGGAGTAAATTCAGCAAGCCTGTTTTTAAATGCTCTGAAAGGAATCACAGACCCTGAAGAAAAACGCAAAGCAATCGGAAAAACTTTTATTGACGTGTTTCAGGAGCAGGCCGGCAAAATCCGGGATGTGCATTGGCTTGCACAGGGTACTATTTACCCGGATGTGATAGAATCTGTTTCAATTAATGACTCCAGTGTAAAAGTAAAATCACATCACAACGTAGGAGGATTGCCCGAAAAAATGTCGCTGAAATTAGTAGAGCCTTTGAGGAAATTGTTTAAAGATGAAGTCAGAAAAGTAGGAGCAGCTTTAAATCTTCCTGAAAATATTATTCACAGACACCCGTTCCCGGGTCCGGGATTGGCAATACGGATTTTGGGGGAAGTTACCGAAAAAAAGGTAGCCATACTCCAAAAAGCAGATCGGATTTTTATAGACGGACTAAAAAAATTCGGATTATATGATACGGTCTGGCAGGCCGGAGTTATCCTTTTGCCGGTACAGTCGGTAGGTGTTTCAGGTGAAAAAAGAACGTATGAAAATGCGGTGGCGCTTAGAGCAGTTTCCTCCATTGACGGAATGACAGCAGATTGGTGTCACCTTCCTTATGATTTTCTGGGAGAAATCAGCAATCAGATTATTCGCCAGGTGGACGGTATTAATCGGGTTGTTTTTGATATTAGTTCAAAACCTCCTGCAACTATTGAATGGGAATAAATATGAAAATCAGATTTTTAGTTTTAGTTCTTTTAATTTCTTCGTCCTGTATGACTACAAAACGTTCAGTACGTACGGCAGATGAAACTCCTATTCATATCTCTAAAGAAAAAGAAAGTACGGAAGATATTACAGAAGACCAATATTCAGAATCGGATATCTCCCCTGAAGATGAAGACCAACCGGATGAAAAAAAATCGGAAATTGATACCATCGGAAAAGACTTGGTCAATATAGCCGTTGTGCTGCCGTATAATACGCATAAAGTGCCGCTTGATTTTGTGTCCTATGAGTTAGATACCAATATTTATATCTCTCCGGAGAACTCGGAGGCTCTTGACTTTTACATGGGATTAAAATTCGCAGTCGATGATTTTAAAAATTACGGTAAAAAAATTAACGTATTTGTTTTAGATGACGGTAAAAGCGATTACCAGACTCAAAAAGTATTGTCAGAACGTCCTTTCCCGCAGGTAGATATTATTGTCAGCGGTTCTTCAGACTGGATTTCAAAAAGCATTACTGACTACTCTCTTTCACAACAAATACCGATATACAGCCCTTTCAAAAAAGAATCACCTTCAGCCAATGAATTATTCTACGCTGCCCTGCCCAATGATAATCATCTGACTGAACAACTTATTGTAAAAACGCAGGCCTTATATCCTGAGTCGGGTATCGAAATCATTCAAGACAAGCACGATCCGGCCTCTGTCAGAAAATCAGATAAAATCCGTCTGTTTATAGAACGGGAAATGGGTATTCAGACAAATGTGATAAAAAACACAGAGGATAAAGTCAATGAACACGACGAACCAGTCAGTTTTTACCAGCCGACTTCCACGCAGATAGTAATTATTGCCTCAGACCGACATTCTTTTATTAAAAAAACGCTTGAAAGTATAGAAAACGCTCCCATACAGCCCAGAATAATAGGCATGCCGTCCTGGGTCGAGTTTAGAAACCTTGAAAGCAGTACACAGCCTAATCCAAACATTCATATTGCGGGAATTATGAAAAACAAAAATACCGCAGCTTTTCAAAACTTCTCTGAAAGATTTAAAAGGACTTACCACATGGAAGACAATGAAAACGTCTGCCTGGGATATGATTTGATACAGTATATCATGACCGGATTAGATCAAAATATTCTTTCAAAAAATCCTACCTCCAATCAACTTAATATTAGCACATTGTGTTATAACTTTGACTTTATTCCGGTTACAGATAACAAAGGTATTTTATATTTCATCAACAGCCAAGTTGATTTTTTAAAGTATAGCGGCGGAAAATTCAGAAGTGTTAAGCTTTAATTTTAAATGCCGTCAGGACTCGTAGTTTATTCACTCCCGAAAAAGCTTTCAAGGCTAAAACAGTATTGAAAATCAATTAAAAATTGGATGAATTCTATTTTTAATTTTATGTAGTAAATACTGTATATTTGCGACCTAACTTTTTAAAGAACAGATTACACTCTTATATGCAAAGAAAAGGTTTTGTAAAAGTCATTGCTCTCCTGTTGATTGCAATCAGTACTTATCAATTACTCTTCACATGGAAAGCCAATCAAATCGAAAGTCAGGCCGTGGCTTTGGCTGAAGAGAATATCATTTCGGAAGATCCGACAGATTTATTTCCAAACGACCCGGTACAGCAATTTTTATATAAAGATTCTATTCACAAAGCCAGAATAGAATTCAAAAACAGATATCTGGACTCTCTGGCACCGGAGAAAGTTTTTTTGGGTTCTACTTTCAAAAAGGTTAAAGAAAATCAGCTCAACCTGGGTCTTGACCTTCAGGGCGGGATGTCTGCTGTCCTTCAGGTCAACATCAAAGAACTTTTGATCTCATTATCAGACAACAATGCAAATCCGATATTCCTTCAGGCCCTGGATAATGCTGAAGCCCGAATGTCAGAAAGCCCGGACGACTATATCACATTGTTTACCAAAGCATTAAAGGAACTCAATCCTTCGGCTAAACTCGCAGATTATTTTGCAAACAGAACAAACAGCGACTTTATCAAATCCAATTCCAGTGACGACGAAGTACTGGACTATATCAAAAAAGAGTCGGGACAGGCTATACAGCGGACATACAACATCATCAGCACGCGTATTGACCAGTTTGGGATGAGGCAGCCAAACATTACTTTGGAGCCAAGAAAAGGAAGAATCACTGTAGAAATTGGCGGTGTGGACAACCCTGCGCGTGTCAGGAATATGCTTCAGGCCACTGCTAACTTAGAGTTTTGGGAAACATATAAAGCCAATGAACTTGGTGCCGCATTAAATGATGCCAATGATGCATTAAAGCTTTATCTGAAAGCACAGAAAAGGGTCGGCGATACTAGTGAAAGTGCTGAAGGTAGTGAAGTGGTACAAACAGACTCTCCAAGCTCTTTGGAAGAAATTCTCGGAGAGTCAAAAGCTGCAGATACTGCCGTAAACGACAAAGACAACTTAAGTTTTCTGACAGATGAGGATAGCGAAGACACTTTATCCTCTTCAGAAATTACAGAGGAAAGCTTTATGGAAGAAGCACCTCTATTTGCTTTGATTATGCCGTCAGTAGATCAAAACAACCGTTATCTCGAATCTCCGATTATCGGCTATACAGTCAATATAGACACCGCAAAAGCTAATGCTTATCTGAATATTCCTGAAGTCAAAAGTAAATTCCCAAAGGACGTAGAGTTCATGTGGGGAGCGACAGCTATTGGAGACAAACACAATATTTTTGAATTATACGCTATCAAAAAGAGACCTAACTCCGACAAGCCATACTTAGACGGTGGTGCTGTAGAAACTGCAAAAGCTGATAATGACCAGTTCGGGAAAGTGGTTATCAGCATGAAAATGACTCGTGAGGGAGCCAGCAAGTGGAAAAAAATGACCGGCAGCAATGTGGGTAAAAACATTGCCATAGTTGTAGATAATATAGTGTATTCCGCACCAAACGTAAATGAGGAAATATCCGGAGGTAATTCATCTATTTCGGGACAATTTACCCAACAGGAAGCCACTGACCTTGCAAACATTCTGAAAATCGGAAAACTGCCTGCATCGGCTAACATTGTGGAAGAGGAAATGGTAGGAGCGACTTTAGGTACAGAATCCATTCGGGCAGGCCTTTTATCCATGCTCGCAGGTTTCACTATGGTGATGGCCTTTATGATGTTCTTCTATGCCACAGGAGGAGTTATTGCTACAATAGTTCTTTTGCTGAACATGTTCCTGATTATTGGAATTATGGCCACCTTAGGTTCTACTCTGACTCTGCCGGGTATCGCAGGTATTGTGCTGACAATGGGTATGGCAGTGGATGCCAACGTGCTGATATATGAACGAATCAAAGAGGAACTCAGAAATGGGGACAGTATAACCGAAGCAGTAGGCAAGGGTTTCAAATTTGCTCTTCCTGCTATTATTGACGGTAACCTGACTACTCTGATTACCGGAATTATCCTATTCTTAATCGGAACAGGACCAATCAAAGGTTTTGCAACCACGCTCATTATAGGTATTATCACGACATTATTTACTGCAGTTTTAGTATCCAATGTAATTGCGGAGGGATGGCTCAAATCAAAAGGCAGACTAAAAGTTCAGAATAACTTCTCGGCCAGATTCCTGGCCAATGTAAATTTTGATTTTCTCGGTAAAAGAAAAATAGGCTACATCCTTTCTTCCGCTATTATCCTCGCGGGAGTGGCTTCATTCGCCACAAGAGGTTTTGAACTCGGTGTGGATTTTCAGGGAGGAAGAGAGTATAAAATAAGGTTTGAGCAACCCATCAATACTCAGACTGCCAAAAGTCATTTGGATGGAGCTTTCAACAGTGGAACAATTGTAAAAACTATTGGCTCTGCCAATCAAATTAAAGTAACCACCTCTTTCCTAATTGATAAAAACAATTCTGAAAGCGACCATCTTGCAGACAGTACGCTGTATTTGGGAGTAAAAGATTTTTTACCGGAAAATACTTCTTTTGAAACATTTAAAACGGTAAATCTTTTAAGCCAGCAGAAAGTGGATCCAACGGTTTCCGTGGATATTATCAAAAGTTCCACGTGGGCTGTTATTTTATCTATTTTCACTATTTTCATTTATATTCTGGTACGATTCCGAACTTTCGGATATTCCATCGGAGCAATTGTTTCTACTGCGCATGACGCTTTTATTTTATTGGCTATATACTCATTATTATACGGCATTCTCCCTTTCTCAATGGAAGTAGATCAAACTTTTATTGCAGCTATTCTGACTGTGATAGGATACTCACTGAATGACACTGTAGTAGTTTTTGACCGTCTGAGAGAATATCTTGCGGATAAATTCCAAGACAAGTTTACGCTGTCGGAAAAAATGAACAACGCTATTAACAGCACTTTATCGAGAACATTTAATACCGGTATCACGACGATGATTTCTCTCGTAATATTATTCATTTTTGGCGGTGAATCTCTGAGAAGTTTTTCTTTTGCCATGACTATCGGCGTTGTCATTGGGACTTACTCTTCTATTTTCATAGCATCTCCGATTATGTATGACTTTCAAAACTGGAAAAATAAAAGAGCTGAAGCTCAAAAAAAATCAATCCGGAAATAATCCGGTATAAATTATAGTATAAACGGCTCGGTATCTTCCTGAGCCGTTTTTTTATTTTTCAAAGCAAACATTGATAGAAATGTTATACCAATTTGAAAATCAAAATAGACCGATAAAGCGAAACCTTATTTTGGTATTATGCCGTGGTTACAAACAAATAGAACAATGAGATAAAATCGAAATTGGTCTATATTGTTTGTCCAAACGGTATTATTTAAAAATCAGCTAAATTTAATTTTCCTGCTCATTTGAAAGCTATAAAAAGTTAACTTTGCTGCAAATTACAAGTATGTTTTTAAATGACCTTGTACAGAAGTTCTTCCCAAAAGACAAAGTTTTTTATAATTTATTTGAAAAAATGGGTGAAAATGTCCTGACAATGGGACAACTTTTAGATGACCTTGTGGCCACACCCGACAAAGACGAAAGAGCAGCGATTGCACTTAAGATAGAAGATTTAGAACACGCAAATGACAATCTGACTCATCAGATTTTTATCGAATTGAGCCAAAACTTCATTACTCCTTTTGATCGCGAAGATATTCACTATTTGGCAACAGGGTTAGATGACATAGCGGATTATATACATACCTGCTCTAAAAAATTTATTCTGTATAAAGTCAATCCCAACGACAGTGCCATTCAAAAGCTTTCAGAACTGATAAAATTAAGCTGTGAACAGGTAAATATTATTGTCAACGAATTAAGAAATATGAGCAAATCCACAAAAATCAGCAATGCAGTGGTACGAATTAACAGTATAGAGAATCAGGCTGACGATGTATATGATTTGGGAGTAGAAGCTTTATTCGACTATGAAGATGATATAAAACTGCTGATTAAGAAAAGAGAAATTTATCAGCTCATGGAAATCGTTACAGACAAATGCGAAGATGTCAGCAACATTATTGATACTATTCTAATTAAATATTCATAACCAAACCCCTATTTGACTTATGGATATACCCGTCTTGCTGGTAGTAATTATTGTGCTTGCTTTCATTTTTGACTACATTAATGGTTTTCATGACTCCGCTAATGCCATCGCAGCTGTGATATCCACTAAGGTGCTTTCTCCTTTTCAGGCTGTGGCTTGGGCTGCTTTATTTAACTTTGCAGCCTTTTTTATTTCAAAATACTTAATAGGTGAATTTAAAGTAGGTAATACAATTGCCAGTTCTGTTCATGAAAACTTCATTACTCTCGAAGTGATTCTCTCCGGTCTGATTGCCGCTATCACCTGGAACTTAATTACCTGGTGGTTTGGTATTCCCTCCAGCTCTTCACATACCCTTATAGGAGGATTCATTGGCGCGGCATTAGTCCACGCCGGTGGATTTTCGGCAGGAAGCATGCATGTAATTAATTATGTAAAAGTAGTCCCTATTTTCCTGTTTATATTTATGGCTCCGCTCATAGGAATGATTACGGCATTGGGCTTATCCGCCATAATTGTCAATTTATTTAAAAAAGTAAATCCCGCCAAAGCTAACAAATGGTTTAAACGTTCGCAATTAGTCACGTCTGCTATGCTGTCTTTGGGGCATGGGGGCAACGATGCTCAAAAGGTTATGGGTATTATCGGTGCAGCGATTATTTATTATCACGTGTCAGAGGGGCATACAGAGTGGATAGAATCTACTGACCGATTTAATATGTTTGTAGAGCATTGGGCGTGGATTCCATTTACAAGCTTTGTAGTAATCGGTTTGGGAACTCTCAGTGGGGGTTGGAGGATTATTAAAACTATGGGATCCAGAATCACAAAAATTACACCTTTGGAGGGAGTAACTGCCGAAACCGCAGGAGCCCTGACCTTGTACTTGTCCGAATTTTTTGGAATCCCAATTTCTACCACTCATACTATGACCGGTTCCATTATCGGAGTAGGCCTCGCTAAACGAGTTTCTGCCGTCCGCTGGGGGGTTACAGTCAGTCTGGTATGGGCCTGGATTATCACGATACCGTTCAGTGCGGCAATAGCAGCAATCACTTATAAAATTGTAATGCTGTTTTAAACGGGTTACAACTATAAGTTGGTATAATGTTTGCGGAATATGACCTTTTAATAAAACAACATGAAAACAAGCTCATCTTTATCTTACACTACTCTTTTTACCGTTACATTATTATTCACTACACACGTTTTAAAAGCAAATAATATGATTAAAAATTCAGACTCTGCACCACACAGAGATACAGTCATTGAAAACTATCTTAAAGAAAAACAAATTGACAGCGTAACTCTTTCGCCTGAAGGTGTGTACTACGTCATAGAAGAAGAAGGTGAGGGCAGACAGGTACAAAAAGAAGATTTTGTTTCGGTTCATTATACAGGAAAGTTATTGAATGGAACAAAATTCGATTCCTCTTTTGACAGGAATGAACCCATTCAGTTTCAAATCGGCGTAGGTAATGTGATTCCCGGCTGGGATATTGGCATCCCGCTATTTAAGGTTGGGGGCAAAGGTTCTATCTTCATTCCTTCAGGACTGGCATACGGAGAAGCAGGTGCCGGAGGTGTTATCCCTCCAAACGCTCCCCTGCGCTTCGATATAGAAGTGGTGGATGCCATGGATTACGACTCTTTTTTAGAATACAGAAGAGAGGTGTTAAAAAAGCAGCAGGAGGAAGCTCAGGCCAAACGCGCAGAACAGGCTAAAATTGACCAGAAGCTGATTGAGGAGTACGTAAAAAATAACAATTTGGATGTAAAATGTCTTCAGTCAGGTCTGGCATATTACATCACCGAAGAAGGCACCGGAACTCAGGTTGTGAATGGCTCTACCGCCACTGTACATTATACGGGAAAATTACTGGACGGAACTAAATTTGACTCTTCCAAAGACAGGAATCAGCCTTTCCCGGTACAGGTCGGTGCCAACAGGGTTATCCAGGGCTGGGAAGAAGGACTGACATTATTCAGGGAAGGCAGTAAAGGAACACTAATTATCCCGTCCGGAATGGGATATGGCGAACGTTCCGCGGGAGCTGTAATCAAACCAAACTCCGTTCTTGTTTTTGATATCGAAGTATTGGACGTAAAATAAAAAGACTTCTAATCAGATAGTATCTTTCCAAGCTGAATTCCTCTCAAAGCATTAGAAAGAAGAATCAAATCGGCACTTAAAATGTCCTGCTCGGTCAGTGACTGCTCAATGATTGGGAATACTGAATTTTCCATAAGCCACGTTCTCATTACGCCTTTTACCGGGTAATCAAATAGTGGCGGAGTATATATTGTATTTTTTTTGAGAATGAAAATATTACACACCGAGGTTTCAACTACGTGACTTTTTTCATTAAAAATAATTCCATCGTCTAAATTTTGAGTTTGCGCCCAAGCCAGTACTTTAGCATAAAAATCCCGATTAGTTGTTTTGGCATTCCAGGGCAGGCGGCTTGTTTTATACTCTTGTCTGTAAAAGCCAAGTCTATATATATTCAAAGGTGGTTTCTTAATCGAATGAATTTCCAGATGGGGCTTGTTTTTATCCGATTTACTGATTGGCAGCAGATATCTTAGTTTATATGTATTGTCGTCCTGAGGACAATTTGCAGTAATTATTTTGCGGGCTTCACGGATATATTGATTGGCAGCAGTAACATCATTCTGAAAAAGTCCCCAGCGCAATCTTTGCAGATGATACTCCAACAGAGGAATTTCTCCCCCTGAAGACCACATCGTCTCCAAAAAATTTGTCATATTCTTTCGGTGTATCCTTCTATCAGTATCTGAAGTAGATCTATAGCAGACTTAGATATATTGGAACCCGGCCCATATACACCCACCACACCCGCATTATACAAAAAGTCGTAATCCTGCTTAGGAATCACACCTCCACATACGACCAAAATATCCGAGCGTCCCAATTTTTCCAGTTCTTCCATCACTTGGGGTACCAATGTTTTATGCCCGGCAGCTAAAGAGGACACACCAAGTACATGCACATCATTCTCTGCAGCCATCATAGCCGCCTCAGCAGGGGTCTGAAATAAAGGACCTATGTCCACATCAAATCCTAAATCTGCAAAGCCAGTAGCAATTACTTTAGCCCCCCTGTCATGCCCGTCCTGACCTAATTTAGCTACCAATATTCTTGCTCTCCTTCCGGCAATATCCGCAAATTGGTCGGATAAGTCTTTCGCTTTTATAAAATATTGATTCATATTCATTTGTGAAGAGTAAACTCCGGAAATAGATTTAATATGAGCAGTATATCTTCCAAAAACACTTTCCAGGGCGGAAGATATTTCACCCAGGGTCGCCCGGTTCCTGGCGGCTGCTACAGATAGTTCCAAGAGATTTTTATCTTTATTTTTTGCCGCGTCGGTCAAAGCTGCGAGAGATTGCTCTACAGCTCTTTCGTTTCGTTCAGACTTGATTTTCTGAATGCTTTCAATCTGCTCCTTCCTGACCTGAGCGTTATCCACTTCCAAAATATCCAGTTCAATATCCTCTTGCACAGTATAAAAATTAACTCCTACTATCTTATCGACACCACTATCAATTTTAGCCTGTTTTCGGGCTGCAGCTTCTTCAATTCTCATTTTCGGAACACCTTTTTCGATTGCTTTGACCATTCCCCCAAGTGACTCAACCTCTTCAATTAACACACGTACCTTTTCTATCAGCCTGCCTGTTAAGTATTCTACATAATAAGAACCTGCCCACGGATCTACTGTTCTGCATATCTCTGTTTCCTCCTGCAAATACAACTGAGTATTTCGGGCAATTCGGGCAGAAAATTCAGTAGGCAATGCAATGGCTTCATCCAAAGCATTTGTATGCAATGACTGGGTACCTCCCATGACCGAGGCCATAGCTTCAATACATGTTCGGGCAATATTGTTATACGGGTCTTGTTCTGTCAGACTCCAGCCGGATGTTTGGCAATGCGTTCGGAGAGCAAGTGATTTAGGATTTTTGGGATTAAAAGGTTTAATTAACTCCGCCCAAAGTACTCTTGCTGCACGCATTTTTGCAACTTCCATAAAGTGGTTCATTCCTATTGCCCAAAAAAAGGAAAGTCGCGGAGCGAAACTGTCTATGTCCAAACCTGCTTCGATTCCCGTCCTGACATATTCGAGTCCGTTAGCCAAAGTGTAAGCCAATTCTAAATCGGCAGTTGCTCCGGCCTCCTGCATGTGGTAACCGGATATACTGATAGAATTAAATTTGGGCATTCTTTCGGAAGTATACCGAAAAATATCTGAGATAATTCTCATTGAAGGAGCCGGTGGGTAGATATAGGTGTTGCGCACCATAAACTCTTTCAAAATATCATTTTGTATGGTACCGCTCAATTTTTCCGGTGCGACACCCTGTTCTTCCGCAGCTACGATATAAAAAGCCATAATCGGCAATACCGCTCCGTTCATGGTCATAGAAACTGAAACCGTGTCTAACGGAATTCCTCTGAACAGTGTTTTCATATCTTCCACGGTATCAATAGCCACCCCGGCTTTCCCTACATCTCCCTGCACCCGTTCATGATCACTGTCATAGCCTCTGTGCGTCGCAAGATCAAATGCTACAGAAAGACCTTTTTGTCCCGCTTGTAAATTTTTACGGTAAAAAGAATTAGATTCTTCTGCCGTTGAGAATCCGGCATATTGACGAACCGTCCACTTCCTGCTGAGATACATTGTACTGTATGGCCCTCTCAAGTATGGGGGCAAGCCGGCTGCCTGATATTTCAGATGCGGCAAGTTTTTAACTCGTCTGTGTTCTATTCTGTTCGGTATAGAAATTCTTTCCGGAGATTCCCATTCCTCCTGAGCAATAACCTCCTTATTCAGAATATTTTCATGGATATCAATTTGAGAAAAATCTATTCGATTCCGCATACAATAAAAATAAGACTTTTCTGGACGAATAGGTGCAGCTTATCAAACAATGACTATTGGCAGTTTTCAAAAAAGCTTTTAAAAGTTTTTCTACATCAAAAAGACAGAAAAACGATAAAACAATTTCGATTTTACATCACTAAACGGATGAATGTCTATTCTTCAAAAAACTCACCTCCAAATTGGATCACTTATTAGTTAATAAACTTCTTAATCAGATTGAGCTTACCACCATAAGGCGGATATCTTAATGGAATATCGGGCCAAGTGACTTTATTCATCACACTTTTCTGATGTGTAAAAGTATCAAAGCTAAACTTGCCGTGATACGCTCCATACCCGCTATTCCCTACTCCGCCGAACGGAAGGTCCGAATTAATTAAATGTGCCACTGTATCATTGATACATCCACCGCCAAACGGAATCTCTTCTATGCACTTTTGCTGATTCTTATAATTGTTGGAAAACAGATAAAAAGCCAGTGGTTTTTCAAACCTTTTGACAATATTTAATGCTTCGTCCAACTTTTTAAATGTAAAAGCAGGAAGTATAGGGCCAAATATTTCGTCCTGCATAAGAGGATGATCTAAATCAATATCCGTAATTACCGTAGGTGCTATATGTCTTTTGTTGGGGTCAGTATTCCCTCCGACCACTATAGTTCCTCCCTGAATCATTGACACAAGCCTGTCGTAATGTTTGTCATTAACGATAGAAGGATAATCCACACTTCGTACAGGTTTTTCTCCATAAAATTGTTTTATGGTTTTTCTCATTTCCTTGAAAAGCTTATCTGCTACTTTTTCATGCACAAGCAAATAATCCGGAGCCACACACGTTTGACCGGCGTTAATGCTTTTGCCCCACATAATTCTTCGGGCAGCAACAGGAATGGAAGCAGTTTCATCCACTATGCAAGGGCTTTTCCCGCCTAATTCAAGAGTCGTAGGGGTCAGATGCTCTGCTGCGGCTCTGGCCACAATTTTCCCTACTGTCACTCCTCCGGTAAAAAATATATAATCGTATCTCTGTTCGAGCATTTCATCATGACCTGTGTTGATATCCAGACAGGCCACAAAACTCTCGTCAAAACACTCTTGGATTAAATCATAAATTACCTCATAAGTATTTTGAGTTGTTCTCGGAGGTTTTATTATTACGGTATTCCCGGCAGCTATAGCTCCAACTACCGGCAACAAAGTAAGCTGCAAAGGATAGTTCCAGGCTCCAATGACCAATACCGTGCCGTAAGGTTCCGGGTAGATATAACTTCTGGCCGGCAAGTTACCTAAAGACGTAGGAACCATTTTAGGCGTAGTCCAATTATCAATGTTTTTCAGCATGGTTCCTATCTCCTCTAAAATCAATCCCAACTCTGTCGCATAGGTTTCAAAAACCGGCTTATTGAAATCTCTTTTTAAAGCTTCGTACATACGCTCCTCATAACTCAAAAGAGCCTGTTTGAATTTATTAAGCCTGTTTTTACGAAACTTAATCGATCGGGTAGCACCGGAATTAAAATAAACTCTCTGTTTATTGACTAATTCGGCTACTCCTGCTACTTTAACATCTATTGTTGCCATAATTTTATGTGGTTTGTTTTGATTTTTTCTCAGGCACTGCTTCCTTGCTGCTTCTGCCTGTAAAATCATCCATTGATGAATATACTCCCATCAGCTCTGCGACAAAATTAAAAAGCCTTGTTGGCAGAAGACTGTCAAGAGCCGGGATTAAATTTAATAAATCAGGAGCCAGAATAAAGAGCTTGTTTTTTTGAACTGCTTCTATAATTCTGTTCGTAATATCTTCGGGTTCAAGCAAGGGAAACAAGAACGGAGCTTTTACTCCCTTAAACATTCCGGTATTGATATAACTCGGGCAAACCGTTGTCACATGTAAATCTCCTTCCATGTCTTCCAATTCCATTCTAAGAGAATCTGACCATCCCTTCACAGCCCATTTGCTCGCAAGATAAGCCGACATTTTCTTGTTGCTTATCAAGCTTGCTGCAGATGCAATATTGACAATATGTCCGCGCTTTTGATTAATCATCTCCTTGACAAATACTCGAGTAGTATGCATTACTCCGTTTACGTTGATTTGCAGTACTCTATCTATTTCGTCGGCGGTATGTTCCCAAAACAATTTACCGACCACTATTCCCGCGCTATTCACTAATATATCTACTCTGCCTATCTCAAGCAGTACTTCGGTAGCTGCCTTTTCAATATCATTTGTATCTGATACATCTACATTAAAGGCATAAACATTATAATAACCAAGTCTCGAAAATTCTTTTAATGCCTGATCAATATTGTTTTGGTTTATATCCCATATAATCAGACTCTCGGCTCCTCTTCTGAGAAATTTTTCTCCCAGCATTTTGCCAATTCCTTGGGCTCCACCGGTAATGAGCACATTTGCTCCCTTGATTTTACTCATAATAATAAATCATTTTCAACCACAATATAACAAACTAAGGTATAAAAAGCTTGTAGCAGACAAAATAAAAAGAGGGTACATCTCTGCACCCTCTTTAGCCTGATTATTAAAGTTTAATCTTTATTCAGCCTTCACTACATTAATAGATCCTAGTTTATCTGCTATATTTAAAGAAACTACATAAGAACCTGCCGGCAGCTGTGTCCAGCCGTTTACCTGCACAGTAGTTTTCCCATTAAAATTTGATTCCTGAGAAAGTAGTTGTCTTCCACTCATATCGGATACAGTAATTTGCGCTTTGGCCAATGTCGGATTATAAAACTCCAATGAGAGTTTGTCCGAGCTTGGATTAGGGAAAGCATTCATCTTATATACTTCAGTATAATTATGTGCTATTCCTGTAGGAATATCCATATCACTAATATCTTTCTGTATTGAAAATTTATCCAAGATGTCTCCATATTTGTTAATGTATTTTCCGACCATGGTTCCGCCTTCAAACTCCATAATCAAACTTCCGGTCACGTCTGTACCTCCATCTCTGTAATAAAATACCGGATGCATTTTGTTAGGCATTTTATCATCGCTGGTATAGTTTCCGCTATTTCCCACAACCACATACATCGTACTGTTGTCTCTCAGTCCTTTTTTATAAGTTTCCCCCAAATCAGGATTACCGCTGGAGCCATCTACAACATGCACATCCGGATCAAAAAGGCCTGACTTCGTATAGTGTCCGTTTATCATATAGGATCTTTCATACACGTGAGAGTGTCCTGCAACTACTAAATCTATTCCATAATTTTCTAATATTGGAATAATAAACTTTCTAATATTGAGCATCGGAATTTCGTAAAAATCATCAGAAGAGTGAGAACCCATTGTATATGGTGGTTGGTGCATATATAGTACGACCCACGGCAATTTATTAGCCTCCAAATCTGCTCTTAGCCAGTTTTTTATTGGCGAGTAATTTCCAGTCAGCCACGGATATAGCTCTGAATTAAAGCTTATAAAGTGTACGTGTCCGTAATCATACGAGTAGTATAATTCTGTTCCGGACGGCACGCCACCCGATTCGCCGTTACGAGGCATTTCGTGTGAATCAAAATAGGGTCCTTTGTCCAAAGTAGGGTCAATCCAATTTCCCAAATTAAGCCCTCTTATAATATTATAGTCATGGTTTCCGGGAGTAGGATAATAATGCAGACTTCTAAAAATAGAATCATAACCATACTCTCTGCTAAAAACTTTTAGCGTGTATTCTTCATCCTTTCCGTCCTGATATGCATTGTCTCCGAGAGTAATCATAAAATCGACCGGATTGGCTCTGTGGTACTCATAAAATGCATCTCTTGCCATTTGCTGAGGCTTATTAGCTTTTCCATAATCACCAATTGCCCACATAGAGAATTTTGTAGTATCTCCATAAGGTCTGTTAGTCAGAATATAATGATCAATACCTGAAGCCAAAATAACATCGCCATAACCAATCGCATAATAATATTTTGTGTATGGCTCAAGTCCGGTCACTTCCACGATGTGATCAATCGCAGGCTCTCCGGTAAATATTCTGTCCAAATTGTCCGGCGTGTCTCCTACTTTAACCCAAGCATCTGTTTCAACAGAAGTCCTCCACATTATTTTTATGGAATTCGTGGTCGCATTCTGCTGATACGGGCCTCTGGTTAAATCCTGTGCATGCAAAAAACCTGCACAGGCAATAAACAATAAAAAGTGTAAAACCTTATTCATAGCATTTAATATTTGTAACAAAAATAATTAAAAATCATTTAATAATGTAACAGCTGCAGAAAGTAAATAAATTTTAACAATATGTATATAGGACTTTTTAATATGCTCTGTGCATCACTCCTGCAAATCCAGTTTTCTCCCAACAGAAAACACTTCGCCTTCTGTCGCAACATCAGTTTCTTTAAAAACCTTTCTGCATTCTTCCAACAAAGGCTGAGTATCCGGATATCTCGAAGAAAAATGTCCGATTAAAAGTCGTCCTACATTAGCTTTCAATGCTGTATTGGCAGCCTGAACGGTAGTTGAGTGAAATGTCATAACTGCCCTATCCTCTGCATCTTTCATAAAAGTTGCTTCATGATATAATAAGTCTGAATGCATTATGAATTCAGCTATTGAAGGTTTGTAGAGCGTGTCTGTACAAAAAGCGTAAGTTCTCGAAGAATATCCCGGCACTGTAAGCTCTTCGTTTTTATGAAATGTTCCCTGAGAGTCCGTAATATCTTCTCCTTTTCTAAGACACTGATAATTTTCCGGAGTCAGATTTAATTCTTTTATCGCTTCTGCATTAATTTTTCTCGGCATGCACACTTCTTTAAACAAAAAACCAAAGCACGGTATTTTATGGTTTAAAGGAAATGAAAACACCTCCACATCTTCATTCTCATATATTTTGGCAAATCCCTCTCCACGGATAGGAATAAACTCCAGTGGATAAGTCAACCGGGTCTCGGATCCACTCAACTGCAACAATACAATCTCCTTAAGTTTGTCGGGGGCTATAATCGTAAGCTTAGCTGTACGTCTGAGCAACTGGAACGTAGTCAGCAGCCCAATCAATCCGAAATAATGATCTCCGTGCAGATGACTGATAAAAACACAACTGATTTTAAATGGTCTGACTTTGAACTTGTACATTTGAAACTGAGTACCTTCTCCGCAATCAATCAGGAAAGTACTCTTCTTCACCTTCAGAATCTGAGACGTGGGATGTCTTCCATGCGCATATATTGCGGAATTCGATCCTAATATTTGCACCTCAAAAGACAATTGTATAAGTTTTGTTGTGGTTTAAAATCAGACTCTCTCCACAAATTCTATCGCGGATTCTACAGTGTCAAAGATATTTAATACGTCGTTGAGCTGAGAAATATCAATCAATGTTTTGACGGCAGGATTTAAATTACAAATAGCCAATGCTCCGCCATTTTCCGTACATACCCTATTGGCCAGCAATATGGAACTAAGTCCCGAAGAATCAATAAACGTTACACGATTTAAATCCAGAATCAGTTTATTATATCCTTCCGTGCTAATCATGGTGATTTCCGTTTTCAGTTTAGGGGCGTTGGAAGACATAAGTTTCTCCGTCAATATTTCTATTGCCACATAGTTGTCCTGTTTATCTACAATGTACTTCATACAAAATCAAATTTATCAAATCATTTAAGTTTCAATCGTCAAAACATACAAAAATAGACATTATATACTCATCCTCCTATCTGAATGCAAAAGTTTTTATTCCTTAATTTTTCGAAAAACTATACTAAAATATTGCTTAGTTTACTGTAACATTGTATTTTGATGATGTAATTCTGGCAGATTTTTCAGTATGGCAGATTTTTTGACACACTATAAAGTATTATGGAAGCAAAATATTCTCCTGAAATAAAGGAAGTAATTTCATTCAGTCGTGAGGAAGCTCTCAGGTTAAATCATGATCGAATCGGTATTGAGCATCTGTTGCTCGGATTAATCCGTGAGGGTGAGGGATTGGCAGTAAAAGTCTTAAAATCACTGGAAATCGACTTGGTTCTCCTAAGAAGGAAGATTGAAAATGCGGTTCGCGATAACATCACTACCATACCTATCAATTCACAAAGTCTCCCGCTTACCAAGCAGGCTGAAAAAGTACTGAGAATTACTGTAATCGAGGCTAAACAAATGAGATGTGAGTTAATCAGCACAGAACATTTGATGCTTGCTATTTTAAAGAATAACAATAATGCCGGCACCCAGATAATCAACAAAATGGAAGTGGACTATGATGTTTTTAAAGCGGAATTAGAGTACATTCTGCAAGAACGTCAGGAAGTTAGAGGTACTTCTGCTGAAATGTCAGCCGAGTCAGATCCTTTCGAAGATGAATCTTCCCGACTAAGAGGGTTTTCTTCCACAGCCCGTAAAACTGCAGCTAAATCTACTACTCCGGTTTTGGATAATTTTGGAAGAGACATCACTAAATTAGCCGAAGAAGATAAATTAGACCCGATTGTAGGCAGAGAGAATGAAATTGAGCGGGTATCTCAAATTTTAAGCAGAAGGAAAAAGAACAATCCGATTCTGATTGGTGAACCCGGAGTAGGTAAGACTGCCATCGTAGAAGGGCTTGCTTTAAGAATCATACAAAGAAAAGTTTCCAGAGTTCTTTTTAATAAAAGAATTGTCATGCTCGATTTGGCCGCCTTAGTTGCCGGTACAAAATACAGAGGACAGTTTGAGGAAAGGATTAAAGCCATCATGAATGAACTCGAAAAAAATAAGGATGTCATCCTGTTTATCGACGAGATTCATACGATTGTCGGTGCAGGGGGCGCTACAGGTTCTTTAGACGCATCCAATATTTTCAAACCGGCGTTAGCCCGTGGAGAACTTCAGTGTATCGGAGCATCCACTTTGGACGAATACAGACAGCACATCGAAAAGGATGGCGCTTTGGACAGGAGATTTCAAAAAGTTCTCGTAGATCCGCCAACCGTTGAAGAAACTTTGGAAATCATCAACAATATTCGTCCAAAATACGAAGAGTTTCACAACGTAAAATACGACGAAGAAGCCCTAAAAGCATGTGTTACCCTGAGCAATCGTTATATCACTGACCGATTTCTTCCGGATAAGGCTATTGACGTAATGGATGAAGTGGGCGCCAGAGTACACTTAAAAAACATCTTTGTGCCGGAAGAGATTACTCAATTGGAAGAAGATATTGAGAACATCAAAGAGGAAAAAAATAAAGTTGTCAAGAGTCAGCGTTATGAAGACGCCGCCAAGCTCAGAGACAAAGAAAAAAATCTTCAGGAACAACTCGAACAGGCAAAAGCTCAATGGGAAGAAGATGCTAAATCGAGAAGATACCCTGTAGGTGAAGAAGATATTGCTGAGGTTGTAGCTATGATGACCGGAATTCCTGTCAGTAAGGTAGCTCAATCAGAAAGCAAGAAACTCGTGAATATGGCCGAAGATTTGAGAAAACAGGTTATTGGTCAGGACGATGCAGTAGAAAAAATAACGAGAGCAATACAAAGGAACAGAGTGGGATTAAAAGACCCTAAAAAACCAATAGGCTCTTTTATCTTTCTCGGCCCTACCGGCGTGGGTAAAACAGAATTGGCAAAATCTCTTGCCCGGTATATGTTTGATACTGAAGATGCACTTGTTCGCATTGACATGAGTGAATACATGGAAAAATTCAGTATTTCCAGACTCATCGGCGCACCTCCGGGATATGTCGGTTATGAAGAGGGCGGGCAGCTCACAGAAAAGGTCAGAAGGAAGCCTTACTCGGTCATTTTATTGGATGAAATTGAAAAAGCACATCCGGATATTTTCAACATTCTGCTGCAGGTATTGGACGACGGGGTATTAACTGACGGGCTGGGCAGGAAGGTCAACTTTAAGAACACTGTCATCATCATGACTTCTAATATTGGAGTCCGGCAACTGAAAGACTTCGGTACAGGAGTAGGATTTTCAACTCAGGCGAGAATAAAAAATGAAGATGAAAATATAAAGGCCGTTATTCAGAAATCCCTTTCAAAAACGTTTTCACCTGAATTTCTGAACAGAATTGACGATGTGGTTATCTTTAACAACTTAGAGAGACCTGAAATTCATAAGATTATCGACATTATTCTGGTCAATGTGTTTGCAAGGCTAAAAGATTTGGGCTACACGATAGAGCTTACGGATGCGGCAAAAGACTTTTTGGGCGACAAAGGGTACGATCCTCAATTCGGCGCCAGACCTTTGCACCGGGCTATTCAAAAATACTTAGAAGATCCTTTAGCTGAAGAGATTCTAAAACAAAATATTTCAGAGGGAGATTCTGTACTTGCGGATATCAACGAAGACAAAACTCAGTTGACTTTTAAGATTTCACAATCTGCCAAGCAGGCAATAGAAGAATAACCCGAAAAATATATCTGATATTAGCACTGTCTCTTTTTGTCATAAAATGGAGGCAGTTTTTTTTGGACAAATAATTTATTCCTCCTCCGTGTCAATTATTCGGGAATACCGCACATAATTACCGGTCTGATTATTTTTCCATGCAAACTTATTGGGGGTGGCCAGGAGAGGTTCATACACTTGGGTAGAGAACCCGTCAAATTTTAAATGAAGTAAATTGTCTGACAGATACCACACTCCATCAAAAGAGCGCTCATCTTTTTTGATTAGGCGTAATTGGCCTGAAAACTTCATTTCCAATATCTCTTCTTTCTCTGTCATCCAGTTTCCGAAAACAAAATAATTATTCAGACTGTTAAGAGTGTCTTTTTCTTCTACCTGAAATCTGTCATTGTAACATTTATCCAAAATTGTTTTTTCATACTGCACCTTATCCTCACCTTCCAATTCAGAATACAGGCTAAAAGAAGAAGAATACTGCAAAGCACTGATAAAACAATCTGATACTTTTTGCAATATAAAAGGAGAAATAGAAGAGGCATATTGTTCAATGAAATCAATTTCAATTTGTTTCAGATTTTTTTCCGGCCATTCAAAATCCACTGACCTTTTCTTACAGATTGCAAGCACATCCAAAACTATAAAAGATTCTGAAACCGTCGCTTTATTGAGCAGTCCTAAATATTGTTTCCCACTTAAAAATCCCGGCGAACATACTTCCATCCACCCTGAAGCTTCATTTAAAACAGAGAAATCATCCTGATACTGAACTTTTGAAAATGTCAGCCTTTTATTAAACACATCTGTTTGAGCAGAATCATTTAAAAGGTAAATACTCACCTTATTTTGATAGGTATTCGGAATTGGGGGAAAAGTAATTTTAGAATTCTGCGGGTCTTTCATATTCTCTTTCACCTCCTCTAACAGAGAGGCATTAGAAGTATATTGGCTTAGTAAATCTTTCCTGTTGACGTTATAAAATCTATAATACCAGCGGGTTGTATTTTCCGGCAGTTCCAATTCAATTACACTCGCATAATTTCCGCTAAAAAACAGGCTGCTCCTGCTGTGAAGATTAAAGACCTGATGATTGACAATTGGGACTAACACTTCATTCTGAGCCTTTAGTGTGTCAGAGAAGAAAAGCACAAGCAATATGAATCCCAAATTTTTCAATCTATATCACCGTTTGTTCAAACCAAAATTGGTCATTAATTCTTCCAATTCTTTTTTGGAAACTTGAAGTCTCTGAGCAGTTACTGCCGTTTGCCACTTATCTTTTTCCAAGAAATGTTCAATAAAAATTCTTTGCATATAATCTAAAAACTGTGCCAGACTGTCAAATCTATTGAAGTCCACATCTGTAGAACTCCCGCCAAATGAATTCACATATTGCTTCACGTTATCCGAAGAGATTGTTTTACCCGACATTATAATCAGCCGTTCTACAATATTTCTGAGTTCCCGGATATTTCCCGTCCAGTTTCTTGACCTGAGTATTTCCAAAGCTTCTTCTTCAATTTCTTTTTCCGGAATAGCATATTCCGAGCATATTTGATTAAGAAAATGCTTTGTAAGCAATGGAATATCGTCTTTTCTCTCATTCAGTGAAGGGACATTTATTTCAATCACGGAAAGTCTGTGATATAAATCCATTCTGAATCTGCCTTCTTCAATTTCTTTATGCAAATCTTTATTGGTGGCGGCTATTACCCTGACATTTACTTTTATTTCCTTTTCACCTCCGACCTTTGTGATTTTGTTTTCCTGTAATGCTCTCAAAACTTTTGCCTGAGCGCTAAGACTCATATCTCCGATTTCATCCAGAAAAAGGGTGCCGCCTTCTGCCTGTTCAAACTTACCTGCACGAGTTTTAATCGCGGATGTGAATGCCCCTTTTTCATGTCCAAAAAGCTCACTTTCAATCAGCTCAGACGGAATGGCTGCACAATTGACCTCTACCAAAGGGCCGTCTGCTCTGTTGCTCTTTTCATGAATCCATCTAGCTACTAATTCTTTACCCGAACCGTTATCACCCGTAATCAGTACTCTCGCTTCCGTAGGTGCTACCTTATCTATCATCTCTCTTACACGCGCCATCGGAGCCGACTCTCCAATCATGTCTTTAGTTTTGGAGCCGGATATTTTTCGCCTCAACGTTTTTGTTTCTGTTACGAGAGAGGTCTTTTCCATCGCATTCCGCACCGTTATTAAAATTCGGTTCAGGTCCGGTGGTTTGGAGACATAATCATAGGCTCCTTTTTTCACAGCATCTACTGCTGTCTCTATCGTTCCATGCCCCGACAAGACCACCACAGGAGTATCTTTACCGGCTTCTCTCATACCGTCTAAGACTTCCATACCGTCTTTTTTAGGCATTTTTATATCCAACAAGACTACATCATAGTCATTTTTGAGAATTTTGTCCAGCGCAATTTCACCGTCTTCGGCTTCTTCCACTTCAAATTTTTCAAACTCAAAAATCTCTCTCAAGACCCTTCTGTTTGGTCGTTCATCATCTACCAACAGGATACGCGGCTGTTTAGCTTTCTTACTCATTATTTAGGTTTACACGTTATTTTTCATTTAATATAGCAGGATACTCAAATTTTTCATTTTAAGCAAAATTAGCAGAACACCAGGTTATTTCTAATTTACGCGCAGTAACTCAATAAGTTTGTGCATCATCTTCTCATTTCCTTCTGTATAAAATGCATCCACAATATCCTGTTTTTCCTTTCCCGTCAAATGAAAACTCATTGCAGCCTCTTTATTTTCCACTTCCGGAGTATAGATAAAAGGCAAAATGTGAACAGGGACTTTCAGGCTGTTGGCGAGTTGAGCCACAAATAAATCATCGGTATAGTCCTGCTGAGTCAAAAAGTTGGTATAAATACTTCTAAAAGGTAAAAACATTTCATTAAAAAGAGTGCTTTCACTTTTTATGTCATTCATTTTTTGCAGTTTAATATCGGAGCGAATCTGTATAAAAATAATACCTGCCGTATTCTGCTCTATCCAATTTCTGAACACATTGACAAACTTTGTACTGGCACCAAATCCATGATTTTCTCTAAAGCCGGCATCCATCACTTTCATATCCGGAATTGTCGGCAAATATGCGGCAGGCAATACATACGGATATGTAGCATTTAATCGCATAGCTGTAGCCAAATCCAAATTTTCTGCGCCGCGATACTCAAAAAATCTCATAAAGTCCACCCCGTCCGGTAATAAGTAATTCAAAGTTCCTGTATTCTTTCCTGAAAACGGAAGGCATAAATATGAAACCGGAGTGGCACTTATAAACAGCGACCGCTGATCATTCATAATTGTCGGAGAAAAGACCATCATTGGTATCAAAGACAGGTATTCGGCCTCTCTGAATTTCATAATTTTGCCGTCAATCAAGCCTCTCGTATTCTCTCTTAACTGGTTATCAAACCAAAACGCCCTGTCTTTTCGGTATTTCTGATTATAAGCCTGATACGTTTGCCAGGGAAAAATTAAGTCATTGGCGGCATATCCCGAAAAGATGGCATTGAGTAAATCTTTTCCCAAATCTTCCCGATAAATTGTATCCAAAAGATTGATATCCTTGCCCTGTTTCTGAAGATAATACAACTGTCTGAAATAAGCATTACCCATCATGCCTCCAGAAGCTCCCGACATCATCATCGTATGATTCATCAGCTTACCCTTCGTGTGCTTTTCTAAATTTTGCAGTACATGAATACCCCAAAATGCAGCTCTCGAACCTCCGCCGGAAGACTGCACAAAAACCATATAGGGTTTCCGCCCGTCTTTCAGATTAAACTTCTTTTTCCAGTTTGCAAGAACTTTTTGGCTCTCCTGTATATCGTACCGGATATTTTCCTCAGGCAGATGTTCGATAATAGCCTGATTACTGTAAATTAATCGGTGATGGGTGTAATCCAAACCCAGCAACTTGTGTTTATACACTCCGAGATTAAAGCCGGAAATTGAATTCAGAATTACGAAAATCACAATAAACACCATGACCTTCCAGCCTCCAGACCAGTAGCTTATCACACAGGCAATCGCTATCAACACAGAAAAAATCAACAAAATAGCCGCTCCTGCAGGAATTCTGAAAACTGGATTATCCAATAATATCCCGTAAGCAAAAATCAGTGAAATGCACAGAAAAATTATCAGAAGTGTGTTTAAATGATGCTGTCTCAATACTTTTTTTATCAGCGTCATATCGTAGTGATCTACATTTCGCACATGTCTGATTCTGACGAAATTATACAGATATGTTTCTACCGGCCACTGATCTTTGTCCAAAATAGGTCTGTCCGGATCCATCTTGTCTAAAATAATATTACCTGCCTCAAATTTTTCTTTTGCTTTCTCCGTCAGTCCCCTTATAAAATTTTCTACATTGGTATTGAAAAGTGTAAAGTAAAAAATCACCATCAACACCATCAGCAGTTGCCCTAACATCAGACTGAGAATAAAAATCCAGGTCGTCTTGGTATCTGTCCCCTGCTGTTGATGAAATTCTATCAGATTGGCTACATAAACGATATTAAAAGCAAGAGGGATAATAAAATTATTCTGCGTAAATGAAACAAACGGCTTCGCCAGAGAGACCAGAAACTTAAACCTGAAGCTATTCAGCATATAAAAACAGGTATGCCAGGTCATAATGAAGCCGCCGAGAGCAAAGCCCAAAATCATATAGCTCAGAGGGGTGACCCGACCCATATATTCAGGACTCAGGAAAAGGTAAGGCGCACCGTATTGCTTGGCGAATATATCGGCACAAATCATGGTAAGCAGAATCCAAAACACCACCAAAATGGGGTGACGTTTCAGATGCAGCAAAAAGAGCTGTACCGGAAAAATATAAATAAGTTCTCTAAACTTAGCTTTCAAAATACTTATAATCTATTTTTTATTTTAAAACTCAAATGCTCCAATATCAGGATTACTGCTTCTCGGATTACCTGCTATATCAAACAGTACGTGAATATCTTTGCCTTTGTCTATTAAGACAGAGTTTTCTTTAAGCCTAAAATCTGATTTTAACGGATTTTCAAAACCATTGTCTTCATTCACCAATACCTGAACTGCCTGAACAGTTGTGGGCAGAGGTTCTGTAAACTTTAACGAAGAGTGTTCGATTTTCAGATTTTGATTTTCATCAGCCAAATCAAATAAAATCTCCTCTCTTGTGGTTCCTCCGGCAACAGAATTAATCAAATCGACTGTTAAGTCGGATTTTAAAGCAGGCGCATCTTTACTGTAAATGTGATAATCACTAAAATAGAGCGCAGGTTCCTTATGTTCGAAGAAACCGGATGAACCGAGATAAAAAGTACTGTGTTCTATTCTGTATTCTCCGCCCAAAGAAACTGTAAAAGCATTCCTTCCCACATTATAAATCAACAGATTTGTGGCATGTATCTTCGCAAGAAATCCATAAATCCCATATACCGAGTGATTATAAATCTCACTGTTCGTTATTCTCAATTCGGGTGCATTGTCAATATTGACTTCATTCAGTTCATCAATTGTCGTGGTACCCACATTCAGACCGAATTCACTTCCCCGCATTCTGAAATTGGTGATCTCATGACGAGTATGGCCTCTCATCAGAAAAACTCCAAGCCATTGTCCCGGCAATCTGTCATAAGCTACTCCGGTGACCTGAGTGTCTAATCTATAGCCCCTGAATGTTACCCACTGAGAGGTATCCTGCCCGCCTTCTATGTTTAAAGTTCCGTTGACAAACATGCCGGAATTGCCACCAAAATAAACTGTCACCCCTTCTTTTATGGTCAAAGTATGTCCCTCTTCTACCTCCAGCGAATTGAGAATCACATAAGGTAATTCATTCGTCCACGTTTCAGTCTGGATGGTCTCTCCATTATAAAAACGGGCATTCTGTCCGTATGCCTGCAGCACAACTTTTTGCTTTTCGGAAGAAGTTTCAAACACGACCTCATCCAAAAGCACGAATGGCGTCCCCTGATCATTTGGGTCCACCGTAACTTCCACAAAAATATAAATGCTGTCTTTCCCCGGTATGATGATGTTGTCGGCTTCGTTACCTGAACCACCATCTATAGTCAGCCGATATGAATTGGAGGCTATATTTTTCAGATATACTCTCTGAATCTCGACAGATTTCTTATGATTGTTTTTTACAGTAAAATACTGAGTGGTAGAACCAAGTGAAACAAACAAAGTATCAAAGGAAAGTGTGTCTGTAGAAAACTCAAGATAACTCAACCCGTCAAACTCTATTTTATCTTTTTTACAACCTGACAGATATATGATTCCCATCACCAGAATGATGAAAACCTGAATACTCCAATTGTTATATTTCCTTCTCATTGATAATGATCTCCCGCTACTGCCAGCGTTAATAAACTAATACTTTTAACATCTCCTTCCTTTAACGCATTTGCACAGGCTTCTATCGTTGCTCCGCTTGTACAAACGTCATCCACCAATATAATATCTCTATGCTTTATTTTTTCATTTTTTAGTACAAAATCATCTTTTATCTGCTCCCATCGGGCTTCTTTCCCTTTTTTTGTCTGTGAAGTGTGAAACTTAACCCGATCCAAGCCGTCGTGACAGGCAGAGATATCTAAAGACCGGGCGAGTCCTTCCGCTATTTTTTCACTTTGATTAAATCCTCTCATTTGCCTTTTAAGCGGATGTAAAGGGACAGGCACCAAAACACTTTCTGCCGTAATCTGCAAAATTCCTTCTAATCTCTGTCCAAATTTTTCACCCACATTCACTGCAAGTTTTTGTTTGCCCTGATATTTTATGGCGTGAAGTATTTTTTGGGAAATACCTCCCTGATAAAACCGCATCATGGCATAACCCTGATGCAGATGCACCCGTCCCGCCAGTCTGTTCTGAAGCAATGTATTTTTACCTTTTTGCAACTCAAGGTATGGGATTTTCTTCCAGCAGATATTGCATAAATCCCGCTCCCAATCCATCATGGAACGGTGACATCCGGGACAAATATTCGGATAAAATAATCTGGAAAAGCCTCTATATACTTTCTTAAGAGATTTCATCAGAACAGTTTTTGGTATAAATCTTCGACTTTCGCAACCTGTTGAGTTCTAATTCGGGAGGATTTTAAAAACTCAGGTGCATAAAACTTAGAAATAAAAATTTTCTCGTAGCCTAATTTATCGGCTTCGACAATTCTATGTTCAATTTTATTTACCGGTCTTATTTCTCCGGATAGTCCTGCTTCTCCGGCAAAGCAAATATTTTCTTTCAATGGAATATCCTCATAAGAAGACAGCAGTGCCGCCAAAACTGCCAAATCTGTAGCCGGGTCATCTACTTTCATTCCACCTGCTATATTCAGGAAAACATCTTTAGCTCCAAATTTAAATCCACATCTCTTATCCAAAACTGCCAACAGCATGTGCAAACGCCTCAAATCATATCCTGTAACCGATCTTTGCGGTGTCCCGTACACTGCAGTAGAGACTAATGCCTGTACCTCTACGAGCATGGCCCGCATGCCCTCCATTGTAACTGCAATTGCTACTCCGCTTGCCGGCTCATCGCGAAGTGTAATAAGCAATTCACTCGGATTGCTGACAGGCCGAAGTCCGTTCACCTGCATTTCGTAAATTCCAAGTTCTGAAGTTGAACCAAAACGATTTTTTATCGTCCTCAGCATTCTGTAATTGTAATGTCTGTCGCCTTCAAATTGCAGTACTGTATCCACCATATGCTCTAACAGTTTAGGACCGGCTATCACTCCCTCTTTCGTTATATGACTGACAATAATTATTGCAGGCCCTCCGTTTTTGGCAAAATTTTGAAGTGCATGAGTAGCTTCCCTTACCTGAGAAACACTTCCGGCAGCAGACTCAATACCCTCTACCTGTAAAGTCTGAATGGAATCTATGATAATGATATCCGGATTAATCTGAGAAGCCTGATGCAAAATCTGCTCTACATTCGTTTCTGTGTAGAGATATACTTCGGAAGTTTGCAGCGCCAATCGCTCTGCTCTCATTTTAATCTGCTGATTACTCTCTTCACCGGAAACATACAAAACTCTCAATCCCACCGTCTGCATAGCAACCTGCAGAAGCAGTGTAGATTTTCCGATTCCGGGTTCGCCGCCAATCAGTACCAAAGAACTCGAGACCACTCCACCGCCGAGAACTCGGTTAAACTCTTCATCCGACAAGACCAATCTCGGCCTTTCATCTGCAGTCACATCCTGAAGCAAAACTGCCGAAGTTTTTTTTAACGGAACCGCCGCTATTTTTTTAGGTGAGCCGGATACTATTTCTTCTACCAAAGTATTCCAACTTTCACATGAAGGACATTTCCCCATCCATTTGGGAGAAGTCGCCCCACACTGCTGACAGACATACACACTTTTTAACTTAGCCATAACCCTTTAAAATTAATAATAGCTTTTGTGTTTTAAACAAATAGTTCAATAAACTTTATCTTCGCAGACAATGAAGGAAAGCATATTAGAAGATTCTTCGGAAAATGAAATGTCTTTCATCGACCACTTGGAAGAACTGAGATGGCATATTTTACGTTCCGTAATAGCTGTTGTCGTTTTTTCTGTGGTGGCCTTCCTCAACAAGAGAATTATTTTTGACTACATTCTGTTTGGACCTACCCGAAGTGATTTTCCTACCAATCGTTTTTTCTGCTGGGCATCAGAGCGAGTTCCTCTGCTGAATATGTGCGCAGAAGATTTAAACTATCAATTTATTAATACAGATTTAGCCGGACAGTTTTTAATACATCTTAAGATGTCTTTTATCATGGGTTTTGTACTGGCATTTCCGTATATTTTTTGGGAGTTTTGGCGGTTTGTCAGACCTGCCTTATACACGAATGAAATACAGACCACGAGAGGTATTGTCTTTTTCTGTTCTGTTTTGTTCTTAATCGGCTGTTCCTTTGGTTACTTTATCATTGCTCCTTTTTCGGTAAATTTTTTCTTTTCTTATTCTGCCATAGAAATTGCTCAAAATATCATTTCGATAGACAATTATATTTCCAATGTTATTTCCATGGTCATTCCCACAGGAATCATGTTTGAGTTGCCTATGGTAGTATATTTTCTGAGTAAAATTGGGATTATAAGCCCTAAAATAATGATTGAAGGGCGACGGTTTGCAGTGGTTATTATTCTTTTTGTATTGGCTATCATTACTCCTCAGGGAGATATGATAAGTCTGATACTGATTTCATCTCCGGTGCTGGTTTTGTATGAAATGAGTATTCTGATTTCCAAAAGAGTAGCCGCTCAATATGCTAAAGAATTTGACTAAATTGAGTAAAAATAAGTTCTCTATGTCCTATCCCAAAACTATTGCCATCGGCTCCGACCATGCCGGGTTTGAATATAAGTCCGAGCTAATTACCTTTTTGCAATCCAAACAGATTGAGGTCAAAGACTTTGGCACCAACAACTCCGACTCTGTGGATTATCCCGATTATGTTCATCCGCTTTGCAGATATATAGAAGAAGGGAATACCAAATTTGGTGTATTGCTTTGCGGCAGTTCCAACGGTGTCGCCATGACCGCCAACAAGCATCCCGGAATACGGGCCGCAGTTTGCTGGAATAACGAAATTACCGAATTGGCCAGACTCCACAACGATGCCAATATAATTTGTCTGCCGGCGAGATTTATCTCTTTGGACGAAGCTAAAAAATTTGTGGAGACATTTCTCCTGACTGAGTTTGAAGGAGGACGCCATCAAAGGAGAGTTGAGAAGATTTCCTGTTAGTATAAATCACTCAAAGCTCGGTTGAGAAACCTGATAAACGGATCCAGTGTCGTGCAGTCCTCAATAATTTTTCGCAAAAAATCTTCACTCAGAACCTCCTTATCCGAGTAATTTTTCCTAAGAATAAAAGATTTCAGCTTCAGATACTCTATTGCCGGATTATCGGGTTCATACCCCTTGGGAACTCTTATCAGAGAATCCGAAGTATCCAAATTTCCAAAATTTTTCTTTAATACTTTTTCATTCAGTACAGATTCAAACTCGTCTAAATTATAATCTATTTCCTGCCGTATGACGTGCAGTTCATGGCCATTTGGGCTCCATTTTCCGGCACCCAAATAGCTTTGATTTCCCGGACGCAAATGCAGATACCATACCGCCCAATCGGAGTTTTTGCCATCCTTGCCGACTACTGTTCCGAAATGAGTTTTAAAAGGTGTTTTGTCTTTAGAAAATCGCAGGTCCCGATATATTCTGAATACAGATTTTCGCGGATTGTGCAAAAGCACATCTTTTTCAAGACTCGCAATACCTGCCTGCCAGGCTCCTGTAAATATATAGAGCTGTTCCAAAATCTCATCAAATTCCTTTTTGTGATTTTGATACCATACTTTATTATTGTTTTCCGCAAGCTGTTTTAAAAATGCCAGCGTGTGACTATGAATTTTACTCATTCTGTAATTTATTTAAGAAATCCTTCTACTCTTAAAACTTTCGCCCGTTCAAATAGTTTTGCTTTTGAAATTTTTATTTCATCTGAAAAAATACACAAAACAAAACATTACTTTATAATCAAACATCTTTCAGATTAGCTATTTTAGCTTCGCTACATTATGCTGCAGGAATTACATATCAGAAACTATGCAATCATTGAAGAGGCAGAGCTGCACTTCAACCCCAATCTAAATGTAATCATAGGAGAAACCGGAGCAGGAAAATCCATACTGATGGGTGCGCTGAATCTCGTATTGGGCAATCGGGCAGACACTCAGGTTTTAATGAATAAAAAACAGAAATGTATCGTCGAAGCACATCTGAACATCGAAAATTACGAACTGGAAAGCTTTTTTGAGGAAGAAGATTTAGACTATTCCGAAGAGACTATTATCCGCAGGGAAATTGCTCCAAACGGAAAAAGTCGTGCTTTTATAAATGATGTTCCTGTTACTTTAAGTGTTTTAAAAACTCTTACATCAAGGCTTATAGACATACACGAGCAGGATGAAAACAGTCAGCTGTCTGACCCTGATTTTCTGCTGTTTTTATTGGATAAAATTTCTCAAAATTCCTTCCTGAATGAGTATCGGGAAGTTTTCAAGTCCTATAAAGAGGCTGTAAACCGACTAAATCAGTATCAGGAAGAAGCTAAAAGTTTCTCTAAGGAATACGATTTCGTAAAGTTTCAGTTTGATGAATTGGACGGTATCAATCTGTCCGAAGAGTACTGGAAAAATACAGAAGAAGAAATCGATATACTGACCCATGCGGAAAGTATTTTGCAAAATACCGGTCAGGCTATACAAATGCTTTCGGAAAACGAACTGAATGCAGAAGATATTTTATCCGAAGTACAAAGGCTGCTTGCTCCAATAGCTTCTCTGAACAGTAATCTTGGAAAAGCTTATGAAGAAATAGAAAACATCCAACTATATCTCAGAGAATTAGTACGCGAACTGAAAAACATACAATCTGACACGGATATTAATGAGGAAAGGCTAAACGAAATCACGGCTTATCACAGTGCAGTAAACCGTCTAATGCAGAAACATCAGATGAAATCCATGAGTGAACTTATCGCTTTGCATACCCAATTAAAAGAACAGCTTGAACGATTTAACTTTAGCGAAGAACACATCAAAGCGCTTGAGAAAGAAGTTGCCCGGCTTCAGGCTATATTATTGGAATCAGGAAAGAAAATGTCTGAACTGAGAATGGCACAGGCTCAATCTCTCGGTCAGGCGGTCACCAATACCGTTACAGAACTCGGAATGCCTTATGCCAAAGTTCAGTTTAAAGTTTCTTCTTCCGACCAACCGGGGAAAGATGGTCTGGACAAGATTATCTTACTTTTTGCTCCAAACAAGGGAAGTGAATACAAGCCCCTTCATCAGGTAGGCTCGGGAGGTGAGAAATCCAGGCTTATGCTGTCGGTTAAATCACAAATTGCTAAGGAAACCGCCCTGCCCACATTAATTTTTGACGAGATTGATACCGGAATTTCCGGAGAAGTGGCTCTCAAAACGGGAGACCTGCTCAAGTCCATCAGCCGAAATCATCAGGTCATCACGATTACCCATCTCCCACAGGTTGCAGCGGCGGGCAACCTCCACTTTTTGGTATATAAATCACATTTAAAAGATAAGAGCGTAACCGAAATAAAGCCTTTAAGAGAGGAAGATATTGTAATCGAAATTGCCAAAATGCTGAGTGGCGAGAATCCTTCTTCGGCAGCTATAGAAAATGCCAGAAATCTAATCGGCGACTAAATTTTTGCTTAAAAGTTCTGTAAAATCTTTTTATCGGGCAATCCAGATAGAGGGGTTTTGAGTGGCGTTACCCTGCCAGATTTCAAAATGCACTTCGGTTTCATTTGTTTTCTCATCGGTATAAGCTTTACCGATTATCTGTTTGGCGGTCACTTTTTGTCCTTTAGCTACCGAAACACTTTCCAACTGGGTATAAACAGTGAAATAATTACCGTGGCTGATAATAATGGCATTTTTATAAATAGGATTGCTCACTATACTGATGACTTCTCCGCCAAATACAGCTCTCACATTTGCATTTTTATCCGTGCGGATATTCAGACCTTTATTATCCATCTCTCCGCCATATTCGGGATGTTTATATTTCCCGTACCCTCTTGATATGACTCCTCTTTCTACCGGCCATGGCAGTTTCCCTTTATTAGCGGCAAAAGATGCGGACAGCTGAGCCGCTTCCGGTGTCATTGGAGAGAGAGGAGAGCCTGGCTTATCCGTTTTCTTTGGCGGAGTTTCTCCTTTCCCTTTTGCGGCTTCTTCTTTTCGTCTCCTTTCTTCTTCAAGTTTCTTTTGTCTTGCAATTTCTCTTGCAATCGCAGCCTGAATCTGAGCGTTAAGTTTATCGGCTTCTCTTCTCTTCTGAGCCAGTTCTTTACTTAAAACGCCTTCTTTCTTTTGCAGTTCGGTTACAATTTTATCCTTTTGCAGTTTGGTTGTTTTCAGCTCGGCTTCCTGCTCTCTCTGCTCTGTCAACAAGGCTTCCTGCTTGAGCTTTTTCTCATTAATAATGACAAGTTTTTCATTGATTTTTATCTGTGTAGATTCAATTTCGCTCACCTGAGTTTTGCGGTATTCTCCTACCTTTCTCAGATAATTAATTCTTCTGAAAGCATCTGTAAATGTCCTGGAACTCGCTACAAACAGCAACTGGTCGGCCAGTCTGTATGTCTTATAAGTTCCGTAGATGGCCTTGGCGTAATTCTCACGAAGGTCCTTTAAATTCTCTTCAAGTTCTTTAAGTGTTGAATTTGCATCTGCAATTTGTCGGTTGTACCCCTTAATTTGTTTGGCCGTATTTAAAATCAAATCCTGGCGGAGCTTAATCTGTTTCTCGAGATTAATTACCTCTCTCAGTGAGCTGCTTTTAGACTTTTGAGTCTGTTGCAGTGCCTGTTGAGTCTGTTTGATTTCTGCTTCAAGCTGCTTCTTTTTTTTCTCCAATTCCTGCTGCTCCTGCCCCCACAATGCAGGTAGAGCCAGAAGACACAAAAACACAACTGTCAGAATCTTTTTCAATACTCTATAACTTTATACTTCTCAGGTACATCAAACGGGAAAGCCAACTCACTTAATATATCCACTTCTGAAAATTTGGATTGCAATTCAAAAAACAGAGTGTTTTCAGAAATTTTTATCTGTCTTTCAAAAGGAAACAATCCGTCATTCACTTTCCTGATATCTCCGTACTTTGCAGATAAAGTTCGCAATTGAGTATAATTTTCTGCTCTATATTCTATCAACATGCTGTTAATTCTGTTGAATACAGCTGATGACTCAAATCCATTCCTGTGAAAGGTCTTCCACTGAATCCACTCTTCCGACGTAGTTATCTCGGTGGGCAAAGTATCGAGAATGGCAGGAAGTCCGAGCATCAGTCTTTCTATTGCCGGAAAGTCCAGTTCCATATTTATCTTGGATGCTATTTTATTCATAGGGAGAATATGATATTCCCCATTCAGTCTGTCTATCCACCGTACCCCTCCCGAATCAATCAATGCCCGAACTCCTTCTATCCCGAAAAGGCTCATAGATATCCAAATCTTCTCTCCTTTTTGCCATCTCATATTGGCATTAAAATTCTGTGTGGAGCCGTTCATATTTGCGAATCCTCTGAACTTTGCTTTTAAAAACTCAAAAACCGGCACTACTGTATCTGCCGGAGTCGCTGTTTCCACCCATTCTTTGACACCGTCAATTTCGGGAGTATCGTCAAACGACAGTTTCACTTTCTTTTTACAGGAAAATGAAATCAGAATCAGGAAGAAAATTGAAACGTAGGTTTTGAAATGCATTGCTTCAGAATATTGAGTTACAAATGTCAAGATTTATTTAAACAAAAACCAATCCAAAACAACATACCCATTCTCAAAATCATTCCATTACTTTATTCGCCGGATTCACTCTGTATCAGGCAGAATTTTATAACTTGCTGTGTAAATTTGAGGCTCCGCTAAACTAAAAATTATGAATATAGTACCTGTTGTCAATTTGCAAGACTACATTTCCGGTGATTCTGCCAGTAAAAAAGCTTTTGTGCAAGCCTTGGGGCAAGCATATGAAACCATTGGGTTTGTGGCAGTAGAAGGGCACGGCATCCCGGACACAACCATCGAAAAATTCTATGATTCGATTAAAAAGTTTTTTGCATTGCCTACCGAAGTCAAGCTGAAATATGAAATCCCGGAATATGCGGGACAACGCGGTTATACTTCTTTTGGGAGAGAAAAAGCCAAACAGAGTGAAGTGCCCGACTTGAAAGAATTTTGGCAGATTGGTCAGTACGTAGAGGGAGAAGAACTTTCTAAAGACAATTATCCCGACAATCTTGAAGTGGAAGAAATCAAGGAGTTCAATACAACCTGGAAAGAGCTGTATAAAAGTTTTGAACAGGCAGGTGCCTATCTGCTGAGAGCGATTGCCAATTATCTGGATTTGGAGGAAGGTTATTTCGATTCGAAAATAAAAAACGGGAACAGTATTCTCAGAGCCATACACTATCCGCCGATTACTCAGGAGCCCAAATCTGCCATTCGCGCCGAACAGCACGAAGATATCAATCTGATTACTTTGTTGGTTGGTGCATCTGCGGATGGTCTCCAACTCCTAACAAAGGACGGAGTATGGATGGATGTAAAAGCAGGGCCGGGACAAATTGTAATTAATGTAGGGGATATGCTGCAGCGGCTGACCAATAATGTGTTGCGCTCCACGACCCACCGCGTAATCAATCCACCGAGAGAAAAATGGCACACTCCGAGATATTCCATACCGTTTTTTCTGCACCCAAGAAGTGAAATGAAGTTAGACTGTTTGCCTCATTGTATCACTCCAGACAATCCCTTAGCTTACAAACCTATTACCGCGGGAGAATATCTCAATGAACGGCTGAGAGAAATCGGACTGAAAAGATAAACGTTTAAACCCGAATTATACATTAGAAAATCTACTCCGATAGGAATAATGAAAGAGTTCTGTGTATGAATTGGAAAAACATTGACTTAATGAAGCTTTAGCTCTACTCATAAATATCTTTTCTATGTCCAAGACCAATAACATCCACTACGAGTATATGGTCAAAAATATCATAGATAATACGGTAATCTGCCACACGAATTCGATAACCGTCTCTACCTTTTAACTTTTTGCAGCCGGGAGGGCGAGGATTATCTGCCAGGTCATAAATGGCTTTTTTGATTCCGGAATAATAAGGTTCGTTTATTTTTTCAAGAGCTTTAATGGCTCGTTTTCTTATAGTTACATTATAAGCCACTATTTTGCTTTTCGTTTGGCTTCAATCATTTTAAAAGCATCACTGATGGGAATAGAAGGCTCATTAGATTTTTTGGCTTCGTCATAAAGTCTTATATCCTTTAACTCTTCCAATTCTTCCATAATGGCTTTAAATTCTTTGATAGAAAGTACAACAGATATTTTCTTACCTGCACTATCGGTGATATATTGTGGAGTTACAGTCAGCATATCATTAATTGTTTTTTTGCAATATTGTATTTAAAGAAATCCGTAAAAGCTCAATAGTTTATCAATGTCACTCATTCTATTCAAACTCTCTATTATTTTCTGCTTCCGCCAAACCCATATTTGAACAGGATATCTTAAATACAAAGTTAGTCAAATTGGCCGCAATATACAATGTAACCAACAGTATGAGATTTCCTATTAAATGAGTATCAACAGAACAACTCAGCCAGCTTTATGCGTCGGGATAAAGGTGGTAACTCACAGTTCTATCAATATGGGGCGGAAATCACAAGCTTAAAACAAGACACTAACTGAAAAAAATAAACGTTCGGAGCAACCCTTCGAAAATTTGTGCTGTTATTTACACCAGTTCTGCTTTGAATCCGGCTTTTTCTATTGCCGCAATAATTTCATCGGCATTCAGGCTGTCCCCTTTTACTGTGACCGTTTTAGGATTAACAGACAAGTCCGCATTCCATTCTTTGATTTGTGCCATTTGGTCCAAAAAAGGCTTCACTTTGGCTTCGCAGCCACTGCATTTCAAGGTAGTTTTAAATGTCAATTCCATTGTTGCTTTATTTTTATCTAATATAGAAACACTGACCGAATTCAATAGTTCAAACCATTTTTTTAAAAATCAACTTGCTAAAAGTAAAAAACAAAACAAGGATTGCATACATTTAGAATTCATTTTTTAGCTAAACGAATTTGCTATGTTTAAAAAGATAACTGCTGTTCTGATTTTTCTCGGTATAGTACTCGCCATTTCCCCTTTGTACATAAAAAGAGGACTTTTCAGAAACTTTTCTGACGTGACTGATTATCAGTTTTTTGATAATTACACTGTAAAAGCCGGCACAGGACAACCATGGGAAGAAGCAGAAACTTATAATTCTACAAGTCCCTCCGAGGCACATCTGGATTCAATTGCCAAAGATAAATCCATTGCTTTTTTAGTCATTCAGGACGGAAAAATACTTTTTGAAAAATACTGGAAAGATTATGGCGCGGAAAGCTATTCAGGTTCATTTTCTATGGCCAAATCTGTTGTGAGTATGCTCATGGGTATAGCCGTAAATGAAGGGAAAGTGCAGAGTTTAGATGATTTTATAGCTGATTACATCCCGGAATTTAACCGAGAAGGAACAGATACCATACGAATCAGAGACTTGCTTTCTATGAGCGGTGGGTATAAATGGACAGAGTCATACATCAATATTTTTGGCAAAACAGCCGACATCTACTATGGCGACCGGGTAAAAAAGGTGGTTGGAAATCTGAAAGCTGATTACGCTCCCGGCCAAACATTTTACTATTCAAGTGCCGAAACTCAGATTTTGGGCTGGGTCATTGAAAATGCATACGGCAAATCCATTCCTGAACTGTTCTCAGAAAAAATATGGTCTAAAATTGGTGCCGAACACGATGCGTTGTGGAGCTTAGATAAAAAGGGCGGTGATGCCAAAACTTTTTGCTGCCTCAATTCAAACGCCAGAGATTTTGCCCGATTAGGACAACTCGTATTACAGGGTGGACAATGGGACAGTACTCAAATTGTTCCGGAAGAATATATTGAGCTTGCCACTCATCCGGCTTCCCACCTGAAAGACAGGCAGGGTGAAACTGTGGATTACTACGGTTATCAGTTTTGGATTATGCACTACAAAGGTCTTCAAATTCCGTATTTCAGAGGAGTCAAAGGTCAGTTCGTTTATGTGATTCCCGAAAAAAATGCGGTGGTAGTCCGCCTCGGAGAATATGTATCTCAGGACAGAATTCACAATCATTCGGTCAATTCTTACACTCATATTGATGCGGCTTTAGAAGTTTTAAAGTAAATTTTTGTCCGCAGATATCAGGTATCAGCTTTCTTTTGTAATTCTCAAATGATTGGAGGTCGATTCGAAAATCTCTAAATCAAAATAGCGGACAGAAGCTATCAGATGATCAAAAATATCCCCTGCGATTCCTTCATATTTCACCATGGCTGTCGTATTTGTAAAGACATATATTTCCATGGGTACGCCTCTTTCTAAAGGTGCCAGTTGCCGGACTATCAGACTCATATCTTTTCTTATATCGGGATGCTTTTTCAGAAACCATTCGGCATAAACCCTGAACAGCCCTAAATTCGTCAAATTTCTCCCATTGACCGGGACTGTTTTATCCGCATTAATTTTTTCGTTGTGACGATTGATTTCCTCTGATTTCTGCTCAATATAATCTTTCAGTCCCTGTATTTTTTTGAAACGATCCAGTTCATCTTCTCCTATAAATCTTACGGAACTCTGTTTCAGATAAATAGCTCGCTTTATTCTCCTTCCTCCGGACTCCTGCATGCCCCGCCAGTTTTTAAACGAATCAGATATCAGAGCATAAGTCGGTACGGTAGTAATTGTTTTGTCCCAATTTTGAACTTTCACAGTAGTCAGATTAATTTCTGTTACATCTCCATCTGCCCCGAACTTAGGCATTTCTATCCAGTCCCCTACTCTGACCATGTCGTTGGTCGTGACCTGAATACTTGCTACAAATCCCATAATGGTATCTTTGAACATCAGCAGTAAAACTGCCGACATAGCACCCATTGCAGTAAAAAATACCAGCGGTGACTTACCGGTAAACATAGAAAACAGGAGAATAATAGCATACAGCAGCAACACCATTCGAATCACCTGTAAATAACTGTCTAACGGTTTCCCCTTATAAGTGGGATGTGCTCTCAAAACATCCGCTCCAGAGGATAGTATGGACATAATCATCCATACAATCATCAGTACGATATAGGCATCAATAATTTTATCGAGAATAGGAATCCATTTTGGAAAATTATAAAACGTTATCTCAAGAGCATTCTTTGCCAAAATAACCGGAGCTACATAAGCTAAATTGTGGGGAAATTTATTCTCCAACAAATAGTAAAAGAAATGATTTTCAGTTCGGTCTCCCACTTTCTTTAACACTCTGCTAAGTAAATATCGAATGGCAATATGAATCCCTGTCATAAAAACAAGCAGTAAAGCAGCTAATAACACCGTTGTCGTAAATTCGGAAATTGTCGAATTAAAGCCAATTTTGACCGCATAACTGTGTATCCAGTCATTTACCATACTTGGAATATTTTCTGTATCCATACTTTTCATATATTTTGTTTGTGTTTGTAAATTCAGAAATTGGATTTGTTAGCAGAAGACAGTCTGATTAGCTCTGTTTCTCCCCTTTTAACTTAGTAGGACTAAGACATAAATTTCCACTGATCTCCCCAAAGTCTGTTTCCGGCATCCACATATAAAGTTTCCCCGTTAATATATGAAGCCATGTCTGAAGTCAAAAATAAAGTCGGCCAGGCGACCTCTTCCATACTGCCCATTTCACCTCCCGGAATGGCATCCCGTATGTTTTTGATAAACTCTTCAGGATATTGTTCCAAGCCGGAGGAATCAATAATGCCCGGAGCAATTGCATTGACCCGAATATTAAATCGCACCCACTCTATCGCGAGAGATTTTGTCAGATTATCTACTCCTGCACGGGCAGCCCCTGTGTGCGACATTCCCGGGAATCCTCTGAAAATATTGGCTATGATATTCACTACAATCCCTTTTTTTACAGGAATAAAAAAGGTTTTCGCCATCACCTGGGTCACATAAAACGTCCCCAGAAGATTGTTGTTTATCACTGCCCGGAATCCATTATAGCTGATATGTTCTGCCGCTGCCGGAAACTGCCCGCCCGCATTATTTACTAAAATATCAAGCCGCCCGCTTTTCTCTTTTATCTGAGCCGCTACTGCCTCGACCTGTTCAGGTTCACGAATATCCATGATGGCTCCGTGTATTTTTCCATATTGCGACAGTAACTCTACCGCGCGGTCTATTTTTTCTTGTTTACGGGAAGCTATCCAGACAGTTGCGCCGAGTTCCAGATATTTTTGAGCTATGGTATAGCCTATTCCGCTTCCTCCTCCTGTGACCAAAACAATCCGGTCTTTAAATGTATCTTTTACAAACATATTTTAAGTGTAATTCTTAAATATATGTATTCCGCTAAAGAATCAAAATGTTTTTTTAGAATGTTTCAGATATTAGGGGACTCCTACGGAGTCGATTCTTATCCGGATTGGATTTTTTACAACTTCCTGTATAGTTATGATTAGAAGTAAGTTTATTGCAACAGCTTAAATGCATGCTGTACTCGGGTCAATGCCTCTCTCAGAGTATCATCAGAAGCTGCATACGAGAAACGAATACATTCAGGGACCCCAAAACCACTTCCTGCTACTACTGCCACATGTCCCACATTCAGTAAAAACATGCATAAATCATCCGAATTCCTAATAACTTGCCCCTGATATTTTTTACCAAAATAAGCACTCACATCCGGAAATACGTAAAAAGCACCTTCCGGAACAGTACATTTCACATCCGGAATTTCATCAATCATTTTTAACACTAAATCTCTTCTTCTTTTAAATGCTTCGCGCATTGTATATGTCGGCTGATGATCGCCCAAAAGAGCTTCCACAGTAGCCCGCTGCGCAATAGTATTCGTACCTGAGGTGGTCTGCCCCTGAAATTTGGTACAGGCTTCGGCGATATATGTCGGTGCGGCGATATAACCGATTCTCCAGCCCGGCATTGCATATCCTTTAGCCTGGCCATTGACTACTATTGTCCGGTCTTTCAAAAAAGGTATTTGGGCGATACTGGCATGGTTCCCCACATAGTTGATATGCTCATAAATTTCATCAGAAATTACATAGACATGAGGATGTTTTTTCAGGACTTCCCCCAAGGCGGACAGCTCGCCTCCGTTATATACAGAGCCGGTAGGATTACAGGGTGAAGAATATACCAAAAACTTAGTCTTTGGTGTAATGGCTTCCTCTAATTGTGCAGGAGTAATTTTAAAATCACCCTCTACATTGGTTTTTATAAATACTGATTTCGCGTTACAAAGCCCCACCTGTTCGGGATAAGACACCCAATACGGAGCAGGAATAATTACTTCATCTCCTTCATCAAGGAAACAATGAAAAATATTGGCCAAAGACTGTTTCGCCCCAGTGGACACTACAATCTGATCAGGCGTATAATCAAGATTACTGTCTCTTTTAAGCTTTATACAAATTGCTTCTCTCAAATCAAGATACCCCTGTACCGGTGAATATCCGTCAAAATCACCTTCAATTGCTTTCTTAGCTGCTTCCCGAATATGTTTCGGGGTTTTGAAATCAGGCTGCCCTACACTCAGACTAATCACATCGACACCTTTGGCAGCTAACTCCCGACTCATTTCAGCCATTTTGAGCGTTGCCGATTCACTTAACCTCTTTAATCTGTCTGATGCTTTCAGCATAATTTCCCGTTAGAAAAACCACAAAACTACATTTATCAATGGACTAATGAAAAAACAGAGTACATTTTAACGGGGTATTTGCATAAAAAAAACATTAATTTTTAGTACGGTTTACCTATTGACAGATGTTTGTATCGTGGTATAGTGCAGTAAAAAACTATCAAAAAAATCAATTCTGCATTAATTGTCTTGTTATATTTAAAAATTAGAGTGTAAAAATGCTAATCCTAAAGGCTCTGATGTACAAGGGCTTTTATCCCGGTTTTATAAAGTCGGTTGATTCTCTTATTTTTACCGTTCACTTGGACTAAAATTATGTTAGCATATATTACCGGAGCAACCGCAGGAATTGGAGAAGCATGCGCATGGAAATTTGCCTCTCAGGGTTGGGACATCATTATTACAGGACGAAGAAAAGAAAGACTGGAGCAGTTAAAAAAAGATATTTTATCAAAATATCCGATTCAGATATTGACTCAGGCGTACGATGTACGAGATTTGCCGGCTGTACAGCAGCACATTGGCAGTTTGGACAAAGAATGGTCCAAGGTGGATGTATTAATCAACAATGCCGGCCTTGCCGTCGGGAGAGGTCCTATACAGGAAGGCATATATGACGATTGGGAAAGAATGATTGACACCAACCTAAAAGGGCTTTTGTACGTCACAAGAGAACTGACTCCCATAATGATACAAAACGGGCAGGGGCATATTATTAATATTGCATCTCTTGCCGGAATCGAAGCATACGGAGGCGGAAATGTGTATTGCGCGACCAAACACGGAGTGCGGGCACTCAGCAGAAGCATGCGGATCGATTTAATCACCAAAGGGATAAAAGTATCGGTCGTAAGTCCGGGGGCAGCAGATACTGAGTTTTCTCTCGTCAGATACAAAGGAGACAAAGAGCAGGCCGGCAAAACATACGAGGGCTTTGAACCGCTTACAGGAGCAGATATTGCCGAGAGTGTGTTCTTTATTGCCAGTCAGCCCAAGCACGTCAATATTGAAGAAATCTTTGTACTGCCTGCTGCTCAGGCCACTTCTACAATCATACACAGAGACCGGGTAAACTAAAAATGTGTAAGTCTTTGAGAATATAAGTGAGGTAACTACAAATTACAGCCCCACTGAGAATACAATCGACAGACGGTAAGTTTTACAAAATCGATGTTGCTGATATCAAGTGACTGTCGTGGTTTAAGCAGTCCTTTCTTTTTACAATGCTGGATCCTTCAAAGATAATGTCAAAATGATTGATTTTTGAATTTTAAAAATTAACCTACAAAAAGGGTCTGACAATATCAGTCAGATGATGATTACGATTAGAATTGGGATGAAGAACAGAAAAATAGTTTATTTAAATTGTAGATGTAGTAGGCGTTTTGAAAGACCAGGCTACACATCAGAAAATAAGAGATTTACTGAAAGATTAAAAAAGACAAGCTTTTGAAAGAAAGTAATGAACTGATTACAAATTATAACCAGTTTAAAAAGCTTGCTAAAGAGGGAAAATATTAAAAGTCGATATCGCTGGAAGATATCAGAACAAGAATTTTTCTCCTGACTAATTCAAGTGAGTCACAGTAACAATCCGGAAGAGTTTCCTCTCCCTAATCCCCTCCAAAAGGGAAAAGGCGGATTATTTACGAATTGCTGTGGGTGTGTCGTACCCGATTTATTCCCCATATACTTAGCTGAAATTATCTCAATTGTCGTGTTGTCTGCGAGAGTATGCCGGGGCAGAGCAGAATGAGAAATCTTGTTGTACCCTTTTTTACCTTCAAACCCGCAGTGGAGCGAAAATCTTGAAAATAGATTATCTTTAAATACCTTTTCATCTTAACACATTAAATTTATTGCATATTTCATAATTCAAAAAAATAAAGGATGAGGCAATTTTTCTATTTTATTGGAGGATTATTTTTAGGCGCATTCTTAATGTATTTGTTTTTTGTCAACAGCAATACATTTTCTTCCCTAAAAACTGTAAATGAACTTGAGAAAAAATTGATTTCTGAGCTGAATGAGCTCTTGGACGATAAAGATGAAAAAGGTCCGGAAGTCCAACATATAGAGATTAAAGTTTTTGATAAAATTGTAACTCTTTATACCGGGATGTCTAAAGACTCAGTAAAAGCCTTACTCGGGCAACCGGGTAATGTATGGTATTCCGAAATTGGCAGAACGGCACATGAGGATTGGGGCTATGCGACAAAAAGCTACCCGGGAATTCCGAAAGATATGTCACCGGAAAATTTAACGATAAAATTTGAAAACGGAATCTTAAAATCTGTCTCTCAGTATTGAGATAGTTTTGAGTCAAAATAAAATTTATTTCTCACGGTTATTTCCAATATTTATAACCGTAGATTTGCATCAATTTTTATGAGAGCAGCATATATCTATCTGCATCTTTCTATCATACTGGCAGGATTTACAGGAGTTTTTGGAAGGCTTATCGAGTTAAACGAAGGCTTGTTGGTCTGGTATCGGATATTGCTTGCCACCGGGTTGTTTGGCATAGTTTTGTTTTTGAAAAAAATACCCGTAAAACGTTCTAAGAAAGAAGTTTTCAGAATCGGTATTGTGGGCTGTATTCTGGCCATACACTGGCTTTTTTTCTATGCCAGCATCAAGTATTCCAACATATCGGTCGGTGTTGTCTGCTTTGGTCTAACCAGTTTTTTTACTTCTGTTTTGGAACCATACATCCGAAAAAGAAAATTTATTCCGAGTGAATTATTGCTCAGTCTGATTACTATTTTGGGTATTACGCTCGTGTTTCACTTTGATATACGGTATCGAACCGGAATTATTTTGGGTGTATTGTCTTCATTTTTTGCTTCCATTTACACGATTGGCAATAAGGATTTGGTCGAAAAATACAATCCATTCCTGCTTAACTTTTATCAGTTGGGAGCGGGAACTCTTTTTATCGGACTGATTATGCCGATATACCTTCATTTTAATTCCACTTCTTATATTTTTCCTCACATTCGGGATTGGACTTACATTTTCCTGCTGTCGTTCTTTTGTACGCTGATATTGTATATTTTGTTTTTTAAGGCTTTGGAAAAAATTTCTGCCTTTACCGTGAGTCTGTCATATAATCTGGAACCCATTTATTCTATCCTGCTGGCGTTTCTTATTTTTCGGGAAAATCAGGAGCTGAATCCTGTCTTTTACATCGGCATTACATTGGTAATGATTTCTGTAGGCATACAGGGTTATCTGTCCTACAAAAGACAAATTCATTAACAAAATCTATTAGGCACTCTCTGCATTTTAAGAAGAAAAGGAAGGAAAAATCAGTGTGAAATAGTATTTTCAGACTGTGTATTTATTGAAAAAGTCAAAACATTTTCTTAGTTTTAGCTGTTTAGAATTAACCTAAACATATCTATCTAACAATCACTAAATACTTTTATTATGTCAAATGATGTATGGTTAAAAAGTCTCATTACCGAGACTCCTCAGGAAGGAAGAGAATTGGCAATATTAATGGCCAGAAAAACAATTGGGGCAATTCAGTCAGACCCTGAAATCAAAAAGCAGCTTCGTGAAAAATATGCCACAGACTCTGCTCAGCTTATTGCTTCGGCAGAAGTGGTCGCAGTTGAATTTCAAACTGTCGCTGCTGCAAACAATTACTGGAGGAAATAATTTGTCTTTTCCAAGAAATGAAAGAGGCTTCCACACATAGCGAGAAGCCTCTTTTTTATGCAGTTTAAGCTTGTTTTTATTTCTTCAGAAGGTCTCTAATTTCTGCAAGTAACTTCTCTTCATTAGATGGTTCGGGCGGAGCAGCAGGAGCCTCCTCTTCTGCTTTCTTCATAGAATTCACTCCTTTAATCATTAAGAACAGTACAAAAGCAATCATGATAAAGCTTAGAACTGCGGATAGAAACATTCCGTACTGAACATTACCAAAAGCGACCAAGTTTTCCAGTTTATCTGCTCCGGATGCTTCCAATGCCGGATTCAGCAAAAGCGGTGTGATGACATGTTCGATGAAAGAACTGACAATCGTTCCAAATGCACCACCTATAATGATACCTACTGCCATGTCCATTACATTTCCCTGGACCGCAAACTCTTTAAATTCTTTTAGCATTCCCATAGTAATAAATTTTAGTAACGTAAATTTATAAAAATCCCGTTAATTATTATTCTTTTTCAAAATATAAAAAAGATCGAAGCATTTTTCAGGCTTATCTGACAGGAAAAAATCTTCCTGACCTATATCATTCACTAAAGTTTCATTAGATGATTTCAGACGTTCTCGGTTAATTCGGTTGAGGATGTCGTACGGGATTCGCAATAAAGAAGCCGGCAGCCTTTTTTCCAGTCCGAGTACATCAAAACGTCTGTATTTCGCCACCGATTTTTTATTTTTCTCGTAATATTCCATCACTTTCTCATTCCCGGTAATCCCGAAAGCTTCCACTTTGTCAAAAATAGCATCTGTCAGTTCGTACAATTCTTCTACGGTATATTCCCGTATATGCCAAGGATTTCGGGTCAGTGTCCATTTTATATTCGGAGTGCTGATAACCGCAAGTCCGCCTGGTCTTAAGACTCTGTTTATTTCGTTTAAAAATCCGAGATCATCTTTAATATGTTCAATGACCTGAAAACTGACTACGGTATCAAATGAGTTGTCTTCCAGACCTCCAAACGGAGGTACATTCATATTAAGAAACCGAATGTCTGAGTATTTAGCCCGAACAGTGTCTTCGATTTCAATGATTTTATCTATTGCGGTATAGCTGCTGACTTTCCCGGACAGAATTTCTACTCCCCGACCTTCTCCACAGCCCACTTCCAATAAATCTCCTTTGACATAAGGAAGAGCTTCGTAATACGCTTTAAGCAGGCGATGATGAATGGGTCCGTCTGATATATTTGTTTCTGAAGCTATTTCAGTTGTATATATAGCCACTGTTGTCGTTTTATTTTAGATCAAGAATAGCCGGAAAATTACTGTTCAGTATTTCTTTTAAGTTATCGTCCTGATACTGATTGGCAATCTGCTCCAAAGTTTTTACAAATTCTCTTGCTGTTTCATAATCCCCCCGGAATCTCGATGCAAATGTATTGGGTTTTTCATAAAACCGAATACAGTCTGCCAGATCTTCTACAAAAAGAGCATATACTTTCTCCGCCTCTTTTTTGGCTTCGTTGCGGTAATATAAATCTATCCATCTTAAATTGTAGTAATTAAAGAAGTTGTTGTAAGGAGAATAGTACGGTGCATTCTCGTATTTGAACTTGTCATACACCTGATTGAGTACGCCCACTGCTTCTTCTGTCTTCCCTTCTTCTGTCAGTGCTTCCGCGAGTTTAAGGTGAGTCATTTTAAGCACATTCATCATTCGTGCGCTGTTTTCATCCACAAACATTTCCCGCTCGTTCAAACCGCCGTATCTGAATTTATTTTGTACTACATCTAAGAATCTGTCTGAGTTCACAGTGATGTTTCCACTCATGTTTTCCTGATTCAACAGAGGAACGAATCTGTACACCATACCTTCCTGCACTAAATATTTGTCCAATCCCACATACTTGGCTGACGGTACAGTATTGGCGAAACAGATAGGCCTGGACCAGTCTTGCCCGGCGATTAGCATCAGAATAGCCAATTCATCCTTCATGACATAATCCTTAGGGAACTCCCAATATATTTCATCTAATATTTCATCTTCTCTTCCTGCAGGAATAAGGGCATTCTTCAAGACCGCATCTTTATCCACTTTCATAAAGAAACGCTTCGTCGGAAGATAATTTACTCGATCTCCTCCCTGCATGGCAATTTTCGCTTTCGGGTTCTCACTCGTAACAAACTGCATCACCCGTCCTATTTCTAAGAATTCACTCGGATCGACCATTCCCGACTGCCCATAGAACGGCATATAATTTCTTTTATCTCCAAGATATTTATCCAATGTAAATGACTCATGAAAAGGCAAAGGTTCCGAATCATTGGCTTTTTGCTGCATATGCTTGATATACCAGTCAATCTGTGACAAACTTGTATTCATCACTCTGACATCGGGACGCACACCCTCTACTTCCTGCGCATACCACAGCGGATATGTATCATTGTCCCCGGCCGTAAACAGAATCGCATTGGGAGGGCAGGATTCGAGATAATTTATAGCAAAATCTCTCGCCATATATCTACCGCTCCTGTCATGATCGTCATAGTTTTCCTTACCCATAATCAGCGGCACCAGTGCCAGTCCGGCAAGGGTCAGACCTATGGTCAGCGGAACTTTGGGCAGATTGACTTTTTTCAGACTGTCATACGCCGCTGCGAGGGCCAGTCCAATCCAGATACAGAAAGTAAAAAACGAACCTACATATACATAGTCTCTTTCTCTCGGTTCCCGTGGCGGTGAGTTAAAGTAAATAACTAAGAACAGACCTGTAATTAGGAAAAGCAGGCCAAAAACTATAGCATACTGCTTATTTTTCTTAATCATAAAAGTCAGACCAAAAAGCCCAAACAGGAAAGGCAACAGATAATATTTATTGCGGGCTTTCTGATTTTCTAACTGCTTGGGCAAATCACTCTGACTTCCCAATCGGGCATCATCAATAAATGAAATTCCGGTCAGCCAGTCCCCATTGATTTTTTGATTTTCAAATGTTCCCTGATAGTCATCCTGCCGTCCGGCAAAATTCCACATTAAATATCGCCAGTACATGTGACCAAACTGATATCGGAAAAAGTATGTCAGGTTGTCAGCAAAGGTCGGTTCCCCATAAAAATTAGCCCAGTACTGATACATCTGCATATCTGCATCGTATCCGTTAATCGGAGCCATTCTCGGGAAAAGCATCTTGTCTTCGTCTTTGTACTCCGCTTTATTTTTTGCCCCTTTTATCTCATACTTTCCAAGCTCTTCGTTCGGGTAATACACATCTCCCGTCTTTTCGTATTTATACGGATTGGCGTTAAAAAGAGGTCCCCGTACCAACGGTCTGTCTCCGTACTGCTCCCGATTGAGATAAGACATCAGGCTGAAGACATCTTTCGGGTCGTTCATATTGATAGGAGTCTGAGCTGCTGCGCGAATCGGAACCAGCAGATATGAGGAAAACCCTACCAATATCATAAACAGACTCACAAAAATCAATTGCAAATTGGAATGTCTGTATTTATGCGACGCATACATTCCCGTAATCAGCAGGATGAACACAATGAGATAGGTCAGTAAAATTCCCGAATTAAACGGCAGACCAAATGAGTTTACAAACAATTTATCTACTGATGCCGCCAACGCTGTAAGCAATTGAATAATACCTACCTGAACCACTCCCAATAAAATAAACCCAGTGAAGAAGGCCACTACAAAACCCATCACAGAAGGCTTAAATTTCTTGAAGTAATAAATTAATACGGCTATCGGTATTACCAGCAAACTAAGCAGGTGTACCCCTATCGACACCCCGATCAGATAAGCAGCAAGTACTAACCAGCGGTTTGCATATTTATCCTCCGCATTTTCCCATTTCATGACTGCCCACAATACAATGGCAATAAAGAATGTAGAAAGTGCATATACCTCACCCTCTACGGCTGAAAACCACATGGTATCACTCACCGTACAAGCCAAAGCTCCTATCCAGGCAGAGCCCTGAATCGCAATGACTCGGTCTAAGGTAAGTTTCTCACCTTCCTGAGTCAGCAGTTTTTTGGCTATTCCTGTTATAATCCAGTACAAAAATAAAATAGAAAAAGCGGTAGCAAGTGCCGAACTGATATTGACAGTCCAGGCCACCATACTCGGGTCTCCTGCAAACAGAGTAAACATTCTGTTTATCATTAAAAACAACGGAGCTCCGGGAGGGTGTACAATCTGAAGTTTATAGGCTCCGGATATAAATTCACCGCAGTCCCACAGACTGGCAGTGGACTCCGCCGTAGAAGCATATATTGCAAAAGCAATTGCAAATACAATCCATCCGTTGATATCATTAATCCACTTATAGGTTTTAAGATTCATTTTGTAGTGATTTTTGCCAAAAATAAAAAATTAAACATTGAAGATACATAAGCCGGACTGAAACTGCCCGTATGTACATCTTTTTATAAAAATTTATTCCTTTCATTCCTTTTTTAAGAAGTCATCAGACGCTCTTTATCCAATTTGAGTACTATCGCCGTCATGATGGAAAATGACAATAGTGAAGAACCTCCATAACTGATAAAGGGCAAAGGGATACCAATTACAGGGAGCAATCCTATGGTCATACCGATATTGATAAAAAAGTGCATGAAAATAATAGAGGCTATAGAATAAATATATACCCGGGCATAAGCCGTTCGCTGTCGGTTAGCAAGGGTAATTAATCTTTGCAGGAATATCACAAAAAGTCCTATCAACACTACTGAACCTACGAAACCCCACTCTTCACCTATGGAGCAAAATATAAAATCCGTATTCATTTCAGGCACAAAATCATACCGGGTCTGTGTCCCCTGCAACCACCCTTTCCCAAAGGCACCGCCGGAGCCAATCGCAATTTTAGACTGTTCCAAATTATAGCCTACACCTCTGCTGTCTTCTAATTTTCCTAAAATAATATTGATCCTGTCCTGCTGATGCTGTTTCAAAACGGTATGGAAAGCAGTATCTACCGCCACGATGTAACCAATCGACATGAGCATTACAAAGAGTATCCCCGCCACGATTGTTTTCTCTCTCGGAAGTACTATATAGATATAGGTAAAAACAACTGCAAAAATTATCACTACTACAGTAATGAGGGCAAACTTATCCACCGAAAGGGCGAGCAGCGACAGAGTTATCACGTAGATTCCCAAGTATATTATCCAGTTGCTTAATCCTTCCCGGTTAAACACCATGACAAAACTAAAAAACACCAAGGCCGACCCTGCATCTCCCTGCAATAACACAATGACCATAGGAACGCCAATGATACTAAAAGCTATCAGTCGT
>CAZZEH010000007.1:0-108768 GCA_964653095.1 uncultured Chitinophagales bacterium
CACGCTTTTTCATCTAGTAAAGCTAACTAATAATTGTGTCCACACGATAGCTCCAGAGGGGGAAAGGCGAGATGTAATTCTCTCCAAAAAAGGGAAAGGTGAGATGCAACTCTCTTCAAAAAGAGGAAAGATGTAATTCTCTTCAAAGGGGAGGATGCCTCATATAGGCCATTTGAGTACGAATTTATTCTGGACGAAGTGAAAAATCAGTGTCGTCAACAAGGCTGTTTATTACATTTAAGAATATGAATTTATCTTGTGGCCTCTATGCATTTGATTTTTATAGATTTTCTAAAGCAGAATTACTAAATATGGACATCAGAGAAATACTGGAATACTATTATGACAAAGTACACCGTCAATCTTTTATAGAGGACGACCCTATCAGCATTCCGCATCGCTTTTCACTCCGGCAGGATATAGAAATTATGGGATTTTTTGCAGCTATACTGGCATGGGGACAACGCAAAACTATTATCAAAAGCTGTAATCGCTTAGTGAAACTCATGGATGGTGCTCCTTACGACTTCATCATGAATCATCATGAAAAAGATTTGATTCCTTTAGATGGATTTGTACATCGCACCTTCAACAGTACAGATCTGTTAGGGCTGATAGCTTTTTTCAGAAATCACTACCAAAACCATGATACTCTGGAAGAAGCTTTTGTGGGAAATATTCAAGATAACCCTCAGGATGTGGGAGTGTATATTCAGAATTTTCATCAGTTAGTAATGGCTCAGGAAACGACCGCACCGAGAACCCGTAAGCATATTGCTTCGCCCGTGCGCAACTCTGCCTGTAAACGCATCAATATGTATCTGCGCTGGATGGTCAGAAAAGATACGGCAGGAATTGATTTTGGAGTTTGGCAAAAGATATCTCCTGCTCAGTTGCTTTGCCCTTTGGACGTACACGTGGAGCGGAATGCCCGTCGCCTCGGTCTGATTGCCCGTAAGCAATCTGACTGGAAAACTGTGCTGGAACTGACCGAATCTCTAAGACAATTTGATGCGGAAGACCCGGTGCGTTTTGATTTTGCTCTTTTCGGAATGGGGATTTTGAACAAAGAACAACCGTTGACTTTTTGACAGACTATTTCAACAGTCCTTTTGCTCTCATTTCTTCCAAAGAGGCCTCATATTTATCCGCCATGACTGTCTGCTGATTGACCCACTCCGTAAATCTACGGATACCTTCCTTAAAAGAAACTTTGGCTTCAAACCCGAGTAAAGCTTTTGCTTTTTGCATATCCGCTACATTATGGCGGATATCTCCTTTCCGGAACTGTCCGGAAATGTGCACAGGAATCTTAGTTTGGTAATTTTTCATCAGTTCTTCTGCCACTTCCATAACACTAATGGCTACTCCTGTTCCCACATTAAAAGACTGATAATCGGCGGTCTGTTTTTTAATTCCCAAAACTGTCGCTTCTACCACATCGTCTATATACACAAAGTCTCTGCTTTCAGTACCGTCTTCAAAAATATTAATCTCTTTACCTCCTTTGATTCGGGTAGAAAAAATAGAAAGAATGCCAGTGTATGGGTTATTCAAGGACTGTCCCGGTCCATATACATTCTGATATCTGAACGCCACTGCCGGAATACCGAGTGCATGGCAACTAATCATAATCGCCTGTTCCTGATAATATTTTGTGAGTCCGTAAATTGAATTGGGCTGTATTCTGGACCATTCGTCTGTAGGTTCCATTGTCGCATTTACACCAGTGATTGGGCATTTTACCTCAAAATCACCCTTAAGCATATCTTCTTCCGACCTTCCCAAAGGATACACGGAAGTTTGGAGTGCCGGAGAAAAATATTTTCCTTCTCCATACACTGCCCGGGAAGATGCCACTACCACTTTTTCGACTGAGTGCGTACTGTTCGTTAAAATATCCAACAATATCGAAGTCCCTTTTACATTTACATCCGAGTATCTCTCTATCTGATACATAGACTGTCCCGTGCCGGTTTCAGCCGCGAGATGCACCACAATTTGCTGGCCTTTTAAAGCTTTTTCCCAGTCTTCTTTTTTTCGTACATCCCCAAAAATAAAGTGTACTTTGTCTTTCACATTTTGATACAGGACAGAGATCTCCGGGACTCCGTGTATTTGCGGAGACAGATTGTCCAAAATAGTAACACGATAGCCTTCGTGAATTAGTTTCTGAGTGAGATTACTACCTATAAATCCGGCACCGCCGGTAATCAATACATTCTTCTTAAAACTCATTTAAGCTCGGATTATTAATTTCAGGGTGTGAAGTAACTCATTTTTAAAGAATTTGTTTTTAACAATGAGCCACTTTCTTTTCATACCGTTTGTGCTTTTCAAAGCGATGAAATCTTCAAGCATTTGAATTTGCCCTTCATTTATGTCCTGATGTAGCCTCTCTAAAACAGCCTGTGCCTGATCGACCTGTTTGTATAAATAATTATGAAAGTTGTGATTATTTAGTTTATCCATCATGTCCGCACTTGTTTCTTTCCTGTGTGTACTTCCTTCCCGACTTGCATTTTTGCCGTGTAATCTGTGATACACTAAGGCTTCGTCTATATACCCTATTTCTCCAATCAATGAAGCAATGACTGCAAGCCAATGATCATGTAACAGTGCACGGGAATCAATCGGAGCAGATTGTTGGAGCAACCTTCTGTTAATAAGAATCGTACAGCCATAAGGGACATTCTGCATGAGCAACTGGTTGGTTCTAACGGCTTTTGGATTGAGCTTGTCATTTTCCATCAGGGAGGGGCAAGTCATTTCTAATTCACCATCACACATAATTAAATCAGAGAATATCAAAATGCCTTTATCGGGATTCTTTTGTTCCAATTCATGCATTCGGTCAAGCTGACGCTGAAGTTTATGTTCAATCCATTTGTCATCCTGATCCGAAAAGCAGATATAAGGAGCCTTGGAGTACTCCATGAGCAGATTGAAGTTCTGTGCGGGACCTAAATTTCCCAAGTCATCTTCAATGATTTCAATCGTCTGCGGATTCAGGCTTTGCCATTTGTACAAAATATTTAAAGTCTCATCTGTAGAACCATCATCCCGAACGATGATACGAATGTCTTTATAGTCTTGTGACAGAATAGACTCTAACTGTTCTTCGATATATCTGCCCCCGTTGTAGGTTGCCAATAATATGTCAATAGTTGCACTCATGTGGACTCAGTGATAATATTGTCATATTGCAATGTTTTCATCAGAGGTTTATCTTTTATGTTTAAATATACTTGAATTGCTTCAGAATTCCCCGTAAATGCATATCTCCGGTCACTTTTAACAAACTTTACTTGTTTTCGAATATCCGCTTCTTCACAACGTAATCCGCAAAAGTCAGAGATGGTTTTTAAATACTCTGCCGGCTGTTCCAAAAAATCTTCATAGCAAATGTGCATCATATCCGGAAAATCTTTTTCAAGACTCAAACACTGTATCACGTACTCTTCCCAAAGATTATAGCCTTCCTCCAAAGAAAACAATCTGAAATTAGAATGATAATTCCGGCTGATCAGAAAAAACCGTTTCAGTTTTTTCTTCCAGTTTAATTCATATCTGTTTTTCATTTCTAAATCCCTCTTAATAAAACTTTGGATGGAATCAATGGGATTTCTGTAGATATGCAAGACCCTGGCATTTGGGAAAACTTCTTTCCACAGTTCTATGGTAAAAGAATTTTTGGGATCTTTCCAGCCCCAGGGAAAATCTAATTCCTTAATACTGGAATATGCATTATACTTGTTACCCAAAAACAGCTTTTTCTTTCTGCTTCGGACAAAGTAATTCAGATCCTGAAGAATTATTTCTCTGGTCCTCGGGTTGAGATATCTGAAATTATGAGGTAAGTCGGCTCTGCTATGGGTCAGCTCAAATATCCAATTGTTGATATTCCAGAAAAAAAGAGCTTCATGGTTAATTTCTTTTTGATCACCAACGAAAAGTCCCAGACCTTCGAGCATTTTGGTAATCATCGTAGTGCCGGAACGATGCATTCCCACGATTATAACAGGTGGTACAGACATAAATCGCTGAAATCAGTTAGACAAAAGTATTAAATAGAATATTATAAGCAAAACACCGGATTTGTTTGGCAGTCAAAAGAATTTTTCCGATAAATGGGGATAAAGTTGAAAATGTGATAAGAATTATTTATATCCGACAAAAAACATGAGACAATAGCTTATTTTTGTCCTAAATGATAGTTATTCTCAATAAATCAGAATAAGGTCATGATTAAAAAACAGAATAAGGTCAGCTGTGAGAATTGGATTTGATGCGAAACGTATATACGATAATACTACGGGACTGGGAAGTTACGGGCGCAGTCTAATGCACAATCTGATGCGCTGGTTTCCTCAATACGAGTATAAATTATTTGTACACAAGAATTATTTTAGAAACAGTTCTTTTAAATATCGGGAATTTGTAAGCAACTCTATTATCTCCGAACATTATTTCCCGCCATTGTGGAGGAGCGCTGATATTTTAAAAGATATTAGCCAGCAACACATTGACATCTATCATGGGCTGAGCAACGAATTGCCTTTTTCAATTCCAAAGAATATTCAATCAGTCGTGACTATTCATGATATTATTTTTCAAAAATTTCCGGATGACTTTGCTCTTTTGGACAGAAAAGTATTCAGTTATAAAACCAAAAGAGCCTGTGAAGAAGCCTCGGCGGTAGTCGCTGTAAGTACTAATACACGAAACGATCTGATAGAAGAATTTAAAGTACCGGAGAATAAAATTTTTGTCATACCTCCTACCTGGGGCAGAGAATATGAATACAAATACACCAATTGGTTTAAGGAACTACTGCGGCAAAAATATAATATTCCGTATGACTTTATACTTTCTGTGGGTTCAGGTTCGTACAGAAAAAATTTAAAGGTCGTGATTGATGCACTCTCCTGTCCCGAAAACAGCGAGTTTCAGTTAGTCGTAGTATCTCATCAAAGCGACAGTCTGACGGAGATTGAAAATTATATCTTAAATAAAGAAGTCAGACACCGGGTACACTTTCTTAAAAATATCCCTTGGTACGAATTGCCGGGGATATACTGCATGGCCAAATGTGTGGTGTATCCGTCTTTTTATGAAGGGTTTGGACTGCCAATTATAGAAGGGTTGAAAATGGGAGTTCCGGTCATTACCTCAAACAACTCTTCCTTAATGGAAACCGGCGGACCGGGAGCTGTATATCTTGATGCAAAAGATACAGAAGCCTGGATGGACGCTATTAATAAGGTAATGATTGATACCGAGTTTTCTTCAGACCTTGTCCAAAAGGGCAAAGAATATATTAAAAGATATATACCTCAGGTAATTACCTCATCTATGGTAGATTTATATTCCTGGATATACGAAAATCAATAATCCAACGGATAGTTGTTGAAAAACTCTAAATCTGATTGTTTTATCCAGATGTCCTGACTGACAGGCTTAATCAAAAGTGTATGTAACGCAGCAGTCTTTTCCTGAAAGTACACGTGAATTTTTGCATTTTGTTCGGAATACGGAACAATGATTTTTGCCCGGACCAGATCCGCCGTGATATCTGTTATAAAATCGGGTTCGTATGAATATCTATGAATGATTTTGTCTTCCGCGTCCAGGATATCTGCATAAAATGACAAGTTTTTAAAAGATTTATTGGAATAATGATACCACAGACTCACCTCATAATCCACTTGAGTATTCTTTTTATCATAAATAAATGAACCGATTGGGTGTTTATCTTCTGACACGGATTTATTCTTAAAATTTTTCCATAAAAAACTTCCGAAACCGGAACTTTTGTATTCAAGATCATCATGAATTTTGGAAGGCAGTCTGTTTAACGCCTCAAGGGAAACGGGATATTGTTTTTCAAAAGTGCTTATGGGCAAATCATAAAGAGTGATGGAACCTTTTTGAATCAGCAGCCTGGATTTTTTAATAATTCTTTCTTCAAAATCCTGAAATCTGTCTCCTTGAGTAATGAGCAGAATAGACCTCTCGTCTTTAAAATCTTTTATTATTTCTTTTTCGAGCATCGGATTGCCTAATAACTGATATTGCAAATAGTCTTTCCCAGAAGTAATTTCCTTTTCACCGGAAGTCAAAATCGGAATTTCCATTTCCAAAGACGCCTTGGCGGCATAAAAGAAGGACTCCCTGTTTAAATTAAAAGAAGTACCCGTACCCTGAGATTCAAAATAAGGAAATGCCAGTATCGCCTGATAATAGTCCGGGCTTTGACCAATTTCGACAAGCATAGACTCGTAACTGTTTTCGAATGACAAAAACTCATTGACCAATTTACCGTTATCATGAATGAAACGCGACTGCTTTTTTTGAAGACTCATTCCCTCTGTTATCCAAATTAAGAACACCACTGCCACTATGAGAGATGCGTAAAAAGACTGGCTCCTTTTTTTAATGTACTCCGATAAAATATACAACAGCCAGACAGCAGAAGAAGAAAACACGAAGTAAAACGGCACCGTAAACACACCAAAAGATTTCAGGACAATAATTTCTTCCGGAATCCATGAAGGTGAAATAAATTTGAACGGCAAACCGGATGCAAAAAATAGGCATGAAGCCGCACCAATGATAAAAACACCAAGACCGGGAGCCAAAAACTCCTGCTCCGTAATCCTGTCTCTCAACACCCAAACACCAAGAGATGCAGAAATAACGGCTCCTACACCCACGTATGAATAGTTGTCTATATTAAGCTCATTCACAGGATACAGCAAATTAACTGCATCCAAGATAATACCCTTGGAAGGCAGAAAAAGTTCCCGAAAAGAGACCGTCATACTGCTGATATCGCTTGCGTGAACAGAATCGGAAAAGAAATAACTGAGAGAATCACTAAATCCAATATAATACAGAGCGAAAGGAACGAATGTCAGGAGCAGCAACACTTCTATTTTAAACTGGTACTGACCCTTTTTGAGTTTGTAGATAATATAAAGGACTGTACTTGATGCAATGAAAAAGACAGTGATAAGCAAATAAGCTATATGTATAAATGTAAAGAAGGTAAGAGTCAGCAGGTAGAAAATTAATGATGAAATCGACTTGTTTTGAAGCCAATTCGCCGAAAAATACCAAATCATCGGAAAGAAACAGACATAGGAAAGTGCATGAGTATCTGTAAAATTCAAAATCTGCGGGCTCAATAAAGCAATAGCTACGGCAAATCCCGAGCTAAACAGATGAGACATTCTCCAAAGAGAAAATAACTTGAAAAGATAAACAGCCGCAAGCGGAATACTTAGAAACATCAGTGTATTAAGCATAACGATGACATTTCCTGCGTAATCAAAATTGCCATTCATGAGATAAGATAAAGGAACACTGAGACCAATTTGCGAATGCGTCTGTATAAGCTCCTTTCCGTATGGATAGTTGAAGCCGTTTAGCAGAAGATTTTGATCGTAAAGCGCATAGTAAAGCGTAGTAAAATAATCCCGAATTCCTTTAGATTTTGAAGCAAATAAATATAAATGGCTGTTAATGAAAATGTCGAACCAATATATAAAAAGTCCGATAAGAGCATATAAAGCGGTAAGCCACTGGTATCTGGTGTTTGACTTAGCCATTAAACATTTTTTGACTTCCTTTGCACAATAATAGCATGCTACAATGCAATATTAACAGAAAACTTTTACAAACCAGATATTTTATCATCTCTGAAAATCACGGCTTTCAACCCGGATTATGCATTAGACTTCGTTATGAGAAGCAAAAGAGCAATAAATCAGGGATTTATTATCGAAAAGCATAGCACATCACCATGGTTACAGAGAATAAATCAGTGAAACGACTGATTTGAAGCTATTTTGATTCGGAATAGATTTTCTAACGCAGAATCCGGATTAAATGTGTAAATACAACTTTATCACATGTTTTCTTTGTAAAACAACCCTGTAAATATCAATTTTTGATTAAATAACCATCTGTAAAGGGCATATACATACGGCAAACTAAAAATAGTTTTAAATTAGTTGTTTACTATCATGATTAAAACAAGGGTTTTAGTAGCTGATACACATTATCTGGTACGTGTAGGAATTATCGAGTTATTAAATAATGACGATAGATTTGAAAGCGTTGGAGAATGTGTGGACTCTAATGAACTCAGGGAACTGTTAGAGCAAACACGCCCGGACATCGTGATAATGGACTACGCCCAGAAAGAGTTTTTTTCTTTGGATGACATAAGATATATCCATGAAGAATACCCTAAGACCAAGATATTGATTATTACGGCAGACCAATTGAGCGATAACATTTTTCAGGCAATCAAGTATGGAGCAATCAGCTTTTTAACCAGAGACTGTGATCAGGATGAAATTTTGAGCGCCCTACTGTCCACGGCCAAAAATGAGAAGTTTATTTGCCATCGGGTGGTTGATATTATCATCAATAAAAATATGGATGAGGAAGAACCGGACTGTTCGGGAGTCAAGCTGACGGCACGGGAGCTGGAAGTAATCCGTCTTACGGCAGAAGGTCTGTCCGCAAAAGAAATCGCCGGCAAATTGTTTTTAAGCCTCCATACAGTATATACCCACAAAAAAAATATAATGAAAAAGCTCAACTTAAGCTCCTCTTCCGAAATAATCCTGTATGCCATAAACAATGGATTAGTGTAGTAAAATCGCAAAGCTCTTCTGCATTTCAAATGTTTTCTCTTATTTTAGTTGTAGCGAAGCAATCTTTATACTTCTGCGCCGCTTATTTGGTTCGGAATATTTTGATTCGTCGCATTACAAAACACTACAAACATTTGATTTAATGCTCCTCTAAAGCCCTGGTAATGAAAGATGACGGGATGGATTTGAAAAAACAGATGACACATCTGGAGGAACATCTGCAGTCCATGAGAGTGCAAATGCTTAGTTTACTGTCTGTCACACGCAAAATAGGTTCGCAGGATGAAATAAATGATTTATATAAGTTCTATGAGGAAAACCTAACAGAATTTATAGAAGTTGAGGATATCTCTTTATTCGTACACAAGGAAGATTGGGAGCAAGTACTCTGCAAGAGTAAAAAGATTCCGTCAAAAATAAACTTTGATAAATCAGCTGCATATAAGTACAGGCAGCCGTCTAAATTGTCAAACGAGGATTCTAAAGCTTTGGGAGGATACAAATATATCGTGCCGGTCTATTACATGGGAGTTCCGGTATCTTATACCCTTTTGGGCGAATTCAAAACACAATATCCCGACAGCGAAAAAGACTTTATACTTTATGCCAAAACACTCACCAATATTCTCACGATAGTCATTGAGAACAAAAAAATGATACATCGGGAGTTGGAAAAGAAAGACTTAGAAAAAGACCTTGAATTGGCTACAAAAATTCAAGGCATGATTATCCCCAAAAAACTACCTAAAAACAGTATTTACAGCTTTGCCGGACTGTATCGGCCTCACAGGAGCATAGGGGGTGATTATTATGATGTCATCAACATTAATAAAGATGAGTTTGTGTTTTGCATTGGAGACATTTCGGGAAAAGGAGTAGCAGCTGCTTTAGTCATGGCTAATCTGCAGGCCTATCTGAACGCAGGAATAAACTTTGACTTTGAAAACGGGCGTGAGCTGATTGACAGACTTAACAACAAAATATACAGTATCACAAACGGCGAAAAATTTATAACACTTTTTCTGGCGAAATATAATATTGTAACTCGTGAACTTCAATACATAAATGCCGGGCACAATCCGCCTTTTCTGAAAAATGGAAGCGTACTGATACAGTTAAAAAAAGGATGTGCCATTTTGGGAATTTTAGATCAGATTCCGAGGGTGGAGATAGGAAAAGTTATACTGGACAAAGATGCCAAAATCCTTTCATACACAGATGGGCTTACAGAACAAGCCAATGATTCCGGAGAAGTCTTTGGAATGGAGAGAGTAGGAGATTTTGTAAATAACAGCAATAATCTGGAATTAGATGACTTTGTATATAATCTGTACGAAAAAATGATATCCTTTAAGGGGAGTATGGAGGTAAAAGACGATGTCAGTATATTGGCAGGCAGATTTTATTGAGTTTCACTCATATATTTTTTACCGGCTGTATGACAAAATTTAAAGCTTCGCTACATTATTAAATAAATGAATGCATTCATAATGTTTTTTTTCTTAATATTGCACCCCCAAATATTTTACTCCTTATGAAAAAACAGATTACAAACCGCATTGGAATTATTCCTTTAATTCTCGTAATGCTCTTATTAAATAGTCCTTCACATGCCAGAGTATATTCCCATTGTCCATATCCCCAGCATGAGGTAGGTGTAGGTTACGGATATCTTTCTTACGACCAGTTTGCAGTGGCTGTTGTTTCGGATATTGGTCTGGGAATTATCAACTCATTAATCGACCCGGAGGCAACTCACAAATCCTTTTCATATATAGGACCGATAAATCTCAGCTACAAATTCTTCTTTAAAGAAAGATTAAGCATAGGAGGCAGTTTGATTTTTGCCTCTACAAAGATGAAATATGAAAATAGCAGTAAAGTGAAAGAATCTCTTAAGTTTTATTCAGTCTCCGTCATGCCAAGATTTGATTTTTATTACATAAGAAACCCAAAATTTGCGCTGTACGGGAACTTAGGCTTAGGAGCAACTTTTATGGAAGGAGTCTATTCTGATAAAGAAAAAACTACGGAAAAGGGTGCAACTCTCGCCTTTCAATTTACACCTATTGCGATGAGGATAGGACGCGAATTTGGCGTGGTCGTGGAGTTAGGAATTGGCTCTCTTGGACTGGCCAACGCAGGATTTTCATACAGACATTATGACCGCCCTTGGGGAATGTAACCAACACGTAGCGTATTAGGTACTTAGGCTCATAGAGAATAAATCACAGATGCCTTGTATTAATTAAAGTTAATAGGTGATTGCTGCTGAGACATTTCAGTATTAGTTAATAATTTATCAATACATTTGACAATCACAAAAGTTTCATTTTATATGACATTTCAAAGAATTGTACTCTTAGCGATAATTTATATTCTCACCTCTTTTCACAGCAGTGTTTTTGCCCAAAACACGGACAGAGTACTCAATCAGAGTGAGCGATTTGCCGAAATCGCCAAGAATCTGGAAATTTTTACATCTGTGTACAGAGAACTCAACAGTTTTTACGTGGATGAGTTGGATCCAAATACAGTGATGCTTGCAGCAATAGACGGAATGCTTGAAAGTCTGGACCCATTTACGGAATACATTTCATCTGCTGATATTGATGAGTATCAGTTTCAGACTACGGGCAGGTACGGAGGTATTGGTGCAATCATCAGAGAAGAAAAAGACGGGAAAGTAATCATAAGACAACCGTATGAAGGCTCCCCTTCACAAAAAGCCGGAATAATTGCCGGAGATGAGATTCTGGAGGTGGACGGGCTGACGGCAGACAACAAGGGCTCAGAAGATATCAGGCAGCTCCTTAGGGGACAGCCCGGGACTTCTGTAACCATAAAAGTTAAAAGAGCTGTTTCTAATGAAGTTTTGGATTTTACTTTTAACAGAGAAGAAATTAACGTAAGTAACATTCCCTATTACGGTATCCTGAAAGACAATGTCGGGTATATCAAATTAGACCAGTTTACAGAAGGAGCCGCTGCCAATGTGGCCAAAGCATTTAAAACTCTTAAAGCAGAAAAAGAAGAACTCAGCGGATTAGTTTTGGATTTGAGAGGCAATCCCGGCGGGCTGCTAAATGAAGCAATTGACCTGTGTAATTTGTTCATAGACAAAGGACTGACTGTCGTAGAAACGAAAGGAAAAATAGAAGAAGCCAACAAAGAATATAAAACCAGATCCAAACCGTTAGATACAAAAATACCAATAGTTGTATTAGTCAACAGAGGTTCTGCATCTGCGTCTGAAATCGTGTCGGGAGTAATACAGGATTACGATCGTGGAATTGTCATTGGACAGACAACCTACGGAAAAGGCTTAGTCCAAATCACAAGGTCTTTGCCTTATCAGGCAAAATTAAAAGTGACCACCTACAAATACTATATACCAAGCGGGAGATGTATTCAGGCGATTGACTACTCATCGAGAGATAATGACGGAGAGGCGGTTACCATTCCGGATTCATTAAGACAGGTGTTTTATACCAAACAAAACAGAAAAGTAAAAGACGGTACGGGAATAGAGCCGGACATATTCATGGAAGTAGAGAAATATGCACCCATAACTTTGTCTTTATACTCAAAAGATATGTTCTTTAACTATGCCACAGTTTACAGAAACAAATATCCTCAGATGGATACTAACCAGGTCTTTTCAATTTCACAGGAAGACTATGATCTCTTCATAGAGTTTTTGCAGGACAAAAGCTATGATTATACCACAAAAACAGAAAAGATGTTGGACGACCTGATAAAAGTCGCCAAAACAGAATCATATTATGAGGGAATCTCGGAGGCCTTAAATGTATTGGATAAGAATATAAGACACGACAAGGAACAGGACTTAATCAAACATGAAGAGGAAATCAGGGCTCTTTTGGAAAAAGAAATAGCAGGAAGATATAAGTTTATAAGAGGGGAAACAGAAGTCAACCTGAAATATGATACTGAAGTAGCTCGTGCAATAGACATAATAAGTTCTGAAGAATACCGAAAAATGCTGACCGCCTCAAAATAGAATGTCCGTACTACCATATATTCTCTGTATCGAAACCTCTTCTTTCACCATCTCTGTAGCATTAGGAAAAGGCAGTAAATGTATTGCTCAGATTATAGAAAAAGAAAAATATGCTGCCGGAGAAAAAATTCACTTAATGATTAATCAACTGCTGGAACAATCAAAAGTCAGCTTTGAGATGTTAGATGCAGTGGCAGTTAGCGGAGGTCCGGGTTCATATACCGGACTCAGAATAGGTGCTTCGGTTGCCAAAGGTCTGGCATTCGCACTTGAGATTCCGTTAATTTTAGTAGAGACTTTTCAGGCTATGTTTGAGCAGTATGTACAAAATTCAGAAGAGTTATATGAACTGTATATACCCATGATGGATGCGAGAAGGATGGATGCATTCACATGTGTATTGGACAAAAATGGAGAATTTCTGACACAACCTGCCTGTCTGACCATTCGTGAAGACATATTTCATGACATCATTGAACCACAAAAGCGAGTAATAGTATTTGGTAAAAACATTGAAAAGTTCAGGCCAGTTCTGGAACCTTTGGCAGATAAATTTGAAAACAATATGGAATTATATGCCTCTGCTATGCTAAACAGAGCAGTCAGAAAATTTGAACGCAGTGAGTTTGAAAACGCAGCATATTTCGAGCCTAAGTATTACAAAGCCTTTTATACGCCAAGTGATTAACACTTATATGAAAAGTTTACAATATTTTAACAGTACTCATAGGTATTTTTTAATATCTTTACATTGAACATTTCTGAGCAATACAACAGTTTAATCCGCTGTCCGTTAAGAAAGAATAAATAAATAAAAAAGTTATGAATACACAAACGAACAAAAACGTAGAGCCGGTCAAATTTGATCAGGCACTTCTTAGAAAATCCGTATTGGTTTTAAGAGCAATTAACCATGAGTTGAGGCAAGATATTATTAAGTTGTTAGATAACAAAGGGCGGCTGACTGTGACCGAAATATATGTAAATCTGAGACTGGAGCAATCAGTGGCATCTCAGCATCTGGCATTACTGAGAAGAGCCAAAGTAGTGAATACTTTACGTGACGGTAAGTTTATTTACTATTCGGTAAACAGAGAAAGAATCGCAGAAATTCAGGGCATTCTTGCTGAATTAGTGCAGGATTAGAGACAAATTTAATTTTAAAAAATAAAAGAGATTTTGGCACTTACCAAAATCTCTTTTATTTTATGTATATAGTAAGTGGAATTTCAATAAGATATTTTTTCATATAATGTAAATAAATACTTTTGAAAGCCTGCTAATTCACAGTTATCATTAACTTTGACTCTATGTCTCAACGCAAGCCTATTTTATATATATTCGACACCTTTTCACTAATTTTCAGAGCATATTATGCTATGAACAATAACCCTTTGGTAAACTCCAAGGGACTAAATGTTTCGGCAATTCTCGGATTTACCAATGTACTCCATGATATCATAAAAAATCAGAAACCTGACTATCTGGCGTGTGCTTTTGACGCAGATCACATTACAGACCGTCAGGAAGAATTTGAATTTTATAAAGCTAATCGTCAGGCAACTCCCGAAGATATTAAAATCTCTGTCCCTTACATCAAAGAGATAGCCAAAGCATTTAATATTCCGGTTTTAGAAGTGAACGGATATGAAGCCGATGACTTAATAGGAACAATTGCAATCGAAGCTGAAAAAGAAGGTGTACAAACCTACATGGTTACACCTGACAAAGATATGACCCAGCTCGTCACAGAAAATATATTTATGTATAAGCCTCCGTTTATGGGCAGACCCTACCAAATAATGGGGTTGGAAGATGTGAAGAAAAAATGGGAAGTCAATGACCCGATACAGATTATTGATATTTTGGGATTGTGGGGAGACGCCGCAGATAATATTCCGGGAGTCAAAGGCGTAGGTGAAAAAACAGCCAAGAAACTTATCAAAGAATACGACTCTATCGAAAACATATACGAGCACATTGACGAAATCAAAGGAAGCCTGAAAACCAAGCTCGAGGAAGGCAGAGAAAATGCTTTTATCTCTAAGAAACTGGCCACAATAGTTACGGACGCGCCTGTTCACTTCGACAGGGACAGTTATAAGGCAGGAAATATTAATAAAGAAGCATTGGCCAAACTCTTTACTGAGCTTGAATTTAGATCATTGGGTAAAAGAATTCTGGGTGACAGCTTTACTGTAGTAAAAGAAGAAGATAATGCGGGACAAATGTCCCTGTTTGGGCAGGATAATAGCCCCTCAGAAGAATATGAAGTGCCTCAAGCCAAAACATTGGAAAATACTTCCCATGATTATAGCATAGTAACTGATATCGACCAGCTGAAAAAAATCATGGAGAAAGCCCAAGTAATCGGCACAGTCGCAATAGATACCGAAACTACCGGCCTTGACCCAATGAATTGCGATTTGGTAGGAATCTCTCTTTCTTACACTCCGCATGAAGCATATTACATCCCCTGGTCAGAGGTCAGCAAAAAAGAAATGACCGGATTATTCAATGAATTTTTGTCCGATGAAAAACTGTTGAAAGTCGGGCAAAACATTAAATATGACTGTATCGTACTGAGCCAGCACGGGATTCAGATAAAAGCTCCTTTTTTTGACACCATGATCGCCCATTATCTAATCAATCCCGAAGCCCGACACAGCATGGATTTTCTGTCTGAAACATATTTAGGATATATACCGCAACCCATAGAAGATCTAATTGGGAAAAGAGGAGTACGACAGCTAAAAATGTCTGATATAGACATGGAGAAAGTAATGGAATATGCAGCCGAAGACGCAGATATCACATTACAGCTGTATCATAAATTGAGTCCGGCACTTGCTAAGGACGAACTGGAAGACTTATTTAATGAAATCGAAATTCCATTGGTGTCAGTGTTGTCCGAAATGGAACAGGCAGGAGTTGCGGTTGATGTCGAGTTTCTTGAAAATTATTCAAACGAACTCAACGGTGAAATAATTGGATTGCAGGAAGAAATTATAGAAATATCCGGAGTGAGTTTTAATCTGGACTCTCCAAAACAACTCGGAGAAGTACTGTTTGAGCATATGAAAATTCCTTATAAAGGAAAAAAAACAAAGACCGGGCAATATTCTACCAACGAGGAAACTCTCTTGAGTCTGAGCGGAGAACAACCGATTATTGATAAAATACTTGATTACAGAGAACTTAGAAAGCTAAAATCCACCTATGTAGATGCGCTTCCAAAACTGATAAACCCGAAAACCGGATTAATACATTCCACCTTCAATCAGACGGTGGTAAGTACCGGAAGACTGAGTTCCACCAATCCCAATCTTCAAAACATCCCTATTCGCACCGAAAGAGGACGACATATCCGTAAAGCTTTTGTGCCGAGAGGAAAGGGCAGAAAAATTTTATCCGCAGACTATTCACAAATAGAACTTCGAATTATCGCTTCTATGAGCCGGGACGAAAAAATGATGGCTGCTTTTGAACAAGGGCAGGATATCCATGCCGCCACTGCTGCCAACGTATATAATATGAAACTCGAAGAAGTGACACCTACTCAGAGAAGAAATGCCAAAACAGTAAATTTTGGAATCATCTACGGTATATCGGCATTCGGACTCGCCCAAAGACTAAGAATAGCAAGAACAGAAGCACAGGAGCTTATTGACCAATACTTTGAAAAATATCCCGGAATCAAAAAATATATGGAAGAATCCGTAAAGTTTGCACAAAAACACGGTTATGTACAAACTTTGTACGGAAGAAGACGCTATCTGAGAGATATCAACTCAAGAAACTATACCGTCAGAAGCTTTGCGGAGCGAAATGCAATCAATGCACCTATACAGGGATCCGCCGCAGATATGATTAAATTGGCTATGATTCGAATCAGAAACAAAATGATTTCAGAAAAATTTAAGTCACAAATGATTCTTCAGGTACATGACGAATTACTGTTCGATGTATGGGAAAACGAAATAGAGGACTTAAAGTCAATGGTAGAAAAAGAGATGAAGAATGCGTTAAAATTGAACGTGCCAATAGAAATTGGAATGGGAATTGGTCACAATTGGCTCGAAGCACATTAAGAAAACAATTTTTTACAATATTTAAAACTATGATGAAGAAATTTACATTATTGATGAGTACCGCAATTTTGTCTGTAGGACTGACTTTTGCTCAGGAGACCAACTTTGTGGTGAATGAAATTGAAGAAATAATCAGTCAGGGTCAGCAGACAGGGTTTGAAATCTTTATCCCGGAAGTGAATATAAAATCAGTTCAGTCCGGATTGTCAAAATGGACAAAATCCAATAAAGGGAAGTTTGTGTTTTCCAAAAAGGAGAAAGAAATTCTTCTCGACAATGTGGAGTTGAATACAGTCAGTGAAAACACGGTAGATATGTACACCATCTTATCCGAAGTAAATGACGGGGTACAGATAAAAACTTTCGTAGATTTGGGAGGAGCTTTTATCTCTTCTGCCGAACATCCTGAGGCATTTAAGGCGATGGAAATTATTTTGATAGATATTGCGAGAGAGCAATTAACATTGAAAGTGGGAGGCGATGTAAAAGATGAAGAAAAACATCTGAAAAAATTAAACACAGAATTAAAGCAACTCCAAAATGCCAACCAAAGCTACCACAAAGAGATTACGAGAAACAAAGACAATATTCAAAAACAGGAACTTGCTATCAAGAAGAACGAAATAGATCAAAAAGTAAAAGAAGAACAGATAGCATTACAGGAAGAAATTCTTCTTGCAGTAAGAGAGAAAAGTGCTACAATGAATAATGTGGATGATGCTACCAGAAAAATGCTGAATAATCAGGTGAAAACAGAAGAGAAATCTTTAAAACAATTTAGATCACAGCTCAAAAAACTACAATCTCAACTCAAAAACTCTGTCAGTTCTATAGATAAAAGTAAATCAACAATTACTCAGAGAGAATTTGATATCATAAAAAATGAAGAAGATCAAAAAACTAAAGAACAGCAGATTGAATTGCAGGAAAAGATTATTGATGCTGTAAAACTGAAAAAGAGCGAAATCAAATAACAGAAGAATTATAATACAACAATTTCTCCCGGCGGTGTATTCAATCTGAACTCCGTCGGGATTCTTTTTTAAAATTGAAGCAAGCTGCTTACCTTTGCAGCTCAAATCATTGCGAAGAAATACAGACTCATAGATTGATTGGGATATGAATAAAAACATTGTGTTGTGGGGACATACCGGGGCAGATGTAAAAGCATTGTTTGCATTTCACCTGAATGAAGAAGACAAAGAAGTACTTATCTACGCTTATCCGCAGGAAGAAGTCAGTGAAAACCTTCAAAACAGCTTGTTCGCGTGGAAAAACGGAGCATCTTTTGACTTCTCCTCCTGCAAAATGACATGGAAAATAGATGCTCAAAGTGAAAGCATCCTGCCGAAAGATATCCGGGTGGACAAACCGGAATTTATACAGAGAACTCAAATGGAGTGGGGTAAAATTTTGATGAGTTCCAGAATGTATGTCGGTGCAAAAGAAGAAGTCGTACTGCATAAAATGCTGGTCAGTTCTTCAAAGGAGTTTAAACAAGAATATTGGGAAAAAACAAAAGAACTGTGGGAAAAATACAGCCAAATGCTCAAAGAGAGAGAAATCACATGGGAGCATGCCCAACTTCTAAAAGCTGAAATTGATGAAATCTTTGAGGTGATGAAATCTCAAAAAGAGAAGAAGGCCAAACTTGAAAAATCTAAAATAAAGGAAATAGTCAGTGGTTTTGAAAGAGAATTGGAACAATTAAAAGCACAGACTATTTACTCAGAAGAATGGCCCGGAATCTACGAAAACCTTAAACGAATACAGGAAGAAATCAAGCAGTCTCCCATAAAATTTCATCTGAAAAAACCATTGTTTCAAAAAGTGGACGAAGTATATCACACCCTTCGCACATACAGAGAAACTCAAAGCGTGGGACACGTGAAAAGCAGATTAGAAAATCTGAACAGAATACTGAAAAATACAACCAGAGCAATCAATAAGGATAAAGAGTCTCTGGAAATGCAAAAAGAAAAACTCGCTCATTATATGCGCGGTCAAAAGCCCGAAGCAGGACCTTGGAGCAAGCTTCTTAAACCATTGGAAGAAAAAATCGAAGCAAACGAAAAAAAAGCAGAAGATATCAGAAAAACAATTGAGCAGTTAAATCAAAAACTGAAAGAAACAGAATCAAAAGCAGAGTCTTCGGAAGAAATAAAAGAAGAAACAGAAACCGAAAGTGCCGATACAAAAAGCTAACTTTACCCGGAGCAGGGAAGTTATGGTATGCCAAAGCTGTATCATTTAGACAATAAAATTATTTGCGGATGTGACGAAGCCGGCAGGGGGTGTCTTGCAGGTCCTGTGGTAGCAGCAGCAGTAATCCTACCCGATAATTTCAAAAACTCTATCCTGACAGACTCCAAGCAAGTCAAAGAATCCGACCGAATAATACTTCAGGACATTATCAAAACTCAGGCAATTGCATTCGGAATAGGAGTGGTCAGCCATGATGAAATTGACAGACTTAATATCCTGAAAGCATCATTTCTGGCAATGCACCGGGCTATAAATCAACTACCAGTACGTCCGGCACACCTGATAATTGACGGTAATAGATTTGTCTCTTATCCCGGCATTCCTCATCAGTGCATAGTAAAGGGCGACAGCAAATACTTACAAATTTCGGCAGCTTCTATTCTGGCAAAAGTGCATAGAGACAATATGATGACAGCCCTCGCAAAACAGTATCCCCACTACGGTTGGGACACAAACAAAGGTTATCCGACCAACGCCCACCGGGAAGCCATTAGAGAATATGGAGCCACACCGCTTCACCGGAAAAGTTTTAAACTGCTGCCCGACAAAGAGCAAACCCTCTTTGACTGAACCTTATCCTTACTCTCAATTCCTTTGACCGCCTATCCATAAAATGAGTTTGAATATTGTTATAAGCTTGATTACATTTATACAGCCATAAAAACCTGAGCAAACAGTCCGACAAAAGGCACATTTAATTAAACTATTAAAAACAAACCGTTGCTGGAATATACCTTAGCAAAAATTGCCGAAATCATTGACACCCGCCTGACAGGCTCCGAAGACTTGCCTGCAATCCGTTATTTCAGTACAGACAGCCGAAAAATTTTAAACACACACCATACTCTGTTCATTGCCATGAGTGGTAAAAATACAGACGGACATAGTTTTATTCAGGATGCTTATGACAAAGGAGTCAGACAGTTTATTACTCACAGAATGCCGGGAAAACGGCTTCCGGACTGTGGCTATCTTATAGTGGACGAACCTTTAAATGCGTTGCAAAAAATAGCCGTACATCACCGACAGAGGTACAGCCTTCCTGTGATTGGGATAACAGGCAGTAACGGTAAAACCATTATTAAAGAATGGCTCTATCAGCTCCTTCATTTAGATTACAATGTCTGCCGCAGCCCCAAAAGCTATAACTCTCAATTAGGTGTTCCATTATCCGTATTGCAGTTGGAAACCGCGCATAATCTTGCCATTTTTGAAGCAGGTATTTCTACTACGGACGAAATGGATAAACTTGAAAAAATCATCCGTCCGACAATAGGAATTTTCACTAATATCGGTCCTGCACATGATGCTGGTTTTCTGAACAGTACGGAAAAAGTAAGAGAGAAAATGAAACTTTTTCAAAACTGTGAAAAATTGATTTTTTGTTCGGATTACACGCGGATCGCTGAGAACGCACCTCTGGGAGTACAGACCGTTTCATGGGGCAGCAAGATTCAGGATAATTACAAAGTCCGTTTCAGTAAAGAAGAAAAAAACAGAACAAAAATTTTTATTCAAAATTCAAATCAGGAATGGGAGTTTGACATTCCTTTTTCGGATGATGCTTATGCGGAAGGCTGCGTACACTGTATTGTACTGATGCTGGAATTGGGTTATGAAGCCAAAGATATTGCAGACAGAATATCCAACCTCCGTCCACTTGCCATGAGGATGGAACTCAAATACGGACTGAACAACTGCACCATAATTGACGACAGCTACAGTGCCGATTTACTGTCTTTAAAAGCTGCTCTTGAATTTTTCAGACAACAGGAAAGCTCTAAAAAACGAACGCTGATAATTTCTGATTTTGAACAGTCCGGATTAGATGACACCCGGTTAATTGATGAATTAATTAAAATTATCCGAATCAATAAATTTCAAAAAGTCATCACGGTAGGCAATCTTTTTCTCAAAAACATAGATAAACTAAACAAGCTAAAACTTGAATTGCATTGTTTTCCAAGTACAGAAGCTTTATTAACTCAGCTGGATGGGATAGGATTTAAAGACGAGGTCATACTGATTAAAGGTGCCAGACAATTTCAGTTTGAGCAAGTGTCGTACAGACTGCTCGGACAATCCCATACAACGATATTGGAGATAAATCTAAATGCACTTGCAGATAACTTCGATGTATTTAAAAGCCACTTAAAGAAGAATACGGGAATCATACCTATGGTCAAAGCATTCTCATACGGAAGCGGAAGTACTGAGATAGCCACAATGCTGGAAGAAAAGGGAGTAGATTATTTTGCAGTAGCTTATGCGGACGAAGGGGTGAAACTCAGGGAGGGCGGTGTCAAAACCAGAATTATAGTCATGAACCCTTCCCCAAGAGACTTTGAGAAAATGGTGAGATATCACTTAGAGCCTGAGATCTATCATATTTCCATGCTCAAAAACTTACACACCTTCCTGCAGGCAAATGAGTACAGCACATATTATCCGATTCACATCAAAATAGAAACCGGAATGAATCGGTTAGGATTTCAGGAAAAATCTGTATCTGCTTTAATTGCAGAACTAAAGTATCATGATTTAGTACGGGTCGCCACCGTATTTTCACACCTCGCGGCATCTGACGAACCCCAGATGGATAAGTTTACCATAAAACAATTGGAACAGTTTGAAAGAATCAGTTCAGACCTTGCCAAAGAACTCGGTTATGAGATTAAACGACACATACTCAACTCTTCGGGAATTTTAAGATTTCCAAAATATCAATATGACTATGTGCGTCTTGGAATTGGATTATACGGAGTGGACAGTTCGCATACTATACAGTCTCAGTTAGTCACGATCGGCACCTTAAAAACCAGTGTGTCACAAGTTAAGCTTTTGGAAAAAGAAGAAACGGTAGGCTATGGACGAAAGGGAGTGTTGCAGCATAAAACAAAAATAGCCGTGATAGCTATTGGATATGCAGACGGTTTTGACCGACGTTTCAGCAATGGTATTGGAGAGGTTTTTATTCGTGGAAAGAAAGCACCGGTAATAGGCAATGTATGTATGGATATGTGTATGGTTGATGTGACTCATATTCCGAATGTATCGGAAGGTGACGAGGTAGAAGTCTATGGAAAAAATATATCGGTCATCGAAGCCGCACAAAAAATAGGAACCATTCCTTATGAACTGCTCACAAAAATATCGAGAAGAGTCCGAAGAGTATATTACTGGAATTAAGCCAGATATCGAAAAACCGCCGACTAAGAATTTTTTTATTGCTTTGAGATATAAGTTATCAGCTCAAATAAGGATTGTTTGGTAAGCGGGTAATATTAAAACCTTCTGCTGACAACTTCTTCAATATTTGCTCCGTAGGCTTCTCTTTGAAAATAATTGCAATCATATTCTGATATGGAATAAGCCTTAATCTGCATAAGAAATCTCTTAGCCATATTTTTCTCTTTATATAATTAAACAGCTTCGTATCATCTGTCGAGTTATTCAATTCCAAAGATGGACTATAATAGTCATTGATACCTTTCCATGCAAAATACGGCAGGTTGATTCCCGCACCTATTTTTTTAAACTCTCTCTCCGAAACTTTATAGACGAAATTTCCAACGGTCTCGTAAGAAAACTCATTCTTCCAAATCTTCTTTGAAAAAGAGGGAGCAACAGTATTAACAATATTTCTTATAAACGTAAAAAGAGGAAAATGAAACGCGATATCTATAGGTTCTATAAGGACTACAGCTTTCTTACTGCATCTAATCATTTCGTATAATGCTATGTAAGGTCTTGGAAAATGGTGATAAGCTTCCTTGCATAGAATATAATCAAAACTATTGTCCGCATAATCAATATTCTCCGCATTGATTTCTCTATACTTTTCAATCAAGCCCTTCTCGTGCGCAACTTTCAAAGTGCCCACCCCAATATTAGACGCAACCACAGATATCCCTTTTTGTTCCAGCCAATGAGCATCGGAACCAATCCCGTCACCAACGGTCAACCATTGTTCTTTTTCTGAGATAAGAGGCCTCAGGGTTGAAAGCATTCTGTCATGTCTCCAATAATTGATTGATCCGGTGTTTTTAATACGGTCATCTATGCCCTTATCAATCTCTGATTCTAAAATTTTCTGATGCGATTGATAACTGATTTTCTCAAAACCCATTTATACCTTGATATTAGACTGAAACAAATAACGCCGTTTTTCCAGAGATTTAAAAATTGAAAAGTTCATTTTTACTGCCTGTTCTCTCACTTTTTATTTCAAAATATTAATAGTCCATTTTTCTCTATGATTCCTATACCAAAAAGAACAGAGTCGGACTTAGCCGACTCCACAATTCACTATCTCTTCTTTCTCTTCAGACAAATAAGGAATAAAGTTATTCCAAGGCGTTTTTCAAATCTTCAATGAGATCATCCACATCTTCGATACCGACACTCATTCTGATGAGAGAATCTGTCACTCCAGTTTTCAGTCTTTCTTCCAAAGGTATAGACCCGTGTGTCATGGTCGCCGGATGTTCCACCAGAGATTCTACACCACCCAATGACTCTGCGAGAGCAAACAATTTGGTTGAAGACAGAAACTTAAAAGCGGCTTCCTTAGAATCATCTTTCAGGACGAAAGATACCATAGCGCCCGGCATTTTCATTTGCTTTCTGGCTTGCTCATAGCTTGGATGAGATTTCAATCCCGGATAGTTGACTTTGCCTACTTTTGGATGTGCTTCCAAATATTCGGCTACCTTTTGTGCATTTTCACAGGCACGCTGTACTCTCAGGTGAAGAGTTTTAATTCCTCTGAGTACTAACCAACAATCATTTGGTCCGGGAATCGCACCGCTGGCATTCTGGATAAAATGAAACTGATCGGCCAGTGCTTTGTCTTTTACGACCAATGCGCCTAAAATCACATCACTGTGACCTCCGAGATATTTCGTGGCAGAATGACAAATGATATCTGCTCCCCAATCCAGCGGAGTTTGCAGATAGGGCGATGCAAAAGTATTGTCCACTACAACCAGTATATCATTTTTCTTTGCTACTTCGATGACCGCTTTTACATCTATCACCTGCAGCATGGGGTTGGTAGGAGTTTCTATCCAAATCAACTTGGTGTTTTCATTGATTTTATCTGCCACATTTTGCGGGTCATTCATATCCACAAAATGAAAATTGACCCCGAAGTTCTGATAGATTTTGGTGAAAATCCTATAGCTGCCTCCGTAAAGGTCATTGCAGGAAATCACTTCATCACCGGATTTTAACAATTTTAGAATAGCATCTGTGGCCGCCAATCCGCTGGCAAAAGTGATTCCGTAATTACCATTCTCCAATGCCGCCAGATTTTCCTCCAATACCGTTCTGGTCGGATTTTGAGTTCTGGCATATTCGTAACCTTTGTGTTTGCCGGGAGATTCCTGTACAAAAGTAGAGGTCTGATAAATAGGTGTCATGATAGCTCCGGTGGTTGGATCCGGTTTGATTCCGGCATGAATTACTTTAGTTCCAAACTTCATTTTATCTTATTTTTATTGCTTTAAAGATACGAACAGTTTTATGAAGCAGATGTTTTAGACTTCCTTTTGATTTGTGGTATTGTATAGTTCAGGTCAATAGTCAGCACATTTTCACGAATACGCTCCGATTCTCCTCCCGGTAGTCTCGATAAAAAAGTATAACTTGTATTGACATTCAAACCTTTTGCAGGAGAAAATCCAATTCCGGCAGACGCTCTGTTTTGGTCAAAAAACTGATTGGCTGGTTTACCGACTGCGTTAAAGATTAATTCATCACTCACGGACAGCCACACCTTTTTTGATAGATTATATTTCAACCCGAGGCGCTGTCTTAATCTGACGACATCTTTCCTATCTTTTTCTAAAACTCTATACTCCAATAAACTTCTGCCCTGTAGGTAAAAATTCTTTCCCAACTGATTATTCAAATGAACTCCTAACGCAAAACGGTATTCTTTATCCGGCTTTTTTGATTCATCTGCAACACTCCTGATAAGAGCATAATTGGAATGATAAGAAAAGGGCAACACTAAAAAACTTACATTTTTATTGAGTTTGTACTTCAACCACAATTTGTAGAAATAGACATAGTTTTTATTGAAAGGATTAGATTTGTCAAACGCGTTTTGACGACGATGCTGAAATTCGTTCTCTATACTAAAGTTTTTAGTCAATGGTAAAGTTACTGAACCTCTCAGCCAGACTTCCTGATGAGTTTCTTTTGCAGAAATCAATTGTGGTGTTGTCAAAGTAAGCAGTAATAACAGCCATAATACTGTCCTGATTTTTCTTGTCATAACTTATCTTTTAATCGGAGCGTAAAATCCGACTTTACTTCCAGATGATTTGCAATAAAAGTTACATATAAAAATGCCCGCATCAATACAACGCGGGCATTCCACCTAAAACCTAAAAAGTTATTATAATTATTCGCTGTCTTCTGCTACTGTGACAGCATCGTTCCACTCAACATCAGCACCACCTTCGCTGACAACTTCTTCTGTCACAGAAGATTCTATCACATCAATATTCTCCTGAACTGCATCCGAAGAAGATACCGCAATATGAGGAGCAATAATCAAGGCCACAATGGACATCAGTTTAATCAAAATATTCATGGAAGGACCGGATGTATCTTTGAACGGGTCGCCCACAGTATCTCCGGTTACCGCAGCCTTGTGCGGCTCAGAACCTTTGTAAAACATTTCTCCGTTGATATCCACTCCTTTTTCAAAAGCTTTTTTAGCATTGTCCCATGCACCGCCGGCATTGTTTTGAAAAATACCCATCAACACACCGGATACAGTCACGCCTGCCAGCAAACCGCCCAATACCTCAGGACCGAATGCAAATCCTACCACAGCCGGAGTAATCAGAGTAATCAAACCGGGAGCTACCATTTCTCTAATAGAAGCTTTAGTAGAAATATCCACACATTTCTCATACTCAGGTTTTGCCTTGTATTCCATAATGCCCGGAATTTCTCTAAACTGCCTTCTCACCTCTTCTACCATCGCCATAGCCGCTCTACCTACTGCAGCAATCGCCAGTGCAGAAAAAATAAAAGGTATCATAGCTCCGACAAACAAACCCGCCAATACAGGAGCTTTATAAATATCAATCGCACTAATTCCGGATATACCTACAAAAGCAGCAAACAAAGCCAATGAAGTCAATGCTGCAGAAGCAATTGCAAAACCCTTTCCGGTTGCTGCGGTGGTATTTCCTACAGCGTCCAAATTATCAGTCCTATCTCTTACTTCATCCGGCAACTGACTCATCTCTGCAATACCCCCTGCGTTGTCCGCAATAGGTCCAAATGCGTCAATCGCCAACTGCATAGCAGTAGTCGCCATCATGGCAGAAGCCGCGATTGCCACACCGTATAAACCTGCAAGTTCATTAGCTCCATAGATACCGGCAGCTAAAATAATAATTGGAATCACAGTACTTTCCATCCCTACAGACAGACCACCAATAATATTGGTCGCATGACCGGTAGAAGATTGTCTCACTATACTCATTACAGGTTTTTTGCCCACAGCCGTATAGTATTCTGTAACAATGCTCATCAAAGCACCTACAATCAAGCCTAATACAATCGCTGCAATTACACCCATCTTAGTAAACTCATATCCTCTTAAAGCAAGAGTTTCCGGAAGCATCCAATTGGCGAGAATCACACCCGTAATGGCGGTCAGACCAATAGATGCCCAGTTGCCAATATTCAGAGCCTTTTGAACATCATCGTTTTCATTTTTTATTCTTACAAACAGAGTTCCTACAATGGAGAAGATAAGTCCTACTCCTGCAATCAGCATCGGAAGCAATACCGGAGCAAAGCCGTCGAATGCATCTGCAGACTTGATTTCCTGTCCCAGAACAATGGTTGCTAAAATAGTCGCTACATAAGAACCGAACAAGTCGGCACCCATACCGGCTACGTCCCCCACATTGTCCCCCACGTTGTCCGCGATAGTCGCCGGATTTCTCACGTCGTCTTCAGGAATACCCGCTTCCACTTTCCCAACTAAGTCCGCTCCTACGTCAGCAGCTTTGGTATAAATACCTCCGCCCACTCTCGCAAACAATGCGATAGACTCGGCTCCGAGTGAGAAACCTGTCAATACCTCAACAGCTTTTCTCATTTCTACGCCGCTTACGTCCATCACACCAAACAGTTTTATAAAGACAATAAACAATCCTCCAAAGCCAAACACCGCCAAACCTGCCACACCCAGTCCCATCACAGTACCTCCGTTAAAAGATACTTTCAGAGCCTGTGCCAAGGAAGTTCTCGCTGCCTGTGTAGTTCTGACGTTTGCCTTAGTTGCAGTAGTCATACCGATATAGCCTGCCAGAGCAGAAAACACAGCTCCGATTACAAACGCAACTGCAATCAGAGGACTGGAATGCTCTACTAATGTGCCGGAGTATGCCAAAAGCAACCCCATAATAATCACAAAGTAAGTCAGTACCTTCCATTCAGCTTTCAAAAAAGCCAAGGCTCCGGCAGCAATATAGCCGGACAGTTCCTGCATTTTATCATCTCCTGCCTCTTGTTTGGAGACCCATTGATATTTTGCAAACATCACAATAAGACCCACTAATCCCAAAAGTGGGATAATGTACATCATAGTTTCTTTCATTATTATATCTGTTTTTAAAAATGTTACGCAAAAGTAGCATATTATCTTTAACATACTCCAATCTCACTAAGTAATATTTACTGTATGAGGTTGTTTTATGTCATTTTGAATTTGTTTTTGTGTCTTGTAACAGACTGATGTTCAGTTGGGATAATTCTTTATTCTTATGCGATTAAGGTGTATTACTCCAAAAAACGAAACCGCTGAATCGAATTTTACAAAACTCTTTTTACCCCGTAAGAATATCAATTTACAATTGAGCCATTACTCCACAAAGTGCAGAAAAGACTTCCTCAATAGTGCCTTCACTTTGCACTTCTGTAAACTTACCACGGGCTTTGTAGTATTCTGCTACAGCAGTAGTTTCATTCAAATAAACTTTAAATCTGTTTTTTATTATTTCAGGATTATTATCATCTGACCTTCCGGAAGTCAGTCCTCTGTTAAGGATTCTCGCTACAATCTCTTCTTCTGAAACATTTAAAGCAATCAACTGCGTAATCTCGGTGTTTTTAAAATCTAACAGTTTATCCAATGCTTCTGCCTGTGCAACTGTTCTCGGGAAACCGTCAAAAATAAACCCTTTCACAGTATCTGCATTTTGATCCAACTGGCTGCTTATCATACCGATTACTACTTCATCCGGAACCAACTCACCTTTGTCGATATATTTTTTGGCTTCAACTCCTAAAGGTGTTTCATTTTTAAGTTCACTACGCAGTAAATCTCCGGTCGAGATATGCAGTAACTGATATCTCTCCACAAGATTTTCGGCCTGAGTCCCTTTTCCGCTTCCCGGAGGACCAAATAGAATAATATTTAACATAAAGACTTAATGTATTTGAGCAAAAATAACAATATATGTTTTTCTATGGGTTAACTATTTGATAAATATTAGTCAAGTTACGCCCTCTGAAATTATAATCCAAGCCATAACCTATCACAAACTCCGGTCCGATGCTAAAGCCGTAATAATTTAAATCTACATCTCTTATCAGGTTTTGCGGCTTAAAAAGGAGTGAAACTATGGCAACCGAGCCGGCATTCAGGTTTTGAACGTAATCTCTAAAATAATCCATGGTACAACCTGAGTCCACAATATCTTCTAAAATTATTACATCACGCCCTTTTATCATTTCGTCCGTAATTCCAATGCAGTTAATTACTTCTCCTGAGCTTTCTTTTCCTACATACGAGAGAAGCTTGACAAATTCAATTTGACATAAATCGGTATAAGAATGAAAAAACTCACTTGCAAACATAAAAGCACCGTTCAATACTACAATAAATAAAGGGTCTTTATCTTCATAGTCTTTTTGTACCTTTTTGGCTAATTCTTTAATTCTTTTTTCAATTTGCTCCCGTGTAAGAAACAGTTTAAAATTCTTACCGTCAATCTGAATATTGTCCATTTTTCTTTTATTGTAAAATAATTAATTGTTGATTCAGTTGTATGCTGTTGTCTTCCAAATTATTCCAGGATTTCAATTGCTCTACAGTTATTTTGTATTTTTTGGAGATATTATAGAGTGTATCGCCTTCCGTCACTATATGATAAAACAATTTAGCATCTGCCGGAAGCTGTCTGTTGTCCTGACTTTCATCTGTATAATTCAAACGAATAGTAAAAGGATGATAATCTGTAATTTCTATTTCGGCAGCTTCTGTTGGTTTGATGCGGGCTTCGGTCTTCTCCCCTTCTGTTCCTTCATCTGCTTTTACCTGATTTGTATCGGGAACCTCTTTAATCTCCTTGATGTCAGGTTTGTCTTCTTCTTTTAGTTCCTTTTCAGAAATAATCCTCAGTTTAGGCTTCTTCTTAGCTTTCTTCCTAAGATACAAAGTGGTTCCTTCCTGGGGTTCCTCACCTTTGCTGAGTAAATTCCTCTTATAAAGCTTTTTTAATTTGACCCCGTAGTTTTGTGAGATACCCCATAAATTCTCGTGTTTCAAAACGAGATGAGTTTTCTTTTTTGCTTTATTCTTTTTAGGCGCGAGATACACTAAATCTCCTGCACTAAGCTCCTGATTGAAGCTCAAATCATTATAGGCTTTTAGTTTAAACAGAGGTGTACTAAATCTTTTACTGATAATCTCCAATGTCTCATTCTTTTGAAGTCGGACAACCTTTACGTTGTTATTATAAAAAACCGTACTTAAATGAAATTTTGCTTCGGTCGAAATGGTCGGAGATCCGTTCGGTTCTATCTTAGTTCCGTTTTTAGGCAGGTCTGCAATCTTGCCCTTCTCTCTTTCTGCTTCTCTGTGTCGGTATGCTTCTATTTCACTGTCCGTCAAATCCATATCATAGGCAAATAGCTGATATCTTTCAATTACATCTATCAGCATATAAGCATATTGGGGATTTGTTGCGTATCCTGCCGCCTTCAGACCATGCGCCCAGCCTTTGTAGTCATTCGTTTTCAGCTTAAATAAATTTGCATATCTCGATCTGGTGCTTAAAAATTGAGAATGGTCAAGAAACGATTGATTGGGATCGTCATACACTCTGAAGCATTCATCTACGGCATCGTCTGTGTGTTTCATACTTCTGCCTGTCCATCCCAAATGACATTTGATACCAAAATGATTGTTTCCCTGAACTGCCAGGCGGCTTTTCCCGGCTCCGCTTTCAAGTAATCCCTGAGCCAATTTAATGCTGGCAGGAATACCGTGCTTCTTCATTTCTGATATCGCTACTCTCTTATATTTTTGAATATACTCTTCTGCTGCATCATTCGCTTTCGCTTTGTGGCTAACAGTGGATACGCTCAATAAAAAAATCAATAGTGATTTGATCCAAAAACTTCTATTTCCCGAATGCATTTTTTATTTTTTATAAATGAGAGAAATTCCGTCCCGTACGGATAATAAGACATTTTCTACCCGGTCGTCAGAATTTATTTTCCTGTTGAAAGCTCTCAGTGCCTCTGTTTTTTTATTGATGTTATCAGAAACTACTTGACCTTTCCAAAGTACATTATCTACCAAAATAACTCCTCCCGAACGTACTTTGCCGATAATCAAATCAAAATACAGGCTGTAATTTAATTTATCCGCATCAATAAACACTAAGTCAAATACAAGCTCCTGCTGAGGAATGAGCTCTGATGCCTTTCCAATCATCGGGATAATTTTATCAGACAATCCTGCTGCCTGAATTGCTTCACTGACCATATCTGCTCTCTCTTCATTGATATCTATCGTAATCAGCTTACCATTTTCAGTAAGCCCTTCTGCAAGGCAAAGTGCCGAATATCCCGTAAAAGTTCCTATCTCCAGAATATAATCGGATCGTACCATTTTGCTTATCAAAGCCAAGAGCCTCCCCTGCACTTTACCGGAAATCATTCCGGGCATCAGCACATCCGTATAAGTTTTCCGCTCTAAAAGATTTAAAATATTAGAGGCTTCAGAAGTATGATCGTATATGTAATCTTCAAGCTCTTCTGATATCAGTCCCGACATAACTATTCTATTTCAATAATCACCTGGTTTTTGTCCACCGCATCATTTTGGCTGACCAACACACTTTTCACCACTCCATCTCCTGCACTTTTTATTATATTTTCCATTTTCATGGCTTCAAGAATCACGAGAGAATCACCTTTTTTTACTTCATCGCCGGGAGAGACCAACAGTTTAAGTACCAATCCGGGCATAGGTGCCGTGACATTACCCATCTTTTCAGAATTGGCCACAGACATTCCCATCTCCTGAAGCTGGATATCCAGTTCATCCTTCAGGTCAAGGACAAACACTTCTTCATTTACTTTAATTTTAAAATGCTTCTTCTTAAAATCAGAGTCTAAAACTTCTAAATTATACGATTTATTATCCTGTATGATGTGATACTTTTCAGAACTCACTTGCAGCATATCCAACTCAATCGGCTCATTATTCAGCAGTATTTCTCCATTATTAAAAACGACCTCAACACTATTTTCTTTTATATCTTTAACTTTATATTTCATACCTAATCTCGTGCATTATTATCCAGAGAACAAGATAAAAAATATTCCATGTTCTCTGTAATCAATTGCTTATTCAAACATGATTATAACGTGAACTTGATAAAAATATTAAAGCGGGTTATTATTTTCTTGATTCTGACCCAAAGCCTCAGCAGTCATGCTCAAATTTTAAAAAAGAAGAGAATCCAAAAGTCAATCCGTTCTAACTTGATAGACGAAGAGGTTTTCATGGATACTATGGATGTTTATCCTTTAAATCCGATTACAGATTATAAGGGATTTACACCAAAAATCTTCGATCTTATTCATACGAAACTGATTCTTACACCTTCTTTCAAAGACAGAACGATACAGGGAGAGGCTTTTTTAAGGCTCCATGCCCACTTTCACAGTCAGTCTTCTATTATCATAGATGCCAAAGGAATGGCGTTTGATACTGTTTCATATAGTCTGGATCATTTTACTGGTCCTCTGAAATATCAATATGACGGACAGAAGCTTACAGTCAACTTTCCGCAGACGGTCAGCATCCACGACACTTTTGAGTTAAAAATACAGTACACGGCTTATCCTTACAATCTTAATGAGGAACAAAGAAAATTTGGTCAGGGAAGTTATTTTATCAATAGTCAACACACCAATCCATACAGACATACCATTTTTTGGACACAGGGCGAACCGGAATCTGCTTCGTGCTGGTTTCCTACTTTAGATGCTCCCAATCAGAAATGTACTCAGGAAATTACAGTAACAGTCCCGGACAGTATGCGGACTATATCTAACGGTACATTAGAGAAATCTGTACTTCATCAGAACCGCACCCGTTCGGATTATTGGGTTCAGGATTTACCTCACAGTCCCTATCTGTTTGCATTGGTCGTCGGTCCTTATCAAAAATATGAGCGTCTTTGGAGAGATAAATCAGTCAATTATTATACACTCCATTCGGATAGTTCAAACATTCTGACAGCTTTTGAGAACACACCTAAGATGCTGGAATTTTTCACTTCAGCCTTTGGGGTGGACTTCCCTTGGGATAATTATGAACAAGTACCGGTATATGACTTCATCTCAGGTGCAATGGAAAATACAACAGCTTCCGTTTTTCATGAAGGATTAATGGTTTCTCCGTCGGATTTAAACGACCGAATATGGAAACAGGATTTAATAGTGGCACATGAACTTGCGCATCACTGGTTTGGAAATTTAGTAACTCCTGTCAGTTGGTCACATCTTACTTTAAGCGAATCGTTTGCCAGCTTTAGTGAAGTCTTATGGCTTGAACACTGGAAAGGGAAGCGCGATGCGGATGTGCATTGGAGAAACAGGTATGGCCAATATCTGAACGAATATAAATTTCATAAATCAGAACCCATAGTTCAGCCATATTATTCCCACCCAATTGAAATTTTTGACAGACACAGATACGATAAAGGCAGTGCCGTTTTACACCTCTTGAGACAATATATAGGCGATAAGGCATTTTTTGCCGGTCTGAAAGAATATCTTTCCGCAAATGCATATGGTCACGCAGAAATCAGTCATCTAAGACTGGCTTTTGAAAAAGTCACCGGAGAGGATTTGCATTGGTTTTTCAATCAGTGGTTTTATAATCCCGGCCATCCTATTGTGGAAATTACTCATGGTTATAACGAATCTGGTAAAGAAGTATTTATCCGATTTGAGCAAACACAAATGAAAAATGAAAATGTCCGGGTACCGCTCCACAAAATAATAGTAAACACGGATATCATATTTTCAGATACTATACTTCAAAAACAGTTTATTCTGTCTAATAAGATTGAAGAGTTTAAACTTCCGGCTAATAAAAAGCCATTGGCAATCCATATAGATCCCGGAAAAAAGCAATTATGGGAGGCGCACTATGATTATTCGGAAGAAGAATTAGCTGCCATCCATAAATTCTCCAATCATATTTTAGATGAGAAATTTGTGTTGGACGAGCTTAAATCAAAAAGCAAGTTTGATATTATTGCTGAAACATTTTTCGCAGACCTGCATCGCCTCCATTGGTTTACAAAAGAAAATATCTTCAGTATTGCCAATCATTTCAGCAGTACGGAGCAAAAAGGCCTTATTGAACAGGCACTCAAGGTATTGGATTCAGAGTTGCCTTTTGAAAGAAACATCTCTCTTAAAGCTTTACAGAAAGTTTCTTATTTTGATATCGTTAATCTGTCCAAATCTGTTCTGCTTCGGGACAGTTCCAATTTGGTTCGAAGTACCTGCCTAGAAATCCTGTCAGACTCTTCATACTCAGATATCTATTCGTTAGCTCAAAATTATACTGACATTCGAAATCCCGGGATTGAAAGTATATTAACGGAGATTTTTTCAAAAAAATCCAATCCTGATGATTTATGGTATTTTGAACGTTCTATACTCTCTATTCTTCACTTTTATTCAGGAAATATACTTAAGAATTTCCAGGTTTATCTCACTGGAGCAGATGATGAAACATTCCTGAAGGGACTGGATATTATAGAAAACGTTATCAAAAACGAATATCCCAATAATCGGGTTCACCAGTCCAAACAAGTGCTAAAAAATCTGACCAGTCTCAAAATTGGTGAAGGCTGCATGAATGAAATTAAAAAGCAAAGACTATTGGAAATGTCCGAAAAGCTTTTGTGATTCAGCTAAACTCCAGATGACTACAAATTAAAAGACTGATCTTCTATTTGTATTTGCCTTTGAGGCATGGTGTACGGAATAAGGCCTGCTTTTAAAATCAATTTTGCACTTTGTCTGTTATGTACAAACTTGACAAATCCCACCCCCTTCCTGCTTGGAAGTCTGCAATACATAATCGTATAAGGTAAAATCATCGGCCATTCTCTGGTAAAAATAGTGGATTGAGATGGGAAAATTTCTTCTTTGCCATGCTTGATTCCTACCCACCTGAAACCTGATGCAATATCTTTCGATTCAGGATTATTTTGGTTACTGACCAAGGAAAAAGGCAAAACGCCAATATGAGAGGGGTGTTCTTTAAGGTATTTCTGTAACTCGTTTAAATTTTTCACCACATTAATGTTACGAATGCCTTCCAGAACACCGTTGGTTCTTAAGAAATGCTGGTATATTCCAATATAATCTGATGTGGTCACAAAGAGTTCTTCTTTTTCTCTTATCCATTGATTCAGCTGCAACTTGTCTATCAGCGTATCCGTACTTGCAGCATCTCTAACCAAAGCTACTGCATCATAAGCAAATGTATGCTGAATAGGGTCAGATTCGTAAATTTGTTTCAATCTATTTATTTCATTTACAGAACTCTCTCGGAGCAAAACTACCAACCTTACGCTGTCGCGGTACAATGCATCCATTACTTCAGCTTCTTCCTTATAAACCACATTGAGAGATGCCTGGGGAAAATGTGACTTAAACACTGTACCCAATTGATCTAATAACGTACTCGTATTTTTATCTGCAAAAAGCATAATCTCGCCTGCATTGGTTTTATCCAAGTCATAGGTTTCGTATCGGCTTTGCTCTTTAATAAACACCTCTTTCCCTTTTTTATTCTTACAGGATAGAAAAGAAATTGCCATCAATAAAATTAAAAGCGTTGTTCTCATCGGCTTATGTTTTTATACTCTGAATAAATCCTATAAATACGGTACACTCCATATAAAAAAGCACCCCCGCAAAATAAATATTTATATAGAGGGAAGGTGTTTAAAAAATGAGGAGAAAAGTAAAATAAGACAGAAAAACCAATGTATATAAATGCTCTGAAAAAATCTAATATAGGTTTAGGCTGAACAATAAATTTCAAGAAACTTATATTTTCTTTTTCTAACCTTTGCATAATCTTATTTAAAGAAATATATTAAAGTAAGCTTAATAAAGTTACATAAAAAAAGCGGCTTTAAAGCCGCTTTTCATTTTTAATATTCCCAGAGGTCATGTTCGAAATTGAATATCTTTTCTTTTATTCTCTCCGATTCATAGAGTTGATCAATAGGATCTTCCCAAATATCTTTCACACGTTCGTCTCTTACGTTGTCTTCCTTGTACACAACAGAGCTAAACAAACGCTGAGTAAAAATGTCATCCCATGTTAATCTGATACCGTCAGGAAAGGGATTAAAAGCTTCTGTTTTCACAAGCTTATCTCTCAAAGACGGCATAAATATCCAAAACAAAGCTTTCACTCCTCTAAACACACCCTCCTCACTGTAGTCATCCATAATAGGTGCTATTCCCTGAATACGAACCTGCATAGTGGAGTTTTGCTTATTAAAGTACCAAATCTCTTTAATTCTGTACTGCTTGACATTATCATAGTTAAAATCCTGAGTCACGACTGTCGGCACTAAAATATCCGGATTTTCAGCATCCGGCACATAGATCGTATCTGTAGTCGAACCTGTCATGGACAAAGCATCATCCGGGTCTATCGGATTTTGAAAATCATCATCATTGGCACCAAAAACAAGCACCTCACCTGACTTCACCGCATCCAGCAAAACATTAATCAGCGGATTCTTAGGATAGGCAAACGGCTGATTCATCTTCTCTCTCGTGTCAATCACACGCCAAATTTCCTTTTTCCAAAACACATCGGCTTCTCTTATAAACTCATGTGCCAACTCCAATCTTTGCCCGGTAATTTCATTCAGCCACGGAGTTACCTGTAATTCAGTCTGATGTACTGCTGCTGTACTCTGATCGTCCGAAACGTCGGTTGCATCTACAACCTGCATTGTAGGTTCTTCCTGAGCCATTACTACCGTACCACCGCTGAGCGCGACTAAAGCAACGAATAATTTTAAAATTTTGTTTTTCATCAATTGTCTTTTTATATCAACGTAAAGACTATGCCCGGTATTCTACGTGTTGTCCCATCAGGACCCTTTACTCTGATTTCTTCAAAGTAAACCATATCTCCCGGTTTCATGTCTTTTTGGAATCCCTGTACTTGTGAAGTAAAATATGCTCCATTACAAACTGCCGATACTGGATCCTGTCTTCTTGGAACAAAAGTTACCTGATAAGATACTACACTAAATCTCGCATCAAAGTCAAAGTTTTCCAGAACTGCTGAAAGTCCGTTTTGAACTCTCATCTCTGCTGCATTCATTCTCCCTCCGTCCTTTCCTCCTACTTTAGCTACCGGGTCAGGAATCATTTTTACTCTAAACTCTTTTGATGTCAAGCTCTTCCCTTTAGCAGATACATTTACAGTAGCTGTACCTGAAGAAGACACTCTGACATTATACTTACCGCCTGTTCCTGTAATATTACCGCCACCGCCTGAAATACTGACATTCATATCTTGTCCTCTTACCCCAGCTGCTGAAACTTCTACCGGATTATCCACTCCAATATAGAACACATTCATCTTAGTTGGTGATACAGTTGCAAACGGAGCTGCCACAGTATATTTAAAATCAGGTAGTTTATAACTCTTTACTTCATTAGTTCTATCATTTTTCACATTGATTGTTCCGGATACCGGAAACTCTCCTACTGTAGTTGCAGTTCGTTTGAAAGTACCAACTCCATCTGAGTTAACCGGCAGACCTGCTCCATTCACACTCATAGAAACATTAGAAGTTCTGGTGTTGAATGCCGCAAGGAAAATTTCAGCCTCGAAAGTCTCGCCCAGCATTACATACGATGATGGGGCTACAATTTTTGCCTGAAACTTATCAAAAATAATCTCATCTTCCTTAAGCTCATTGGACTGACCAACCTTTTGAAACATATAGGTTGACAAATCCGATTCTATATTTTTAACGTCTGACAAGAACTTAGTCAACATTGTTTGAGAAGCAATCGCAGGTATTTGATGAAAACTTTCTCTCACCCAGTCATTTGACGGGTTTGCTATTGGATTTCTTTCGTTTGAGGCTGAAGGAGCCTGATTAGGCAGCAGCTTAACTTTCCCCCCTTCAATTGTGAAGTTAAAGGGCCAGTTTTTGGTCACATCATTCACATCTCCTGAATCTGTCAGAGCTAAAAACTGTGTGAGTGCATTCTCTATTTTCGACTGCAATTCATATCCTTTACCTCCTTTCACATTACCTCTCTCAGTTCCTTCCACCAAAAATCTGCTGGACAAATCCACATCATCTCTTTTTTTCATATCTCCGCCGTACTCTTCTTCCGGTCCCCCGCCTTCTTCGATAAGCTGATTGATAAGTCCTTCAATATAATTCTGTAAGTCTTCTGAAAGTCCTTTCACCTGAATCGCCCTTCCCTCATATTCAATGAGTTTTTCATTTCCGGGCTCTTTTGCTTTTTTAGCGGCAAAGCTACTGTATATACTCTTTTTTCTTATATCTACTGCTTCATTTGATTTTAGCAGGCTCTTATTAATTAGCGAAAATGCATTCAGAAGCTCTGCAGAAACGTTAAGCGCCAGCATAGCAGTCAATATAATATACATCATATTAATCATCTGCTGCCGGTTATTTTTAGGAATACCCATATTAAATCTTCGTTTTTAAGTTCAAAAATAATTTACAAACGAAGTCCTATGACCTCATTGCTGAGAGCATATTTCCATATACTTTACTCAAATTATCTAAATTAGAAGTAAGAGCACTCATTGCATCTGTCGTGGCTTTTGTTTGGCTTGCCAAAACTTCAGTTGTTTGTTTTGCCTGTTCAGCAAGTATCTCAGTAGTATGCTTAGTTTGAAGGGCCAGCGCCTCTACCGTCTGTTGAGCCTGATTTGAAATCGCTTCTGCTGCCTTTTTAGTTTTTACTGTAAATTCTTCTGTTGCAACCTGAGCGTTTGCCACATTAGCAAGTGAATTTACATTATCACTAAGCCTATTTAAATTATCACCTAATCTATCTATAATTGACTGGTCAATTTTAGCTTCATCCAACATTTTATCTAAAGCTGCTGTAGAACCAGTTCCTCCTGCACCCGCACCTGATGAACCCACTCCTGACATGTTCACAAACTCACCACCGGCTTGATCCAATCCCGGGTACAGCTTCTCCCAATAGTAATCTTTCACTGGTGGAACTACACCGGACAATGCAAAAATAAATGCCTCCGTCATAAGTCCTACGGTCAACGCCATATTCGCCCACGGTTGATGTGTCAGCTTAGCCCATGCTCCAACAATTACCACAGCGGCACCCACGCCGAAAAGAAAGTTTTTGAATGTCTTAAAACCATTGGATTCTAAGAAAGGTGTTTTTTTATAAGTCATAATTCAAGTGTTTTTAGTTATTGATTTTATTTTTGGTTTAAAATTTTATCTAAAGTCATTAATAGACCTGCCCATATATGGTAGTACATTTCTAAATCCTATATATGATTTGGCAGTATCCTGATACTCCCAACTTCTCGTACTTGTCTGCAAAAAGTACGCTATATCTTTCCATGAGCCGCCACGAACTACCTTACGTTTTAAAATTGTAGGATCGTCAGGCTTAGCATCATAACGTATATCCGGGTTCATGTCGTGCATGAAAGCGTATGAGTTCTCAGAAAAAGCTGATAATGTCCATTCGGAAACGTTACCCGCCATGTTATATAACCCGTAATCATTTGGCCAATATGATTTTGCAGGTACCGTATAAAAACCACCGTCTTCCTGATAATTCCCACGACCCGGTTTAAAGTTTGCCAAAAGGCATCCCTTAGTATTTCTAATATAAGGACCTCCCCACGGATATGGTGATAATTGCCTTCCACCCCTTGCTGCATATTCCCATTCGTGTTCAAACGGCAATCTGAATTCTTCCGGGAATGCTTCTCCTTTCTTTTGCTTATACGAAGTCCAAAGGGAAGTTCTCCAATAACCAAAAGCATTTGCCTGATTCCAGTTTACTCCCACAACAGGATATTCGTCATACGCCGGGTGTGAAAAATAAGACCTGGTCATCGGTTCATTATAAGAATAGGTGAAATCTCTTATCCAAACACTTTCGTCCGGCCATACATACACATTATTTTTATCAATAAAAGCCGATCTCGGCTTGCTTCTATCGGTATTTAAGGCCATATCTTTCCATCTAATCCATTTGTATTCATACTGAAGCTTTGAAGGATCCAATTCCATTCTTCCGTGAACCTGATCTTCTTCCGAATAAAACATCTCTCTTAAATATCCCATATCCTCACCATCCATAGACCAGTCTATCGGATAATCCCAGTTAATATATTCCTGACCATCCTCTGATTCTATAAGATGATTCTCACCCAATATTTTATGAGCTATAGAATCTCTTACCCATTCTACAAACTGACGATATTCATTATTAGTAATTTCTGTCTCATCCATAAAAAAGCCGACAATGGATATTTGCTTGTTTTTAGCCTGCATGGAATATACGATATCCTGATCGGAAGGGCCTGTATGAAAAGTGCCTGAAGGAACATAAACCATTCCATACGGCATCATTTTGCCGTCCCATTTTGGTCTGTCCTGAGCACCGACCAGTTGTCCTTCAAGACCACTTTTCTTATTACAACCAGTCCAAACCAGTGTCAAAAGAATGCCGATTATTATAAATCCTGATTTATTCATTAATTTTTTTTTAAACTTTTACGCAGCTGTTATGTTAAAATTTCACTTGATGATATAGACGACGAAGTTATAGAAATTTTTAATTCATTAAAGCTGGGCTATAAAATCTTTAACATTTTTTTTAGAGATATCTTGGATGATTAAGCACTTTGACTCTTTTCCCGCCTGTTTTAGAAGGGATGAGATAGTATAAAGAAGCTTCATGCGATCCTTTATTTACTAATCTGATTGTACTCATCATTATATCATAACTGTACATAAGCATTAATTTTTCAAAAACCCTAACTTTTGCCCTCATAATCAACGACTCAAAACTGTTATTATTATAACCTCTGGCTCCTATTCCAAAAGTATATCTTTCCAAAACAGTCGTGCTTAGTGAGTAGTCTATCTGGTAATTATAACTATTTATTCTAAGAAAAACAGAAGGTTCAATGTTAACATTTTCATTTAACGGAATATTAGCAGCAATATGGACTCCGTAATACCTCCCGAAGTCAGTTTTAAAGTCAGAATGAACCCCGCTTAATTTTGTTTTAAAATCAGCTATATTATCCACAAAAGCACCTACTTGCAATATATCATGAATATAGGAAATTCCGAAGTTCAAATTGGGTCTGAGTGAGGTTTGTTTCAATGTGCTGATTAAAAAATCTTCACCTGCAGTTGGAGCTTTCAGCTTTCCGCCATTTAATGACATACTTTTAATTCCTGTTTTAGCCCCTATATTGACCTGACCTTTCTTTAAAGGTACTGAATATGCTATGGATATTTCCCCGCTAGTGAGATTTATTGCTCCCGCCCGGTCATGAGCTAAAAAGACACCTCCGCTTAAGTTTTTTATCGGCAGCTTCATATCCGCACCAGTATAAATTGTCATAGGTGCGCCTTCGAGTCCTGTCCATTGATAACGATATGACAGAAATGTACGTATCCCATCATCTGTCCCTGCGAGAGCCGGTTGTTCAAACTGAGTGTGCCATACCGGTATATGAGTGCTGTTAAAAAACACCTGTGCCATACCTCCATGAAAACTAAGGAGCAATAGCAGTGTCCCTGCTAATTGCTTTAGCAATCCATACTTTTTACCAATAGATTTTACAACCATATCATGCAGGTCAGTTGTTTGATCCAATATAAAAGTAAGGTAAAAAATTATTTTATCTTATTCGCCTGAATGATATAAGATTTGATTGCACTAACCATAGACGGATGTTCAGGTGTGGGTGCCATTATATCAATTCTGAGATTTCTTTCCCTGACTGCCTCGGCAGTTTTATTGCCAAATACGGCTATACGAGTTTCTCCCTGCTCAAAGTCAGGAAAATTTTGAAATAAAGATGCTATCCCGGATGGGCTGAAAAATACCAATATGTCATATTTTATATCTCTCAAATCAGAAAGGTCACTTATTACAGTTTTAAACATTATTGCTTCTGTAAAATCTATGCCTGCTTCAGTAAGCAAATCTATTGTTCCCTGATCTCTTACATCTGAGCAGGGCAACAGATAGGCTCCTTCTGATTTCTCCTGTTGTTTATTAATAATTTCAATCATTTTTGACATACTGCCATTGCCAAAAAAGACTTTCCTTTTCCTGTACTGTGTGTATTTTTGCAGGTATAACGCTATGGCTTCATTCCGGCATATATATTTAGTCTTTTCAGATATTTTCAGACGCAGCTCTTCCAATAATCTAAAATAGTGTTCTATAGCATTTCGACTGGTGAAAATCACAGACGAATACTGATCAATATACACTCTGAATTTCCTAAATTCTTTGACTTCGACCCCATCTACATATATAAATGGTCTGAAATCCACTTTTAGATTGTAATCTTTTCCCAAGTCTATAAAAGGAGACCTGCCATTTTCAGGCTCAGGCTGAGAAATCAAAATTGACTTTACTTCTTTCTGAAAAGAGGCGTGGCTCATTACTGTCATATTTTCTCTTCTTTTTTATCCCCATAAATTAAAAACCAATTTGAGGATAAGTAAATATGGAATGATTTTGAAAGTGCAAAGATACATAAAAAAATAAAACAGATTATTATTCAATGATTTGTTCAATAAAATTAAAGAGCGTATTAATCCTATTAATGAAAACAAAAGCAATGGAACTGTAACAATTGCGGTCAAAATGCTGAAACTTAAATATATTTGATTGAGATACAACACAAATACGGTCAAGACTATCGGAAGACAACTCCAGGTAGTTATCAGGTTGTACTGCAAAAAATACACTTTAAAAAAGTCTCCTAAACCAATTGTTTTTTGTACAATATATTCGCCCGCATAAACTGCCGTCAGCAATGCCAGAATAAACACTGACATCCATAAAAAATATTTCAAATCCAGATATCCTGCGCTTTTTGTATATACCGAAATCAAATACAGACTGACAAAAGCAAGAAACAGACTTTTTAAAAAAAATTGAATGAGTAAGGAAATAAAAGACCTGTATTTCTTGTTTTTGTAATTCAGCTGAAAGAACCTCACATTGAGCATTCCGGCCAAAATACTGCTGTAAAAGTCTTTAGAGAACAACTTGATTAACAGAATCATTAAAATCACAAGCGGCAACACCACATACAGTGAGTTGGCAGTATTCTTCTCTTTTACGGACTGAATATCCCAATATGGCTCTTTAGAAATGCCTGTAGCCGAAATTTGCTCTATTGACTCAGATAAAAATGTATTTGTAACTGTTGTTTCGAGAACAGAATCAATATAAGCAGGGTTATATTCTTTTTCTGACGCATTGACATGAATCAATATAGACATAAAGCAACACAGTAGAAAGAAGTCCTTTTTAAAAAATATTGACATACCCAAAATGCAACTTCGACGTTCTGAAATCAACAGGATTTTTTTGCTCCCTTCCCACTGCATAACTCACTCCGAAAATACCGGCTTTAGTCTCAAACGCCAATCCTGCTCCAAAACCGAACGGAAAATCTTTATATGCTCTACCATCTATTTTTTTACTGATAAATCCTGCGTCCACAAAAGTGTAAAAATAAGAGTTTTGCTCTAAAATAAATCTATATTCTGCCGTAGCTACAATATAATGTTGTGCGTTCAGAACTTCCTCATCAAATCCTCTGAGAAGATTGGCTCCCCCAATTCTGTAAAGTTCATTCTCGGCAATACTTGCATTCAGTTTTGAAGCACCTGTAAAAGCAAGCTTAGCCACTTGTCTTTCAGTCAATCGTATATACGCCTGAAACTGAACTCTAAATTGTGCCTGAAGGGATTTTAATTTAATCGTATCATACAGCTGTCTGTATTCTTCACCCATTTTTATAATAGAATAATTGGGCTTTATCTTCTTGGTTCCAATCAGCACATTGGCACTGACATCAATACCTCTTCGTGGATTAAACAGATAATCCAAGTTTTCATAATATCCTTCAAAACCATACAGCAATGAACTCAAGTCCTGTATCGCCGGCAGCTGCTTGCGATTTTTCACTCTTAAAGTGTCTGTGTACAGCACTATCGACTGGGTATTTTCAAAATAGGCTTTAATGTAATTATTTGCTTTTGTTCTGAACGGTACTCCGAGCGTCCAATTGAGGTCCATAAATGTAGAATCTCTTTTATCCAGACTGAACGTACCCGAAGCGCCTATCGGTGAGCTTAAAATATAAGGATAATTAAACTTGAGTTTCAATTGTTGAGAGTTGGCCTTTACTCTTTTCCATTCCAGAAAAAACTCTTCTCCTCTTTTAAATGCATTTTGAAGCTGAAGTCTTGCTTCTCCGGTAATCAGTATTTTGCCCGATTCTTTGTTGTTGGGTAAAAAGCCTACGAGAAAATCAAATTTACTGACTTTTCTGTTTGCCAAAAATACATTCATAGTCGCTTTGTCACCATAAAAACTCACATTTGAATTTCTGACGAATTTTACGAAAGGCAATTTTCTTAGTAACTGATCTGACTCCTGTATGAGTGACTCTCTGTACGGCATCTCTTTTTTTATACCCAAATAGCTTTTTAGAAACGCTTCTGACACTTTTCCCGCCTCGCGATTTTTCAAACTATCAAGAATCACAAACGGGCCTTTATCAATTCTGGCGGTCATTTGAACCTGATCACTGCTGTCAATACTCAAAGTATCCCAAAAAATCTGTGCAAACGGATACCCGTTTTCTTCCCAATATTCCAAATGGCTGTCCACAGATCGCAGCGTATTGGAAATATTTTTTACCCTCAGGTATCCTAATGACTTTTTATTCCCGGACTGTAAAGCCGGCAACTCTGAATGAATAGAATATTGGTGCCCGATATGAAGAAATACTGTTAAAGTATCTGCTCCATCTTCCCGAATAGAATCTACAGAAACTTCCAGATACATCTCATTTCTCAATCCGTCAATCAGGCTGTTTAGATACTCCGCTCTCTTTTGAACTGAAGAGAATTTTTGACTCTTTTCAATTTTAAAAAACTTTAGGTTGTCTGTACTTTCAACTAACAGCCAATATGAATTGTTTTCAGCCTGCACAAATGGACACCCCAAAAACAAAAAAATCATAAACCACATACCTGAGGCCGACAGTCTCATCAAAATCATCCTTATTCCGTAAATTTGACATATTTTCTGCAAATGGCCGGTATTTATATCCATATTCCTTTTTGTAAGCAGGCATGTCATTACTGTAACTTTCATTTTTCTACCACTTTCGAGTCGTATAGGTCTCAAATGGTTGATGCCATTTGTCAGGAAATTATTCTTCGAAAAAACTTTTTTGGTACTCAAAAAACGAATATTCAGACCATATATTTTGGTGGCGGTACTCCATCTATTCTGACCGAGCAGGAATTTTATCAGATATGGGAGACTTTGGAGAGCTGCTTTAATCTGGAATATCTGAAAGAGGTTACATTAGAAGCTAACCCGGATGACATGGACGATACTTTCTTTCGTTTTATTCAATCTTCCCGTATTGACAGGCTTAGTATCGGAGTGCAGTCTTTAGACAATCTTGACCTTGCCTACCTCCACAGAGTACATGACAGTAAAAAAGCAATACAAAGTATAGAGACCGCACTAAAGCGCGGAATAAGAGAGATAACGACCGATTTAATTTTTGGGATTCCCACTTCAGGAATAAGCCGTTTGGAAAAAGACATAAGAACTTTAAGTACGCTTGGGGTAAATCATATTTCTGTATATGGTCTTACTGTAGAGTCCAGAACTCCTCTGGCTCATCTTATAGCAAAAAAGAAAGCCCTTCCGGTAGATGAGGAAAAATCGATTGAAGAAATGCTCTGGCTTATGGATTTCATGCCGGGTCTTGGTTATGAGCAATACGAAATTTCAAATTTTGCGGTGCCTGGTTTTGAAGCAGTTCACAACAGCAGTTATTGGAATGATATGCCTTATTTGGGAATTGGACCTTCTGCCCACAGTTATATGAAGCCTGTCAGGAGCTGGAACGTAGCCAACAATATGACTTATATTCGTTCTGTTCAAAAAGACATCTTGCCCTCAGAATCTGAAGTTTTAGATACCGAAACATTGTTTAATGAATGGGTAATGACTCACCTGAGACTGCGGGAGGGTATTTCTGTCTCTAAGCTAAAGCAACAGTATGGTATTTTTCTACAAGCTTTTAAATCTAACATACAGCCATTTGTTGCTGCCAAAGATGTGCTATTTGAAAACGGGAGATATGTGCTGACAAAAAAAGGAAAGCTAATCACGGATTATATTACTTCTGAACTATTCGTGTAGGTGAATTATCCAAATTAAAGAATGAGTAATATCCTTACTTTTGTTAATTTCATGACCACATGAGCCTTTTTAAGAAACTCGCTTCTGATACTGCCGTTTACGGCGTGAGCAGTATTTTGGCAAGATTCATTAATTACATCTTCTCTTTTATTATTGTAAAAGCCATCTCTACGGCAGAGTACGGTGATTTTACAAAGTTTTATGCTTATGCGGGCTTCATTATGGTTGTACTGACTCACGGGATGGAAACGGCATATTTCAGATTTAAAAGTAAAGGAGGCGATAATCCAAAAGCTTTTGCAACCGGCTTCACTTCAATGGCGGTATTGGCCGGCTTGTTTGTCGTACTCTGCTATATTTTTGTTGAACCTATTGCGTTATACACGCGAGTAGCGGATAATCCGGAGTTTGTACTGCTTTTTGCCTGGATTATGGCATTTGACACACTATGTGCAATACCTTTTGCAAGTCTCAGAGCCAATAATAAGGCTGTTAAATTTGCAACTGTCCGCATCATCAATATTTCTATTTACATTTTTTTCATGATGCTGTTTTTATTTTGGCTGCCTAAAATATACACCTCCTCACTAAGCCAAAATGCGCTTTGGACTAATTATTATAATCCCGCAAACGGAGTTGCCTATGTGTTTCTTGCCAATCTGATTGCCAGCGCAGCCACCTTGTTATTGTTATCCAAGGAAGTGACCGAGGTAAAATTTGGGTTTGACTCCAAGCTTTACAAAAAAATGCTGCCTTATGCACTCCCAATTACTTTAGTGGGATTTGCCGGTATGATAAATGAAATGCTCAGCCGGGTCATGATGGAATACTTGCTGCCTTATGATGCCCTGACTAATAAAGAGATATTAGGTGTCTTTGGTTTTAATTACAAGTTTGCCATGCTGATTACTTTGTTTTTGCAGGCATACCGTTACGCCGCCGAACCTTTTTTCTTTGCCAAGGCCGAAAGCGAATTTGCCAAACAAATATATGCCCGCAGCATGCATTATTTCATTATTGCAAGTTGTTTCTTATTCTTAGCTGTTATGTTTTCCGTGCCATTCCTGGAACATATCTTAGTCAATTTTGACATTAAATATGCAGAATATTTCGAGGGGCAAAATGTGATTCCAATTCTCCTTGCGGCAAACATTCTTTTAGGTGTCTATTTCAACCTGTCCACCTGGTACAAAGTCACGGATAAAACTCACATTGGAGCTGCCATTTCTATTTTTGGCGCTATTATGACCTTTATTTTCAACTGGACATTAATACCATTATGGGGATATACCGGTGCGGCTCTGGCCACTCTGTTTTGCTATCTCACTATGGTATTGGCAGGATATATTGCGGAGCGGAAATTTTATTCGATACCGTATGACCTCAAAACTGTAATTTTTTACCCGATTTTGGCACTTGTTTTATGGCAGTTATTTGTTTTTTCCAAAACCCAGCTTTCGCATATTGGAACTGTTTCAGTATTATCAGGAGTATTATTATCTATTTATCTTGCAGTTACATATATTCGTGAACGTAAAATTTCAAACTTAAAAATTGAATAGAATATGTCTGTTGTACATATAAAAATTGTAAATGATTCAAATAATCCACTTCCACAATATGAAACTGACGGTTCGGCAGGCATGGATTTAAGAGCCGCACTCAATGAGCCTGCGTTTATCAAACCTCTGCAGAGGATATTAATTCCAACCGGTCTTTTCATAGAACTTCCTATGGGTTACGAAGCACAAATTCGTCCCCGCAGCGGATTAGCCTTTAAAAAGGGGCTTACAGTTCTTAATTCCCCGGGAACAATTGACTCCGACTACAGGGGTGAAATCAAAATAATTTTAGTCAATCTTTCCAACGAGACCGTAGTTATCAATACTGGTGACAGAATCGCTCAAATGGTGATTGCCAAACATGAAAAAGCAGAATTTACCGAAGTCTTTGAACTCTCCGATACAAAACGCGGAGAAGGTGGATTTGGTCATACCGGCACGAAATAATTACATTTGCCTTTTTCTAAACCTAATGAACTTTAAATTTTCTAAATGAATATCATTATTCCTATGGCGGGAAGAGGTTCGAGACTGAGACCTCACACGATTACAACTCCTAAGCCCCTTGTCCCGGTAGCCGGTAAACCTATCGTGGAATGGTTGGCCGGAGACTTAATAAAATTATATCCCGGCAACGTAGATACAATCGGATTTGTAATAGGTGACTTTGGTAAAGAAGTTGAAAACAATCTGCTCGAAATCGCAGAGAGACTGGGAGCCAAAGGAAAAATATTTTATCAGAGCAAGGCTCTTGGTACTGCTCATGCCATTGACTGTGCAAGTGAAATTCTGACCGGACCTACAATAATAGCTTTTGCAGATACACTTTTTAAAACAGATTATAAAATAAATCTGGACGATGACAGTACTATATTTGTTCAAAAAGTAGCTGACCCTTCAGCTTTTGGAGTCGTCCAGCTTTCTGATGATGGATATATTACCGATTTTGTGGAAAAACCCGAAACTTTTATATCCGATCTGGCTATTATAGGTATTTACTACTTTCGCGATGGAGACAGATTAAGAGAAGGTATAAAAAATTTAATACGAAAAGATATCAAAACTAAAGGAGAATACCAACTGACGGATGTCATGGAAACCCTCCGAAAAGAAGGTGTAAAATATCTTCCGGGAGAAGTAATCGAATGGTTGGACTGCGGAAATAAAAATGCGACCGTTCATACCAATCAAAGAATTTTAGAAATAAAAATGCCTGACGGATATGTCTCGCCAAGTGCGCAAATAGTAAACAGCATAGTTATTCATCCCTGCTTTATTGATGAACATGTCAGAATCGAACAGACCGTGATGGGTCCTCACGTTTCGGTCGGCGCCGATACGGGTATATTAAATAGTGTTATCAAGAACTCCATTATTCAAAAAAACACTCATCTTCAAGGTATGCTGATTTCAGACTCCATGATTGGCAATAACGTGTCTTACAAATGTGAGCCCAAAGACTTAAGCATAGGAGATTACACCCAAATAGAAGAATGATAAACTTCAGAAAACACTTCATACTCATACTGGCGCTGCTCATCGCAGGTCCGGTAACCTTTGCAAAAAAGAAAAAGAACAAAAACAGTTCGACATCCCAAGCGGAAACTGTTCAGGAGAAAAGCAGAAAAAGCACGATACAGGAAGAGGCCATGTTTATTGATGCCATGCAATCCGCTCTTTTGGGCAATCTCAACGAGGCTCTGTTCAAATTCAAAGCTATTGTAAAAGACGACCCTTTAAACTATGCGGCTTTTTTTCAGATAGCCAAGATTTATTACGAGTTGAATGAACTGGACAAGGCAGAATCCTACAACCAAGCTGCTCTAAATATAAACCCAAAATATATTTGGAGTTATCATCTTCTGGTGCAAATTAAAGCAACCAAATATGATTATGACGGTGCAGCGGAGGCATATTCACACCTCGTTGAACTCATGCCCGGAGATATTGAAACTTTGGTCACCTGGGTTGCATTTTTAAAAGGAGCCGGTAAGTTTGAAGAGGCTCTGAAAGTTTTGGATAAGGTAGAGCAAATTACCGGTATGACTGAAGAATTGCTGTTGGCAAAACTCCCTCTGCTGAAAGAAATAAAAAAACACGATGAGGCTATAAGACAAATTAATCGGCAAATAGCAGCAGATTCAACTCAATATCAATATTACGGTTATCTCGGTGATGTGTATTATGAAACAGAAGACTATGACCACGCCATTAAAGCCTACGAAAAAGTATTAGAACTCAATCCTGACAATGCTATAGCATATTACTCTTTATCAGTGCTTTATGATGAAAAGGGAGATAAAGAAGCGAAAGCAAATATATTGAGCTCGGTCATGCAATCTCATTCTATCGAATTAGAGACCAAGTTAGATGTTTTATCTCTGTCTATGAGACACGAGTTGTCGGAAGAAGAAAAAGATACCACACTCATTTTAAATCTCTTTGAAGATTTGGCTGAAAACCATTCGGACCATTCATCTGTAGTTTCTCTTTTAACTGAAATGTATCATATGTTTAAGGGCCCAAAAAAGGCTATCAGCTACCTCAAAGAACATATTAATAGTATTGAACCGGATATTGACCTCTACTTACAACTTCTGTCCATGATGGTTTCTGATGACGTTATGGACGATTTGTATTTATACTCCCAGAAAGGGGTTGAGTTTTTCCCCGAAGACCCTGTTTTCGATTTTTACAGTGGAGTGTCTGCTTATGCGGATAAAAAATATGATTTGGCACAAAGAGCGTATTCTAATGGTCTGAAAAAAGAATTTAACAACGAAGCTCTTCGTCTCCAAATGTATATAGGTCTTGGTGACGTGTCCGTAGAATTAGAAGATTTTGACACAGGGTACGATGCGTATGAAAAGGCCTTGGAAATAGATCCAAATCACGCAACAGCGCTTAACAATTATGCCTATTATCTGAGCGTAAGAAATATTGAATTAAACAGAGCAGAAAAAATGAGTAAAAAATCAAATCTGCTCGAAGAAAATAATCCTGCCTTCCAGGATACCTACGCCTGGATTATGTACCAAAAGGGACTTTATAAGGAAGCTTTAAAATGGATGGAAAAAGCATTGGAATCCTCAGAAAACCCCAGTGATGTCTTGTATGATCATCACGGTGATATCCTGATAAAATTAGGGAAAAAAGCCGAAGCCATTAAAAGTTGGGAAAAGGCTCTGGAGTTAAATCAGGATAAAAAAGAAACCGCAGAAAAAATCAAAATGTATCAATAAGCAGGTTACACTTGACAATTCTTAACCATAGCAGTTGATTGTCAATAACTGGTTTTATATATCTTTGCAGCGAATGTTGTTAAGAAAGCAAATACTTGCATGGGTTACAATTTTGGTGTTTAGCTTCAGCACTACCGGTGTTTCTATTTACAACCATATCTGTAATGTTGCCGATTACAAATCAGTCACATTATCAGAATTGTGGTGTGAAGACCTCAGCCAACTCGAAAATTGCTGCAATGAAGATGAAAATGCCCGAGCAAATGACGACTGCTGTGACAACAACATCTCTTTTAACAAATACATCCCTAACGGGAATATAGAGCAGCAAAGCCAGCTTGATGCCCTTCCGGTGTCAGCAGCACTGCCTTTATATCAATTCCGGAATTTTGAAGCCAGCCTTCTTATTCTCTTTAAAAATAAACATTACCACCAGGCACCGGACCCGCATATCAGCAACCCCAAGTCTGTCTCCCAACGGTTGGCAGAGGTGCAGTCCTACGTGTGTTAGTATATTTCACTCCCTTTTTTAGAAAGTGATTTATAAATACTAATACAAATAATATGAAAATATATTTTTCTTTGCTGTTTGCACTGGTCATGCAGCTCAGCTTTGCACAAAATAAAATTATGGTGCATGTCAATGACCAAACTACCGGAGAACCACTCATAGGAGCATCCGTATATTGGACTGAAACCATGCAGGGGACAGCTACTGATATTGACGGAGTCGCATTTATTTCCGGTTCAAAAAAATACCCCGACAAATTAGTGGTCTCATATGTTGGCTACAATTCCGATACGGTTGAATTAAAAAAACACCTGTCTCATCTGTATGTCCATTTATCAGAAAAAATTGTGCTGGATGTCACAGAGGTTATTGGAAAAAGAAAAGACGAATACATTCGCACACTGGATCCGGCCAAAACAGAGGTTATTTCTCAAAATCAATTGAGGAAAGCGGCCTGTTGCAATCTTTCCGAAAGTTTTCAAACCAATGCATCCGCACAGGTTAATTTTGAAGATGCCGTCACCGGAGCCAAACAAATAGAACTTTTGGGACTAAAAGGAATCTATGTACAGAATACTATCGAAAACACTCCCGCCCTGCGCGGTCTTTCGTCTTCATTTGCTTTAGATAATGTCCCCGCCCCCTGGATTAAATCTATAGAACTTGCCAAAGGTACGCCAAGTGTCCGATCGGGCTTTGAAGGGATTACAGGCTCCATTAATATTAATTACAAAGAACCTGCAAATCTATCGCCGTTTTATTTTGACCTGTTTGCCAATCATACAGGAAGATTTGAGGGCAATATGATGACAGGAATCAATAAAAATAAATGGGGTACCGGGCTATATTTCAATGGAGCTTTAACCAAAGATCACAAAGACAGGAATGGAGATTCTTTTTACGATCAGCCTCAAGTCAACCAGTTTAACGCAATGAACAGTTGGACATTTGATGGAGAGAAGGTTGAAACCAGATTTTTGATAAAAGGACTGCATGAGCAAAGAAAGTCCGGACAAATTTCATTACCCGAAAATCAGGATGAACTTTATAAAATAAATATCAAAACAGACCGAATCGAAGGGATAGGTAAAGTAGGGATTTTTCTGCCGGGCGGGCTTGAAAGAAGTTTGGGAATTACTGCATCAGGTTTTTGGCACAATCAAAAAGGATTATACGGCTCCAATAATTATGACGGGCTTCAGGGAAGTTTCTTTGGAAATGCACTTTTTCAGACTGTCGTCAAAAATACTAATCACACCATATTTGCCGGAGGATCAATCATGTATGATATGTACGACGAGAATGTGAATGGCACACCGCTCAAAAGGACAGACATCGTTCCGGGAATTTCGGCAGAATACACCTACAAACATTTAGACAAAATTACATTAGTCGCCGGATTAAGGGCAGATTTCCCTAATCATTTTAACGCACAAATCAATCCGAGAATTCATTTTAGATATGAACCCGTTCACGGCACTCAAATAAGATTAGCCGGAGGGAGAGGTTTTAGAATTCCTAATATTTATGCAGAAAACATATACATGTTTGCAAGCTCCAGAGCTATACACGTTACAGAAAAGCCCGGATTTGAATCCGCATGGAACTCCGGAATAAGTCTGATACAGGAAATTCACATAGGTCCAAAACTATCTAATATCGCAATAGATTTCTTTCACACCAGATTTACAAATCAGGTTATAGTGGATATCGAAAACGGAAACAATAAGGCAGACATCTATAATTTAGACGGAAAATCCTATTCTAATTCCTTTATGATAGAATGGTCTATTGAGCCTGTAACCGGATTTGATATGAAATTTGCATACAGACTGGAAGATGTACGACAGACAATGAAAGGAAAGCTTATCAGAAAAAGCATGATACCTCCACACAGAGGTCTGGCGGCTTTGTCCTATAAAACAAATGATGAAAAATGGATGTTTACCACCAACCTGAACATTCACAGTAAAATGAAATACCCGGCAAGTTTTAATGATGAACACAATCAGTTCTCCCCGGCAAGTGCCATGCTCGGTGCACAGATTACGAGGTATCAGGGCAATTTCGAATTTTTTATTGGCGGAGAAAACCTACTCAATGTCAGACAGAAGTTTCCAATTATAGGATATGAGAATCCATTTGGCGAGATTTTTGATACGCATCAGATATGGGGTCCGGTCATTGGTCCCATTGCTTATGGGGGAGTCAGATTTAATTTAAATTCAAAATAAATTTACGCTATGAATAGACATATCACGACTTATCTTTTCACTTTTTTAACTCTGTGCTTCATTTTGCCTGTGACTGCCAAAGACATACAAAAAGAAACCATAGAAGTACTCGGAAACTGCGGTATGTGCGAGAGCAGAATCACACAGGCTGCTTTAGGCAAAGGGGTGAAAAGTGCCGTGTGGGATAAAAACACCAAACAATTGCAAATCATCTACGATGCGGATAAAACCTCTATGGAAGAAATAGAGAAACGTATAGCTGAAGCCGGACACGATACTCCGAATTTCAGGGCAGATGATGAAACTTATGAAAGACTGCACGGATGCTGTATGTATCCGAGAAAGGAGTAAAAGTCTTATATTTACAACAGACAAGAAAGCCTTCAGCACTATCGGGTGTGAAGGCTTTCTTATTTATACGGCCTCACACTATCATGAATCGTTGAAATTCAATTTAAAATCTCTGGATTTTATACTATTTACATTAAATTGGTCTTTTCAAATTTATTTCCACAATAGATTTTACCATGTTCGATTATATTATTATTGGCGGAGGCTCAGCAGGTTGTCTTTTAGCCAACAGATTGTCCGAAAACCCTGATCATAAAGTTTGTCTGTTAGAAGCCGGACCGCCGGATGATTCTCATTTTATACATAATTGTAATCCGGTGAATATGCTTTATCTGATGAACAGCAAAAAATACAATTGGGGCTATCACGCAGAGGGGAACTTAAAGACAGGAAAGAGGAAGTTTTTCTGGCCCAGAGGGAAAACTCTTGGCGGCTCAAGTGCGGTCAATGCAATGATATACACGAGAGGGCATAAAAGCGATTTTGACAATTGGGAAAGTCAGGGCTGCACCGGTTGGGGCTGGGATAATGTATTGCACTATTTCAAAAAGTCTGAGAAACAGCACAGAGGTGCCGATGCTTACCACAATGCTGACGGAGATATGGATGTAATTGATCCGAACTTCCATTTTCCGGTAAGCGGAGCTTTTTTAGACGCCTGTGAGCAGGTAGGAATACCCAAAAACAAAGATATGAACGGCGAACAGTTTGAGGGTGTCGATTATTTCCAGACCAATCAGACTCCGGAAGGTAAAAGGTGTCACGCCTCTGTTTCATTTTTGGATCCGGCACAAGACAGAAAAAACCTTACTGTCATTACCTATGCTCATGTCAAAAGAATAGTTTTTGAAGACGACACTGCGATTGCTGTAGAGTATTTTGAAATGAAGAACAATAAAAATCTCATTACACTCAAAGCTAATAAAGAAATCATTCTGAGTGCCGGGATTATTGGCAGTCCGCAAATACTTATGCTCTCAGGAGTCGGTCCAAAAGAAGAACTGAAAAAATTTGGAATTACTGTGGTCAGAGACTTACCGGGCGTAGGTGAAAATCTGCAGGATCATCCTGATGTGATTTTGCGTTATTTGGATAAATCCGGGACTTCCCTGAGAACCGTTCCGCTTCCTTATATGATAAAGTTCATGTCTAAATTTTATACTAGGAAAGATTTCATATATACATTGACAGATGCGGGCGGTTATGCCAAATCCGACCCGAGCCTGGAAGTACCTGACCTGCAGCTTCAATTTGCCGCAGTACGAATGCAGCCTCATGGTGACGGACTGTTTACTCCCATGCGGGCGGGATTTGTCCTCCACGTGTGTCACATGAGACCAAAGAGCCGGGGAAGAATTCGGTTAAAGTCTGCTAATCCGTTTGACGACCCGATTATCGAAGCCAACTACTTTGAGAATGAGTTTGAACTGAATGCTTTAATAAAAGGTGTAAAATTAGCCCGAAAAATTCTTTCTCAGCCTGCAATGACCCCTTATGTAAAAAAGGAAGAGGTGCCGGGTAAAAAAGTGCAGACAGATGAAGAGATACGCCAATTTATTTTAGATAAAGCAGAAACCGTTTACCACACTGCAGGCTCCTGCAAAATGGGCGTGGATAGCATGGCTGTCGTCGATCCTGAACTCAAAGTTCACGGTCTGAAAAATCTCAGAGTCATAGATGCGTCTATCATGCCAAATATCACAAGCAGCAACATTCACAGCCCTACCGTAATGATTGCCGAAAAAGGTGCGGATTTAGTGTTGAAAAATGAAATATCTTAAGCAGAAGCAGCTTTTGCACGCCTAACCGGGAAACACACACCGGACATTGACCTACATATATTTCGCCACTATCATATCACAGGCCTCATCTAACATCTGAAAGACGGATTCAAAACCGTTGTCATCCCAATACGGATCGGGAACTCCTCTGTCTTCACCCGGATAAACTTCGTTGAGAATGAGCTTGATTTTGTCTTTTTCTTCCTCTTTGGCAAGAGCCATGAGGTCGTTGTAATTTTGTATATCCATGGCGTAAATCACATCAAAATCTTCATAATCAATGCTTCTGACTTTTCTTGCACGTTGATCTGTAATATTCACGTGATATTTGGAAGCGACTTTTATCGACCTCCTGTCCGGACCGTCACCACTGTGCCAGTCGCTTGTCCCGGCAGAATCTACAATCCAGTCCAACTGAGCTTCCTGAATCTTTTTCTTCATAATACCCTCTGCCAAAGGTGAACGGCAAATATTCCCGAGGCACACCATCAAAATTTTCATGCTGCTTTTTTATTTAGAAAGATACAAATCTGTACTTTTAATTACAAATGAAACTCAGACTTCAACTTTTAATCTTATGCCTTTCTTTCAGTATTCTGATTCAGGCAAAAGACACCACACAGATTGAAAACGGTACCCGCTTTTTTATCGAAAATAAAAGCAGTCACATGCATTCTCCGAAATTTGGCGATATCATCACTATGAAACTGATAAAATATGACGGAAATGGCACCCTGCTTTTCAGCACAGATGAAATACACGGATCGCAGGGAATAGAAATCAGACTCAACAATCCGAATTTCCCCGGTGATATCTTACACGTATTTACACACCTCAAACCGGGAGAAAGAGCGACAGTAACTGTACCCAAATGGGTGGCAGACCAGGACAGTGCTTTAATGGGGCAGGAAAGCTATTACAGATATCAAATTGAACTGGTCAATTACATCACCGAAAAAGAGTTGCAAAAAAGGCAGGATAAACTTTTAAAATCACTTAGAGAAATTCAGGGGAATCTGTTTGACAGCATAACCAATTCTTTGTCTTCCGTCTATCAGGTGACCTATAAAAAAGACGGATTATACATTCTGAAATCATCCAAGCAAAAAGTAAAAAAGAAAGAACAAATAAAATCAGGGCAAAAAATCAGAGTGCATTATATTTTGCACCGCTTGCCGGAAATGCATGAGCTGGACAACTCATACCAAAGAAGTGAGTCCTTTGAATTTATTGCTGATCAGGGTCAGGTCATCCGGGGCTGGGATATAGCGATTCGACAACTCAAACCCGGTGACCAAGCTATACTCCTCATTCCTTCCTGGCTGGCTTACGGATTTTCGGGTTCAGGCTTTAATATCAAACCTAACACTCCATTATACTTTGAGATAGAAATCTTAAAGTGAATGCACAGAGCAGGAAATAAAAGCATCATTCCCGGCAACTCAACTAATCAATTTTGATTTATGGTTTCGAGTTTATGGGCGATGAGCGTCAGTCGAACCGTTCATCTCGACTCCGCTCGATGACCGGACGACTCCGCTCGATGACCGGACGACTTCACTCGATGACCGGATATACTCTTTATCGACACATTAGTTAATTTCTCAATAAAGATTGAAGACTTTGAGGGGGCGAATTTTACTTAACGACGAAGCGTCCTGTGGAAATCGTCTTGTTATCGGACTTCAGCTGATAAATATACATTCCTGAAATGAGGTTGTCTCTGTTAAACCTTACCTCTGACTGATCTATGCTGTTTACGCTATACACTTCCTTTCCGACCACGTTGTAAAAAGTAATACTGATGTTGCGATTTTCGAAGTCAAGAGTCTCAGACACTTTTATGATAGCTTCGGTTACAACCGGATTAGGATATATTTTCACATAGTCCATGTCCAGGAATTTACTGTTAGTCTGAGCCTGTACTAAACTGCCCAAAACCAACGTAAGTGCCAACAAAAGACTATATTTCAGATTCCTCTTCATTACAATTAGATAAAGATATTAAGTTCATTTTAAGAATGCAATAATTTTGCCAAAATATTTACGCAGATATTGCGTTAGCAGTGCTTTACCGATAAGAAATATCTGAAATGGACAATCAATCATACCGTTTGCCGGGATTACTTTATAATCCGGAGTTAATCTCGGGCATTCTCCTGTTGTCGTTTTTGGATTGATCGGATATATTTACTCCTATTATATTTGTATCTTGAAAGTTCATGAGCGTAAACAAGGCAATTTTCTTAGACCGGGACGGAGTCATCAATCGTGAGAGAGGATATGTCAAATCATGGGCGAATTTTGAACTTTTTCCATGGACTGTAGAAGCTCTAAAATTAATTAGGGCTTCAGAATACCTGCCTGTGGTTATCACTAATCAGTCCGGTATCGCCAAAGGGCTGTATTCTGTCGAAGATGTACGCTTGATTCATCAAAAATTAAACTTGGTGCTTGAAAAACACAACGCAGAAATTGAAAGATTTTATTTCTGTCCTCACCACCCCCAGGGTTCTGTCAAAGAATACTCTATAAAGTGCCTGTGCCGGAAACCTTCCAACGGTCTGGTTTTACAGGCAGCAGCCGACTTAAATATCTCGCTGAAAGATTCTTTTTTCATCGGGGACTCCGAAAGAGATATTATTGCGGGCAAACGCTCCGGCTGCACGACCTATGGTGTTAAAACCGGGCATGGTTTTGATGATGCGCGTATATTGCCTGATTTTCTTTGTGACAATTTATTAGATGCAGCAAAATCTATTCTAAGCTTATGAGGATAATGCCCTGTATTTCACAAAATAATGTAACCCTACTGTAATGGTCAAAAGTACAAAAGCTCCAAGCTGGTGCATCACTCCCCAACCTACCGGGACAGAACCTTTGCTGTAAATGACTGTGAAAATCCCCAAAAGAAGCTGTGTAGCGACAGTTACCAATAGAAGGTATCTGAAAATATGAAACAGAGATCTGGCTAAAGTATGTCTGGTCTTCCAAAAATAATATATCACAAAAAAGAAGATAAAATAAGCTATCATTCTGTGAGTGAACTGAATTGTGATATTATTCTCATGTACATAATTTTCGAAAGGAATGTGTATGCCTAAATTGTCAGGAATAAAAGCTCCATTCATAAGTGGCCAGGTTGTCGCATTCAGCGCGGCCTGAGAGCCGGCTACAATACCTCCCATGGCTATCTGTACTACAATCAAAACTAACAAAGCCGTTGTCAATAATCTTGCTCTTTTATCATATTTCAATTTGTACTTGGGATAAGTATCTTCTAAAAGCAGCCTGAACAAATAAATAAAAATAGCACTTGCTACTAAGAGGTGCGACATAAGATTGATTGGATTGACCAATACCGTATTTTCTTTCAGACCGCTAATCACCATCAGCCATCCCACTACACCCGCCAATCCGCCCAGAATCAGCAATATCCCGTAACGGACAATTTGATTTTTGGCTATCTGCCCTTTAATTATAAAATAAATCATCGGGAACAGAAAAACAAAGCCCATCGCACGAGCCCAAAGTCTGTGAAACCATTCCCAGAAAAAGATATTTTTAAACTCTGAAATATCCATTTGGCTGTTGACCAGCTTGAATTGGTCAAACTGCTGGTATTTATGGAAAGCCTCATTCCACTGCTCTGCATTTAGGGGCGGGAATGTTCCCATAATCACATTCCACTCCGTAATAGAAAGTCCTGATCCGGTCAGCCTCGTAACCCCGCCGATTAGAATTTGCAAAAAAACCATGACTAACCCGATCATCAGCCATATACGTACTGCTTTGGGAGCCTGTTTTTTTGTCATAACCTATTTTTTAGGAACTTACGCTTTACCGCATTCAATATAGTAAACTCTAATGTTTTTTCTCTCTGATTCTTTGTCTGTTTAATAAATAAAACTCTCTCAAATCCAACGACACATCTTCTACTATTTTCACCCATATCCGGGACTGTAAATACCACCTCCACTTCCTCCCGACTATTCCTTCTCTCAAATAAGAAGCTATCAGAGGATGCACGATGAGATTATACTTATTCCCTCCGGCTTTATATCCTTCTTTCAGAGAGGCTATTTCGAGTTCAATGTTTCCCGCAATTTCCTGAGGAACTATATCTCTGCGCGATTCAGCGCGGCCAGAATCCTCTGTTTCCAACCTTGTCTGCGAACGTACGCGTTGTCTGGTAATTTCCATCAGCCCAAACTTACTGATTGGCAAAATACTGTGCTTCGCTCTGTCTGTCCGCATAGCTTCTTCCATAGCTTTGTAAATCTTTGTGCGATTTTCAGAAGATTTCATATCAATAAAATCTATGACTATTATTCCTCCTATATCCCGCACTCTGAGTTGGCGGGCAATTTCAGGGACAGCCTCCAAATTCACATTAAAAGCATTGGTATCCTGATCCAGCTCTTTGTTGACTTTAGGACCACTGTTAATGTCTATCACTCTCAATGCCTCTGTATTTTCAATAATCAGATATGCGCCGCTTTTTAAAGTAACATTTTTACCAAAAGAATTTTTTACCTGTCTCGAGACATCAAATTCATCGAAAATAGGCCTATTCCCTTTGTACAGCTCTAATTTTTCGGCATGTTTGGGAGCCTTTTTTTCGAGATACACACTCAGTTTGTCATACAGCTTCTCGTTGTCACAGATTACACGCTCAAAGCTGTCATTGAGCATATCCCGAATAAGCGTAAACGATTTGCTCATCTCAGACAAAAGCCTTTTGGGAGAATCTGAAGCCTCCAGTTTGCTGTTTATATTATTCCATTTGTCCAAAAGAGACTGTATATCCTTTTTGATTCTGTTTTCCGATTGGTTTACCGCATTTGTACGAACTACAATCCCAAAATTTTTAGGCCTGACTTTCTCAACAATTGCAGTGAGTCTTTCTCTTTCAGAATTCTCAACAATCTTTTTTGATACTCCAACATTATTGGCAAAAGGTGCAAGTACAACATATCTCCCCGGAATAGTAATTTCACATGTCATTCTTGGACCTTTGGTAGAAATTGCTTCCTTCATGATTTGAGTAACCACCCAATCATTTTTTTTCAGAACATCCTGAATTTTTCCGTCTTTGCGGATTTCCTTCTCTAACTCTAAACCGTTTAGGGCTGTGTCCGACTGCTGATTTTGAATATTCCGGGTGAATTTTTTCAGGCTCAACAGTGCCGGACTCAAATCAGAATAGTGAATAAAAGCATCTTTTTCATGCCCTATATCCACAAATGCCGCATTTAATCCCGGATTTAACTTCTTGACTCGTCCCAAATAGATATCTCCTACCGAGTAATTACTCTGATCGTAACGATCTATGTGATATTCCATAAGTCTTTTATCTTCAAGAAGTGCAATTTCTACCCCAACCGTGTTAGAGTGTATTATTAATTCTCTAACCACTTTGATAGATTTAATTTTATGAAAATTGAAATAAGCCGTTAATCCGCTTCCATAATTGTCTTTCTATATGTATCCATGATACAGTGCAGGATTGTGCCTATCAATCGTTTTCTGATTTATCCTGCCGTAATCTTAAATTGCACTGTCATTATACACGACTTTACATTGAGAAGCTTATTAATTCACAGCTCATCTGCATCTTACTTCTTCTTTTTATGTCTGTTTTTTCTAAGTCTTTTCTTTCTTTTGTGAGTAGAAATCTTGTGTCTTTTTCTTTTTTTTCCGCTTGGCATAATTAAATTTTTTATATTTCTTAATTAGATTTTATAGTTTCTATAAACTGGTCTATTTCTTTACTGAACTCCGGACTGTCTATCATTTTTTTCAGTAATTCAAAAAGCTCAATTGCTCTGTCTTTATTGCCCAATCCTTCTTGTGCAAATGCCATAAAATATATTGCTTCAGTATTACCCGGATTCAGTATCAGAGCTTTGTCGAGATACTCCTTTGCTTTTTCATACTGCCCAGATATAATAGAAAATCTTCCGAGCAAAGTCAGCGCCCGCATATTTTCAGGTTCTTCCTCAACTACATCTTTCAAAAGCCCCACTCCTTTCATCGGTTCTGTCATACTCTCCAAATAAACTTCACCTGTTTTCAGCTTCAGAGTATTATCATCAGGCTGTAAATTCAGAGCAGTTTCATACGAAAGGACTGCAAAATTAATAAGATTACTCTTGATTTCAATTGCGTCGGACTCTCTATACAGCAAAAAAAGCCGATCGCCTGCAAAAATTAGTCCTTCCGGGTTTTTCTCCAAATCAGAAATCAAATAATAATAATAGGCTGCCAGCTCTTCTGAACGTTCACTCCAAAATCTTGCGGCATCCCGTCCTATCTTAATTTTTTGATTTTTATCCGTAGTTTCTTCCCATAAGTCTCTGAGTGTCCGGGCGGTGGACTGGTCTGTTTTGTCATCGAGTCCGTTTATTTTAGCGACCTCAAATTCATCAAAAGACACCCCCTCATCCTGATGCTGATGAACTTCGCTTTTCTTTTCATCTTTATTCAGAACAGTAAAATTGCCGAAATACAATATCCCGATTGTACTTAAGGCTATTACACTCAGAATAAGTGTACCCTTTTTAGTGTTCACTCATTAAATTATTTAGACTCTTTGTCCTTTAAACTGGACTCTTTTATCAGGTCCGAGAAAGTTTTTGACGGTTTGAAAGCCGGAATATCATGCTCGGGTATTTTTATTGCAATATTCTTTTTAATATTCCTTCCCACTTTAGCCTTACGGGTTTTTCTAATAAAGCTACCAAAACCTCTTATGTATAAATTTTCACCAGAGGCCAAAGCTTCTTTCACTTCTGTAAAAAATGATTCTAATGTGACCAATACATCTACTTTCGGCACTCCCGTTTTCTCCGCAATAATGTTAATAATATCCGCTTTTCTCATTTTATTTTGTTATTAAATCTTTTGAATTTGAATGGGTTACAAAAATGCTAAAATAAATCATAATAACTAAACACTGCTCAATAATTTTATTAGTTTCATAACATTTATGCACGAAGACTTTACAAATGGCATCCTTTCCTGGTATGCCGAGAATAAAAGATATCACCCCTGGGAAAGCAGCAACAATCCTTACCATATCTGGCTGAGAGAGGTCATTTTTCAGCAAACCCGCATTGAACAGGGCATCCCGTATTACCATAAATTCATTAAAAAATATCCGACTATTCAGAGCCTCGCCAATGCCGCTCTTGATGATATTTATAAAGACTGGGAGGGCTTGGGATATTACACCCGGGCAAGAAATCTGCATGCAGCAGCCGGGCAGATTGTGCAAGATTACGGTGGCAAATTTCCTTCTTTATATTCGGATATCATCCGTTTAAAAGGAGTGGGGCCATATACCGCAGCAGCAATTGCATCATTTGCATTCCGGCAGCCTTATGCCGTATTGGACGGAAATGTATTTAGAGTTTTATCCAGATTTTTTGGTATAAAAATACCTATTGACAGCCCTCAGGGCAAAAAAGTCTTTCAAAATCTGGCCAATGAGTGTATGGATTCTTCGCAGCCGGATATATATAATCAGGCGATCATGGACTTCGGAGCCATACAATGCACCCCGAGACAACCACTTTGTGAAAATTGTCCTCTATCCTCAAATTGTGCGGCTTATCAGAAGTTTAATGTATCTGATTTTCCTGTAAAAAAAAGGAAAGCCATCAAGCGTCCGCGTTACTTCAATTATCTTGTGATAAATAACGATAAAAATATTATCATCCAAAAAAGAGAGCAGAGTGATATATGGAAGAATCTCTATCAATTTCCGTTGGTTGAATCTGCTAAGAAAAACTTTACAAAAAATGACGCTCGCCTTGAGTTCGGCTCAAACTTTAATCTTCTTTCTGACAGTAAAATATACAGGCAAACCTTATCCCACCAAATTATAGCCGCAAAATTCTTTGAGATTGAAGCCAAGGACTTTACACTCAGAGAGAATTGGATGGCCATCGATATTCATGCGTTAAATCAATTTAGTTTCCCAAAAATCATCCGAGATTATTTGAGGGAAAGATTTTATTATCTATATTAGGTTAGTATTCTTATTTTGTATTGAAAATCAAGGCTTATGAAAGGTATTAACAAAGTTATTTTGGTTGGGAGAGTGGGAACTGACCCTGAGTTGAGAAAAATTGAAAACACACGTTCTAAACTGAATCTCAGGTTAGCTACAACTGAAAGTTATAAAAAAGCCAACGGAGAATGGCAGGACATCACCGACTGGCATACAGTCGTCATGTGGGGACCAATGGCCGAGCGCGGAGAGAAAGACATTCATAAAGGCAACCTGATATACATAGAGGGTAAAATAAGAACCCGTAATTGGGAAGACAAAGAAGGTAGGAGAAGATATACCACAGAAGTGATTACCGAGTATTTTCAGAATCTGACACCGAGAACTAAATCTCAAGACGACGAAAACATTGACTCTGATGAAGGCAAAATTCAGGATGACGACGACATTGATTTGAGTGATTTTAACCCATCGGAAGACACGCTTCCGTTTTAACAATTTAAAGTTAAAAATAAGCTTTGGATAATAGCGACACCGTTCCCCTTAACAGCTTTTTATGGATCCTGACGGCTTTCAAAGGATTCGGGTTCGACGATTTAATTTTCGTATTCATCTATATCCTCATTTTTGGTATTCTCTTACTTGTTACTGCATTTATTGTTTCTTCCGAAGTTGCTTTTTTCTCCATCACACCTGATCAAAAAAAAGAATTAGAAAAATCAAGTCATACAAAGGATGCTGCTATCCTAAAGTTTTTGAACCGTCCTAAAGAATTTATCAGTACGATTCTTTTAAGCAACATTCTGCTTTATACCTTAATGATATTCACTGCAGATAAGCTTTTAAATCTTTGTTTTGACTTTACAGACAATCACATTGTGCGAATTATTTCCGTTTTACTTTTTGTCTGGATATTTCGGCTCGTCTTTGGGGAAGTAATTTCAAAAATTTATGCCATGCACAACAACCTCCTTGTCGCAAAAAAATCATTGGCTTTTATTCGTATTTTCAATTTTATTCTAAAACCATTTGTGTCTGCCTTTCTGTTTGTGGGAACCTTTACCGAGCAAAAACTAAAAAAATACAACCGCCTTGTCCTGGCGGATGAATTGGATCAGGCTCTGGAGCAGGTATCTCCTCAAAACTCTACTCAGACACTTGCCGAAAAAAACTTATTGAAAGGGATCGTCAATTTCAGCAGTATTTATGTCACAGAAATCATGAAAGCACGTGTCGATGTGATTTATGTAGATACTTCCATGAATTTTGGGGAAGTCTTGGAAACAGTCAGGAACTCAGGTTATTCGAGAATTCCTGTGATTAACGGAGATTTGGATAAGACCGTCGGCATTATCTATGTAAAAGACCTTTTGCCCTATCTCAATCACGGTGCTAAATTTGATTGGCATACACTTATAAGAACAGCCCTTTTTGTCCCGGAAAGCAAAAAGATTGAAGACCTGCTGAAAGAATTTAAAGTAAAAAGAGTACACATGGCCATTGTGGTGGATGAATACGGAGGTACTTCCGGCTTGGTCACATTAGAGGATGTCATGGAAGAAGTAATCGGTGAAATCAAAGATGAATTTGACGACATACACGAAATTAATTACAGAAAAATAGACCCGTTCAATTATATTTTTGAAGGAAAGACAGGAGTAAGCGATGCCTGCAAAATAATGAATATTCCAATAGACTCTTTTGAAAAAATTCGAGGTGATGCCGACACTATAGCGGGTATGATTTTGGAAATAAAAGGGGAAATGCCTTCAGAAAATGAGAAAATCAATGTAGATGATTATACCTTTGCGGTTATTGAAACAAATGCCACAAGAATTGTAAAGGTGAAAATCACGATACATGAACCTTAGAGTCTTTTTGCTTATTTTTTGTTTTATTGTTCTGTCATGTGAAGAGCATTATACTCCCAAACCTCACGGTTATTTCATGCCGGAACTGCCTGAACATCAATACACCACCTATAAAAACGAAATCTGCCCCTGCACATTTGACATCCCCATATACGCAACTGTCGAACAGGAAAAGCACTTTTTTGATGAGGAACCGGAACATCCCTGCTGGCTGAATATTGAATTCAAAGACCTTAATGCCTCCATCTATCTTTCTTACAAAGACATTAAAAGTAGAAATCACTTTGAAAAGATAATCGAAGACAGCTATAAACTGACCTTTAAGCACAGCCAAAAGGCTGATTTTATTGATGAAGAATTTATTGATATCTCTAAAAACAACGTATTCGGTTATCAATTTGATATTGGTGGGGATGCTGCTTCGAGTACACAGTTTTTTCTGACAGACAGTGTCCGCCACTATATTCGCGGAGCACTGTATTTCAAATCCACTCCTAATATTGACTCCATCGCTCCTGTTCTGGACTTTTTGAGAGAAGATATCACCCATCTTATCCATACCGTTCATTGGAAATAGCTTTTGCTTAATACATACATGCTCACAAGAAAAAGTTTTTACCATTAAAATGTGCCCCTACTTTACTTCTTTGTCCGAACAACACAGCAGTCCTCTCAATTCTTAGCAACGAAATTTCTCTCATACAGCCTATAAAATATTATCTTTACGGTGTACTAACCATTGACTCATGGCAGCGGATTTCTTAGTTATAGGCTCAGGCATTGCAGGTCTTTCATGTGCTCTTAAACTTTCTGATAAATTTCCTGAAGAAAAAATTTTAATCCTTACCAAAGACAATGAGGATGACAGCAACACGAAATACGCTCAGGGAGGTATCGCAGTAGTTACTGATTTCGCAAAAGATAATTTTGACAAACACATTGAAGACACGATAATCGCAGGTGACGGATTGTGCAACGAAGAAATTGTCAATATTGTTGTAAAAGAAGGACGCGACCGAGTAGATGAACTGATTGACTGGGGAACACATTTCGACAAAGACGAACAGGGAGTATATAAGCTCGGGAAAGAAGGCGGGCACTCTGCCAACCGAGTACTTCACCATCAGGACATTACAGGCTATGAGATAGAAAGGGCATTGCTGACAGAGGTTCATTCGCGTGAAAACATAGAAATTTCCACCCATCATTTTGTAATTGATTTAATTACTCAGCACCATTTGGACAGAATCATTACCCGTGCAACCAAAAACATTCAGTGTTACGGAGCTTATGTGCTGAATAAAGAAAGCTCACATATAGAAAAAGTGCTGGCAAAAGTTACAATTTTGGCGACAGGCGGTTTCGGGCAGGCGTATAAAAGTACAACCAATCCTTCAATCGCCACAGGCGACGGGGTCGCTATGGTTTATCGTGCAAAAGGTCGGGTGAGCAATATGGAATTTGTACAGTTTCATCCTACAGCTTTATACGAACCTATGGCAAGTAACTCTTTTTTAATAACAGAAGCTGTACGAGGTGACGGAGCTATACTCAGAAATAAGTTTGGGAAAGCTTTCATGGAAAAATACGATGCCAGAAAGTCATTGGCTCCAAGAGATATCGTAGCTCGCGCGATAGATAATGAAATGAAAATACACGGTCATGACTTTGTGTATCTGGACTGTACAGACATGGACCCCGAAAACTTCAAAATACACTTCCCAAATATCTATAAAAAGTGCTTATCCGTCGGAATAAACGTTTTCAAAGATATGATACCGGTAGTTCCTTCACAACACTATGCCTGCGGGGGTATTGATGTGGATGAGTACGGAAAAACTTCCATCATCAATCTGTACGCCTGCGGAGAATGCGCCAATACCGGCTTGCACGGAGCCAATCGGCTTGCCTCCAATTCCCTTCTGGAAGCACTGGTGTTCTCTCACAGAATCTTTAAACATATCGTTGAAAGATACGACAGTTTAGAAGATATTCAGGATATTTTCCCGGAATGGAATGCCGAGGGTACATCTCATCCTAAAGAGATGGTCATGATTACTCAAAGCAAAAAAGAGCTGAAAGACATTATGAGCAGCTACGTCGGCATTGTCAGAAACAACATCCGTCTAAAAAGGGCCCAGGAAAGGCTTTACCTTTTATTTAGTGAAACAGAAAAAATGTATGACACGACCACTATATCCCCTCAAATCTGTGAATTGAGAAACCTCATAACCGTAGGCTACCTGATTGTCCGAAGTGCGCTTATCCGAAAAGAAAGCAGAGGGCTGCATTATACCACAGATTATCCTAACAAAAAGCAAATCGCCGAGAACTCCATATTGTGATGTATTATTGCTTTTTATAAAAGACAAAGAACATTTACAGTATCAAAAAGCTAATTTCTATCATTGTTTTGGAAAAGTAAAAAAAAGATTATATTTGTGTTATCACCAAATTTTATTTACTATGAAAAATTTCTTATTAACACTGTTTTTATCTTTTATCACAGTGGCACTTTTTGCATCAGACAAGATATTCCTGCATGGAGGGAAAGTCATTGACGGAGCGGTAATCAGATTGGATGACTTCAAAGTTATTTTTAAATATGAGGGTGAAAATGCCGAACAGATACTCTCAAAGAAAGCTGTCGAAAAAATAGAATATAACAGCGGCAGAGTGGAAGATGTTTCTGATAGAATTGAAGTCAGCAGTAAAAATGACTGGGAGAAAGTTGAAATCCTTTTAGACAAATCAGAAATTGTAGGTCTGAAAAAAGTGGGCGAAGTCAAAGGTAAAACATCAGGTTATTTTTCCGGATATGTGTCCGGTGCCGGAGCAGACAAGAGAGCCAATAAAAAATTACTCATGGCTGCTGCGGATATGGGCTGTCAGTTCATTTATATGACTACTGACAACGCTAACTCCGGTGCATTCAGTTACGGAAAGCAAGCCTTGAAAAAAGGAGTTGCTTATACTTATCCGTAAGTATAATTGTTTTGATCATTTAAATGGAGGCTGTCTGTAAAAGACGGCCTTTTTTCATGCAGTTTATTGTCCCGTCCCAACATATCGATTAGAAGATTAGGTGATGTGAAGCTATTTTGACTCGGAATAGATTTTCTGATGCCTAATTCGGGTTTAAAACAATACTTAATAATACTTACATTTGTACCAATGCACGAAACGAATATTCAGATTGAAGAAAGAGCTGTTTTAGTGGCAGTTATTAAGGATAAAAACACAGCTTTAAACATAGATGAATATTTGGACGAGCTGGAATTTCTGGTATTGACCGCTGGCGCAAAAACGTACAAAAGGTTTACCCAAAAAATCAACAAACCACACCCCAGAACATTTGTAGGAGAAGGAAAATTAGAGGAAATCAAAGCTTATACCGAATTTGCAGATATTAATCTGATAGTTTTCGATGACGAACTAAGCCCGACTCAAATTCGAAATTTAGAGGAATATTTTAAATGTAAAATCTTAGACCGAACTGCTTTAATTCTGGATATTTTTGCCGGCAGAGCAAAGACCGCCCAGGCAAAAGCTCAGGTAGAATTGGCTCAAATGGAATACATCCTGCCCCGCCTCAAAGGACTGTGGACACACTTGGAACGTCAGCGTGGAGGTATCGGTATGCGCGGTCCGGGCGAACGTGAAATTGAAACAGACAGAAGAGTGGTGCGTGATAAAATCACTCTGTTAAAAAAAGAATTGGAAACTTTGGACAAGCAGGAAAGTACCCGCAGAAAAAATCGCGGAGAACTGATTCGGGTGGCTTTAGTCGGATATACCAATGTAGGCAAATCTACCCTCATGAATCTCCTGAGCAAATCGGAAGTGTTTGCAGAAGATAAACTGTTTGCCACGCTCGATACTACAGTGAGAAAAGTCGTCATAGATAATGTGCCTTTTTTACTGTCGGACACCGTAGGATTTATTCGAAAGCTTCCGCATGGCCTGATAGAAAGTTTTAAATCTACCTTAGACGAAGCCAAAGAGTCCGATATCATTCTGCATGTGGTGGACACTTCTCACGATCAGTTTCAACATCAGATAAGTGTCGTTCAGGAAACTCTTGCAGAACTAAAAGTTACAGATGTCCCGGTTCTTATGGTTTTCAACAAAATGGATGCCTATCGAAAAAAAACTTTCGACCCATTTCTTCCCGAGGATGTAAAAAACGAACTGGAAGAAGAGTTTAGAAAAAGTATGCGCCATCAGTACCAAAATCTTTGCGAATTTGTTTCAGCGACGGAGGAGATTAATATCTCGAAACTAAGAAATACTCTCGTGCTGATGGTTCAGGATGCGTACCACAAACGTTATCCGTACAAAAGTCATTTTTGGTGATATCCCCTATCAAAGCAGGATGAAATAGCAGGAATATCATGGTGTACGTATCTGCCCAAACTGTAAAAATCAGAATGAATTATACCGGGTTACTCAGAATTTGCAGCTTGGCATATTTGAGCATTATTTTTTTTACTCCATATTGCTCAAACAATATTGTAGCGATGACATTTTCTCCCTTTCCTTCAAGGCTTTGCACTCTTCCTTTTTGAAACTTCTCATGTAACACAATGTCATTAGCTTTGAGTAATCTTAAATCTGACGGAATAAATAGCTGTGAGCTCTTATTATCGGCAGACAATAAAGCTTTATCTGTATAGCTCTGTGCAGCTTTTTTAGAGCTATTCTCTTCTGATTTTCGCTTCATATACCAAGGCATATCTCTCGCAGATTGCGGATTGGAGTTCTGCATACTGAGGGGTCTTTGTGAAAATACCGGTTTCTTGGGATTTCGTCTTTCCGCATCCGTATTTTCCAGTCCAATCTCTTCGATAAACCTGCTTACATCATTATATTGAATACTGCCAAACCGCACTCTGGTGTTGGCATAGGTCAATGTCAGTCTTTCCATAGCCCGGGTAATTGCCACATAAAAGAGTCGCCTTTCCTCTTCCAAATCGTCGCGCGTATTTAACGACAGCATAGATGGAAAAAGATTTTCTTCCAGTCCGACCACAAACACTGACGGAAATTCCAACCCCTTAGAAGCATGGATGGTCATGAGCTTTACTTTATCAGGATTTTGATCGTCTTTATCCTGGTCCGTCAGTAGTGATATTTGTTGGAGATATGCTGCCAAGTCACTTTCAGGAACCAATTCATCCTCTTCCAATTCTGGCTGATCCTCCAAGGTGTATGATTTAATACCGCTCAGCAATTCCTGTACGTTCTCATACCGGTTAATCCCATCCGCTGTTTTATCTAAAAATAATTTATCCAGGAATCCGGTTTGTCTTCCCACGAGTTCTGCAACTTCATAAGCATTTTTGGTTTTCAGCTGTATCTGAAAGCTTTGTATCATCATCCCAAAATTATAAAGCAGGCCGTATGCATTTTTTGTGATTTGGGGAATTCTCTCAGGGTGTAATATCATTTCCCATAAAGAAACATTTTGCTCGGAAGTGCCCACAATTATTCTATTTATAGTGGTCTGTCCTATTCCTTTTGTTTGTGCCAGTACTCTTTTTAGAGCCTCTTCATCATTCGAGTTTACCAACAGTCGGAGATAAGCCACAAAATCTTTAATCTCCCTTCTCTGGTAAAACGATATCCCTCCGTATATTCTATATGGGATGCTGAGTCTCAACAAAGCCTCTTCCAAAGCTCTGGACTGGGAATTGGTGCGATACAGAATTGCAAAATCTTTATTGGACAGTCGGTATCTCATTTTTTGTTCAAAAATGGATTCTGAAACCATTTTAGCTTCTTCTTTTTCACTGACCGCCTGAAAAACTTTAATTTTTTCTCCTTCTGTCTTTTCCGTCCAGATTAGTTTTTTAATCTGATTTCTATTTTTTCCGATGACTTCATTTGCTGCATGCACAATAAAAGGTGTCGAACGGTAATTTTGCTCCAGTTTGAATACTTTTAAATCGGGATAATCTTTTTCAAAATTCAGGATATTCGCAATAGATGCCCCCCGAAAGGCGTATATACTTTGCGCATCATCTCCGACCACGCAGATGTTTTCGTGTATGTCCGCAAGCTTTTTGATAATCGCATACTGGGCATAATTGGTGTCCTGAAACTCATCAATTAGCAAGTGTGAAAATCTGTTTTGATACTTATATAATACATCCGGAAAATTTTCTAAGAGGATATAAGTTTTCATCAGCAAATCGTCAAAGTCCATTGCTCCGGCTTTAAACAGTCTGTTTTGATATGTTTCAAACAACTTACCAATCAGTGGTTTTCCCATGAGCGCATCTTCCTCCATCAACTCGGGGTTGGCAAGATAATCTTCCGGCCCTATCAAACTGTTTTTTGCCGAAGATATTCTAAAGTAAATGTTGCTTGGTTTATATGTTTTGGAATTCAGTCCTTCTAATTTGATGATGTCTTTCAGCAAATTTTTAGCATCATCCGTATCGTATATAGTGAAGTTTCTCGGAAATCCGAGTTTGTGTGCTTCCAATCTCAGAATTCGTGCAAAAACGGAATGGAAAGTTCCCATAAAAATATTCCTTGCCTCATTCCCGACAATTTTTTCAATTCGTTCACGCATTTCGGCAGCCGCTTTATTGGTAAAAGTCAATGCCAAAATACTGAAAGGGTCTATTCCATTTTGTATGAGATATGCTATCCTGTATGTCAAAACCCTTGTCTTGCCTGAACCCGGCCCTGCCACTATCATTACAGGTCCCTCTATAGTCGAAACAGCCTGCCCCTGAACCTCATTCAACTCCTTCAAAATATCCATTAGGCTAAGATACATAGAAAATTATCTGCTTACAATCTACTTTTTACGGATATTTGCAGTATGTTTCATGAAGTCGTACAAGCTTTAGAGCAACAACTCGCCAAACCTCTTCCGGGCAAAGAGGCACAGGAAAAGATGCGCCCGTACTTACCCTTACTGCCTAATCTCGATCTCCCAAAATTACTCAAACCCAAAGAAAGTGCAGTGATGGCTCTGCTGTATCCCAAACTTGATGTTCCTCATCTTCTGCTGATAGAACGCAATAAGTATAATGGTCCGCACAGCGGACAGATTAGTCTGCCGGGCGGAAAACTGAACCAAGGAGAATCATACTCGGATGCCGCAGTCAGAGAAACTAAAGAAGAAGTCGATGTGGACAAAAACTTTTATCATGTAATTGGCGAGCTGAGTAAACTTTATGTACCTGCAAGCAATTTTAATATTCAGCCGTTTGTGGGAATTGCTGATAAAGCTCCCATTATACATCCCAACGAAAGAGAGGTAGCTACTATTTTAGAGACACCGCTATCTCAACTTTTTGAGGCTGCAAGAAGGAAAGAGAAAATTGTAAGAAGTTCTGTGGGTATTGAGTTAATGGCACCTTACTTTGACGTACACGATCGAGTTTTGTGGGGTGCTACCGCCATGATTTTAAGTGAACTGATAGAAATTATTCAAGAGGCTCCGCAAAATTTTATTAAATATTAAAAACAACTTTCGAACACATAAATTTGCATTTGAAACAAGATGGATTTAGGCCTCAAATCTTAATTTTTCATATTAACCGACAATGCAGTAATTTCACATCTACTGAACATGAGAAAAGGAGAATTGACAGATTTTACTGAAAACAGATTATGTACACGCTGCTGTCAGGATACCACTGTCCCTATGATTCATTTTGATCAAGACGGCGTATGCAACTATTGCCGCTTTCACGATATGATGGAGAAAATATTTCCTAATGACGACCGAGGCAATCAAATTTTGAAGACTCTGTTTGAGAAAGTAAAAAAGAAAGGTTCAGGCAAAAAATACGATTGTATTGCCGGAGTAAGCGGTGGCAGAGACAGCATTTACCTGTTATATTTTTTAGTTAAAATATGGGGTCTGAGGCCATTGGCGGTGCATTTTGACGACGGATTTGACAATCCGACCGCTATGGAAAATATTGATAAGGCCTGCAAAAAACTAAATCTGGAATTTCGTTCTGTTAAATACGACGAAGAAGAATCCCGTCAACTAAAAATTGCTTTTCTAAAAGCATCCACTCCTGATTTAAATATGGGCACCGACATCGGTATAGCTTCTTCCCTGTACGGAGAAGCCTGTAAAGAAGGTGTCAAATATATTTTTATCGGACAATCTTTCAGAACCGAAGGTATCAAACCGCTTTACTGGTCTTTTTTTGACGGGACTTATTTGAAAGATGTGTATAACAAATTTGGCGGGCAACCTCTTAAAAAGTGGAGTCCTGAAAATCCCGGCTTTAACTTTGGAGTCAAAGAGCTTTTCTATTATACTTTCATAAAAGGCATTCGGTCTTACACCCCTTTTTATTACTGGAATTATGACAGGCCCAAAGCTCAAAAATTAATTGAGGAAGAGCTGGATTGGGTATATCCCGGAGCGCACTATTTTGATGACTTATACCACAGCATTATCAAATATGTGCATAGAATTAAATTCAACATCGACATGAATATGAACAGTGATGCCGCTTTGGTCAGATCTGGGTTTATGTTGAGAGAAGATGCCGTGTCAAGAGCCCACAGTATTTCGTCGATTGAAAAACAAGAGGTCATAAATCAATGCATCACGCAGTTAGGTATTACCCAGGCTGAATTTGATCATTATCTGAATTTACCTCCAAAAACTTTTAGAGATTATAAAACTATGTATGATTGGATCAGGCCTTTTAAGTGGCTGATTAAGGCGGCCTCTCATCTCCATCTTATTCCTAAGGTGACTTATTATAAATATTTTGTTCTGAATAAGTAATTCGTCAGATTCTTGATTACGCCAAAATAGATTCGCACTACAACACCTGACTCCAGTCTTTGCGGATAGTTTCATGATGGAGAAAATAATCTTTCAGTCCTCTATGTCTGTCCTGAATTAAATCGGGGTCTTCTTCTAAAAGTCTGACTGCGGCTTTACGTGCTTCTTCGAGAATTAATTTATCCGTAGCAAGATTGGAAATTTTCAGACGAATATCCCCGCTCTGTTGAGTTCCCTCAATATCACCGGGACCTCTAAGGTCTAAGTCCACCTCTGAAATTTTAAATCCGTCGTTTGTACTGCACATAGTCTGAATTCTCTTTTTTCCGTCAGCTGAAAGTTTTTTCCCGGTCATTAATATACAATAAGATTGTTCACCTCCACGCCCTACTCTGCCTCTTAACTGATGAAGCTGGGAGAGTCCGAACCGCTCAGAGTTTTCTATAATCATGACAGTCGCATTGGGTACATTCACTCCCACTTCTATCACAGTGGTCGCCACCAAAATTTGTGTTTCTTTTTTGACAAATCGCTGCATTTCGATATCCTTGATATCCGGCTTCATTTTGCCGTGGATTACACTGATTTGGTACTGCGGCCGCGGAAATCTTTGCAGCAGACTTTCATAGCCTTCCATCAGAGATGCCAGGTCTGATTTTTCAGATTCCTCAATCAACGGATATACCACATACACCTGTCTGCCCTTGGCAATTTCCCGCTCCATAAATCCGTAAACTGCCAATCTGCCTGCATCCGTTTTATGCACAGTGGTCACAGGCTTTCTGCCCGGAGGCAATTCATCAATAACCGAATAATCCAAATCTCCATAAAAAACCATGGCGAGTGATCTTGGTATCGGAGTAGCTGTCATCACAAGAATGTGCGGAGGAATTTTAGACTTATGTCTTAATTGCGCTCTTTGTTGTACCCCAAAGCGATGCTGTTCATCTATAACTACAAGACCCAAATTACTAAAAGCCACCGTAGGTTCTATCAGGGCATGAGTGCCGATTAGAATCTGAATCCTGCCTTCTTTCAGATTTGTTAAAAGCTCTTTTCTCTTTTTACCTTTTATCGATCCGGTCAAAATCTCTACCGTAATTCCCAATGGTTCTATCAGTTCTTTTATTCCTTCAAAATGCTGTACCGCCAATATTTCGGTAGGAGCCATTAATGCAGCCTGAAAATTGTTACCCACAGCTATGAGCATACTCAACAGGGCAACCATTGTTTTCCCGCTTCCTACATCCCCCTGAAGCAGCCTGTTCATCTGCGCCCCGGACAAAGTATCTTTTCTGATTTCTTTCAAAACTCTTTTTTGAGCATTGGTCAGCTCAAAGGGAAGATATTCCGCATAAAATTTATCGAATATATCTCCAAGTTTTGGAAATAAAATACCTTCTTCTTTTGTTCGGAGTAACCGAAGCCGGACTAATTGTAACTGGAGAATAAAAAGCTCTTCAAACTTCATCCGTCGAATGGCATTCTGCTGTCCCTGCATATCCATCGGTAAGTGAATATTGACCGAGGCAGTATATTTATCATCCAGTCTGTATAACTCTAACAGGTAGTCAGGAAGCATCTCAGATATATCCTCCCTTTTGAGCGTTTTTAAAAGCTGCTGAACCAATTTTTGAACGGCATTGGAATCCAGTCCTTTCCGCTTCATTTTTTCGGATGTGTTATACAGAGCTTTAAATGCCTGCTGTCCTCCCGACTGATATGATGCAAGACTTTCTATTTCAGGATGTGTGAAATTGAATTTACGGTTAAAAACTCCCGGCCTGTCAAACAGCACATACGTTTCACCCAGCCTGATAAAACTTTTGACCCACTTAAGTGAGTTAAACCATATCACTTCGATTACTCCCGTGTCATCACTGAAATAACCGACTAACCTTCTACCTCTTTTCTGACCTATTTCCTCTAACCTTAAGAACCGCCCCGCTACCAAGATATACGTATTGGCATCTGAAATATCCTGAATTTTTGTGAACTTAGTGCGGTCAATATATCTGTACGGATAATAGTCCAGTAAATCTTCAAAAGTATAAATTCCTGCTTCTGCCTTGAGTGCAGCAGCTCTTTCAGGCCCTACTCCCTTTAAATATTCAATAGGTGTATCTACGACACGGGACATTATACAGAAGTTATTTGGAAAAAATTAAATTAGAATTTTATTTCAAGATATTCTAATAGAAAAGCATTTATCCTGCTTCTCAGCACGCTCATCTTCAAATAATGATCGTAAAATGAATAACATAAGAAGGCAGGAAATATTTATTTGTTTTTCACTTCGGGACAATATTTCTTTAACGCATTTCGGGCTTTTATATGACCTTTCTCCAAAGCAAGTGATAAATTCTCACAGGCTTCTTCCCGGCTGTCCAATTCCGCTCCCGATACACCTAAGTTATAATACACATCTTTTGTTTTATCTCCGAGCTGTAATGCTTTTTTGGCATCGCGGTATGCCTGTCTGAAATCTTCTTTGTCCAGATAGATAGATGACCGATTGATATAGTCCCGGGCATAGGAAGGGTCTAATTTTATCGCCTGATTGATATCCAACAAAGCCTCATCATACTCTCTGAAATTAAATTTTATAAACCCTCTGTTTGAAAAAGCGGTGGCATACGTGCTGTCCAACTCTATTGCTTTGTCTAAATCTTCCAGCGCACCTTTCAAATCTCCGGCAGAAGCTTTAAGACTGCCCCTGTTGGCCCAGCCCAACATATAATTCGGATATCTTTTAATCAGTTCTTCACTATCTTTCATGGCACTTTTAATCTCCCCTTTCATCGTTTTAATGTTGATACGATTAGCCAATGCGAGGCGATTGTTTGGATTTAATTCAATAGCCTTATCATAGTCTTCCAAGGCTTCTTTGTATTTTTTTTGGTCGTAGTAGAGATTGCCTCTGAGAGAATAAGCTTTTGCATAATCCGGATTTAAGCTAAGAGCAAGGTTACAGTCATCAATTCCTTCCTCCGGTCTATTTAAGTCTCTCAGTGTCTGAGCTCTGCCTGTATATAAAGCAGCGTCTTTTCTGTCTGCATAAATGGCTTTGTTCCAATCTTTATGTGCAGACATAAAATCTCTCATACCATCCGACACTTTTGCCCTTGTCTCCCATACTATCGGCTCTTTGGGATTAACCCGGACTGCTTTATCTGCTATTTTGTATGCTTTCTTTAGATCTCCCGTTTCCAGTTCACACAAAGCCAAACCGCATAAAGCCCAAATAGAAAGTGAATCTTTTTTCAGGGCTGTTTCAAAGCTGTTTCTTGCTTCTGAAACCTTTTTTAGTCCTAAATACGCTACTCCTTCGGCAATAAATCCTTCGGCAGAAGCCGGATGAAGGGCTTGTGGAGCTTTGGCATCAGTCAGGGCCTCATTAAAATGATTGGTTTTGGATCTTAGAATAGACCGGAATGCTAAAACTTCGGCATGTTGCGGTAAAATAATTGCGGCTTTTTGTATGTCTCTGTATGCGCTTAGGTAGTCATGTGCACGGTATTGCTTTATCGCCGAAGCCCATAAGGCATACCCATTCCCCACATCAAGATTTAGAGCTTTCGCGGCATCCGAATTTAGTTCCTGAATCTGATATTGCGTGTTTTCAATTAACGCTCTGACTGCATAAGCTTCACTTAAGTTTTCATCAAGCCGGATAGCCCGATTTACAGAAGCAGAGGCCTCAAGCCTATCGCCGGAGATTAAGAGAGTAATTGCTTTCCATACATGAGACTCGGCATACTCAGAGTCCAGTTCGATGGCTTTGTTCAAACTTTTAAGTGCCTGTTTCAATTCATAAGTTCTGTATTGAGCATATCCCAAAAACATATAGGCTAAAGCTGTCTCCGGCTGAAGTGAAATAGATTTTTCAGCATTTAATTTCGCCTGAATAAAATCATTATCTGCATTGGCAATACCTGCAAGATATGCATAAGCCAATGAGGAAGACGGAGACAGTTTGATATTTTGTTCGAAGTCTTTTTTGGCATCTTTAAATTGTTTTAGTCTGAATTGTGCAATTCCTCTATGCATAAATGCCAACGGCTGAGACCGATCCAAATCAATACTCCTCGACAAATCCCGTACAGCCTCCCTAAATTCACTAAGCTGATTTTTTGCAACTCCCCGAAACAAATAGGCCTGAGCATCTTTCGAGTTGATTGAAATAACTTTGGTGTAATCCTGTATAGCAAGATTATAGTCTTTTAGTATCAGATAAGTTCCTGCACGATTCCTCAGGGCTTTGGCATTTCTCCCGTTAAAACTCAGGGCTTTATTAAAATCATCTAATGCCGAAGTATAATTTCCTAAGTCGTAAAATACACTCCCTCTGTTGATATACGCATTTTCAAATGATTTATTTAAAAGAATAGCCTGATTAAAATCTGACAAGGCTGCCTGTAAGTTTCTCAGTTCGTAGTGGGATGTACCCCGGTTATTATATGCTTCCGCAAATACTGAATCGGCCTCAATTGCTTTTGTAAACAATGTGATCGATTCTTCGAGATGACCGGCATCTTTTTTCTTAATTCCCTCATTATAAAGATTCCGGGCAGTCTGTCCGTAAACAGAAGTACACAGAAAAGCAATTAATAACGCGGCAGAGATAAAACGCATTTTCCTTAATAAAATCATATCTGTCTAATTAACTATTTTAAAAAACAACAAAAATGCCAATTTGAAGCACTCATAAAATTAGCGATTTCTTAAGGTTTTTGTTCATTTTAAGCATTTGAAAAGGAATGATAGCAAGAACTTCTTATTTTTGTACAATAACTCATGAAATGAATCTGAAGAAAATTTATATTAAAAACAGACTATTCCTTTCTTTTGCAATAGTTCTTGCAGGATTAATTATACATTTTAGTATTTATAAAGGCTATCAGTGGTCCTGGATGTTTTATCTGTTTGGTGTCGTTTTATTGTTGTGGGACCTGCTTATCGGACCTATGCGATATATACAGCAATTGGTCGAAGGTGGAGATATTGATACCGCAAAAGAAGTGATTGCAACAGTCAGATTTCCTAAATTGTTAATTAAGCCGGTACGTTCAGGATACTATCTGCTTCTTTCCAATCTGGATATGATGAGTGAAAATTATGAGCAGGCAGAAAAAAATATCCGAAAAAGTCTCAGTACCAAGAGTGATATGATGAAAGGATATAACGGAGTATCCTATTTGCAGCTCGGTGCTATTTCTTTAAAAAAGGGAAATCTGAAAGAGGCATATTCCCAACTGAAAGAAGCTGTCAAATTAGGTCTGCCGGACAAAGAAAACGAAGCGACGGCCTATGTGCAGTTATCTTCAATCTGTGTGCAAAGGCAGGATTACAGAGCTGCGAAAATGTATTTCAGAAAGGCTAAAAAACTCAATCCAAAAACTCCTGAAATTGTCAGTTCCATCAAAGAAATGGAAAAGTATATGTCCAGAATTCCGGGGTAAATCTTTTACGAAGAAAACTTCTTAAAGTATTCTAACCTTTCTGCTACCACAGATAAACAGACCATCTGTGTTCAAATTCTATCCAAAAAATCCAGGCTAAACCTGCTCCGGTAAGATTGGCGAGTACGTCATACCAATCCACGGAAGAACGTCCGACATATTGCTGCAAATATTCAATAAAAACACCCAAAATCAATACAGCTGCAATTGATGATACAAATATTTTCGCTCTGTTTTGTGTAAGCTCTCCAATACCTTTAGCCCTCCAGACTAATAATGTCCAGGTGCCAAAATGCATCATCATGTGTACCCATTTGTCAAAAAATATTTTCTCCAAAAAATCATTTGTTTTAAAAGAACTGGCAGGAAGCAGACAAAGGTAGAGTACAAGAGATATGTATGCGGTCAATACAAGCCATCGAAGGGCGGAAGATTGAAAAAACATCGCTGTTAAAAATAAAAAAGCCGCGGAAGGTCGCGGCTGTGGTTTACTGATGATGCCGAATTATCCGCTTATAATATTTTTATAGCCCTCAGCATCTAATAAGTTTTCCATTTCTGATGCGTCTGAAACTTTTAATTTTATCATCCAACCGTCTCCGTACGGATCAGTATTGACAAGTTCCGGTTCATCCGCCAACTTTTCGTTTACTTCAATAATTTCACCGGATAGCGGAAGGAATAAATCAGATACAGTTTTGACTGCTTCCACAGTGCCAAAAATCTCATCCGAATCCAATTCTTCACCAAGAGTTTCAATATCTACATAAATGATATCGCCCAATTCGCTTTGAGCAAAATCCGTAATGCCAATTACAGCAATATCGCCATCTAAGCGCACCCATTCATGTTCTTTGGAATACTTTAAATCTGCAGGAATATTCATAATGTTTATTTTGGTACTAAAATAAAATATAAAATTGACAATATCGCTAAAACCTTCTTTGTCTTAACATTTCATACAGCAAAACTGCCGCAGTTGCAGAAACGTTCAGAGAATCATTCATACCGAGCATAGGTAAAATAATATTTTGACTGGACTCATCTTCCCAAATGGAATCGACTCCAATAGCCTCCGTTCCGAGTACAAAAGCCGTTTTTTGCGTAAAATCTTCCTGATAGTACGGTACAGAAGCTTTTAATGAAGCTGTCAAAATTCTGAAGCCGTTGGACTTGAGCCATTCTAACGTAGTTTCTCTGTCCGATATCGCAATTTGGACTCCAAATACACATCCCACGCTTGATCGAATTACATTGGGATTATATATATCCGTCGCTACATCACAACAAATTACTGCATCTATACCTGTCGCATCAGCCGTTCTTAATACCGCACCGAGATTTCCCGGTTTTTCTATTGCATCTAATACTACCACAACAGGATTTTTACTCAGCTTCAAATCTTCCAACTGATGCGTTTTAGATTTGGCTACTGCTATCGCACCCGAGGTTACTCCCCGATAAGACAGTTTGTCAAAAATATTTCTGAACACCAAAACACTTTCGGGCCGCTCTTCCGGCCATAAAATATCTAATTCTTTTTTGTACATCGAGCCGTCCCGAACAAACAACTGCTGTATAGAATACCCTGAATCTTTTGCCATCAGAATTTCTTTCCATCCGTCAATCACAAACTGTCCGGACGCTCTCCTGAGTCTGGATTTATCCATTAAGAGACGGAGTTCTTTTATTCTTTTATTTTGCAAACTGCTAATCGCAAAGGACATCACTAATTTTAAGAATCTAAATTACAAGGTATTTCAACAATCCCGTACATTAGAGAAGATTTTGGCTATGGAAAAGAAAAGATGTGCCTGGAGTACCGGCTCCGAAATTTACAGAAAATATCATGATTTTGAATGGGGAGTTCCTCAGTATAATGACAGAGTCTTATTTGAGTTTTTGGTTTTGGAAGGTGCGCAGGCAGGATTGAGTTGGATTACTATTTTAAAAAAAAGAGAAGGGTACAGAAAGGCCTTTGCAGATTTCGATTATGAAAAAGTGGCGAAATTTGATGAAAATAAAACAGAAGAACTGAGGCTCAATCCGAACATTATCCGCAATCGGCTGAAAATAAAATCCGCAATTAATAATGCCCAAAGGTTTATAGAAATCCGAAAAGAATTTGGTTCTTTTTCCAATTATCTATGGTCTTTCACTAACGGGTGTATCATACAGAACAGTTGGAGAGATTTATCTGAAGTACCCGTTACCACGGATTTATCCGACCGATTAAGCAAAGATTTGAAAAAACGCGGATTTACGTTTGTCGGAAGTACCATCATGTACTCTTATTTACAGGCAATAGGAGTAGTCAATGACCATGTAACAGACTGTTTTAGGTATAAGGAACTGTTCAACCCTGCTACTTAAACTCTTTGGGCAGATAAATATAATACAGGGTGTATGATCTGTCTTTGAAATTTGCCCGAACCTCTCTCCCTTCTATATGGCTCACATCGCTGAGTATAATTGTGTTTCCTGGAAGGTCTCTTGTGAAAGAATAAGGCATTCGGGCTTCGAGATCCAAATTATTATAATGATACAGCGAATAAAAATCTACTCCTTTCACAATTCCGAGATAGAAATCTGTCCATTCATCAGGAACATCGTAATCGTATTTGTATTTTTTCCCTGTAATCAGAGGAAATCCAAATTCTTTGTTGCCAAATATCTTTTGACCATCTTCCGGTTTAAAATATTTGCTTAGCTCAGTCTCCTCTCTGATAGTTACAAACCTTCTCTCATAATCTTTGTCACCAAATTCATCTGTACTGCAAATAATATATTCACCACCGGGTTTTCCCAATACCCAGTCAATCATTTCCCCTCTGGTACCATAAGCTTCTCCGGTAAAAAGCCAGTAATTTTTTTCCGGTAAATAAAAAATAGTGATTTGACCTTTCCTGCCATATTCGTCATCTTCTTCCCACTCGTTTTCGTACTCCCAGGTCCAGCTTTCTTTAAAAATATACTCGACCGTATCTTCGGATTCATAAACGGCATTATATGCGGCTTCTTCTTCAGGCGAGAGATTCGGAAATAAATAACTTGAATCGGTTTGCATGGAATTGCCGCTTGCCTTACAGGAAAAAAGTAAGGAAATAATGAATGGCAGATATAAAACAGAGGTTCTCATAGTTTTTTATAAATATAATTATTGTAAAGTGGGGAGGGGTTATAAGGGATTACATTTATTTTGAAAACTATTGCTGTTTACAGTTTAGTACCATAACAGTTGAAAAGTAAACATCTTCTTAAAACCCTTTTTTGTTTACTTTTATGCACAAACATCACTAAGTGTCAGAAAGCGGAATAATAAAGTCTATTAAAGAAGGCTCTAAAGAAGTTTTGCAAGGTTTATATACAGAGAATAAAGATGCTTTCGTACAGTTCATTCTTAGCAGATATACCGTGTCAAATGACGATGCTGAAGATATTTATCAGGACGCTGTAATCGCATTGGTTGAGAATATCAGGAAGGGTAAATTAGATAATATAAACAGTTCTCTGAAAACCTATCTTTTTTCTATTGGTAAATATATGGCTCTGAAAAAATTTAAAGAACAGCAGAAGACTATAAATACAGAGTTTGGAGTGTTGGCAGAATTTATTGAATGGGAAGAAGATACCTACGCAGACGGAAACGAAGCTCTTATTCGGCTGATACAGCTCAAGCTGAAAGAAATGAGTCCCGCCTGCAAGAAAATTCTGATTTGGTTTTATTATGAGGAGAAAAGATTGGATGAAATTGTACAACTCGGTCATTACGCCGGAAAAGACGTGGTAAAAAGTCAAAAATCGCGTTGCCTCGCGGCACTTAAAAAAATGGTGTATGAAAAATAGTTATGATAATTTAATTGAAAAGTTTTTCACCCAAAAACTTTCAGATTCAGAACAAATACAGTTTGATAAACTTTTTCTTGAAAACAGTTCTTTCAGAAAACAAGTTGAATACGAACTATCTGTAAAAGAGGCTATCAAAAGAAATGAGCGTGCTGAATTAAAAGTTTTTTTACAAAGTCTGAATAAGCCCGAAAAAAGGAATCGTTCTTATAAAGGGTTGGCTGTGGCGGCATCGCTCACCGGACTCATTCTACTTTTGACTTTTTCTGTGCAGTTTTTTACAAAAGATACACCCGACAAACTTTTTTCAGAATATTTTCATTCTTACCCAAATATAATCGCTCCGGCGGTCAGAAGTAATTCCGATGTTTCCGATAAAATTGAAGCTTTTGCTTACTATGATTCCGAAAACTTTGAGCAGGCAGTGACCTCATTCGATGAATTATACTCAAAAAACGGTGAAAGTTACGCGCTTCTCTATGGAGGACTTTCCTGTTTGGAACTTGGACAAACAGAAGAAGCCATTAAAAGACTGGAACCTCTATCCGATTCTTCAGAGGCGGCTTCCTGGTATCTCGCGTTAGCTTATTTGAAAAAGAAAGACAAGGAAAAAGCTATAGAGGTGCTGAGCAGAATACAAGATGAGAACTCGGACTTTTTTGTACAAAGTAAAAGTCTGCTAAACAGATTGAAATAAAATTTGAACCTGTCCCGCCAATAGAATATTAATTCTTCACTACCTTAAAGGTCTGTGAGTCTGCCGAGTCCCCTATCACTATCGTATATAAGCCGGCACTAAATTTCTTAAGATTGTACTGCTGTCGATTGTTGGTCACAACTTCAGACAGCACCAACTGTCCGTTGTCTGCATAAATAGAAAGCTTTTTTCCTATTCTGAGACCTTCTATCATCACAAAATCAGGAGTTGGATTTGGGTAGATATTAATTTTGCTGTCGGAAATACAATTTACCTCTTCCGAGATAATATTACTGTATTCATAGCTGCCGTCTAAATCAATCATCTTCAAACGGTAGTACCATGTCTCGCTGCTCAGGCTTTCATCCTCATAGAGATAAGTGCTGTTGTCTCCTTTACTCTCAATCTTAGCAAATGAGACAAATTCAAGTCCGTTCAGGCTTCGCTGAAGTTCGTAATAGTCAAAATTTTCCTCTGCGGCTGTCTCCCATTGTATTTCTACATCACAATCATCCGAATTGGAAGTAAAAGATACGAGTGTCACAGGAAGCTCCGAGGGATTATCCATATCCGAGGCAATATCCGCATTTTGAATACTTACCGTCTGTAACATCACAGAGAAAAGTTCCAAACTGTTGTTATTCTGTCCATACACAATGTTGGGACTGTGTACAGCCCCCAATAAAAAAACAACAACTAATATGATTCTAATGCTTTTCATTTTCTTGTCTTTTTTCGTTTAACATATTTATCCCTATATGAGTTTAGTCTTCAGTCATACGGCTGCAAAATAAGTAATCCGAAGGTTTCGAGTGTTTCAATAGTTTGTTGTAAAATAATCGAAATCTTACTTTCACTCATTCAATTCATATACTGACAAAAATATACAATCTGTTTGTTTTTTGCCACTATAAATGACCAAATTCCGTCGATTATACCGTATCGTTTGGACAAACATATAGACCAATTTAGATTTTATCTCATTTTTCTATTTGTTTGTAACCACGGCATAATACCAAAAAAGGTTTCGCTTTATCGGTCTGACTGTCCTGAAATAAAAACCGGAAACCAGAGAAATAGTAGAAAAACTAAGCTTGCTGGTCAAAAAAGGGTAGTCTAAATGAACTATGCTAAAACTTAAGAAAGCTATTTCAATATTGGAAACTTAAAACTCTCATTACTGCCAGTTAACACTGTCTTAAACTACAGGCTAAAAAATTGAGATTAAACATCAAAGAATGACTGAATTTAATTGGTTGCCATTATTGAATAGCGTGGCAGGAAAGCAGCTTATTGAGAGTAAACTGTCAAATTAAAAGCGGGGTTAAAAATTGGACAACAAAAATTGGGTAACACATCGTGTCTGTAGTCTATTAAGACTAATCATAATTCTGAAATAGTATCGTATCTTTGCGCACTAAAGGATAATGTTTTAATATTGTGTGCCTGAGTCTAAGTAATATTTTTTGTAAAAACACAGAAATAAAGTACAAAACATAAATGAAAATATCAGTCATAGGAACCGGATATGTAGGTTTGGTTACCGGTGTTTGCCTGTCAGAGACAGGAAATAACGTCATATGCGTTGACATTGATGAAAATAAAGTCGAACAACTTTCAAATGGAATTCCAACAATTTACGAAATCGGGTTAGAGAAAGTTCTAAAGCAAAATATAAAAGATCAGAGGCTTACTTTTACGACAGATTTAGAGACTGCAATAAAAAAATCTGATATTATTTTTTTGGCCTTGCCGACACCTTCTGCAGAGGATGGCTCTGCCAATTTGAGTTACATAGAAGATGTAGCAAAGCAAATAGGTCCGTATATAAACAGCTATAAGATTATTGTCAACAAGAGTACTGTACCTGTCGGCACATCAGAATTGGTTAAAAATATCATCTCAAAAAAAGCAACCTTTGAATTTGATGTTATCTCCAATCCGGAATTTTTGCGCGAGGGTCGTGCTTTGGAAGATTTTATGCGTCCGGACAGAATAGTCATTGGCACCCAATCCGAAAAAGCGCGTAAACTAATGGGTGAATTGTATGCACCCTATGTTCGTCAGGGCAATCCCATACTCTTTATGGATGAGATTTCTGCCGAACTGACCAAATATGCATCTAATTCTTTCCTCGCGACCAAGATTACTTTTATGAATGAGATATCTTCCCTGTGCGAAAAAATAGGTGCGAATATTAACGATGTCAGATTGGGAATGGGAGCGGATGAAAGAATCGGGAAAAGCTTTTTATATGCGGGAATAGGATATGGCGGAAGCTGTTTCCCAAAAGATGTCAAGGCGCTGATTCATATTTCAGACAAAAATCAATATCAATTTAAGATTTTAAATGCGGTCCATCAGGTAAACGAGCGGCAAAAACTTGTACTTGTCCCTAAGGTTGAAAAATATTTTAGTGGAAATATACAGGGTAAAAAAATAGCTTTATGGGGCTTGTCTTTCAAACCCGACACAGATGACATAAGAGAAGCACCCGCTTTAGTTATTATCGACGCATTGATTGATAAAGGTGCTCAAATAATAGCTTATGACCCGGAAGCTATTGAAAACACTAAAAACAAAATCGGGGATCAGATTTCTTACGGGACAAATTTATACGATGTTTTGGAAGGTGCGGATGCTCTGATTATTGCGACCGAATGGACTGTTTTCAGAAGTCCCGACTTCGATAAAGTGTCTAAGTTAATGCACAATAAAGTGATTTTTGACGGGAGAAATTTATATGATTTGGAGAAAATGAGGGAGCTGGGTTTTAAGTATTTTAGCATAGGCAGAGAAGAGGTATAATGGAGCAAAAAAGAATTTTAATTACCGGAGCAGCCGGATTTTTGGGTTCACATTTAAGTGACAGATTCATAAAAGAAGGTTACAAAGTTATAGGTATGGATAACCTTTCTACCGGTTCTCTTTCCAATATTGAGCATCTCTTCGGAGAAGGTAATTTTGAGTTTCATAAATATGACGTAACAAAGTTTGTACACGTACCCGGACGACTGGACTATATTCTACACTTTGCCTCCCCTGCAAGTCCGATCGATTATCTTCAGATACCGATTCAGACACTTAAAGTAGGAGCACTGGGAACGCATAACCTACTGGGGTTGGCAAAAGAAAAAGGAGCGAGAATATTGGTGGCATCCACGTCCGAAGTGTATGGGGATCCTGAAGTACATCCGCAGGTAGAAGAATATTGGGGCAATGTCAATCCGATAGGACCAAGAGGAGTATATGATGAAGCAAAAAGATTTATGGAAGCTATCACAATGGCTTATCATACATATCATAAATTAGAAACGAGAATTGTACGTATTTTCAATACCTACGGTCCGAGGATGCGGGTCAATGATGGCAGGGTGATTCCTGCATTTATGTCACAGGCTATTGAGGGAAAAGACTTTACCATGTTTGGTACCGGAATGCAAACCCGTTCTTTTTGCTATGTGGACGATTTAATCGAAGGGATATACAGGCTATTACTGAGTGATTATAGTCAGCCGGTTAATATTGGCAATCCGCAGGAGATCACATTAAAACAATTGGCAGAAGAGATTATAGAACTGACCGGAGCCGACAGTAAGATAACGTACTTACCACTTCCGACGGATGATCCCAAAAAAAGATGTCCCAATATAGATAAGGCTAAAAATATATTGGGATGGACTCCCGTTGTCGAAAGGAAAGAAGGGCTGTCAAAGACTTTGGAGTATTTTAAACAGGTCCTATCTGAAAAATAAAAATACAGCAAAGAATTTTTGTAACCACGGTTGAAATTGATATAAAGCGAAAATCGCTTTTGATATATGTAAATTTACTTCTGGCATTAGACAGAATTTTTTAACAGATTGGTACGAATATAAAATATACGAAAGCCGTAATGAAAATATTGATTACTCAGAAAATTTCTAAGCTTTCAGGCTCAGAATGGTATTTGTTGAATTTGTCCTCCGGGCTTTTAAAAAAAGGCATAGAAGTACATTTTTTGGCATTGATTGATGTAAGAACTATTGACAGAGCCAACGATTTGGTAGAGATGTTTGTCAAAAGAGGAATCAAAGTCCACAGAATAGAAGTTACGAAAGACTTCTCTTTTAAATTGTTTAAAAGCATTTCTGACTTAATCAAAAGAGAGCAATATAATTTTGTCCACTCTAATCTGATCAGGACAGATTTCATTATTTCCATGGTTAAGCTTTTTTATAAACGTGACCTTTTTATAGTTTCTACTCATCATGGTTTTGACTTGAACTATCAGTTTAAACATGGTTTTAACGTCGTAAAATCACCTTTTAATTTGTTTATAAGACTTTCACGATTCAATCAGAAATTTATCAATGCAAATATTGCAATATCAAAAGGAATTAAAAACCTGCACGTGGGTCATAAAACGCTGAAACCGGAAAAGATGGATGTGATTCCTTATGGATTTCAGTTTGAAAATATAACCTATAGCTCTGATATAAATAAATACAGAAAGGCTCCTATGCAGATACTGATTGTTGGCAGGTTAATAAGTTGGAAAGGACATAAGGATGTGATGGATATCATGCCTAATCTGATCAAAAGATTGGGTAAAGATATTGCATTGGTTATTGTGGGGATAGGAGAGTATGAAAGAGAATTGAGAAATCATGCCCGGGCTATAGGAATTGAAAAACATGTGTTTTTTGAGGGATTTAGCACAAAAGTGCATGACTACATTAAAAATTCTGATGTGGTGGCGATTCCCTCCAGATCTGAAGGATTTTGTGTTGTTTTGATGGAGGCCTATTTTTCCGAAGGAGCAATAGCAGCATACGATGTACCTGCATTAAATGAGAACATTTTTCACAGGGAAACAGGTATGTTAGCTACCCCTTATAATCTAACAGAATTAGAAAATAATATAGTAGAAATATTAGAAAACCCCGAGCTTACAAAAAATCTCAAGCTAAACGGGAAAAAGTATTTGGAAGATTACTTAAATCTGGAAAGAATGACAGATGACACCATTAAGTTTTATAAATCCAAAACTCCAAAGAAAAAAGCTCTCAATTAAACAAAAGCAAGCAACGTGAATATTCTAATATATAAGACAATCGTATGCAAAATGGGATATTTGTAATTTCATTGGACTTTGAGTTAATGTGGGGAGTATGGGATTCAAAATCCATAGAATCCTACGGGGAGAATATTATAAAAGTACACGAAATAATTCCAAAGCTAATTTCGACTTTTGAAACTTATGAAGTATCCGCCACTTTTGCTACCGTCGGATTTCTTTTCAATAAGAATAAAAGTATGTTATTGAATAATCTCCCAGAATTAAGACCTAAATACAAAAAAGAAAAATTCAACCCATACTTATCATTTATAGATTTAATTGAAGAGAAACAATCACAATACTATTTTGCTCCTGAATTGATAAAACAGGTTGCAGACTCAAAGCTTCAGGAACTGGCCACCCACACCTATGCTCATATATATTGTTTGGAAGAAGGTATGGAAGAAGATGCGTTTGAAGCGGATTTAAAGATGGCTGTAAAAGTTGCTGATTTATATAATCAGCCTGTTAAATCTCTAATTTTTCCCAGGAATCAGTTTAATAACAAATTTCTGTCTATTTGTGAAAAATACGGGCTTACATCGTACAGAGGAAATGAAAAGTCCTGGATATATGCTCCAAAATCAGGAGCCGAAGAAAATCCGGTACGAAGAGCCGTTCGACTGATGGACACCTATTTGAATCTTACAGGACATCATTGTTATAACCCTTTAAATTTGAAAAATCACAAAGGAATCGTAAATATACCTTCATCCAGATTTTTCAGACCCTATAGCGAAAAACTATCTTTCTTAGAGAACCTGAAAATCAGAAGAATCAAAAAAAGTATGACCCATGCCGCTAAAAATGGTAAGGTTTATCATCTGTGGTGGCATCCGCATAATTTCGGATATAAAACAGAAGAAATGTTTAAGCAATTGGAAGAAATACTGAAACATTATAAAACACTTCACGAGGAATTTGGATTTAAGAGTTGCTCAATGAACGGAGTTGTAAAAATGATCCAGCATGAGAAGTAAAAAAGTAATAATTCTTGGTGGAGATAGCGAATCAACTCGTATAGTTTTTAACTATTTGAGTAAAAAAATCAATATTTCACATGTTGTTATAGAAGACTCAGAGTCACGCAAAAAATTTCTCAAAAGGCGAATAAGGAGGCTGGGATACTTTACTGTATTTGGACAAATTTTATTTCAACTGATAATCGTTAAGTCGCTAAGCTTATTCTCCAAAAACAGGAAAAGAAAGATCATGTCAGACAATGATTTAAATAATGACGATATACCGGAACAAAAACTGCTGAAAGTACCATCTGTAAATTCAGAGCAAGTCATTGAACTCCTGAAAGAGATTAATCCTGATGTTATCGTGGTCAATGGCACAAGAATTATTTCTAAAAAAATTATTCAAAATGCAGGCTGTAAGTTAATTAATACTCATGCAGGAATCACACCGAAATATAGAGGCGTACACGGAGGATATTGGGCTTTGGCCAATGATGATGCTGAAAACTGTGGAGTAACTGTGCACTATATTGATGAAGGTATTGATACCGGTAGTATTATTTTTCAATCCATTATTACTCCAACTAAAAGCGACAACTTTGTAACTTATCCACTGTTACAGCTCGCCAAGGGGCTGATAATTCTAGAGAAAGCAATCGAAAATGAATTTGAAAACAAAAATTCAATCATTTCTAACAATTTGGAAAGCAAGCTTTGGTATCATCCGACTTTTTTTCAATATCTGTATAATTACATAGTGAAGAACGTTAAATAATAGAAGTGGCTTAGATTTTAAATAAAAAAGATGAAAAAATTTTTAGTGACCGGGGGAGCCGGCTTTATTGGAAGTAATATCGTTGAAAAACTTTTGGAAGAAGGATACCAGGTCAGAGTTTTAGATAATCTTTCGACCGGGAAGCAAGAAAACGTTGACTTATTTGTCAATCATCCGAATTTTGAATTTTTGCTCGGAGATATCCGAAATATTGGCGATTGTGAGAAAGCCTGCAAAGGAATTGATGCCATTTCTCATCAGGCGGCGCTCGGTTCTGTCCCTCGCTCTATCGCAAATCCAATGGCGACCAATGCGAGTAATGTGGATGGGTTTGTAAACATACTTTTTGCCGCAAAAGAAAATGGAATTAAAAGAGTAACTTATGCCTCCTCCTCCTCTGTTTACGGGGATGAAAAAACTCTTCCAAAAACAGAAAATCGTGTAGGAAAGCCACTATCGCCGTATGCCGCTTCCAAAGCTGCAAATGAAATGTACGCCCATGCTTTTTCTTCTGTTTATGACTTAGAACTTATAGGATTCAGATACTTTAATGTTTTCGGGCCACGTCAGGACCCTTATGGACAATACGCGGCAGTGATTCCCCTTTTCGCCAAAGCTTTGATAAATGATGAAGCTCCGTTTATTAATGGGGATGGAGAGCAAAGCAGAGATTTCACTTTTGTGGCGAATGCAGTTCAGGCAAATATATTGGGACTGACTACAGAAAATAAAGAAGCCTTGAATCAGGTGTATAATATTGCATTGGGTGAGCGGTTTACAGTCAATGAGCTTTTTCAGTCCATACGGTATTTACTCGAAAAAGATATAGAAGCCATACACAGAGAACCCCGTCCGGGCGATGTAAGAGATTCTTTGGCAGATATCAGTAAGGCAAAAAAGCTTTTGGGTTATCAGCCTACACATCGATTTACTGAAGGGTTGCCAATTACAGTAGAATATTTTAAAAGTATATTTGGATAATCAAATCCTCCCCCCAATATACCACGTCCCTCCTTCTTCTTTGAATTTATAATTGGGGATTTTATATTCGTTACCGTCTGCACTTCTTCCGGTTTTGATATCGAATTTGTAATAGTGAGTCGGACAGGTTACGATGCCTCTCTTGTTACACGTTAAAGCGAGAGTCAGAGGAGTGCCGGCATGAGGGCAACGATCATTAATTCCGTAATACTCTCCATGGAGTTCCGTTGCACAAATTTTACTCTCTTTGAAGATAAGACGTACCAAACGCTGACTTTCCAAGGCTTTTAACTTTTCAGCTTCTTGTTCAGGAAGCTTTTCCCATTGGTATAAAGAATCGGAGAATGAACTCATAGCTTAGAATATTTTAGTCGTCTTCTGAAATTAAATATCCACCCAAACAAAAGCAGAATGGGTATAGGCAGTCCCACCGTAATCAGTTGCCAGAATTTCTTTTTGTCCTGCACCTTTTCCCGGTCAAGTAACCGCATATAAATATCCCGGTTTCGGGCAGATATCAGGTTGGAATTGTCCGTTAGATACTCTATGGCATTTAGTAAAAAATCCTTATTAGCGTATGTTTTACGGTCAATTCTGTAATATCCCAAAGGAAGAGGCTGACCATTCGGATCTGTTTCATTCACAATAATATCCCCGTCGCTGACCACAATCATTCGGGAAGGAGAAACAGCAGAAGACAATATTGGAACATTTTCTTTCTCCATCAATTCTCTTTGGGACTGCACCGCCCGGTGAGCATAGTGAGAAGTGAATTGACCTTCAAGCAACACCGCAAGAGGAATGTCTTTCTTATTGAAAAGAGTGGGCTGTGGTTTTTGTCTCGCACCTTCCAAAGCAATCTGAAACGGTATGTTTTGAGTACGGGCATTGGAGGACGAAGACAACAGTATCGTTTTTTTGATATCCGGAGATTGAATTGTGTCAATTGAAGACGGGAACTTAAGCAAAACAGGATCTAAGTTTTTCACAATCGGAATGGACTGTTCACCTCTGACCATCGGATAAAACACCCAGGGGTACAGTTTGGGAACGGGATTCCCCGCAATTTCTTCCACAATAGGTACAGGCACACAATATAAATCCAATACTAAATCATTATTGACCCGAACGCCGTATCTGAATAACAGGTCATCCAAATTGGTCTCTCTCGCCACACTAAAAATGGAAGAAGCTATTTTAAAGCTGTCCATGTCGGCAATGACCTGATCCAAAAGCCAAAGAACTTTCCCGCCGCGCATCACATACTGATCCAAAATAAATTTATCGTCTTCCGAAAACTTTTGTGTAGGTTTTGTAATCACTAACACATCTGTATTGCCGTCCAAAAGCAAATCCTGACCAATCTCCACTTTTTTAATCTGAAAGTTTTGTCTTGCCAAAGCTCCAAGGAAATCACTGACCTGTCGGGCTTCTGCCTCTCCGTGTCCCTGTAAAAAAGAAATGACAGGAACCCTGCTGCGTTGTAATTTATCTATTGTGTTTACAATTTTATACTCTAAAAAATTGAGCGAGTTTTCCATTGCTCCCTGTGAACCAAAGATCATCTGATTTTCCAGAATTGTAAATCCAAGCTCCTTTTCACCAATTCGAACAATCGCTCCCGGATAAATAAGTTTTTCGGAATAACCGCTTTCTGAATTGACTTCAAGATTGACCGGAAGTACACCTTTATCAATTAGATTTTTTTGAAGAGATTTCTTTTCATCCGCATTTCGGACAGAGTTAATATCCGTAAATTTATAACTCAGTCTGCCTCGGGTCTGTCTCCTCATATTTTCGAGCAAAAATTGAGTATGATTTCGAATGTTTTTAATTCCGGCAGGCAAATCATCTCCTTCCAGAAATACGGTTATTTCGATATTTTCGTGAACATTTTTGAGAAGCTGCGCAGAAGCATTGGTAAGCGTAAATCTTTTCTCGGCAGTCAGGTCCCATCGCAGGTTTATTTTTTGCCCTGTCCAAAATATGGCAATCAAAACTATCAGACCAATGGCAAAACCTGATATCGAAGACAAGCGACTGTTTTGTTTGAAAAATTTCATCTTCATACACCTACCATTTTCGACTTTCAAGACTGAGCTTACAAAGCATGAGTATAAAAACAGTCACCGTGAAAAAATAAGTCGCATCACTTAACTCTATCACTCCGCGGCTGATGGCATCATAATGTGCGGAAGCGCCCAAGGACATAATCCAATAACTTACCTGACCGGACAAAAACTCCAGTGAGCTAATTCGCAAGAACGCATCAAATATCAGATAACACAAGAATACACCGAGAAGGAAAGCAACTATCTGATTGGAAGACAACACAGAAGACCAAATTCCTGCCGCACAAAATAAAAATCCCAAAAGCAACAGGCCCAAATAGGAACCCCATACGGCTCCGGTATCTATTCCGGCCCCTTCTAAGCTGAGAGAGGCCACCGCCCAAAAATATAAAAGTGTCGGAACCAAAGTCACACACATCAGCGTGCTTGCAGCCCAATATTTCCCCATCAGTATCTCGAACTCAGAGAGCGGTTTGGTCACTAACATTTCATAAGTTCCGGATTGCAGTTCTTCTGAAAAACTTTTCATGGTAATAGCCGGAATCAGGAAAATCAAAACCCAGGGAGCCAGTATGAAAAAAATATCGAGATTGGCAAAACCACTGTCCGGTACACTGCCTTCAAACACAAAAACGTTGAGCCCCATCACTATCAGAAAAATACTGATGGCCACATAACCCGTCAATGAGCTGAAAAACTGAGTTAAATCTTTTTTATATACACTCCACATAATTATTCGGACTGTTGATGAGTCAGCAATTTAAAGGTGTCTTCCAAATTAGATATGACATCATAAAGCTCCAAAATAGTGTTCTCCTGATTTACGACAGTTTCAAAAAGCGTTTTTTTCATCCTGAAACTATCCGAACCATACATCTGATAGGATGATTTTCCCGTATTCTCCACGGAAGAAATAAATTTAAACTTTTTGAATAAGTCAGTCTTTATTGGTCTTTCTAAAGTAAAACGAATGGCGTGTGCTCCCGAAATCTGCCCCGACAAACCTTCTACTGTATTATCGGCTACAAGTTTTCCTTTTTGTATAATGATTACTCGGTTACAGACTGCCTGTACTTCCTGCATGATGTGAGTGGAGAAAATAATAGTTTTAGACTGTCCCAAAGTTTTAATCAGGCTGCGTATTTCTTCAAGTTGATTTGGGTCCAGTCCGGTGGTGGGTTCGTCGAGAATTAAAATATCAGGATCGTGAATCAGTGCCTGTGCCAACCCGGTTCTTTGGCGATAGCCTTTTGAAAGCTGGTGAATTTTCTTATGCTGTTCATGACCCAATCCGGTCATTTCAACAACTCGGCGGATGGCTGTTTTTTTATCCTTTATTTTATGTACGGAACAGATAAAACTTAAATACTCTCTGACATACATATCCAGGTACAGAGGATTATTTTCCGGGAGATAACCTATGCGTCGGCGTACAGATATCGGATCACTTTTTATGTCTGTCTCTCCCACTAAAATTTCTCCGCTGCTGACAGGGATGTAACCTGTAATCATTTTCATGGTGGTAGATTTTCCTGCACCGTTAGGTCCAAGAAATCCTAATATATCTCCGCGCCCGGCTTTGAAAGAAATATTATCCACGGCTTTTTGTTTGCCGTAAAATTTACTCACATGTCGTATATCCACTGACATAGAACGAAAGTAGTTATTTCAGGTAAGACTTAAAATACTTATAACTTGCTTTAAACTTTTTTATAAAGTTAATTCATACCGCATTTATAAGATATCATATACCTTTGCATGGATTTTATAACTCGCAAAAGCTAAAATCACCATCTTTTCATACAACTTAAAACACAAAACACGATGAGCTCCAAAAGACCGGTTGAAGTATGTATAATCTCAGATATTCATTTGGGGACATACGGATGCAGTGCAAAAGAGCTGAATCACTACCTGAAAAGTATAGACCCCGGAATATTAATAATCAATGGAGACTGGTTGGACATTTGGCACTTCAGTTCGAATTATTGGCCGCCGGCACACACCGAAAACATATTTTTGGTATTGGATTTTCTGAGAAAAGGAGTGCCGGTTTATTATATCACAGGGAACCATGACGATATGGTTCGAAGATTTACAGATTTTAAGTTAGATACGCTGGAGGTTCGGGATGAACTAATTTTGGACTTAGACGGGAAATCTCACTGGATTTTTCATGGAGACATCTTTGATTTATCCGTGGGCAACAAGGCTAAGTGGCTGGCCAAACTGGGCGGGAGAAGTTATGATTATCTCATCAGACTAAACAGGATAATTAATGCAGTTCGGGCTCAACTCGGCAAAGAAAAGATAATGCTGTCCAAAATGGTGAAAGACAGCGTCAAAAATATAGTTAAAAGCAATGTGTCCGATTTTGAAGAAATCGCAGTTGAGCGGGCAATTTTACACGGTTATGATTACGTAATCTGCGGACATATTCATCGGCCTCAAATTCGCCGTATAAAAACAGACGAGGGGTCTGTAATCTATCTGAACTCGGGAGACTGGATTGAAAATCTGACTGCCTTAGAATATAATAACGGCAAGTGGGAGCTTTTTTATTACCAAAATGAGCTTGCCTTTAAAGATATTGACCGAAGTTAGGTATCGGATTACAATTTTGGTTTGAAAAATTAGTATGATTCTTGTGTAATCCATTTCAATTCATAATTTTGATTGAAATAGCTTCCGAAAAAGGAGGAGCGGATTTAAAATTAATTTCTTAAAAAGTACAATGAAAAGTTTTAAAGGGACAGTTTTATTTATCATAGGATTGTTTTTACTAGAGGCAGTAAGTGCTCAGAGTGCCTCTCAAAAAATGAGTTATTTTCTCAGGCTGCTTGAATCTCAATATGTGGAAGAGGTCGATTTGGACACATTGGTGGAGATTGGTATCAGGAGCATCCTGGAACAATTGGATCCGCATTCTGTGTATTTAAGTCAGGATGAACTAAAAAAAGCCAATGAGCCGTTAGAAGGTAATTTTGAAGGTGTAGGCATTCAGTTTAATATTTTTGAAGATACCATTAATGTAGTGCATGTCATTGTAGGTGGCCCTTCTCAGAAAGTGGGAATAATGGACGGGGATAAAATTGTGACTATTGACGGGGATACCGTAGCGGGGATAGGTTTTACAAACAATGATGTCATGAAACGGCTCAGAGGAAAAAAGGGGACAGAAGTTGTGGTAGGTATTAAAAGAATCGGAGAGCAGGAAATACTGGATTTTCTGATAGAGCGGGATAAAATTCCGTTGTACGCATTGGATGCAGCATACATTACACAAGATAAAATCGGCTACATCAAGCTTTCCCGATTTGCTGCATCTGCCACAAAGGAAGTTTCAGATGCCATAGACTCTCTAAAGAATATCGGTATAAATAGTTTGATCTTAGATTTATCAGGCAATGGAGGAGGTTATCTCGAACAGGCAAGAGGCCTGGCAGATTTATTTTTGGAAGGAGAAAAACTGGTTGTCTATACAGAGGGCAGGTCCCAGCCAAGGCAAGAGCTTTTTGCGTCGGAAGAGGGCAATTTTGAAAAAGGCAGACTGGTCATCATGATTGACGGTTCCAGTGCAAGTGCCAGCGAGATTGTATCCGGTGCCGTGCAGGACTGGGACAGAGGTATATTGGTAGGAAGGAGAACTTATGGGAAAGGGCTGGTACAAAAAGGATATAACCTACCCGACTTTTCTGCAGTCAGACTGACTATGGCGCATTATTATATTCCAAGCGGAAGGTCTATTCAGAAACCGTATGGCAAAGGTCTGAAAAAATATATGGAAGACGGATATGACCGATATGAAAGCGGGGAGCTGTTTGACGAATCCAAAATAATTATTGCAGACTCTACTCCTTATTATACCAATTCCAAAAGGCTGGTTTATGGCGGCGGCGGAGTAATTCCCGACATATACGTACCCGTCGATACCTCCTGGCGAACAGATTTTTACAGTCAGCTTCTTCGAAAAGGAATGTTTAACAAGTTCTCTTTAAAGTATGTGAATGATTACCGGGCAGAGTTTAAAACAAACTATCCGACGGTGAATGGCTTTGAAAAACAATTCAGTATCACGGATGAAATCTGGGAAGAGTTTTTGGAATATGCCGAGAAAAATGAAGTTACTCCAAAGGATGATGCGGATATAAAAAAAGACAATATGAAGCTTCAGTTAAAAGCCCTTATGGCTCAAAATCTCTTTGACACCAATGCATATTTTCAAATTATAAATGTCATCAATCCTATTTATAATAAAGCAATGGAAGTCATCAGGAGCAAAAACTATAATGACTATCTGAAACCTGAAAAAACGATTAAGAGCCGCAAATAAAAGCTGTACAGAACCTTTATACAGGGAGCATTACTCTAAATTATTTCTTATTGACTCAGGCGAATTTTATCTTTGAGCAATAACAGACTATTATGGTAACTATTCGCCCTTTCAGAGGATTGCGCCCACGGGCAGACCTGACTGCACAGATTGCTTCCAAGCCCTATGATGTACTTAACTCAGAAGAAGCAAAACAGGAATTTCAGCACAATCCGCTTAGTTTTTTACAGGTAGCCAAACCAGAGATAAATTTTGACGAACCCATCAGTCCTTATGCGGATGAGGTGTATCTGAAAGGTAAAGAACGTTTGGAGAATTATGTAACTCAGGGGCATCTGATTCGGGATGAAAATCCCTCCATGTATGTCTATTCTCAGATTATGGAGGGTCGCCGACAGACGGGATTAATCGCCGGCTCATCTATCGACGATTATTTTAATGATACGATCAAAAAACATGAGCTTACTCTAAAAGCTAAAGAAAACGACCGAATCCGCCACATGAAAACTCAAATGGCACAGGCGGGTATGGTTTTTCTGACATATAGAAAGGTCGATGAAATAGACCGGATTATTAACCGGGTTTTGGAGACAGAGCCAATTACAGATTTTACGGATGAATTGAATGTAGTTCATCAGCTGTGGCAAATTCAGGATTCAGAAGTCATTTTGCAACTGCAAAATCTGTTTGCCGAAAAAGTGCCGACGAGCTATATTGCAGACGGTCACCACCGTTCAGCGGCTTCCGCCAAAGTGGGTAAAGAGATTAGAGAAGAAAAAGGAAATTACACCGAAGAGGAACCATTTAATTACTTTTTATCCTGCCTTTTCCCTTCCAATCAGCTTCAGATTATCGATTACAACAGAGTCATTCAGGATTTGAACGGATATACACCTCAAGAAATATTGGCTCTTTTGGAGAAAGATTTTGAAATACAAAAAGAAAGAGATACTTACAAGCCCAAAAATCCGCACGAATTTAGCATGTATTTAAGCGGAAGCTGGTATGCTTTAAAAGCAAAACCTCACACTTTTGACGATTCGGATCCCATTCGCAGTTTGGATGTAACTGTGTTGAGCCAATATGTGTTGGACCCGGTTTTTGGGATAAAAGATCAGCGAACGGACAACAGAATTGATTTTGTCGGAGGAATCAGAGGAGTCGTAGAACTCCAAAAAAGAGTGGACAGTGGAGAAATGGCCGTGGCATTTGCTCTGTACCCGGTGACATTAGATCAGCTTATGGCAATTGCAGACAGCGGTATGATCATGCCACCAAAATCTACTTGGTTTGAACCTAAACTAAAATCGGGATTAGTCATCAACTTACTGGATGCATAGAGTGCTGACAAATACGATTCACGATTTTCGGACGTTATGGCTAAGCCATGTATTACAATTTAATTGTGGATTAAATGTGGATATCTTTTTACGAGTCGGTTAAAAAGCAGTTAAGCCGGTCACATGCGGCAAATTTTATTTTAATTTAGAAGTGAAAATCATCTGTAAGTGACTTTAATTATGAAATATATTTCTGTTTTAACCTTATTTTTCCTGTTTAGCACTGTTATATCCGGGGCGGCGGAGTCTGCTTCAATGGATAGAGACGAGAATATTGCAGAAGTTTTTGAAACAAATCATATTCGTGATGCAGTCAAAAAAATTGATGACTATTATCAGGCTCAATATCACAGAGGAACATTTAACGGGAACATTCTGATCGCGTATAAAGGCGAAAAAGTCTATCAGAAATCTTTTGGTTATGCGGTAAAATCTACAAGAGAAAGACTAACTGATATTTCCTCATTTCAATTGGCTTCTACCAGTAAACCGTTTACAGCCGCCGCAATATTATTGCTGTATGAACAGGATAAATTGGGATTGGACGATTTGGTGACAAAATATTATCCTGATTTTCCTTATAAGAGAGTCACCATCCGTCATCTGCTCTCACATCGTTCAGGTATTCCCGACTATCTCAAGTTAGGCGGATATTTCAAACAAAAATATATCAGCAACGAAGATGTGATGAGTGTTTTTGCAAGAATTCGGCCAAGAGCACTTAATTCGGCCAATGCGGTTTTCAAGTATAACAACAGTAACTACGTAGTTCTTGCTGCATTAGTTGAAAAAATTTCCGGACAGTCTTTTTCGGATTTTTTGGAAGAAAATATTTTTAATCCGCTCGAAATGGAAAATACCTGGGTCTGGCACCCGACACAAAATCACAGAAAAAACCAGACCTACGCATATAATAGGGCTTGGGTTCTACGCCAACCGGATAAGTTTGACGGCGCAACAGGAGACAAGGGCATCCATTCGACTGCCGAGGATTTACTGAAATGGGATCAGTCCTGGAAAAATCATACTTTGCTGAAAAAAGAAACAATTGAAGCCGCATACGCGGGACAGTCATACAGTTCGAACAACAGTAATTACGGATTGGGATGGAGAATCAAAGAACTGGATAAAGGCAAGAAAATGATTTATCACAACGGTTGGTGGCACGATTACAACATTGTTTTTAAACGGTTCATAGATGACGATCTGACCATCATTATTTTATCCAATAAGTACAATCAGTCTGTATATAAAACTGAATATGCAGAAAGCTTATTTTTAAAAGATGAAACTTCCGAGCCGGCATTTTTTGCAAATTATACGGCATCAAAAGATAACACTTCTCTGAAGATTTCAGATTTTAATCCGTTCAACATGATGTCTTCGGGACAAAAGGACATTGCCTCAGGACCGACATACTATATCGTAAAAAAAGGAGACACACTTTTTCAGATTTCTCAAAGATTTAATACCACTGTGTCCAAACTCAAACAGCTGAACAAGTTGGCCTCCGGCAAGATTTTTTCCGGTCAGCAGATATTAATCCAAACTATCACAGGAGAATAATCAAAAATCTTTCTTTATAAAAACTTCCAATTGTCTGTTCTCTCCCGTTTTATAGCCTTCTTTTCACTTGTTTCATTCTTTGCCTGTCAATCAGATACTTCTCATGAGCTTATAAGAGAGGATGCCGATAGCTTTGTTTTCCCCACAGAAGAACTCAAAGTTTCTGACGAAGTGGTGCAATATTGGCAGGAAGCATTGGATTCACATTTTAACAGATTGCACAAACTTTCCAACTTTAATGGTAATGTGCTGATTGCCCGAAAAGGGAACATCATTTACTCCGGTTCGTTTGGGTTGCAAAATTTAGAAACGGGAGATTCTTTGAACATCCATTCTCTGTTCCAGATTGCTTCCGTCAGTAAAACTTTCACGGCGATGGCCATTATGCTGCTATCAGAGGAAGGACATTTGAGTTTAAATCAAAACTTAAACGATTTTTTTGAAGAGTTTCCCTATTCGGGAGTAACGATAGAAGATTTACTTACTCACCGCTCCGGTTTGCCCAATTATCTGTATGCCACCGAAAAGCAATGGGATGGACAGGATTTGAAAACAAATTACGATTTATTGGAGTTTTTAATTCAAGAAAAGCCATCTGTTCAGGGACATCCAAACAGATTTTTTGCCTACAACAATACAAATTATGCTCTGCTGGCACTTATTATTGAACAGGTGTCGGGTAAATCTTTTGCAGAGTTTATGCAGGAAAGAATTTTTGATCCCTTACAAATGCACGACACTTACATTTTTTCAGCCGAGAACAGGAAATTACCCCTCAAAAACCTGACTGTAGGATATCACCACAGGACAGAGAAAGACAAGTTCGTACCTGCAGATGGCATAGTAGGTGATAAAAATATCTACACTACAACAGAAGATTTGCTCAAATGGGAACGTGCTAACTCGCATCCGTATTTATTCAGTCAATCCATTTTAGACAGCGTCTCTGTTGGCAGAAGTCATGAGAAACCGGGCCGGAAAAATTATGGATACGGCTGGCGCATTTGGGAAAGTCAGGATAACGGAAAAATAGTGTATCATCACGGTTGGTGGCACGGATATACCGCTACATTTTCGAGAAATCCCAAAGATGAAACGGTAGTCATCATATTATCCAATATTTTTAATCGGGTGACTTATCAGATTCAGCCGGTTTGGGAGATTCTGTATAATGGTCAGATGGTTGATTTTGAGGGAGAATGAAATAACTTAAAACAGTTGCGTGCGTATCTAAATGTGCGTCTGGCAAGCCATATTTTAGAAAAACAACAAACGGATTAAAATCAACAATCATGTGTTCATCCTGAATCTTGGACCGTATGATTTCAGTCGCTCCAGCTACACCAACATAAGACCCTACATAATTTACAAAAATAAATTGGCTTTTAAGACTGTCCGTATTGGGTTCTTTTGGAGTCTCCCGATCAAAGTCAGCACCAAAAACAAACACCGATTTTTCATTTTGAAAAGGGCTGATTTTTCTATAAAAATATACCGTTGGCGCAAATTGATAATGTTGCGTCAATGTATCTTTAATCTGTCTGAACTTAATGTGCTTTACGGAATCTATAAAAGCATCCTTTACGGTGTCGTAAATTACATAGATTTGATTATTTGTTTGTTCCACAAAGCTATAAGTTTCAGATAACCAGCCCGTATGTCTTCCAGTCTCATAGAGATGTCTGTTGATATTTCTCAGACTTATTTTTACATCTCGTATAAGCCATCTTTTCAAAAAATAACCCATTAATCTGGCACCACTCCCATGCAGTCGGATATATGAGTTCCAGTGAGCCAAAGCTCCTTCTTCCGTTTTTTCGATTTTTATAAGCACTTTGACAGAATCGATAGAACTTGCCTTGATTCTCAGTTCAATAGAGTCGTTTGGATAGGTGTGAATGACTTCGACCGTACCTACGTACTTTTTACCGGCCTTAGGCTTCCAGGAAAACCATGAGCCCTCACTCTTTTCAGTCTCTGAAGGATGATATACAAACTCTTTGTTCCAAACCGACCAGTATTTCCAATTGGGCAGATTTTCAAACTGAGAATAAATTTCTTCCGGACTCGAATACAAAAGCTCACTGTGCCTGACCTCTACCTGAGTGGGAAGGGTAAGAGATACTGCATACAGGAAAAGAATAAAAGCGGAAAGTCCGACAAGATAGTTTGACAGGTTTTTCACTTGTTTTTGAGTTTTAAATTATTTCTGTGCCTTTCTGCATCGCGCTGAGTTTTCTTAATTAAATTTTTTTTCAATGCTTCTGTCAAATCAATACCTGTCTGATTAGCTATACAAATTAATACAAACAGGACATCCGCTAATTCATCCGCCAAATCTTGGGATTGATCACTTTCTTTAAAAGACTGCTCGCCGTATAATCTGGACATGAGCCGGGCTACTTCTCCCACCTCTTCTGTTAAAATTGCCATATTGGTCAGTTCATTAAAGTATCGAATGCCATTTTTTTTAATCCATTGATCTACAATTTCCTGTGCTTCTTTTACAGTCATGCTAAAGTTGTTTGAGTACTACGCAATATATTAAATAAATATCCGTAAAATTATGTATAAATTAGTGCGGTATGAGCATTCTCACAGTCATTGCAGCCATTTTGTTGTTTGGAATTTTTTCAGGTCTGGAAATCGTTTTTACATCCGGGAGAATTCTAAATTATAAAACCGCCAATCATCAGAAAGACATTCTGAAAATTGCAGAGCGCTACACTCGGGAATCTGCTGTGCTGTGGATATCATGCCTCATGGTCAAGCTGCTCTCATTGGGTGTGGTGACATTTTATATTTATGAACAATCGGCAAAAGCCGGCAGTCATTCTTCAGACTGGTTATTCAGTACAGGAATCGTTATGCTTGTAACCGGACTGATACTGCTTTTATTCCTTTTGGAATTTTTGCCTAAAAGTCTTAGTCACCTGTATGCCGAAAAAATAATTCCTTCTGTTTCTTCGATAATTTTGCTGACAATCCGAATACTCTATTATCCTTCAAGAATATTAAAAAACCTCAGTAGCTTTTTTTTGAAAATAGCAAAAGTTCCGGAAGAAAATACCCGAATAGAATATGCGGCATTAGACCTTGAAAAATTGATTCAGGAACATCAGACTTTCACCGACGAAGCTGAAATTCAGGTAGATACCGAGCTTGTAGAAAATGTCTTGCTGCTCAAAAACATCAAAGTGAGAGAATGTATGGTTCCCCGTAATGAAATAATTGCAGTAGAGATATCAGACAGCATAGACAAACTGAAAGATACTATAATCGAAACCAATCACTCCCGCATTTTAATTTATGAAGATTCGATAGACAATATTATCGGTTATATTCATCATTTTGATTTACATAAACACCCCTCAAACATCGAAAAAATATTGCTGCCAATTGAAATTGTTCCGGAAGCCATGCCTCTGCAGGTACTGCTCAATAAATTAGTGTCACAAAATAAAAGCCTGGCCTGGGTCGTAAATGAATATGGGGGTACTGCGGGAATAGTTACGCTGGAGGATGTGCTGGAAGAGATATTTGGAGAAATAGAAGATGAATACGACGATAATGAATATGTGGAAAATCAACTGTCCAAAAATGAGTTTATCCTTTCTGGAAGGCTGGAAATTGACCGAATTAACGAGGAATATGAACTCAGCATACCGGAGGGAGATTATGAAACTTTATCGGGACTGATAGTAAGTCATACCGGAAACATACCTAAGGAAAATGAGGTAATACAAATTGAAAAATATTCTTTCAAAATACTCAGTGTTTCGGAGACAAAAGTCGAAACTATAAAGCTGACCGTTGAAGATTTGTCAAATAAAGTGCAATAATATATTTTCTTATTTGGTAATCATTCAGAACACCTTATTTTTGCAACTGATTTTGTTAATTTAATATAGACAATGGCTTTAATAGGAAAAATTCGCCAGAAGACAGGAATCCTTTTAGGATTTATTGGACTATCCATGTTCATATTTCTGGTACAGGAAGCACTCAGCTCAAATTCAATGATAGGCGGTTCCTCAAAAACAATGGGGAAAATAAACGGCAAGAAAGTGGAAACTCAAAGATTCTTCGATGAGGTCAACCGCTATGAAGATCGTATAAAAACTCTAAACCCCAGCCTTTCTCTGAATGAAGAGAATATGAATTACATACGGGAAGAGGTCTGGAATAATTTTGCAATTGATTTCATTTTTGGGAAAACAGTTGACAAACTTGGTCTGTCGGTGACCCCTACCGAGCTGGCAGAGTATTTTAAAGGAGATGAGATTCATCCTTTGGTGATGAATGTACTGGGGCAGTATTTTATTAATCCGGAGACGGGCATGTTTGACAAAGCCCAGTTTCAGCAGACATTGGGCAATATGGATAATGCAGATCCAATGCTCAGACAGATTGTGATACATCTTGAGCCTTTGGTCGAGCAGGAAAGAGTGAAGTCAAAATACACTTCTCTCGTAGCCAAATCAGCTTATTACCCTTCTTTCATTGCAAAAGATATGCTGAATTCACAGCAAACAGCAGTAGCAGACATTTTATCTGTCCCATACAATTCTCTGGCAGATGAGCTGACCGTGAGTGAAGATGAAATAGCTGCTTATATCAAAAAACATCCCGGGAAATACAAAAGAGAGAAAAACGTAGTGCTGGATGTGGTAACCTTTGATATTTTGCCAAGTGAGGAGGATGAACAGGAACTCACAGAACAGTTATTGAAAATTAAGGACGATTTGGCAGAAACAGATGATGATTCATTGTTTATCGCACGAACTTCCGTACAGGGCGGAGCAATTTACTACGAAAGTGCCGAACACCTCAGACAGTCGGGAAGAATGTATGCCGATTCTATTGTTACAGCTCCCATAGGCTCTTTTGTGGGACCCTATATTGACGGCGACAATATCGTACTGACATATATTGCAGACAGGAAACCTGTTCCGGACAGTGTAGGTACTTCAAGAATTATTTTGGCCTATCAATCGGTAGAAGATGTGACCACTAAAAAAGAATTAGCAGAAACTATCGTAGCTGATATCAAAACCGGAGAAGCCACTTTCTTTCAAAAAGCGTTTGAATTTTCTGACGACCCGTCAACCAAGAACATGGGCGGCGATATGGGAGTCTTTACTCAGGGTGAATTGGAGCAGGAACTGAATCAAAAGCTCTTTTATGAAATGTCGGTAGGAGAAATAGAGATCATCGAAGCTCAGAGCGGAGTTTATATTATACAAAAGACGTATCAAACAACCCCTAAACCGGCAACTCGTGCGGTTGATTTTGCAAATGATTTGATTGCGAGTGACCTGACCGCCAAAGAAATATTTAGTTCTGCTAATCAATTTTGGCAGGAATCCAATACTCCGGAATTATTTGATGAAAATGCGAAAACACAAAAAGCACTGAAAAACATTACAGTTTACACAAAGGATGTTTCTGTAGGAAATCTGGCGGGTTCGCGATCCATTATAGCCTGGGCTTTTAAAGATTCAAAAGCCGGAGAAATAAACTTCTTTGATTTGGCAGATATGTATGCAATAGTTAAAGTAGTGGCAAAAAATGAAAAAGGACTGGCAAGTATAAGCGAAGTAAAAAGCGAAGTGCAGGCTATACTTTTGGCTGAAAAGCAGGCTGAAGTTATTAAAAGCAAACTCGGAGAAACATCCGGTTCATTAGAAAGTCTGGCACAAAAGACAAACGGAACGGTAGAAACAGATGTAAATGTACAATACACAAGTGCGTACGTCGAGCGAATCGGGTTTGAACCTAAACTCGTTGGAGCCGTATTTGGCACCAAAGAAAACCAAAACTCAAAAGCTGTCAGCGGTGAAAACGGTGTATATGTGGTCAGAACAAAAAGTATATCCAAAGGCACCGAAGCAGATGACGAAACAGTCAATATGTTTAAGGAGCAGATTTATAAGCAAAGCTCTATGCAGTTTATCTTTGACAGAATATTTGATGCAGTGCTTAAAAACACAAATGTAGATGACCGAAGATATACGATTTACTAAAAAATACAGTCGCTGAAAAAATATAGAGTACATTGTTCCCTAGAAAAACTTTAGGGATTAATTTTAAAAATGAGCAGGGTTCAAATCCTGCTTTTTTTATATCTTGAGTGCTAAGGTTGCCGTTTTAACTGGCCCCTAAGAATATAATCTGATTACAGTTTAGCAACGCGAAAACAAATAAAAATATGAAAATTAGAAAGAACATTTGGATTGGAATAATATGCACATTTTGTTTGGCGATTGGATTTACTTTTGGAAGCGGGTTCCAGTCCGCTTATCAGTATATTTCCTTTAACCTGAAGCGTTCTGCAACAGACACAGTAAGCGTACAAAGTAAAGGAGTGACTACTCCAAAGCTTCCTTTGAACCTTAATTTTGCCGGGGAAGAAGTTCCTTTGAAAGATATTGAGGTCAGAGAAAGATTAGACCGCGAACTGATTATAAATTCTTATGCTCATATTGGCACAATAATGCTTTTGAAGCGCGGCAATCAGTGGGGACCTTTGATAAGAGAAATTTTAAAACAAGAAAATATACCGGAAGACTTTTTTTATCTCTGTATGGCAGAGAGTCGTCTTGACCATGTCGTCTCGCCGGCAAATGCATCCGGATTCTGGCAGTTTTTAAAAGCTACTGCCATACAGTACGGATTAGTAGTAAATGATGAGGTGGATGAAAGATATAACATTGAGAAATCTACTTATGCCGCATGCAAATATTTAAGACACTCCTATGAAAAATTAGGTTCATGGACATTAGCCGCGGCAGGTTACAATATGGGAATTTCCGGAGTGGACAGACAGGCACAGGAGCAGGGCAGCAATGATTATTACGATTTATATCTTAATGAGGAAACCAGCCGTTACCTTTTCAGAATTTTAGCCATAAAAACCATTCAGGAAAATCCGAAAGATTTTAATTTCTATTTAGATGAATCAGATTTATACGAACCGTATCAATACCGGGAAATACCTGTATCAGGTTCAGTGACTTCCTGGATAGAGTTTGCCAAGCAAAACGGAATTCAATACAAAGACCTTCGCAAGCACAACCGGTGGATTAGAAGTAAGTCTTTGAAAAATGTTGCACGGAATACTTTTTATGTAAAAGTACCGATGTAAATGACCAAACGGATAAAAAAATCATCTGCTGATTATAAATTTAGCCGTATAACTTTCGTCAATCTGTATAAACACACCGTTTGGAAGATTATAAACTATTCCTGACCTGTCCGTCTTATGAACGTTAGAAATACAGCTATTGATTATCAAGTTATTATAATTAATCCCAAACCCTAATCAGAATTAGGTAATTAAATTGAAAAAAGTTGAATAAC
>CAZZEH010000008.1:0-765 GCA_964653095.1 uncultured Chitinophagales bacterium
TTTGTATGGAAAAGGTGTATTGGATATTGGGAGTAAGAAATATGAGGTTTCACTCTCATATTCTCCTTTCCATAAGTATAGGTACGACAGAATATATATTAAGGACTCAGCCATAAAATACGATAATAGAATTCATGTATATGGAGATTTGTCACTATGCCTTTATCATCCAACTATTGATAAACCAGTATTTAAAACAATTTCTTTGTGTAGAGTGATTCCTTGGATTAGTGAATGGATTATTTTTTATGAACAATGGAGAAAATATGGTGTATGGCTTGGTCGAGAAATAAAACATTAGTTGTTTTTTCCTTTTCTTTCGTATGTTTTTCGCTTTTGGGGTGCATTCTGTGTGTCTAATTTAGCTCAAAGCATTATTATCACTACACTTGTAAAGTTTTGTATTGGAAAATAATTCAATAATTATTTTCCGATATTCAATCCACCGTTAATAATGGTGTATGGCAAAATCACCCGGACAGAAATATTCAGATTCTTCCCGGCGTATGCCCAAATGGGATTATTCCGGCTACGGGTATTATTTCCTGACCATCGTGGTGCAGGACAGAAAACATTATTTGGGGAAAATTGAAAACAACGAAATGATTTTATCGGACTGGGGTAAAATCGTTCACGATGAATTTATGAAATCATTCGAAATCAGAAATGAATTGATTTTGGACGAATATATTTTCATGCCGAATCATATCCATATGATCGTCATCATCGATAAACCGAAAAATGATTATCCTGTAGGGATACACG
>CAZZEH010000008.1:865-103887 GCA_964653095.1 uncultured Chitinophagales bacterium
GCATTTCGACTCCCATCTCGGCTTCGCTCGATGTCCGGCTCAATGACCTCCGTGCGTCCCTGCATCAAACCAACGATGCCCATAATCCCTAATTTTACAGGAAACCGAAATCAATATCGTCGTTTATGGCAGGATTCAAATCGGCTGTCAATTCGAAAATTGATGATGATATTGATACCAAACAATTGGATATTCCAAAATTCAACAGGAACAATCATTTTTTCCAACCCAACTATCACGACCACGTAATCAGGGACGTCAACGAATACAATCGTATCAAAAATTATATACGAAACAATCCCAAAAATTGGAACGACGACGATATGAACGGATGATTATCCTGTAGGGATGCACGGCATTTCGACTCCCATCTCGGCTTCGCTCGATGTCCGGCTCAATGACCTCCGTGCATCTCCACAGGAAATAAAATGAATTAATTCGAAATCATCTGTTCCAGAATAATGGTTTTCGGGAAAAGGATATTATTTTCGAGATGGACATGCAGCCAACAGTCGTTTTCAAATAGTTGCAGGTCTTTGTACAACAATTTTTGCGCTTCACAGGCATCTGCATCTAATTGATATCCGTTGGTGATTTTTCTGAACCGCTGTAAAAACACTCTGGTCTCATCGTGTTCCTCTTCCATCTTGCGGATACCACGAGCTATATCTCCGCCCGGACCGGCCTGTTTTTCACCTTTACGCAGCAGGTCAAGCATGTGATTAATCGCAGGGAATAGCACGTCTTCTTCCTTGCTCATATGGACGATAAAATCTTTAATCATCGGTCCGACATTTTCTCCCAACTCTTTCAGATGCGGTTTGTCGGCACCGTGCGTCTTCCCAACCTCTTCGGCTACAGCTATGATGCGCTCCGCATTATCTTTCACGTATTGGTGATGAGTTTTCAGGATATAATTGGTCAAAAAAGCCATTCCCCAGTGGTAATAATCTTTAGACGGTACGACTTCGGAAAAATCCAATTCTGCATCAGTTAATTCTTTTCTCAAATCCGTCTCTGAGATGCCGGCAGCATTACACACTTCTGTAAGGGATTTATCGGCTTGCCATGCAAAATCCAGGTCGTGTTTTCTAAAAACTTTTGTCTTGCGAAAATCTTTTGCCACTATGGTACGAACCGTTTCGGGTGCATCTGCAGGGAAAAGAATACCGTCGTGAAAATCTGGGGCAGAGGGCATTTCGACTCCCATCTCGGCTTCGCTCGATGTCCGGCTCAATGACGTCTGTCCGCTCAATGAACTTTGTCCGCCCTCACTTTGATCACTAATTACCTTTTTACCGATTCTGATATTAAAGAAATCCGGCCCTTGTGTAATATACTCCCAGATAAAGGTATCGCCTTCCGAACCTGACAACTTATAGTACAGCGGTTTGGGGTCGTGGTCATTGTGCAGGATGAAGGTTTCACCTTCTTTCAAATCATTAAAGGTTTTCATAATGGTCTGAAACTTCACCGCAGGGTCTAATGAAACTCCGTCTAACACATACTCGTCCGTATCTTCCTCCTCTTCAGAAGTTTCCACCGGCTTTTTCGCTATTCTGATTTTAAATAAGTCCGGACCTTTCTCTAAATACTCCCAAGTAAAAATATCACCGTGCTCTCCATTAAGATGATAATAGAGCGGTTTGGGATCGTGATCATTGATTAGGATAAACCCTTCGCCCGCTTTTAAATTGTCAAAGGTTTGATTGATGGTTTGAAATTTCACTGCCGGAGACAAAGTTGTTCCGTCCAATATTTTATCTGTGTGTTCACTCATTATAAATTGTTTTATAGATAAAACGGCTACAGAAACCGTCTATTTTATAAAACAAAGTTATCGTAATCTCACTAGACATCTGAAAATATTGTGCATTTTCATTGTCATAAAAAAATATTTCTTTTCAAAACACCTTTAAATCTGGATAATGTATTGGAAAATCTATTCCGAAACAAAATTTATTCTGTCAGTCTTCTTTTTCCTTTATACTTCCTGCAGTAAGGTGTTTGAGATAGACAAGTTCTTTTTCTGTAAGATATCGCCATTTCCCTCTTGGAAGATTTTTCTTACTTAATCCCGCATAAGAAACTCTGTCCAGATTTTTTACCTCATAACCCAAGTGTTCAAAAATCCTTCTTACGATACGATTTTTTCCGCTATGGATGGCCACTCCAATGAATCGCGCATCTACCTGAGGTTCTGTAATGTCAATTTCATCTACTTTAATAAAACCATCTTCCAATATCACACCTTCACGTATCGCAATTAAATCTTCTATTTTTATAGGTCTGGTCAGTTCTACTAAATATACTTTTGTCACATTTGTACTGGGGTGCGATAAGTGCTGAGTTAAATCCCCGTCATTGGTAATTAAAAGTAATCCCGTCGTATTTCTGTCTAAACGACCGACAGGATACAGTCTTTCGCCCTGAGTTGCTTTACTGATTAGCTGCATGACAGTTTTTCGGCCTCTCTCATCTGAAGTCGTAGTAATAAAATTCTTTGGTTTATTCAATAAAACATATATCTTTTTATCCCGGACTACTCGCTCTCCATTATAAAGTACAATGTCATCAGGTTTAACTTTAAAGCCCATTTCAAGAATAACTTTGCCGTTTACCTGAACCAAGCCCTCCTGAATTAATTCATCGGCCTTCCTCCTGGAGCAAATTCCGGCATTGGCAATAAATTTATTCAGTCTCACTTCATCGGTTTGCTTTGGAGCTGGTTTCGAAACGACCTGTCTGTCGGGCTGCTTCACCTGAGGCATCCCCTTGAGTTTAGGAACAGGCACCTTGCCAATATCCCGAACACGATTGGAACCTTTCCCTGATTTGGAAGTGGCTTGATTTGATTTAGTTTTCCTGAATGATTTCTTCCTGCTCACCTATTTGATTTTCTGTTTGTGTCAATTCTTTTAAACGGGGAAGCTCTTCTAAATTATTAATACCAAAATAGTCCAGAAAAAAACCTGTTGTCCCGTATAGCAAAGGTTTTCCGACCTCAGAACTTCTCCCTTTCAGCTCCACTAAATCTCTCTCCATAAGTTTCTGTACAGTATAATCACTGCTCACTCCTCGTATCAGATCAATTTCTGATTTAGTAACAGGCTGTCTATATGCAATTATTGCAAGAGTTTCCAAAGCAGCTTTAGTCAACTTTTTAATGGTATTCCTTTGTAAAAAAGATGCAATAAGTGAGTGATAATCAGTTTTGGATTTAAATAAATAACCTCCACCTATTTTAAAAATTCCAAAAGGAGAATCCTGTATTTCATAACTGTTAATTGACTCTTCTATACAAGAAAGAATTTCGTCAACAGAGTATTCCAGCCCGTAACGATTCGTCATAAAGGCTGTAATATCTTCAGCCGTGACCGGTTCTTCGGCACTGAACAGGATTGCTTCTATCTGAGCCTTAAGGTTCATATTGACTAAAGATATAAAAACAAAATTCCGGACAGTAATTTTGCTATCCGGAATTTATATTACATTAAAATTTATTGTGCTGAAAGTGCTGCAGCTCCGCTCACAATCTCAGAAAGCTCTGTTGTAATCGCGGCCTGACGAGCTCTGTTGTACATAATGCTCAACTCTTTCAACAATTCATTGGCATTTTCAGTTGCTTTGTCCATTGCCGTCATTCTCGCACCATGTTCAGAAGCATTCGAATCCAAAAGATAGCGGAAAAATTGCGTCTTAAGGATGTTTGGCGTCAAAGATTCTACAATTTCTTCCTTGCCCGGTTCAAAAATATAATCCGCGCTTGTTGTGGTATCTTGATCTGATGTATTAGTCTTAATAGGTAAAAATTGTTCTGCTGACGGGAATTGCGCCGCCGCATTTTTAAACATATTATATACTACATCTATTCTGTCATACTCTCCGTTTTCATATAATGCCATCAGATACTCTGCTACTTTCGCACTGTTCTCAAAAGAGAGATTGTTGAAAGTATTCATAAACTCAGTGTTTTTATATCCCTGGAAAGTTTTGAATCCGTCAAGACCTTTTTTGCCTATAAACAGTAATTCTACGTCTCCTTTGCTATTCAGTTCAGAATATTGTTCTTCTATTACGTTTCTCGTCAGTTTGATTACATTCGCATTAAATCCTCCGCACAATCCTTTATCTCCCGTGACAACCACAATAAGAACTTTATTCAACTCTCTTTTTTCTGCCAGGCTCAAATTAATTTCTCCCTGAAGACTGCTGACAATATTACTTAAAACGCTGTTTAGCTGATCTGCGTACGGACGTATCTGTACAATTCTGTCTGTAGCACGTCTCAATTTGGAAGCAGACACCATCTTCATCGCATTTGTAATTTGCATCGTCGATTTTACGGATGCAATTCTACCCCTGACTTCTTTAAGATTTGCTGCCATTTAACTGCTTTTTGAATATAAATTTATGCGTAAGATGATTCCATTTCTTTTGCAAGTGCCTCTACCTTCGCTACTGATTCATCAGAAAGTTTACCATTTCTGAAATCTTCCAGTGCTTCTGGATGTTTGGCTTCTAATCTGTTTAGGAAATCCTCCTCAAACTGGCGCACTTTGCTTACTGCCACGTTTCTCAATAATCCTTTAGAACCCAAATAGATAATGGCGACCTGTTTCTCAACTGTCATAGGAGAAAACTGAGCCTGTTTCAGAATTTCTACGTTACGCTTTCCTTTTTCCAAAACCGCTGATGTAGCGGCATCCAAATCTGAACCGAATTTTGAGAAAGCTTCAAGCTCTCTATACTGTGCCTGGTCTAATTTTAATGTACCGGCAACTTTTTTCATGGATTTAATTTGAGCATTACCTCCCACACGGGATACAGAAATACCCACGTTAATAGCCGGGCGAATACCTGCGTTAAACAAGTTAGACTCCAGGAAAATTTGACCGTCCGTAATAGAAATTACGTTAGTCGGAATATATGCGGACACGTCACCGGCCTGAGTTTCGATAATCGGAAGTGCGGTCAGCGAGCCTCCGCCTTTTACCAACGGTCTGATGGATTCCGGCAAGTCGTTCATTGACTGTGCAATCTCCTGCTTGGCATTAATTTTTGCTGCTCTCTCCAATAAACGGGAGTGTAAATAAAACACGTCCCCAGGATATGCTTCACGTCCCGGCGGTCTTCTCAACAGAAGAGAAACCTCACGATAAGCCACTGCCTGCTTAGATAAATCGTCGTAGATAATAAGTGCCGGACGGCCTGTGTCACGGAAAAATTCTCCAATTGCACAGCCTGCAAACGGAGCGTAAAATTGTAAAGGCGCCGGATCGGCAGCTGAAGCGGAAACTACTACAGTATATGCCATCGCTCCATTTTCCTCCAAGGTTTTTACAATACCTGCCACCGTAGATGCTTTCTGTCCACAAGCTACATATATACAATAAACAGGCTCTCCTTTATCATAAAACTCTTTCTGATTGATGATGGTATCTATTGCAATGGCAGTTTTACCTACCTGACGGTCACCAATAATAAGTTCTCTCTGCCCTCTTCCTATCGGAATCATGGCATCAATTGATTTTATACCTGTTTGGAGCGGCTCGTTCACCGGTTGTCTGTAAATGACACCCGGAGCCTTACGTTCGATAGGCATGGCGTAGGTTTCACCCGCAATAGGTCCTTTACCGTCAATAGGCTGACCGAGCGTATCAACTACCCGCCCCAACATGCCTTCGCCCACGTTTATAGAAGCAATTTGTCCGGTACGCTTTACAATGTCTCCTTCTTTGATTTCTTCGGAAGGTCCCATCAGTACTACTCCGACGTTATCTTCTTCTAAGTTAAGTGCAATTGCTTTTTGTCCATTATGGAATTGTACCAACTCACCGGCCCTTACTTCTGTAAGTCCATATACTCTGGCAATACCGTCACCCACCTGCAATACCGTACCTACTTCTTCCAATTGAGTAGCTGTATCTATATTGGTCAACTGCTGCCTAAGTATAGCTGAGATTTCATCTGGTCTTACCTCTACCATGGTTATATCTTTTATTTTGTTTTTTAATTGTATATCAATTCGTTCGCAATATTGCTAAGTTTATTTCTTACACTGGCATCGTAAACTTTATTTCCCAAGTCCACTATGAAGCCACCAAGAATATTTTTATCTGTTTCAGATTGAATAATAAGCTTTTTGTCTCCGACTTTAGATTTAATTACTTTTCTGATTAACTGCTCGGTCTGTTCATCCATAGGAATAGCAGTCGTAATTTTAACCTCTAAAATATCGTGATTCTCATTGTATAGCTTTCTGAAAAACGAAGCAGTCTCACCGAGATAGCCTTCTCTGTTGTTCTGTATAAGCAAACGAATAAATGCATTGGTCTCCGGAGATATTTTATTCCCGAAAATCTGATTCAGTGCATTTGCTTTTTTAATTTTATTGATAATAGGATTTCTCAAAAACAGCTTGAGGTCTCTGGAGTTATCTACGGTTTTGCTAATAAGCTCCATATCCTGACTGACAACTTCTATTTTATCTTTAGAAGTCGCCTCATCATACAGAGCCTTCGCGTATCTTTTTGCTAATTTTTCAGCCGACATGTCAAGAACTTAGTTTAATTTTTCAACTAAATCTGAAATAAGTTTCTGATGGTCTTTTGAATCGGATAGCTCTCTTTCGATAACTTTTTCTGCTATCTGAATGGCCATTTTACTTACTTCCTTTTTTACCTCCAAAACAGCAGATTCTTTTTGCTTTTGAATTTCTTCTCTTGCTTCTGCTATAATTTTGGTTGCTTCTTCCTTCGCCTTTGTCTGTGCACTGCTCTCTATAGAAGCTTTCAGTTCTCTTGCTTCTTTTAAGATTTGTGAGGCTTCCTGCTGTGCCTGTCTTACAGCAGCCTGATTGTCTGCCTGCATTTGCAGCATTTCTTCCTTAGCTTTTTTAGCACTGGCCAATGCTTCATCTATTGACTCTTCTCTTGACTTGATAGCATTTACAATAGGCTTGAAAGCAAACTTTCCTGCTAAGAACCAAAAAAGGAGAAAACAGACAGTAGTCCAAAAGACCAGTCCAATATTTGGAGTTATCAACTCCATTGCATCGAAAAGCAACATATATTCGAATTATTTAGGTCTCAAAATAAATGGGGGATTTTTAAAGACATCCCCCTAAATCTTTGTTTCGCTTATTAAGCCACAAGGAATGATATAACAACAGCCGCAAGTGCCACACCTTCGACAAGTGCTGCTGCAATAATCATAGCTCCTCTAATGTCGCCGGTAGCTTCTGGCTGACGTGCAATAGCGTCCATCGCTTTTCCACCGATTTGTCCAATACCAACACCGGCTCCCAAAGCTGCCAAACCGGCTCCCAAAGCTGCAATTCCTGTAATTGTCATAGTTGTTTTGTTTGAATGTTTTTATTTAAATTGGGTTTATAATAATTTTATTTTTTAATGTGCCTCCTCTACTACTGCCGATCCTATAAAAATCGCAGATAATAAGGCGAAAATATATGCCTGAAGAAAAGCGACCAAAATTTCCAATGCGTTCATAAATAATACAAATGGCACCGCCACTGAAATTCCTCCTACCGCTCCTCCAATTGAGGCTCCGGACTTGCCAAGAATAAATATGAGGCTTATCAGACTCAATACAATAGTATGTCCTGAAGTCATATTTGCAAAAAGACGTATCATTAATGCAAATGGTTTTGTGAACAACCCTAAAGTTTCCAGTGGTGTCATTAACAGCCACATGGCTTTGGGTATTCCCGGCATAAATAACGTATGCGACCAGTACGATTTAGTACCCTTGATATTGGTAATTAAAAAAGTAATCACTGCCAAAGTCAGGGTCAGAGATATATTCCCGGTCAGATTTGCTCCAAACGGCGCAAAAGGGATAAGTCCCAGCAGATTGTTTATAAGTATAAAAAAGAATACGCTGAAGATATACGGAACATATTTCAAATACTGATCACCAAAATTAGGCTTCATTACATCGTCAATCATAAACGTAATGATCGGCTCAAGAAATGACTGAAGGCCTTTTGGCGAGGATGTCACACCTCTTTCGCTATATGCTGATTTTACAGAGAAAAAGATAAAAAACAGCAAAGCCACAGAAATCAGCATCATAAATACATTTTTCGTAATCGAAAAATCCATCAGCCCGCTCGTATCATGCGTATCCGCATTCACTATTTTTCCGTGAGAGAGAATCAAACCATCCTTACCTTCTTTGTACTGTGAACTCATTCCGACAGACCACGCCCCATCAGCCTTTCTCACAATAACCGGCAGCGGCAACTCAATGTTTCCAATAACAGGCAGGACATTTTCATCCATAATATGATGCATGATTACTCCCTTCGCATCGTATGCTTCCGGTTCTTCCTGCTGTATTTGATTATCTCCCGCTGCTTCATTATCTGACAAAATCACTTCCTCGGACTCGCCCTGAGTTACTTCCTGAGCAGACACGTGGCTTTTCTGTGCTGTGCTCCACATTAAGATTAAAGAAAGTACAATTGTTTTGATAGTCACATTCATATTATCTGATGAACCTGCTTTTTAAAAGTCGTGCAAATATAGTAATTAAATACACTCTAATTCAAAGCGGAGTTTTTTTTTCAGTTATTTTCGGATAATTAATCATTTATTAAACTAATAATTCGTCTTCATAAATATGATAACCAATTGATTATCAATTAATAATATGCAGTTTTAAAAGTTACCTTGCTTTCATTTTAACCACTAATTTTTCAGCTTCTGTGCTTTTGTTTTTTTAATATTTGTGTCAATGATTTCGCAGAGGATTTTTAGTTTAAATTCTATTTTTTTCTTTATAAAATTTCTATTTGTAATTTACAGCTGATTTTACACGTATTATATGAGTAAACAACTTTTAAGTGTTCTGATATTCTTTTTGGGTTTAAATATTTTGCTCGGTCAAAATATGAATATCGGTCAGTGGCAAACACATTTACCATATAAGAATGCCCGTTCGGTCGCTCTAAGCAAAAACTATCTTTATGGAGCTTCCGGTTCGTCTGTATTTTCTTACCATCTTGAGGACGGAAGTATGAAAACTTTTTCTAAATCTGAAGGGATGTCTGATGTGGGAGTTTCGACTATAGCATATGATACTGTCACAAGTTCTCTTATTGTGGCCTATGCCAATTCAAACATTGACATTCTGCAAAACGGCAAAGTCAGAAATTTGCCATTCCTAATGAAAGCCAACATTCTCGGCAATAAGGAAATCAACAAGATTTACACTCTAAACGGTACTGCATGGTTAGCCGCAGGTTTTGGAATTATAGAGATTCGGTTGGACAAATTAGAAATTGGGGACACTTATTACTTTACAGATGGTGCATCTGCTTTCAGAGTAAATGATGTGTGGGCAAATGAGAATCACATATACGCAGCTACAGAAAAAGGGTTGTACAGAGGGGACAGAGACAAAAACGTGAATCTGGTAAACTTTCAAAACTGGTATCAGTTTCAGGCGGCAGACGGTTTGTCAAATACCGAGTTTTCTGCAATTACGGGCAGAAAAAACGATATTTTCTCTTCATCCGGTTCTACCGTTTATCGATTAGAAGACAACTATTGGATTCCATATTACAATATGCCGGGGAATGAAATTTTTAGTTTGTCGAAAGGTAAAGGCAGATTAATTATTACTCAGGAAAGCCGAATAAGTTTTGTGCCGGATCAGGGTGAGCCCAAAAATATTTCGGGCAAATACTATATCGCAATGCCCATGCAGGTAGTAGAATCTGATGACGGACGACTGTTCTATGCAGATTTATATCGCTCAGTCTTAGAGTACATCAGTTCTTCTGAGCAAAGACCCATTTATCCCAACGGGCCCAACAGGGCTACCTGTAAAGGAATCGACTTTCTTGGAGACATGGCTATTATCGGCTCTTCTCCAATCAACACCAGCTTTCATCCGACGTTTAATGCGAACGGATTTTATACCGCAACAGATTTTATTTGGGATACTTATACCGAAAGCGAGCTGCCGGATATGAAAGGGGCTTACGATATTGCCGTCGTACAGTCCGTACCCGGCGAAAATCTTGTCCTTCTTGGAGCGCACAACACAGGTTTGGTCGAATATTATCCTGAAAAAAAGCAGGTCAACTTCATCACCAACTTCCCAAATGCCACTTCCAAAATGAGGATTACTGCAGCTGCTGCAGACAAGTATGGAAACACCTGGTTGATTAACGCATACAGCACCCAACCATTGGTTTGCAGAAAGCCCGGCGGCGAATACATTTTCTTTTCTTCTTCGTTGATCAATAATCGACTAATAAACGGTATAGCAATAGATCGGTATCAGCAAATTTGGATGACTCTGGCAGACAGGGGAGTTGTCGTATTCAATTATGGAGGCACTATTGATGACAAAAGCGATGACCATTTCATCACATACACCACTACACCGGGAAGCGGTGGTCTGCCTACCAATTCAGTGACCAGTATCGCTTCTGACTTAAACGGAGATATCTGGATTGGCTCCATAGAAGGTGTGTTTAACGTGCCTTGCCCTGGTGCGGTATTTGACAGAAATTGCGATGCGGTACAGATTTGTGTTCCAAGAGATGACGGTACAAATTTTTGTGATCCTCTTTTAGAAACCGAAACTATTAATTCCATTGCCGTAGATGCTGCAAACAGAAAATGGTTTGGAACCACAAACGGAGTGTTTTTAAAATCAGAAGACGGTTATGAAAATATCCATTACTTCAGTGAAGACAATTCTCCTTTGCTGTCCAATAGAATCACCACTCTCGCGGTACATCCCAAAACAGGAGATGTATATATCCTTACTGAAAAAGGTATCGTTACTTACCGTTCGGATGCCACAAAATTAGGAGGTGAAAAAGCAAAACCTTTTGCATATCCCAATCCTGTCAGACCGGATTATACCGGACCTGTCGCAGTGAAAAATCTGCCGGAAAACAGCGATGTGAAAGTAACCGATTCTGCCGGAAGATTAGTCGCTGAAGGAAAGGCATACGGAAGTCAGTTTATTTGGGACGGCAAAGATATTCACGGTAAAAGGGTCAAGACAGGTGTATATTATATTTTATCTGCCAGCCCGGACAAAAAAGAGAAATCTTCTACCAAAATAGCTTTCATTCACTGATGCTCCTCAAGACGGAAGGTATCGTTTTAAAAACAATAAAATATTCTGAAACTTCAGTTATCAGCAAAATCTTTACTCGTGAATACGGCGAATGCAGCTTTATTATATATGGTGTAAGGGGAAGCAGAAACAAATCCAAAGGCAACCTTTTTCAGCCACTTCAAATTTTGGAGCTCGATATTTACTATCACCCAAACAAATCAATCCTGAAGTTAAAAGAATATCGCTCGGCAGTTATTTATTCCAGCCTCTACCATGAAATAATCAAACAGAGTGTCGCTGTGTTTACTCTTGAAATTTTGTCTAAATGTATTCAGGAGCGTGAAGTCAATATTCCGCTTTACGACTACTTCAGGGAATATCTGTTGGGAATAGATTCCGGCCATCATTATGACAGTATATCTCCTCAAGTTTTCCTGAAAAACATAAGCGATATATTGGGATTCAGACCTTTTGTAAACACACGATACGAAAGCAATTCTTTTTTCAACTTAGAGGAGGGAATATTGCAGAAAGAGCAGAATCACTTGCAGGTACTTTTGAATCAATCGGATACTGCTCTGTTCTATAAATTTATGACAAGTGAAAAACATCTGTTTTCTAAATCGGAACGTCTTAAAATATTGGACATTTTGCTTACTTACTTTAAAATACACATTCCCGGATTTAAAGAAGTTACTTCTCTCGAAATCTTAAGAATGGTCTTAAAGTAACATTATTCCGCTCCCACCGAAACTATTTTCGGGACGCCCCTTTCATCAATAAAAATAAAGGCAGTTTCCACAATCTCAAAGCCTATTTTTGTCAGCGCTTTTCTATATTTCAGTAGTTTTTCCGTATTCGTTTTTTTATTGCTGTTTTCCAGACCAGTTTTATAATCATACAAATAGCCTTTTTTTTCATCCAAAACCAACAAATCAAAGCGATAGACCTGCCCGTCAAGAAACATGGATTTTTCTGTCAAAACCTCTGAGCCTTTCTTGTAGATATTTATTATTTCCGGGTGTTCAAAAAAACGTGTCACTCTGTCAAATGCTTCCCTGTGAATGTCTTCACTTAGAAAATATTGGTACGAAAACTTTTGAAGCAGGCTGTTTATACTTTTTCCCGGTTTGTATTCTGACAGGATATCATGAATCAGATTTCCTATGACAGCTTCTTTATTTCTGCGCTTTAGAGGAGAAAGTCTGGACTTATTGACCGCATGGTTCTCTTCTTTTGAAAAATATCTCATTTTTGTAAGTTCGGCATCTGTCATTTTTATCGTATCCGCAGAGCTTTCATTTCCAAATGTATAAACAGGAATACTCTCTTGGTTAGTGAGCTCTTCTAATGTAGAATAGGCTAAACCGCCAACGGAGTTTTTATAAATTTCATTTTTTTTATTCTTTTTGACCGGGCAGTGCACATACAATTTTTCTTTTGCTCGGGTCATGGCAACATAAGCTATATTCAGGTTGTCCATTGTCTGCTGAATCACCTCGTCCTGATAATCTTTTTTATAGATAGAATCTCTGGCTTTTGAAAAGTCTATCGGGAGATGTTTAAAACCTTCCATCTCCCCCGGGTTTACAATTTCAGGCCAGAGAATTGGCTGAAGGAAACCGCTTGTCTCGATTATTTTCCAGTTAAAAAAAGGTATCAAAACAACCTTGTATTCCAGTCCTTTGGATTTATGAATGGTTACAATCTGAATGGCTCCTGCTTCTTCGGACACGGCTACCGATCTTTCTTTCTTTTCCCACCAGTCGATAAAATCTGTTACAGATGCCTGATAAGCTCCGGCCTGATATTCCATGACCGCATCCAGAAACTGCTCGGTATATTCATCTCTGAGTGAATTAAGTTCCATTTGATCTATTAGACCCATTACTATTTCATATATCGAAAGAGCTTTTAACTGCTCATGAATTCTGTCCGGCTTCAGGCCCGGCAAAAACTTCTCAAAATACTTCCTTCTCTGATTTTCTTCGAGAATGTCGGGATATTTCAAATGCAAGTCTTTCGCTAAAACAAAGTGATATAAAACTGCTGATTGCAGTAAATCTTCAGCCGGATTCAAAAGCAGATGAAGAGCATTTATCAAGAGCTTTACCACAGGATGTTCGTTAAACAACAGAGCTTCTGATGTCAGTACAGGGTAACCTTCTGTTTTCAGAAAATCTGCAATCTGAACCGCCTCTTTGTTTTTTCTGACCAGTATGGCAATATCTCTGTAATGATGCCCTTGCTCATCGGTTAGTCTTTCAATTACTTCCTTTACATAACTCAACGTCTGTCCGGAATTACCAACCTCTTCGCCATCTTCTTCCTGAGCAGATTCATTCGTATCTGTAATTTTAAATTCTACATATCCACCAGTCTTCTTTTTAGGGATTTGATTGACTTCTTTTTCATTATATAGATTTAAAACGGAATCATAATAAGAGGTAATGTTTTCACTTATCAAATATTGATCGGCAATATAATCATCAGCCTGTGCTGCCAACAACTGAAAAAATCGGTTATTAAAATTTACGACTTCCGGTAAGCTCCTGTAATTATTTCTCAATACATCTTCCCTGCCCATTTCATCCCAAAAGAAAGACAAATCTCTGCGTACTCCCGACTGTATCAGGCGGGAATCGCCCCCACGCCATCGATAAATAGACTGTTTGGCATCTCCGACAACTAACACTTTGCATGCTTCCCTGTGAGACAACACCTCTATTATTAACGGAAGTAAATTGTCCCACTGCAACGCACTTGTATCCTGAAACTCATCCAATAAAATATAACGGTACTTATTTCCTATTCGCTCATACAAAAATGGAGCATCTGCATGCTGTACGACTTTATTAATCAGACTGTTATTATCAGAAATAAGCATGACTCCGTTCTTCTCCCGATACTCTTTCATCTTATCTGACACAAATGTCAGCAATGCAAGAGATTTCAGATACCTGGCAAATCCGAGATACGTATTTCTCTCTTCCGCCTTTTCGGTATAAAAATCCATGAGACTGCGTGCAAGCGGCTGTATTTTATTTTCCCACAATTGCAGAAAAATATCTGCTTTCGGGTGTTTTAATACATCTTTTTTAAAAGGATATTCCTCTCCGTATATTAGTTTTATTGTAGAATCTGTATAATAGACATCATCTGATATAAGAGCTGTTTTCTTTGTTTGATTCGGAAAGGAATTTCTGCTAAACAAGCCCTCCATCATCCCTTCACTCTCAAGAATTTCAAGAATAGGTGCTGAAAGTTTTTTTACTTCTGACCGGAATTTTTCTTCATAACTTCTAAGATGTTTATGCAATCGGTCTGTTTTTTCTACCGGATAATTCAAATCCATCAGAGCGCTTTGTTCCTTGAGCAACTCGCTTGATATTTTTCTGATTATATCTTCCGGCTGCCATCTTTTACCTTCTTCTACATTTTGAAAAGCAATATCTTTTAGCCATTGATTCAAAACATCGCTTTCTTCCTGACCGTAATCATTCAAAAGGTCTGAAACGGCCTCATCTAATGCAACCTGAGTATCCATACTCACCTTAGACATATTGTGCAATTTCAGTTCAAACAGAAAAGACTTTACAATTCGGTTAAAAAACTTGTCAATTGTCATTACTGCAAACTGTCCGTAATCGTGCAGTATTTTACTTAAAGCCACTTTGGCCTGGTATGAAATAGTCTTATAGTCCCACGCCGGATTCTCTTCTAAGAGTATGGGTGCAAACTCAGAAAGTCCAACATCTTCTTCCTTTTCTATTTTACTGATTTCAGTCAGAGCAGTCAGGATTCTGGTCTTCATTTCCTCGGTAGCCTTATTGGTAAATGTGACTGCCAAAATTCTGTCGTAACTGCAATGCTGCTCATGCTCAAAATTCAGAACAATCTGCAAATAGGTTTTTGTCAGCAGGAAAGTTTTTCCTGAGCCGGCAGAAGCCTTACACAAAATCAGTTTAGGTTCGCTCACAAAATCGTTTTACTGTAATGAGGCAATTGTTTCAAATTAGAAATTTAAAACTAATCCCGAAAGTTTTTGCGTTGAAAAGTTTTTGGATTTAAAACAAGATGTACAAAGAAACATTATACCGTTTGGACAAACAATATAAATCAACTTCGATTTTATCTCATTGCTCTATTTGTTTGTAACCTCGACATAATACCAAAATAAGATTTCGCTTTATCGGTCTATTATTGGCATTACCTGAGAAACGGATTGTATTTTTTCTCATGTCCTATAGTTGTAGCGGGACCGTGTCCGTTATATACCACTACTTCATCCGGCAACGTAAAAAGTTTTTCTCTTATCGACCGAATAAGTGTTTTGTGATTTCCGCCGGGCAAATCTGTACGCCCAATACTTTCTCTGAACAGTACATCACCGGCTATCACAAACTTTTCAGCAGCGTTATAAAAACACACGCTTCCGGGCGAATGTCCGGGAGTAAATAATATTTCAAATTCAGCCTCCCCCAATTTTAAAATATCCCCTTCTGCAAGATAGTTCCCCGGGCTGCGGTGCTCAGGTGCTTTTATTCCGTACATCATCGCCGCAAGTTTTGCTCCTCTCGCCACTATATTTTCCTTTTCGTGCCACTGCGGTTTCAATTGATAGGTATCTGAAACAAGCGCATTGCCAAAAATATGGTCTAAATGGCAGTGTGTATTCAGAAGTTTTGAGGGAATGAGTCTGTTTTGAGCAATATAGTCCTTTAGCTTTATACGTTCTGATTCTGTATAGCACCCCGGGTCAATGACCCAACATTCTCCCTGTTCATCAGACAGCAGGTATGTATTCTCCGAAAATGGATTAAATGTAAAAGATGTTATAGTGGTCATAAAGATTTTATTCGTTGTTTTGTATCGTTAATTATTATTGGAACTTTGTAAAGTTATAATATTTTAGAAGCTCATCCGACGACTATGACTCAAAAAGGTTTTTATAACATATTCCTGTTTGTGTCCTTTGTGCTGTTGTATCATGATTTAATTCATGCTCAGGGCGGTACTCAGGTTGAGTTTGGTCAGAACAGAGTTCAGTATCACGATTTTGACTGGCAATCACATGAGTCCAATAATTTCATTACTTACTTCTATCCCGGAGGTCAGGAGCTTGCAAAGTTTATGGTGATATCCGCAGAAGAGGAAATGAAGAATCTTGAAAAAAGACTGAATTATTCCATAGGCGATAAAATAGAAATTTTAATCTACAACAATATTTCCGATTTAGGTCAGACCAATATCGGCATCTCTGAAAACAAATACAATGTCGGCGGGACAAACTATACGGAAGGGACAAAGATTTTCCTGTATTTTGACGGACGGCATCAGCACATGCTCAATGTTTTTAAGAAAGAACTCGCAAAAGTCTTTTTGAATAAGATGATGTCGGGAAGAAATTTTGCAGAGGTTGTAAAAAATGCCGTATTCCTGAATCTGCCCGGATGGTATATTTCAGGATTATCTTCTTTTCTTGGAGAAAGCTGGAATACAGAACTCGACGACCGATTGAGAAGATATTGGAGCGAATCAAAAAAACCTTCTTTTGCCAAACTTTCTCAAGCCGACAATGAATTTGCCGGCCATGCTCTGTGGTATTACATTTTTAATCTGTACGGAGAGAAAGGAATCAAAGACATCGTTTTTCTGACCCGGATACACAGAAGTGTCAAAAAGGGATTAAATCTTTCAATCGGTAAAACCGAAGATGAACTTATCGCCGACTGGGAAGAATACTGCAAAAAAATGACCGAAGACGACCTTAGTCAACGGGAGTACCCTGAGCAAAATGACAGACTGAAAATCAAAGTCAGGAGAAATCAGATAATAAATCAGATTAGTTTATCCCCCGACGGAAATCATATCGCCTATTCAATTCACAAGTATGGGCGATACAGAGTTTTTGTAAAAAATATCGAAACAGGAAAAACAAAAAGAATTTTTACCGGAGGATTTAACTCTGACAATTATCCTTACGATTATTCGTATCCCATTCTGATCTGGAGCCCTTCCGGTTCAGTCTTTACTGGTATTCATGAAAAGAGAGACCAGATTAAACAAGTGAATTATGATGTACCGGAAAAGGTTAAAATCAAAGAAGATATCAGGGGATTTCAGAGAGTCTATTCCGCTTCATATACGCCTGACGGACGGTCACTGATTATGTCAGCCCAAAACAGAGGTCAGACAGATATCTACAGTTATCACTTAATCAACAGAACACCTAATCAAGTTAACAGAGATATTTTTGACGACCTGTATCCGGAACAAATAAACCTCTCTCAAACCCGCGGTATCATATACTCCGGGAATAAAAACGACGTAACACGAAACAATGAAACTTTGGATTCCATTCTTCCGACAGGAAACCTGAATCTGTATTTTACAGACCTTCAAAACGAAAAGGTCAGACTTTCAAAATTGACAGATAATCCTTTAGCGGAGCATATTCAAAGTCAGCGGTTAGAAGGAGACTCATTTACCTATCTTTCTGATGAAAGCGGAATATTTAACTTATACAAAGGTGAAATCAAAAGAGTTTTATCACATGTCGATACTATTTCAAATACTGATAATCTCATCTTGGACTCTGTGTTTACTTTTATTTTAAAATCTGTTCCATTAACCAACCTTCACAGCAATATCAAACAATATTCAAGTGCACCCAAAACTGGAAAGTGGGCATATTTAATCGAGAATGGAGGTCGGGCATCGGTCTATTTGTCAAATATTGAACCTGCTTCCTCCCGCTTGGACATCCCGGCTACAACTTACCGAAAGTCTTTTTTGGAATTAGGTGAAAGCAGTTCGAACTCCGGCAGCACGCCTTCCAATAACAGAGGAGAAATACAGAAAGAACTTGATTCACTTCTTTCACAGCCTTCAAAATTTAGTTTCCACTCCAAATTCAATTACAGACTGCCTACTCAGGAAGAGAAAATTTCCCAGAAAAAACTGTATTTGGATTCTCTCAGAACCATATCCGAAGAAGATTACCAAAGTGCTGTTTTGTCCGAAAGAGGAGATTACGATTCTCCTTTCAGAGCAGGATTGTCAGTACCCTACCGAGCAAAGTTTTCTACTAATTTTTTGACCACACAAGTGGACAACTCTGTACTGCCCTTTACTTATGAAAGTGTGGCGCAAAATGGAGCCAGCTTTGAGTATCCGAATATTGGAGGAATGATTATGTACGGCATTCAGGATTTAATGGAAGACCACAAACTCACAGGAGGCTTTCGTTTCCCGATGGATTTTAAAGGTTCTGAGGTTTTTGTAAGTTATGAAAATCTGAAAAAAAGATTAGACAAAAGATTCCTTTTTTACAGAAAATCTGGGCAGGAAGAGTTTTCACTTATTGTCAACAATCTCTTTATCATTCCCGCTCTTGCAAAGAAAAAATCTCACTATCTGGAAACAAGGCTAAGTTATCCGATTGATGTGACCAAAAGTATTCGCCTATATGCGGGATATCGTAACGATCGACTGCTCTTTACTTATACCGATACCATAACTATGATAGCAGATATAGACCGCAATGAAAACTGGTCACTCCTGAAACTCGAATTTGTACATGACAACACGAAAGAGCTTCAGCTGAATATTTATAACGGATTCAGGTACAAATTCTACACGGAATACTTTAAGAACTGGAACAAGAAAAAAACCAATCTTTTTACAGTCGGCTATGATATTCGTCATTACACTTCTGTATTTAAAAACATTATATGGGCAAACAGATTGGCAGGAGCAACTTCATTTGGACAAAAAAAGATACGCTACTATATAGGTGGTACTGATACCTGGATTAACAATAAATACGATTACAATACCGCAGCACCCAACATGAACGAATATGCGTTTCAGGCACACAGTACCAATGTCAGAGGATTTCCAATCAATATCAGAAACGGCAGCAGCAATATGATTTTCAATTCAGAATTGCGTGTTCCGATATTTTCATTAATCGCTAAGAAAAGTTTTAAATCGGCATTTATTCAGAATTTTCAGCTCGCCGGCTTCTTTGACGTAGGCTCTGCATTTAACGGACTTACTCCTTTCAACAAAAACAATCCTTTTGTAACAGAACGCGTGACTCCGGGAGCTCAGCAGACTCCTGTAGTCGTAGATGTCAAATATTATCGGAATCCTACTGTAATGGGTACCGGGTTCGGACTGCGTACTTTACTTTTGGGCTATCTGATGAAACTGGATTGGGCTTGGGGAATAGACGGAAAAATTGTGAATAAAAAACCAATGTGGATTTTCTCTTTTTCAAAAGATTTCTAACCTTTGACTTTATATTCGGTCAGAGTAAAGTATTTTAATATAGAAGAAGTTTCAATATAAAATATAAAATCATTGGCTTTCAAAGCATTTAAAATAAGAAGCACAAATAATACATCTGCATTCAATAAATACTAATTTAATCGTGCAATATTCTGAAAAAGACGTTAACTGTAAAGATTGGTGTGAAATTAATGTTGTTATAATGAAAATTAAATTTATTTTTACCGACATCAAAAAAAATTATTTATAAAAAACAAAAGTATGGCTCAAGCAAAAACTTCAAAACCGGCAAAAGGAGGTGGTTTTAAATTCCCTCCTATTCTTGTCATTATTTTATCATTTATTGTTTCTCACTTGGTGTTCCATTTAATTTTTGGAGACGTAAAAAACTTTACTGATGCTACAAGAGAAGAAGCAGCTCCCGGTAACTATTTAGGTATAGTCTTCTTGGGAGGCTTCGTGGTTCCTTTTCTAATGGGAATGTTTATCATTGTAATCGTGTATTCAATTGAACGTTTCTTTTCCATCAACAAAGCTAAGGGAACCGACAAATTGGCTGTTTTTCTGCATGCAGTCAAGTCCAACTTAAAAAGCGGAAACATAGATGCTGCATTAGCTGCGAGTGATAAACAAAAAGGTTCTGTTGCCAACGTGGTACAGGCAGGTTTGCAAAAATACAAAGAGATGCAGCAAAACACCAACCTTGTTACAGATCAAAAAATTATCAACATCAATAAAGAAATGGAAGAAGCCACTGTATTAGAATTGCCTATGCTTCAGAAACACTTGTCCATCTTGGCTACTCTTGCATCTGTTTCCACTCTGATTGCACTTTTTGGAACTGTGCTCGGTATGATTAGAGCCTTTGCGGCGTTAGCTACTTCAGGAACTCCGGATACTGCGGCATTGGCTCAGGGTATTTCCGAGGCTCTTATTAATACGGCAATCGGGATTTTTGCTTCAGCTATTGCAATTATCAGCTATAATTACTTCTCCGGACTAATTGATGATTTAACTGCTGCAATTGATGAAATTGGATTCACTATCACACAAACTTTCGCTACAAGCGAGAACAAATAATCAATCATAATATATAAAGGATGGCTAGACGAAATTCCACAAAAAGGGATGTAGTAGTAGATATGACTGCAATGACAGACGTATCTTTTTTATTACTTACTTTTTTCATTCTTACCGCAAACTTTCGTCCGACAGAAACAGTTATGATTGACACACCGGCCTCCAGAGCTGAAAAAAGAGTGCCTGAAGATTTAATCACTATTACAGTAGATGAAGAAGGCACCGCCTATTTTGGTCTGAGCCGACCTATCAGACGAGTAAAAACACTGGAAAGCTTAATCGAAAGATATAGTGGGAAATATCCGGCATTAAAAGAACTCAGCGATAATCCTGTACTAATTGAAAAATTCGGAGCAGTAGAAACATACGGATACGATATCAACTATCTTCCGACCTTACTCAAAATGAAATCTACAGATTTTAATAAGGACAAACACATGCCCGGAGTACCTATGGATTCTACCAATAATCAACTTGGAGACTGGATTAATGCCGCAAGAGCGACCGGACTGGAAGAAAGTATAGAAGTCCCTATTGCCATAAAAGGTGATAGGCAGACCAATGTGGTGGCTGTAAAAGAAGTAATCGAAACTCTGAGAAAGAGAGAGATATACAGATTCAACCTAATTACCTCTTTAGGAGGCAGAATAGATTAAAATAAAAACAAAAGATGGCAGACATAAGTAACGGAGGCGGAGGAAGACACGAAAGTAAATTAAAAGCAAAAAAGCTGTCCACACGGGTGGATTTTACTCCTATGGTGGACTTGGCTTTCCTTCTCATATCTTTCTTTATGCTGACGACTACATTAAATGATCCGGTAGCAATGCAGTTAGCGATGCCAAAACCAATTGACGATGACCAAAAAGAGAAAGGTGAAGATGTAAAAGAGTCACAGGTTTTGACAATCATCTTAGACAAAGATGCAGTTTGGTACTACGAAGGTCTTCCTGAAGCAATAACTTCCGAAAATCTGCACAAAACACATTTGGGACCGAGTGGATTGAGACAAGTTATTCTGGACAAACAGAAAAGAGTTTATGCAAGATTCAAAGAAGAGGATAAAACAATTTGTCTGATAAAAATGACATCGGAAGCCTATTATAACGATATGGTGGGTGCATTGGATGAAATGGATATTACCAAAACTAAAATCTTTGCTATACAGGAAATGTCTGAAGGTGAAGAACTGGCAGTAGAAGGAGCCAGAGAGTAAGAGTACTATAAATGAATTTATTACGTTTAAATAACAAAAGATAATATGGACAAATATCCTGGCATATCAATGGATGACATTGTATTCGAAGGGCGAAATAAAGCATACGGTGCCTACGAACTACGGAAAATCAATCCAAAATATGTAGCCTTAGCGACAGTGATATCCGTAACTTTGTTTGTACTTGCAATTCTTTCAACAAGAATAGACCTGAAAATCAAAAGTAATGAGGATGAGGTTAACGTAAGAGTACAAACTACAGAAATCGAATTCCCGGAAGATTTACCGGACTTGGAAGAACTTCCGCCGCCACCGCCGCCACCGCCACCGCCACCACCGGAAGCTCCTCAGGTGAAATTCGTGGAAATGGTGGTCAAAAAAGATGAGGAAGTCGCTGACGATAAAAAGATCACCACCGTAGAAGAGGCTAAAGACGAAGACAAGGCTATCAGCACGGTTACCAAGGAAGGAGAAGGGAAAGCAAAGCCCAAAGTAGTGGAAGAGCCTAAACAACACGGGACAGGCCCTGTCGCTCCGGTCAGAGAAAAAGAAGATGTGGATGACAATAAGATTTTTGAAATTGTAGAAAATCAGCCTGAGTTTCCTGGAGGAGCAGCTGCAATGATGGCCTTTATAAAAAAGAATATTCGCTATCCCGAAGTAGCCATGGACAACGGCATCGAAGGTACCGCAGTGGTTCAATTCGTAGTAGAGAAAGACGGTTCTATTACAGACGTGACCATCGTGAGAGATCCGGGAGGCGGATTGGGCAGAGAAGCCCAAAGAGTAGTAAAGTCCATGCCGAAGTGGAAGCCGGGAAGACAGCGGGACAATCCGGTCAGAGTAAAAATGTCTGCTCCGGTTCGATTTAAGCTGAACAGGTAATTTAAAAACTAAGTATATTAAAAAGGTGATTCTTGACAGAATCACCTTTTTTGTCTTTTACCTTAAATTAATAACTTGCAGTAAATTAAAATAAGCGACATGAATAAATTTATCTCATTAGTCTTTGTTCTGTCTGCGACATCTGTTCTCTGTGCTAAAGTGAAATATATAAACAGTAAAAAAACAAATCACTCCGACACCTATTTTGGTGTTACAGTGAAAGACCCGTATCAATGGTTAGAGGACGACCAGTCTGCGCAAACAAAAGAATGGGTGGCTCAACAAAATATAGTCACTCAAAAGTTTTTGAAAAAGATTACTTACAGGGATCAGATTCATCAAAGATTAATAGAGCTAACTGACTATATCAAAACATACAGCTTTTTTAAGGCTGGCGAAAAAATGATTTATTTGAAAAATACCGGACTACAAAATCAGTCTGTGTGGATGTATAAGACTGGCAACTCTGAAGAGAAAATTCTATTAGACCCTAATCAATTTGACTCTGCCGGTACTACTGCCTTTTCCTTTTTAGAATATAATGAGGAATTAAATCTTATTGGAGTCGCCGTAAATAAAGCCGGTAGCGACTGGACCACTCTTAAAGTATTTGACTTAAACACCTTAGAATTTACTGATGATGAACTGAAATGGTCAAAATTTAGCAATACAAAATGGTACAAAGACGGTTTCTACTATAATAAATTTCCAACTCCCGAATCGGGAGCCGAATTATCTGCTTCATCCGAATTTCAAAGTGTGTATTATCATAAAATCGGTACTCCTCAGGAACAGGATATCTTAATATATTTCGATGAGGACAACCCCAAACTGTATTATAACCTCGACATAACTGAAGACAAACAATACCAAATACTATATCGGAAAAGCGGAACGGATGGTTTTGAAGTGCTGTACAGAAAACAAAATGAAGAAGTAAAGGACGACAGTCCGTTTCAATATCTTTTTCGGGGTTATGGAAATAAAAACTACATCATAGACCATCAGAATGGCAGCCTGACTGTCTTAACAGATGTAGATGCCCCAAATTACAGACTTGTAAAAATTGATCTAAACCAACCGGATAAAAGTAATTGGGAAACGATACTCGCAGAAACCGGTTCTGTCATTAAAAGTGCGCAGCCGGCAGGAGGAAAATTAATCGTAAGTTATTTGGAAAATGCACATTCCGTTTTAAAAGTTTTTGATCAAGACGGTCGTTTCGAGCAGGAAATCTCCTTACCCGGACTCGGAACAGCAGGAATAAGCTACGCAAAAAACAAGGACAATGAATTTTTTTTAACATTTACATCCTTTACATCACCTTCATCTAATTATTCTTATGACCTGACAAGCAATCAGCTCACCACACTTGCCGAGTCAGTAACCCGCTTTAACTCTTCTGATTTTGAAAGCAGTCAGGTATGGTATTCTTCCAAAGACGGAACGCGGATACCCATGTTTATCATTCACAAAAAAGGTCTGGAAAAAAACAATGATAATCCTGCTTTCCTATATGCTTACGGAGGGTTTAACGTCAGTCTCACACCGACATTCAGCACCTCATATATAGCTCTCTTGGAACAGGGGGCAGTAATTGCAATACCTAATCTGAGAGGAGGTGGAGAATTTGGCGAAGAATGGCATCAGGCCGGTATGCGGATGAACAAACAAAATGTCTTCGATGATTTTATTGCTGCCGCTGAGTTTCTAATCGCAGAAGGCTATACTTCAAGCAAGAAACTGGCCATCGCCGGAGGGTCTAACGGAGGACTTCTCGTAGGAGCGTGTATGACACAACGTCCGGAACTATTCAGAGTGGCATTCCCCGCCGTAGGTGTGATGGACATGCTTAAATATCAAAACTTTACAGTAGGATGGGGATGGGTGCCGGAATACGGTTCCAGTGAACAGAGTCAGGAAATGTTTGAATATCTGTACGCATACTCTCCTTATCACAACATCCGAAAAGGCGTAAACTACCCGGCCACTATGGTGACTACGGCAGATCACGATGACAGAGTAGTCCCCGCTCACTCTTTTAAATTCGCGGCGAGATTGCAGGAATATACCAAAAATAAATACCCGGCTTTGATTAGGATAGATACAGATGCAGGACACGGTGCAGGAAAGCCAATTTCCAAAATTCTTGATGAAGTGGCCGACAAGTGGGGGTTTTTCCTTTGGAACACGGGTGTAAGAAAATTAAAATAAATTTTATCCATATGTCCAATCAGTCTCTGTATCGACAATTTTGCAGGTCACACAAAATCCCTGTGTACCTTCAGCCGGACTGGTTAGATATCGTAGCAGGTACTGACGGAAATTGGGATGCCGTGTTTTCACTAAACACGAACGGGGAGGTTCAGGGATTTTGGGTCTATATGTACAAAAAACAATGGGTATGGACTAAAATCACCATGCCCCCCTACACTCCTTATATGGGTCCCAGGCTTCTGTATCCCGAAAACTTGAATGAATACGAAAGAATAAGCTTTGAAAACAGAATTTTGGAAGACTTAATTAATCAGATACCGGAATTTGATGAAATAAAATTTAAGTGGAGTTTGGAATACAAAAACTGGCTTCCTTTTTATTGGAAAAATTTTTTACAGCAGACAGCTTATACCTATCTGATTAAAAATACAGAAGACTCTGACAAAGTGTTTTTGGGCTTCAAAAGCAGTATCCAAAGACAGATTAGAAAGGCAGAAAAAAAGATACACATTAAAATAGCAGAGAATTCGGAAGGCGTAATTCAAATGTTTACGCAAAGTATGAAGGACAAAGAAAATTTCATAGTAAACTCCAAGCTCTTAACACAACTCCATCAAATCGCTTTGCATCACAATCAGGCTCTTATTTTGGAAGCATATGACAGTATGGAAAAACTGCATGCCGCGATATACCTTATTACAGATGATACGGAAATGCTTTATCTGTATGGAGGCTATGATGAGACATACGGGGATAGCGGAGCCATGCCTCTTTTGTTTTGGAAAGCATTGCAAATAGCGGGAGAAAGGAAACTAACTTTTAATTTTGAAGGAAGTATGCTGAAGGGAGTTGAGCGTTTTTTCAGAAGTTTCGGCGGGGAACAAACTCCGGTTTTTACAATACAGAAAAAAAAGTTTCCGTACAGTTTAAAGAAATAATATATCGAAAAACTTACGATCAAAATTTAAGTTGAGCAGGTTTTTGTAAATTTCCATACAGATGTCTGAAGAAATTGACGGTAAAAAAGTTTTCACTCTCTTTGAAGTGATGCGCAGCATTCGGAAAACTCTGAACAGCCGATACAGGAGTGCTTATTGGATTAAAGCCGAGCTGAACAAACTCAATTACTACAGTCATTCAGGGCACTGTTACCCCGAACTCGTAGAAAAGCAAGATCAAAAAATTATCGCACAAATCAGGAGTCAGCTGTGGCGGGATGATTTTCAAAGAGTCAATCAAAATTTTATCCGTACACTAAACGAACCATTGAAAGACGGTATAAAAATTCTTTTTTTGGCAGAAATCAGCTTCCATCCGGTTTACGGCATTTCTTTAAATATACTGGACATTAACCCATCCTATACTTTAGGAGATTTGGAAAAAGAGAAAAAGGAAACAATTCGAAAACTGCAATCTGAGAAGTTATTTGACAAAAACAAACAGCTTAAATTGCCTCTGCTGCCTCAAAGAATTGCAATTATTTCAGTAGAAACCAGTAAAGGATATGCAGACTTTATACGGGTAATAGAAGCTGCAGAAAAAACATGGAGTTACAAGTTTTTTCACTTTTTATTCCCTTCTCTGCTTCAGGGCGACCAGGCCGTTCGATCTATAACTGCTCAACTTGAAAGAATTAAAAAAGTGAGACACCATTTTGACTTGGTCGCTATTATTCGGGGAGGCGGAGGAGATATTGGTCTCAGTTGTTACAATCACTACGATTTAGCTCATACAATTACGGAATTTCCTATCCCGGTAGTCACCGGAATAGGTCATGCCACGAATGAAACGGTTTCAGAAATGGTCGCTTATGAAAATGCTATTACTCCGACAAAGCTTGCGGAATGGCTGATTCAGCAATTTCATAACTTCTCTGAACCGGTCAGAATTGCAAGAGAAAAAATAACAGACAGAGCAAAGTACATTTTAGAGGAAGAAAACAGAAAGTTTGAAAATAAAATAAAGCTGTTTCAGACAAATGTGAAGCACACCATTCTCACAAACAATCAGATAATAAATGACTGTTCCAAAACACTTTTTCAACATTCTAATTTCATTCTAAAAAACGCAAAGGATGCACAAGATGCCATTCTCCTGAACGTGAAAAGAAATACTGATTTGTATATAAAGAATATGCACACAGAACTGACACACGCAGAAAAAAACATACAAATTATGAGTCCTGACAACGTGCTGAAAAGAGGCTACAGCATCACATACGTCCGGGGAAAGTCTTTAACTTCAGCTCAGAAAGTCAAGGCAGGAGATATTGTAATCACGAAGCTTTATCAAGGAAGTTTTACAAGTACCATTAATGAAATATCAAAAACAGAGCACAATGAATGAAGAAATAAACTATACCGAAGCTTTTAAAGAATTACAAGCCATTGTTTCGGAAATTGAACGTGGCGAAATTACCGTTGATGAACTCTCACAAAAGGTCAAACGAGCTTCCGCACTTATAAAAATATGCAAGAAAAAACTATCTTCAACCGAAGAGGATGTACAGACAATTTTGAATGAGTTGGATGAGCAAAACTAAATCGACAATCTTTTTAGAATAAAATACAACCTGCTTCTAATGGAGTTTATCCGTAAGCAGAAGTTTGGTGCGATAAAGCAGGTCATCAATCATAAAATGTATAAAATATAAGCCCGGAACTAATTGAGAATCTATATTTAAGGTAATACTGTGATTGTTTATATGCTCCAATTCATCCTGAACTGTCTGCCCGTTTATCGAACTTATCTGAATATGAATTTTAGAATCCTTTGAGTTAGAAGATACCAATTCAGGCAACTTTAATGTCAACTGTCGGCCAATCACTGCCGGATTGGGATAAGCAGAGAAATCAAACACCTCTGTATTAAAAATCCCGGATGGTTTTTCCACTATACGCACTCTCCTCTCTTCAGAAGCAATTGCTTTCGGCTGAGTCCATTTAAACGGAATGACTTTCCACTTGAATGTCTTATTCAAAAAATCAGATGTTGGCGGAAATACATGGTCATAGAAATTCTGTCCGGTTACAATAGTCTGAAAAACCTCACCTCCACCATTTGACCCTGTTAATTTATTGACTGTAAACAAATAAGCTTCGGCACCTTCCACCTCATCCCATTCAAATCTTATGGGAGTATCGGCATATACATTTTCTCCCGGCAGGGGCGTCTGGAGTTGTGTCGTCTCCACTCCCGTGAAATCATTTATTTGATTTTTCAGATAACTCATTCTTGCTGTATCTGTATATACAATATCCCGCATGTGTGTGATTTGCTCCGGCGAAAAGCCTTCAGTACACTGGTCCAAATGATACGACATGATTAAAGTAATATCCGGATTATACTGATCACCTTTCATATCCACTAACGGTCTTCCATCCTTGCCTTTTGGCGTTCGATCACAATCTTGGTTAGAGACATCGGCAGGAGTATCGCAAAATCCGTCTCCGGCTTTCTCACAGTTGCGCAATTCAGGATTACGAGTGACATATTCATGCCCTGCGGTGGCATTTGGATTTTGAGAGTCCCAGCCCTGAAAAGTATGCATCAGATCAAAATGATGCCCCAACTCATGCGCAAGTGTTTTATTTTGAGGGAATTCGCAGCTGTTTTCAATCAGCACACCTGTTTTTCCAAGATACCTTGAAGACCAGCCCGGAAAAGGTGCCATTCCGCACAATCCTGTCCCGGAGGTATAAAAGATATTAATTGCACCGTGATGATAATTTCTCGACAGCATATCTCCCAATAACTTTTCAGCTTTGTTCGCATCGCCATCTCCTATATATTCACTGTTGTCAATAAACTTTATACCCGGAACGAAGTAAAAGTAGAATCCGGTTTCAGCAAATATTTCATTTAGAAAATCTATTTGTTTTAAAAGGTACTCTAAGTTGTATCTCTTTTCTCCTTTATCGGTACCTACTATATAGGCTTTTATGGGTATCGTAATAATCTGCCCGGTATCAGATTCAGCTGATTTAGCATTTAGTTTTAACTGCTGAATTTTCTGTCTGTATGAAAAAACTTCCTGAGCCTCCTGCAGAGTAAGTTCATTGCCACAAAAATCCAAGGCAGTTAGGTTTAGATACAAAGCAAGAAATAGTAGCGTATAAAAGTACTTCATAAGATAAAGATAAAAAAAGAGCTATCAAATCTGATAGCTCCTTATTTAAAAAATATGTGTACTTTAATCTTTAAGCTTAGTTAATGTAGCTTTCTGATTATCACTTCCGGGGAAAGAACCTACCCCCGGTATATGGTGGAAAGCATAGAACTCGATAATTTGTTCACATACTTCATACGTCCCATTCACATCAGCTATTACAACAGGAGGAAAGCCCGGGTCGTAAATCCACGCGTCCGAATCCTCCACTAGAATATCATCACTTTCGGAATCTAATGTGAAAGCCACATCAAAACCATCGTCTAACAAATCTTTAAAGATTATGGTATTCTCTCTTTCGGGATCCAATACAGCTGTTACAGTGTAAGGTCCGTCATCTTCCTGAAACCATGGATAGTCTAGCTCATAAGTTCCCACAAACTTTTCAATACGAAGTATTCCGTCGCACGGAGCTCTGAAACGTATTTTAATTTCCTGTCCATAGATTGCGCTGTACTCGCTCTCAGCAATTCGCACTGAAGCGGTAAGTGCATCCTCTTCGAGATTTTCATATATCCCGACTGCCTTCACAGAAGCTACCGTCTGTCCGGCAGGGATAACCACCTGATTAGAAGAAAGTGTAAAGTGTAAACCTTCTATTGCAGTAGAATTCGTCGTATCTATTTCCAGATTTATAGTAATGTCGCGATCCGCCGGTTTGGTAAGACCAACTTTAATTTCATAAGCAAACTCATCATCCGGGTTCTCCACAACTAATGCGCCGCCTTGAGAATTAAAATGAACCAAGACAGGACCATCATATATCAGGCTCTCTTTTTTACAGCTTACTAAGGCAAACGCTGCCATTAGTGCAGTAAGTGTAATATTAAATATTCTTTTCATAATTATCCTTATTTAAATTTTAATATCCTGGTGATTGTGTAAAATTAGGATTCGCCTGTATTTCTGAAGTCGGAACCGGCAATGTAAACTTATGATCATTTGGTTCAAGTTCTCTTGCAGAAGCAGGTGCCGGAAATCCAGACCCGTCCGCGCGGTCCCCGTCTGTTTCAGAACGATGTACCGGAAGTCCTAATCTCTTCAAATCAAATAACCTCTGGCCTTCAAATGCAAATTCCAATCTCTTTTCAAGCATTACCGCATTCAAGAGTGCTTCTCCTGACTCTCCGCCAGATTCGAAATCTTCGTATCTTCTGGATCTCACTTCATCCAAAGCATCCAAAGCAGTAGCATTGTCGCCGGTTCTAGCAGCAGCTTCAGCCAAAATCAAATACGCTTCTGCACCCCGTACCACTTTCACATCTACTACACCACCGGCTGTAGATGGTCGTCTCAAATATTTGATAATATGGTTGTAAAGATTACCGTTGAAAATATCTGTTCTGAAATATGGTGCTTTCCTGACATCATCATCTCCGTACTTATTGTACAGTTCCAAAGTCACCACATACTCAGATGCAATCACATTATTGACTTCCTGATTAAATTCCCATCCCGGATATGTTCGATCTCTTTCCTGTACTAAAATCTTAAACAACACTCCGGCATTTCCCGCACTGTTATCTGTCCAGATATAAGGAAACTCTTCTAAGGAACCTATCGCCAAATCAGCTGAGCCGACCAAATCAATTGCGTCCTGAGCTTCTGCTTTCGCATTGGCAAAATCACCTTTATACAGATAAGCTCTTGCTAAGATGGTACTTACCGCAGCTCTGTTTATTACGCCTTCCGCAACTGCAGATCTGTCGTTGGAAATCAAATTCTTGGCCTCTTTCAACTCACTGATAATAAAATCAAATGTCTCATTAAGGGTATTTCTCGCAGGCTTAGCCAATGCATCTGATTTATTTTTAATAGGAATGCCTGTATTCGCATCATCCGGATTGACTGCTTTAAAAGACGGTGCATAGAACATGACTATGTCAAGATGATTGAGTGCTCTTACGGCTTTTGCCTGTCCCAACACATCATCTTTAAAATCTCCGTCACTCAGTGCATCAATGTTTTCTATGATTCTGTTGACCCGATCTGTGGAACTGTATGCATAAAACATGATACCGCTCGCAGTAGAGTTTGCATCTAATTTATACTCATAGAAATTCTGTAAAGAGTGTCTGCCGTCCTGACACATAATAAGGTTATCTGTCAGCACATCTGACAATATCATTTTCCTCGGATAATAATCTCCGTCCGTGCCGCCCAAAAATCTTATATACGCTCCGTTTAATGCCGTAGTAAAATCTTTCGGCGTACTAAGTGCAAGTTCTTCCTCCAATTTGTCGAAAGGTTTTAAATCAAGTTCATCCTTACAGGACAGCAGGAGAACTGATATACTTGCTATAATTATTAATGTGATTTTTCTCATTTCTTTATGATTTAATTTTTTAGAATCCAACATTTACTCCAAAAGAGAATCCTCTAAACTGCGGATAACTGTACATCGAAGCTTCTCCCGGAATGCCAATACTTTCTGTCACTGACTCTTCAGAACTCATACCTACTTCCGGATCTCCCTCATATTTGGTTACCGTAAATAAGTTTGTACCCTGGAAATATACAGACAGATTGGAGATTTTCGCCTTACTCAAAATTGAATGTGGAAGACTGTAACCGACTCTCAGGGATCTCAATCTAAAATAGTCCCCTTTCTGCAGCCATTTATCACTCCATCTGCTTGTGTAACCTGCTGCGGCAGGGTTAGGAATGGATTTGATATCTCCCGGATTTCTCCAATAATCCAATGCATCCACCCGTTGGATATTGGTCACATTTTCTCCGTCACTTAATAAATCATTAGCAAGTACGTTAAAAGTATAATTCCCGCCACTGTATGTAAAATCTGCATCTACGAAGATTCCTCGATATTCTGCATTCAGACCAAAGCCTCCGTACCACTTAGGCAGTACAGATTTTCCGTCTAAAATCACGTTGTCACCATCACTATATACATTCGTTACATTCCCATCTTTGTCGTAATATAGTGGTTCTCCATTAGAAGCATCCACGCCTGCCCATCGCGTCAAATAGAATGTATAGGCTTCTTTACCTTCTTTTAGTACAGTAAGACCCAATCCTTTGCCGGATGTTGGGAGAAACTCTTCGTCTGTAGGGATAGAAACCACTTTATTATAGTTTCTGGAATAGTTTCCGAAGAATGACAGACTACCATTTTTCTTGCGTACCGCATCGGCTCTCAACTCAAGTTCGACTCCTTTATTTTCCATCTTACCGATGTTTTGAGTCTGAGAGGTAAACCCTGAAGTATAAGACAATGCTACAGGGAATAATAAGTCATTGGTTTGCTTGTTATAATATTCTACGGAACCGGTCAGTCTGTTTTGGAAGAATCCGAAATCCAATCCTATGTTCCAGTTCAGGTTAGACTCCCATTTCAATTCGGGGTTAGCAGGTGTAGCCGGAAAACTTGCTGAATTATTGCCGTATGTACCTACATTATAGGTGGACAAATACAGGAAACTTCCTATTCGGTCATTCCCGGATGTACCCACAGAACCTCTAAGCTTTAACTGACTGATTTGTCTGACATCACTTAAGAAAGATTCGTTTGCAATATTCCAGCCCGCCGTAGCTCCCCAGAATGTTCCGTATCTGTTTTTAGGACCAAAGTTTGCAGAGCCGTCTCGACGTACAGATGTTCCCACATAATATTTATTTTGAAAATTATATTTCGCCTCGCCAAAAATTGAGAATAATCCGTAGTGAGACTGTGTTCCTCTCGCGTCCAGTACATTAGCTGCCAAACTAATCTGCATCAAATCTCTATTTGGATATCCGTATGCCGATACCAACAAAGACTGTCCGGTTGTTCTCAGCAATTCTGTACCTGCCAGTAAAGAAAGATTGTGATTATCTTTAATAGTTTTATTATAGACAGCTACATTTGACCAAGTGAACATAGTGTTTTCATAACTCCCTTTATTCACTGTACCGTTTCTTTCGCTAAGTAAATCCAAAAACGCTCCCGGATATGTTTTACTCAAATATGCTTCATTTCTGATTTTTCCTCCAACTTCTGTTTTCAAAGAAAGCCCTTCAATCAAATCAGCCTGAACATAAGCACTACCAATAATATCAGTATAGTTAGAAACTTCTGGGTTGTTCACTATCTGCTCCAATGGGTTTAACTGTGCCACGGCTGTGGTATTAAAATTCCAAAGCGGATTGCCATTCTCGTCATAAATCACATTTCCCTCTTCATCCTGCTCATACACAGTCTCGTACGGGTTCATGGAATAAATCGCCATAAATGGATTCTGCTGATTATAACGGTCTCTCAATGAAGCATCTTTGGCAGTTACTAAAGTAAATGAGTTTCCGACTTTCAGCCATTTGTTAGCTCTGTAATCCGAGTTAAAACGAATATTCATTCTTTCAAAGTATGAATTGACAGCCATACCATCTTCTTTGTAAGAACCGAAAGAAAGGTAATAGTTGAAATCTTCTTTGGAACCGCTTACAGACACATCATGAGTTTCTACGGTAGCTTTTCTCAGCAGCACATCAAACCAATCTGTTTCGTTACGTGCTATAAAATCATCTGCGTCTTCTTCCATTTCAAGAATCCACGGATTACCTTTACCCAACTCCCATTCGTAGAAGATTTTCTGAGCCGCATTCATCAATTTGAAATTATCTTTTACTTTTGACTTTACCCCTCTGTTATAGTTATACTGAATACTAAAAGCTTTTCCTGCTTTTGATCCTCTCTTGGTTGTAACCAAAATTACTCCATTGGAAGCTCTGGAGCCGTATATAGTTGCTGCGGCTGCGTCTTTCAGTACTGTAACATCTTCTACATCTGCCGGGTTAATCATGGCGTAATCTCTTGACGAAATCTCCACTCCATCCAAAAGAATGAGCGGCTCGGAAGAAGCGTTAAGAGAACCGGTTCCCCTAATTCTAATATAAGCATTTCCACCCGGACGACCATTCATGGAAGTCACCTGAAGACCGGAAGACTTACCCTGTAAGAGGTTGTCAATACCACCGATAGGGATATTTTGTAGTCTTTCTCCCTTTACCTCAGAAACCGCTGCGGTCACATCTGATTTCTTCACGGTAGAATATCCCATTACAATAACTTCTTCCAACTCTACTCCCGATTTCATTTGTAAGTTAATCTCGGAACCTGTAATTGCTACTTCTTCTGTAGTATAACCCACATAAGAAAAAATTAGTGTCGTAGCATCACTTGAGACATTGCTGATGACATATCTCCCGTCAATATCGGTCACTGCACCATTGGTTGTTCCTTTTACCAAAACGCTTACCCCAATCAGGGATTCGCCATCTTCAGCATCAGTCACCACACCGGATATCGTGCGGTCTTGTGCAAGCAACTGTGATGTTGTGAATAACATGCACAGCAGCCAGAATAATACATTTTTTTTCATAAAGACTGACTTGTTAGTTAATAATTTCAAATTTATCTAATAAATGTTAAGTACAATTATATGAATATTTAGTAGAAATAAATAGCAATTTATTAAAAACTTTTAGTTTGAAACTTAAAATTTTTATAAAACTGTCTTTTAGGATTGTTTATTATTTAGTCCGCAGTCAATAAGCTGCTTTAAGACGGACGGAAGTAATGTTTCATCGTAATCTGTTCCACTCCATTCTCTTACTGAATTCATATTTTCAAGTGCCTTTTTTATATTCACCTGAGACTGTTTCTGCATGACTGCTCTTTTATCGTTCGACAGCTCTTTAGCCAGATATTCCTGCTCGGTCTGCCCCGGTGTGGGAATCAGCAAAAGTTTTTTCCCCAGAAGGGATAAATCCATCAGTGTACTGTATCCCGGTCGGCATATCACTAATTTAGCCTGTTTTAAAATTTTATATAATTCTTTGCCATGCAAATAATTTATAATTTCCACCTGACCATTTTGCACCGGTAACCCTTCCTGTACCGTCCCCCGAATCAAAATAGTTCGTTCTTCCAAAGTTTCGAACTGCTCCAAAAGAATTTTCTCCAAAAAAGTCCGTTGAGGTTCAGGCCCCGAAAGTACCGCAACTATTTTTGGGTTTTCAGGGTTCGTTTCCACTTTATCTATCCGGTTATAGGTATAAAATCTGCTCTGAGGTCCAATAAATCGGACAGGAATTCCGACATTCACACCATGCGACAAGCGACCCGACAAATTATTTTCTTCGGGAAAGTCCGGTACCCATACTTCGGAAAATTTTTTAAGAAAACTTTTTTGCCAGGCTAATATCACTCCACTGCCCCATTGAAAGCCTTTGGGCGGCAGTACTTTTAACTGATGTCCAATAAAAACAGAGGGTGTTTTTTCGGAATACACCCCATATCGATTATCAGAGAAAATATAATCCAATTGTAACTCCTGAGCCAATTGCTCTACCACTTCATGCTCTGCCTTAATTGTTTTGATAATATCACGAGCTTTAAATACGGTTTTCCAGGCACCTCCCCAACCGGTGGGATATTCGATATTATAGGAAGGCAGTTCCTGAGAATTTAGACCCGGAAAAGCCTCTTTGAGAAATTCAAAAGATTCCCCATCACCGGCGATAGTGACACGAGCTCCTTCTTCTAACAGTTTTTGGATTATCGGAATACTCCTTGTGGCGTGGCCCAAGCCCCAATTTAGTGGTGCAAAAAGAATGTTTTTTCCTGTTAAAAGTTTTTGCATTGGTTAAAAATAGAGATAGAAACAGTATTTTTACTATATTATACTGAAATTGTTACCGAAATGAAGCGGGGAAAGTTTTTAGTAATTTGCTTAGTCTTTTTGTTCTCCTTAGTCAGCAGTTGCAAATCATCCAAAAAATGTGGTTGCCCAACCTTTGGTCTGCACCAACAGGAAAGTGAAGTAGAATACTGTATAGCTGCCACTAATCGCATACCGAGCGAGCTACAATAATGCCGAGCATATCTCAGCCACAGTTTTTTGATTACTCATCGTATAAATGTGGATGCAGGACACCCCATTCTTAAATAATTCTTTTGCCTGAGCAATACTCCACTCAATACCAAGCTGCCTGACCTCTTCATCATTTTTACAACGATGTGCCGCCTTAACCAAATCTGAAGGGAAGTTGATATAAAAATAACTCGGAATACTTTTGAGTTGAGCCATTCTGGTTAAAGGTTTTATGCCGGGAATAATGGGAACATCAATACCAATAGCCCGACAATCTTCCACAAACCTGAAAAACACCCGATTGTCAAAAAACATCTGCGTGACAATATACTGCGCCCCCATTTCAACCTTCTCTTTCAGATAAAGCAAGTCTTCTTCAGAATTTGCTGCCTCAAAATGCTTTTCCGGATATCCTGCCGCTCCAATACAAAAATCAGTTTGAATGGCATCATGAATATCTTGATCCAAATAAAGTCCCTGATTCATACTATCTATCTGGCGAATGAGTTCTACCGCATATTTGTGTCCGCCATTTTCCGGAACAAATATTTTCTCTGATCTTCTCGGGTCACCTCTTAATGCCAAAATATTACGTACTCCCAGAAAACTTAGGTCAATCAGCGCATTTTCAGTCTCCTCTTTTGTAAAACCTCCACATATCAAATGCGGTACAGTCACGACATCATACTTATGCATAATTGCCGAACAGATACCTACCGTACCCGGTCTTTTGCGAACAGAGATCTTCTCAAAATATCCGCTCGGTGTCATTCTGTATTCAAAATCTTCCCGATGATAAGTTACATCAATAAACGGCGGCTTAAACTCCATCAAGGGATCCAATATCCTATAAAGACTGTTTATGCTTTTGCCTTTCAGCGGAGGAAGGACTTCAAAAGAAACAAGGTTTTCTCCTTTCCGGAATTTATTGAGGATATCGGTAACTTTCATAACTTGAAAATACAAACTTATAAAATGTTTCTTTTTCACATGTACCAATCACACAGATTGAGCTTTTATTTAAGATTAAATCCTCTAAAATATCTGTACGTCAAATTCTGACAGACTTTATTTTTGTGAAAGCAATTTCTTTCTATACCTTTATATCTGTTTTGCAAGCAAACTTATTGAGAAAGGCGGAGGGAATAGGCCCGATGATGTCTTAGCAACCTTGACAAAACAATGTCAAAAGGTGCTAAATCCTATCTCGAAAGGGAAAAGATAAGAAGAAGTAATATTCTCCTAAAGTTTTCAATCAAGTAAGCTTGTACTTAATTTTTTAAAAGTAAAGTACAATGAGTTTTGAATTATTGGAAAAAGTTATCCGGGAAAGGATACTGATTATTGACGGTGCAATGGGTACCATGATTCAGCAGCACAATCCTTCAGAAGAAGATTTCAGGAAGGGAAGATTCGACAATCATCCCAAACCCTTAAAAGGCAATAACGACCTGCTCTCCATTACCCGACCGGATATTATCAGACAAATACACCGGGACTACCTCGAAGCCGGTGCAGATATTATCGAGACGAATACCTTTAGCGGTACAGCCATTGCTCAGGCAGATTACGAAATGGAAGAAGCCGTATATGACATCAATTATGAAAGTGCAAAAATCGCCCGGGAAGAAGCAGACCGAATGACTAAACTCACTCCGGATAAACCCAGATTTGTGGCCGGTGCAATGGGTCCGACAAATCGAACAGCTTCTTTATCCCCGGATGTAAATGATCCCGGATTCAGAGGAATAACATTCGATGAGCTAACAGATGCATACGCTTTTCAGGTCAATGCTCTTTTAGATGGCGGCGTAGATATTTTGCTGATAGAAACTATTTTTGATACTCTGAATGCCAAAGCTGCACTATTTGCGATTCAAACTATATTCGAAGAAAGAGGTAGGGAATGGCCCCTAATTGTTTCCGGCACAATAACAGACCGCAGCGGACGAACTCTATCCGGTCAAACAGCAGAAGCCTTTCTAATTTCAATCTCTCACGCCCCGATTTTTGCGGTGGGATTAAATTGCGGATTGGGTGCAAAAGAACTGAGACCTTATCTTCAGATTTTGGCCAAGGAAGCTCCTTTTTATACCTGTGTATATCCGAATGCCGGACTGCCAAATGAATTTGGAGAATATGACCAGGATGCTAAAAATATGTCCGGCGAGCTCAAAGAGTACTTAGACCTGAATTTAGTCAATATTATAGGTGGCTGCTGTGGCACGACTCCCGAACATATCAAACAGGTGGCTCAACTTGCGGTCCATTACAGACCCAGAGCCTTGCAAATTCATTCATTTTCTTAATTCTGTATTGTGAATCCGTCACACATCTTAAAATTATCCGGCTTAGAACCGCTGATTATAACTCCCCAGTCCAATTTTATCAATATCGGAGAACGTACTAACGTGACCGGTTCAAGAGTCTTTCTTAAAATGATTCAGGAGGAAAGATACGAAGACGCTCTGTCAGTCGCCTTGGAACAGGTACGCGGAGGCGCACAGATACTCGACATCAATATGGATGAAGGAATGATTGATGGAGAAGCTGCAATGGTGAAGTTTTTAAGACTCGTAATGGCCGAACCGGAAATCTCCAGAATTCCTATTATGATAGACTCCTCCAAATGGAACATTATTGAAGCCGGGCTGAAAAATGTGCAGGGAAAATGTATTGTTAACTCTATCAGCCTCAAATCCGGCGAAGAAGAGTTCATAAAAGAAGCCTCTCTTTGCAAAAAATACGGAGCGGCTGTTGTAGTTATGGCATTTGACGAAGAAGGACAGGCCGATACTCTTCAGAGAAGAACAGAAATCTGTGCTCGTTCGTATAAAATTTTGACAGAGAAAGTAGGCTTTTATCCGGCAGACATCATTTTTGACCCCAATATTTTTCCTGTGGCCACCGGTCTGGAAGAACACAAGAATAATGCTCTGGATTTTTTTAATGCAGCTCAATGGATACGCAAGAATCTGCCCGGAGTGCATGTCAGCGGGGGAGTCAGTAATGTGTCTTTTTCGTTCAGGGGTAACTCGCGGGTAAGAGAAGCTATGCATGCTTCCTTTCTGTATCACGGAATTCGTCACGGAATGACAATGGGCATTGTAAATCCTGCTATGCTGGAGGTTTATGATGAGATAGACAAAGACTTGCTGGAAAGAGTCGAAGATGTGTTTTTTAATCGGAGAGAAGATGCGACCGAAAGGCTGTTGGAATATGCAGAAAATCTAAAAGGTACAGTAAAAAAGAAAACAGAGGAAGAGGCTTGGAGGAATGGCAGTGTGAAAGAACGGCTCCAGCATGCCTTAGTCAAAGGTATCGTAGATTATATCGAAGAAGATGTAGAAGAGGCGAGGCAGCTTTATGAGACTCCTTTACAGGTGATAGAAGGTCCTCTAATGGGCGGAATGAATGTAGTAGGCGACTTATTCGGTGCCGGAAAAATGTTTCTCCCTCAGGTCGTCAAAAGTGCACGGGTAATGAAAAAAGGAGTAGCCTATTTATTGCCTTTTATGGAAAACGATAAAGATGAGGTTAGACGTAAAGCCGGAAAAATTATTCTCGCTACTGTGAAAGGCGATGTCCATGATATCGGAAAAAATATTGTAGGTGTCGTACTTGCCTGCAACAATTTTGAAATTTTGGATTTAGGAGTTATGGTACCCTGTGAAAAAATTCTGGAAACTGCAAAATCTGAAAATGCGGATATGATTGGCGTGAGCGGACTTATTACTCCCTCTTTGGATGAAATGGTACATGTAGCCAAAGAAATGGATCGAAACGGCTTTACAATACCTCTTTTAATTGGCGGCGCTACTACCTCTAAAATTCATACCGCAGTGAAAATTGAGCCTCATTACCGCAATCCGGTTGTACATGTACTTGACGCTTCAAAAAGTGTGGGTATTGCAAGCAGCCTGCTCAATCCCAATATTCGGGAAGCATTTCTCGCCAAAACCCGGGAAGAATACGAGACAATCCGACTTCGTCATCAGGGGAAAAAAGAATATAAAACTTACCTGACTTTGGAGGAGGCCAGAAAAAATTCTATTCCTATCAATTGGAAAAAATATACACCCTCAAAGCCTAAAAAACTGGGCGTGTTTCATTTTTATGATTATGACTTAAAGGATATCGTACTCTGTATAGACTGGACACCTTTTTTTAGCGCCTGGGAACTGCACGGCAAATACCCGGCAATTTTGAAGGACAAAGTGGTGGGAGAAGCCGCTTCAAAACTCTTCCAGGACGCACAGGAAATGCTGAAGAAAATCATAGAGGGAAAATGGCTGACGGCAAAGGCTTCATATGGTTTATTCAAGGCAAAAAATAAAGGTGATGATATTGTAATCCTTCATAAAGGACAGGAAATCGTTTTACATCATTTGCGCCAACAATATAAAAAGGGTGCCGGACTGGCCAATTTCTGCCTGAGTGATTTTATTGCTCCGGAATCTTCGGGGAAGCAGGATTATATCGGAGCCTTTGCAGTCAGTGCTGGATTTGGAATTGAAAAAAAGCTGAAAGAATTCGAATCCGAACACGATGATTACAACAGCATTATACTAAAAGCACTTGCCGACAGACTGGCAGAGGCATTTGCAGAAAGACTTCATCAGCGGGTCCGCAAAGAGTTTTGGGGTTATGCCGAGCAGGAAGACTTGGACAATGAAGAGCTGATACGAGAAAAGTATCAGGGAATCAGACCGGCACCCGGCTATCCCGCCTGTCCGAATCATTTAGAGAAAAAAACGTTGTTCAAAATTCTTAATGTCACGGAAGAAACGGGAATCCGACTTACGGAAGGCATGGCTATGGTTCCTACTGCTGCGGTCAGTGGCTGGTATTTTTCTCATCCTGAATCGAGATATTTCGGTATCAGTAAAATATCGAAAGACCAACTCGAAGATTATGCCCAAAGAACCGGAAGAAGTGTAGAGGAAACGGAGCATTGGCTTTCCGCACAATTAAACTACGAAACAGATTAAATTGGCTTTGAAACAACATGGGGACAGGATTAAAATTTGCCGCAATAGATATAGGCTCCAACTCGGTCAAACTGCTCTTTATTCAGGTATTTGAAATATCCGAAAAACCCGTATTAATATTAGATGCAGTCTATAAAATGCCCTTGAAATTAGGGGGCGAAATTTTTAAAACCGGGGAACTGAGTGCTTCCAAAACAAGAGATTTTATCAGTACTCTGACTGCCTACAAAAAACTGATAGAAGTGTACAAGCCCGTCAATTATACTGTACAGGGTACCTCTGCGCTGAGAGATGCTGTAAATGGGCAGGAAATAATACAGGAAGTCAAAAAACAAACAGGCTTAGACATACAAATTATTTCCGGTGAAGAAGAAGCCCGCACACTTCTTTCAAATTACGCTGCTATTTTCAACAAATTTCCAAAAGACAATTTTCTGTTCGTGGATGTGGGCGGTGGCAGTACAGAATTTGTCGTAATCAGTAAAGGCAGGCTAATCAGCCAGCAATCTTTTGACATAGGTTCTGTCCGGTATCGCGACCGTTTAGTAAAACCGGACACCTGGATTAAAATGGAGCTTTTTTTGGAAAGCGTAAAAAGTAATTATCGCAATTTAAAGGTTGTCGGAACAGGAGGAAGTATCAATGAAATGGACCGGGCTTTTCAAAAAAAGAAAGGAGGTGAAATTGCAACTTCTCTGATAGAAACCATGCATGACACATTGAGAAATATCAGCGAGGAGGAAAGAATTATCCGCTATCATATCCGACCTGACCGGGCAGACATCATCGTACCGGCTGCTGAAATTTTCCTCTTCATTTTAAGATTTCTCTCTTCCGAGAAAATTTTTGTTCCCCGCACCGGATTGGCACACGGTCTTGTACTTGAAATGTATCGAAAATACAAAGAGAACATTGCAGGGTAGTTTTCTGTTTCTTCAAAAAAGAGTGCCATGAAACTTTTGGGGAATATACTCTGGCTTATTTTGGGAGGTTTCGCCACCGCAATGGGATATTTTACAGCAAGTATTCCACTTTTTCTTTCGATCATAGGAATTCCTTTCGGCGTACAGGCAATCAAGCTGGGAATTGTTCAGTTATGGCCATTTGATGCGGTCATCACGAAAAAGAAAGTTTATCACGGCTGTCTCTATACCGTATTAAATATTATCTGGCTTTTGTATGCCGGTATTCCTATATTTTTGAGTCATATCCTTTTTGGGACACTCTTGTATCTCACGATCATAGGTATCCCTTTTGCCCGCCAACATTTCAAACTTTCCGGATTGGCTCTGAATCCATTCAGAAAAAACATTGAGTATTCAGGGAACAGGGTTTTATAGGAATTCTCGTTTGATCAAACAAACAGAAAAATAATCTCTCCACAAATCTGAGCCATCTGCCATGCCGATAGCAGATCATTCTGAATCCCGTCACGCCGAAAACATCTCTTTGCGAGTCTGTATGAGACCCTTCCTCCATAGGCGGACACAGTATAGGGCGACATTTTACTATACCGTCACGCTGCGGTCAGTGAGTTTATCGAACTGGAAGCGTCTCATTACAGGATGTTTCGAAGCTCTTCGGTAATTACATTTTGGATTTGAGACTCTTAGCAGAGTGACATTTCGTAAACTGCTGTACTCAACCCGCCATGCCGATAGCAGATCATTCTGAATCCCGTCACGCCGAAAACATCTCTTTGCGAGTCTGTATGAGACCCTTCCTCCATAGGCGGACACAGTATAGGGCGACATTTTACTATACCGTCACGCTGCGGTCAGTGAGTTTATCGAACTGGAAGCGTCTCATTACAGGATGTTTCGAAGCTCTTCGGTAATTACATTTTGGATTTGAGACTCTTAGCAGAGTGACATTTCGTAAACTACTGTATTCAACCCGCCATGCCGATAACTGCCATTCTGACCCGTGTCCGCCTATGGAGGAAGAATCTAAAATCATTCTGCCATTGAGATGCTTCCAGCATGACGATTATCATATTTACGGTCATTCTGCGATCAGTGAGACTTCGGTGTACTCAGTACAGGGTGACATTTCACCATACCGTCACGCTGCGGTCAGTGAGTTTATCGAACTGGAAGCGTCTCATAACAGGACGTTTCGAAGTACTTCAGTAATTACATATTGGATTTGAGGCTCTTAGAAGAGTGACGCTTCAGAAAATGTCATTTTAAAAAATCAAAAATCACTTTTAATCACCGTCGGATTAATAATGCCGACTTTCCAAACTTTTATCAGAAATACGCGTTATTTTTAACAGATATGAATTTTCAGGCAAACACAAAAGACAGCCTTCTGGCACAATTGGATATATTATCAGATCAATATCGGGATGTCATAAAAAATACTTCTTTGGATCAATTAAATCTTCAGCAAGATGGGAAATGGAGTATATATCAAAATATTGAACACATCAATAAATCAAACAGAGTCACGACTATAGGTTACAAAACTCCGTTAGCTCTGCTGAGAATGTTTTTTGGTATTTCGTCATCCGGCTCGGCAGACACAGAAGAAATTATTCGCCGATATCAGAAAAAACTAACAGAAGGTGCCAAGTCTCCGATTTTATTCGAAGCGGGGAAATCGATTTTAAAAAGTAATCAGTTCCTGCTCGAAAAATTTGAGAAACAAACCAAATCTCTCAAAAACAGTATAGCTCCCTGGTCTGAAAAAGAGTTGGAAAAAATCAGACTCCCTCACCCGATTTTAGGGAAAATTACCGGAAAAGAGATGTTGAGCTTTACTACTTACCACATGTTTCATCACATGAACACCATACAGAGATTACTCTAAAATCCAACAAGTAAGTTTATCCTTCCATTTGTCTTCCCCAAAGGGATAGCATTTGAGGGGAAAGTTCCTCCCCTAATCCCCTCCAAAGGAGGATAACGTTTGAGAGAAAAGACAGGAATAGAAAGTATCCTCCCCCTAACCTCCTCCAGAGGAGAATAGTATTTGAGGGGGAAAAAGAAAAAAATATCCTCCTCTTAGCTCCCTTCAGAAAGAGATAGAAGTAGGGCATATAAAATATTCAAGATTCCATTACAAAAAAGGCAGCTATTCATATCCGAACAGCCGCCTTTTTATTAAATAAAAGATATTTACTGTTTCACCACCTTGGCGTTATACTCCTGACCGTTTGCATCTGTAAAGGACAAGATATAAGTTGCGGCAGGGTAATGGCTCAGATCCACTTTGACCTGATTCATTCCTTTACCGAGACTCACATCCCTGTTGCCGATTACTCTTCCTCTGACATCCAAGATACGCAGATTAATCTGTTGATCTCGATCAGAACTTATAGATGCAGTTACAAGTCCATCAGTTGGGTTAGGTTGTACGACAAAAGTCTTATCGCTTGTCTTATCCCCTCCGATTTGTATATAGATAATTCTGCTATACTCATACTTGCCGTCATAATCTACCTGTTTCAATCGATAATAGTATCCTCCCGGTGCCGGACTCGCATCAGTCAGACTGTAATAGTGTGGCTCATTGGTCGTACCGTTTCCTTTGACAGAGCCAATAGCTTTCCAATTTGTGGCGTCCACACTTCTTTCCACTACAAAATGATCATTATTTAGTTCCGAAGCTGTATGCCAGTTGAGCAGCACATCTCCCTCTACCAAAGTTCCCGTAAAGGATACCAGAGTCACCGGTAACACTTCCAAGTCTGGGCTGACCCGGATGGCTACCCCGCCCCCTGAGAATCCATCCCAGGCCACCTCCACATATTGTTTGCCGTTTATCATGCCTATGGCTGGCTCCGGTACTGAACTCAGATTAGAGAACAAGTGTCCAATATATTTATAATTGTTAATTGTCACTGCCTGAATATCGGTGTTACCCTGATTTACAGGTACAGCATACGGGGTCACAGGACCTGCATTAAAGGAAGTTCCGTTAGATGTCGTTCCCGTTGTCTTGAATACCTGATCCGGACCATCTAATAATGGATCACACCCTCCCTGATTAGCTCCCTTCCAAGCCACAGCCCTATTGCGGGTAGCTATTAATTCTTCAGGCTTAAAGAAGAATCTCGTCTTGACGTATCCGTCGATACTGCCGCTTGTTACATTCACATTCCAGTATCTCGGCATTACAAAGTTAGCCTCACATCCGTTCTGTGCAAAGAACACATCATCCTCAGTAGTCGGATTAGGCGTAACGGTAATATACACCTCTGCTGTGAAAACAGAATTATTGGCATTTGGACCACCGGAAGGGTATTCACCCGCATTTGGTTCTTTCTTAATCGCAAACACAAATTCATCCGGATTGGAAAAGTTGGCATAATACGTCCAGCCATCTGGTGCTAAACACTCTATAGTCGCATGAGTCGTCATACCATCCGGAGCATAAATGACATACCCGTCGTCGCACACGCAATCATCTTTTATTTCAATTGGCAGCATGACCGTATCCGTAGGACTACAGCTTACAAGAGGATCTGAATACTCCGCCCGTACTATATAATGGTGATTGCCGGAAGTCGCCGGTGCGGTCACATTAAATATACCGGTCTGATTGGAAGCTACTCTGGCAGGCAATACATCATCAAAGTACAATACCCATTCTGCACTTCCGGTCAAGTCGGGCGTACCCGCATCTACTCCCACAGTCAGCGTGATGGACTCGCCGTCGCAGGCCACGTCAGGACCGCTCAAACTCGAAGGTACTTTAAGTGAATCATCCACTACCACAGTCACCGGTATAAAGTCAGTCGTATCACACTCTCCGTTAATAGCTCGTGCATAATACGTGGTCGTTACACCCGGAGCCGGCTTGACAGAAAAGGTTCGTTCTGCATTGAGTTGTCCTGCCAATGAAGTGTATATGATATTCGCTTCATCTGTCGTATCATTTTCAAAGATTTGGATTTGACCGGCGTTAAACATATCGCCTCCTATTACCTCCAATACTACACTGTCGGGCAACTCATTTTCACAGTAACGGGAAGGAGTCGCCGTAAAGTCGGTAGGCGGATAAATAGGCTCCCGCACCACTACGGTTTTACGCTGCCAGCGACCCGGAATATTTGTAGAAATATAACCACTCGGATCACTCCGGAAATCGGCATCCGAGAAGCATTCGTCAAAAATATTCACATAAAAAGTAGTCGTCTCAAACATACTCGCCAAAATATGCGACCCTTTGGTATGACCCAAAGTATCTGTATCGGCCGGAGTTGTCCCTAAAAAGACGGTAGAATCTGCCGGCGGCTTGGCTCCGTTGAAATCCGTACAGTTATCATTAAGTAATGGATTTGTACAGTTCGAGTGGGAATAGCAGAAGTGGTTTCTACCGCCGGTTTCACTATTATTATAAGGCCCGCCTTTCACACTGTACCAGGCATACAACGCGCCCGTGCCTTCATTAATACCCACCTGAGTATGCGGCACAGTTACCGCAATCACTCTGCCCGGGCAGACGGTATCTGGGGCTTCTATCAGACAAAGTCCTTGACCGACAACATTTAACATAGTAAACTTACCAATAAGATCAGGATCATTTGGATCTAAACCTGTTGCGTCAGCTACGTCATTTTTACACTTAGTAAAGTTCCCTCCAGCAGCACAGTTACCCCATGGCTTGGCTCCGAGTGGAATATCGGCAATCACCACATTACTGGTATCCTTACAATTCGTTTTGTCCAATGACAATTCAGCAATTCTTCTGAAAAACACCTGACCCGGCACACCATCGCCCCGGTAAAACACTTGGTTACCTTGTCCGTAAGTTACATTGGGAGAGCCATTGACACCCGGATCAAAGTCCTGTGTATTTGATGTCGTTCCACTTTCGGTTGGTCCGGATACATTGTAATTAAAGTACCCTATTTCATTTGTGCCTATATCCATTCGACCATATTGCCATCTGTATTCGATATCGCCTCCCGGCCCGTCCGGTACATTTCCTCCCATATACCCAATATTCACTGCCCACTGACCTCCTGTTTGTACTGTGGTACCCACGCTTGGCAGAGATATATCACCGCATATCGTAGGTCCCGGAGGAGAAATCAGGTTATTGGAAATATTATCCGTGACTATGACTGTAATCACATTGCTGGTATCCGCACAGTCAATATTTGGATTCCCGGAACCAATAAGTCTCACATAGCGATAGGTTCCATTATCTCCATCTCCGAAATATTCCCTTGCAGTTAGGTTGGTATTCCCTCCGCCCGGTGTGATTGAGTCATAAGGAGCTCCGTCCTTGCTGACCATCCACTGATATCTATTATTAGGCAGTGTGGTTTGAATGACTCCCACCTTATTTATAAGATTAGGAATTCTACCCTGATTACAGATATAAATGGTGTCTTTGTCCATGTGTCCATTCACACCGACTTCGTTGACAATCTCCGGCAATACTGTTATCGTTTTATACACCGGAATCGACCATCCGCAACAGGCATCTTTCACCTCAAATTTGATTTGATATACGATGTTTTCGGTGGTGGAGTTGGGCAATACCACTCCGTAAACATCTTGAGAAGCAAAAGTATATGTAGGCGCCGGATCATTCAGACCAACTATAGTAGACAAGCCGTCCTTATTACCCGCCTGTATCGTCCACTTGTATTCTGTATGGAACTCACTTTTGGGGTCTGATAGTAAATCTATAGGCGTATTGTGACATATTGTGGTCGGGAGTGGAAAAATTTCCGGCAATTCTCTCTGATAACGGACATATATCTGATTTCTATAGTCACCTGCTACCAATTCAAGCGTTTTTCCTTTGAGTGCGGTGTTTGTAAAATAAATATTTCTCGGATTCGCAGTCGATCCTGTCTGAGAGCCAATATCCTGTCTGATATCTTTGACATCTATCCCGCCTCCTACTCCTACCCAGTTGGCATTACTTGAATTTTCTACTCTGAATACTGAGTAGGTACAACCTGAACCGTAGTCTGTTTCCAAAACCGGAGTCAGAGGATCTCCCGGATTAATGGTAGCCACTACGCTCCCGCCTTGTATATATTCATTCAGACTGTATCCATCTCCACCGTCCGGTCCACCACCGCCCCTGCCTCCATTGCCTCCCGGGTAGCCACCACCATAGCCCTGACCACCTATTTGACCGGCTTCTCCCGTACCTCCTACTCCTCTCGCACCGGCTAATAAATTAGTGCCGTCCACCGTAACATTATTTCGGGTTCCTGCTGTCGAGTTACCCACTACCCAGAGACCAAAGGCACCACCTCCACTATATCCGCCTAATCCGCCCCGGCCTCCGATACCTCCGGCACCTCCGTTGGCTGAGGCATTTCCTCCTGATGCTCCGCCACCGCCACCACTACCGGCATCTCCGATATGACCACCGCCTTCGAGTATAGGGGTCGGAAGAAAATAAGTCGTCATAGCAGTTAAATCTGCCAATGTTCTGTTAGCCGCATTAGAAGGATGTTTCGTCCCATTTGCTCCATTTCGCCCGTTGCGGTTGCCGGGCGTGGCGTGATTGTACTCACCGCCGGCACCAGCCGTACGGTATGCTGCAGTACCCTTTCCATGCTGACCGTCGCCAGGCAGCCCTCCGGCATTTGATGGTGCTACTCCAAATCGACCTCCGTACCCCGGTAGTCTGTTAGACGGGTCGATGAGCCAATATCCTGCGCCATATGTAGCTTCCGGATCACCCGGTCCGGAAGATGTACCGTCCGGAGCCGGATTGTTCAGATCAATACCTGACGGATCAGGTGGATTGTTATATTCAGGAGTTCTGCCCACGGATCCCCGCCCGGCGGCTCCCCCGACGATATGTATATTTTGCAGAGTATAATTGCTGCAGCCGGCCACCAGAATTCCATAATTAGAGAATCCATGCCCATGCCCGTATGTACCCACAGTTCTGGTTGGAGCATTGCCCATGTTTAGCGTAATGTCCTGAATCACCCAATCCTTTGCGTTCACAGCTCTAAAGCCTATATAATGGCCGATGCTGTCGTTGATGCGTTCCAAAATATTACTATTGATAATAGATCGTTCATCGGATTTTTTAATCCAAATCAGGCTTCCGTCATCTGCTGTTCCCTCCACATAACCACCTTCCACAATCATGCTGTCCGTGATAATCATCGCAGAGTCCGTTCGATTCAATTCGGCACCAGTCGAGCGAATATTATAGTGTGTGCTCACATCTCCCGGGTCACTCGCCAATAATTTGATGTGCTTAATTTGCGGAGTCATGGCGACCTGTTTAAAGGCATTAGCAAGCGAATACGGATTACTTATGGTGCCTATCCCGGAGTTATTGGCATTGTACGATACATATATCACACCTGTGAGGGTATCGCAACCGCCATCCACGGTCTGATAATAACAGTTAACTGTCTGAGTCAAATCCGCACCACAAATGTCTGTGAACTTAGTCTGCATCCTCACTCTCACGTCTTGACCAGCAGAATTGGGAAAGGTCACATTGACGTGCTCTCCGGTGGTCGGATCTACTGACGCTCCACCGAAAACAGACCACTCATATATGACTCCGGGCATATCCAATGAACCGGAATCCGGTGGCAGTACAGGCTGGAAAGCCCCCACTGAGCCGGAACGTACTAAAATTGGTTCGGCTGAAGTACCACAACCGAGATTGCTGTACATAGGTACCATCTGCGGCAGTTTTTGGATTCGGATACATTTTGAGTAGGCATACGCGAACTTATCTCCCGCAGGCGTTACACTGCCCGGGCCTGCCCGGTTAAAGATTTTCAGACGATAAATTCTTGTGGTAGGAAAGTTGCCCGGAGTGGTATAATCCGGACAATGCGCATTTGGAATATCTATCCAGTCGCTATCGGGAATATTCGGACAGGCAGGTCCTGCCGGATCACTCAATTCCACATACTGCCACTGATAAAACGTAGCTCCCCCCATCACATCTACACTTAGATTATGCGTTTCTCCCGGGCAGGATATAATATCAAATCCGTCAGGCGATATAGTTTCCGTAATACGTGGTGGCATCAAAGTCCATCTGTATTTGATGCGGGCTACGTAGTTTTTGCCCGGATCTCCCAGTCCGCCTATCGGTGCATGGTAATAGTTCCAGGTATTTGGCGGGCTGTTTCTCCAGTTAATTTTATATTGAGTAGGTCCGGCATGCTTGAGAGCATCATCTGCTCTGGTCTCAAATCCGGGAATCAGACAGCCTCCACCAAAAGGGTTATCCGCAATACAGCACCTGTTGGAAAATGCAAACACACATTTCTTTCCGCAGTTTCCACTGAGTACAGGATCTGGTGTATCACAGTCCGATTCCCAAGCTTCCAATTTTAAATCAAAGCTTCGCATACCCTTTTCTGTGGTATATACTTTATTATACAACAAGGCTCCTGATGTGGCCGGGGAAATTGTATTCCAGCCCGGGCTTCCCTGTGACCAGCCGATAGTGGAATTCCAAGCTCCAGGCTCTACTTCTCCTTGTTGAGCAGACCAGGCCTTTCCTCTTACCCGAATCTCCTCGGCTCCCCCAATGAGAGGATCCGTTTTACTGATGTTAAAATCTGAACATCCGGCAAATCCCAAATCTAAGTCAAAGTCAAACAGACCAAAGAAGCTTTGATCTTCCAACAGTTCGTGTCCTTCGTGGTCATTATCCTGAAACATACCATCGAGATATACTTCTAATCCTATTGGTCTGGCAACAGAGGCATCTGCATAGACATAGTCTGCATTATTACACATAGGTGCCTGTACATTGAAAGTATTTCCAGCTCCGGCTTCCGGGAATCTTTCTTTATTGGTCTTATCAGTCCAGTCCCATTCGTACGAAAAGAGTATCATATATTTTCCGGAACCGTTTCTTCTTCCCTGCACTACTCTCGTAGCAAAATAGCCTTTCTTGCCCGGAGGTGTAGAGCGGAAAAACATTTCATCATCACTCCAGTTGGTTTTATCTGCCCAGTCATCATCTTCATCCGATGCCAGAAAGTTCACAATCGCTCCAAAGAAATTATTAGGATTGATATTGATTCCAAATATATCGGTACATCCTGTGACACGTACCAAGTATTCAATGAAATTGTCATTTCCAAGTCCCGGGTCCAGTGTCATTAAAAGAAAGAGTTGAGGGCTCATCTTAATTTCATAAGAATTGAGTATCCTGTCCAAATCCAAACTCAATATATCCCCAATATCTATTCTCCTCAGTTCTGCAACCTGAGGCAATCCATAAGCTCCGTTACATATCACAAAACCGGCTTCTTTTCCGGCAACATCGGCATCAGATTCCCACATTCCGTTGATGCGCCATTGGAATCTGTCCGGTGCCTGATTTCCGCTGTATGTTCTCTCCAGCATTTGAAAGCGGTTGCCAACCATCCCGACAGGTGCCGGTCCTAATGCTGGCTTGTCATAGGAAACGCCTAAAGTTGGAGGTGCATACTCCGAAGTATTGGCCGGAACGAGAATTTGATGAGCATTGACATTGTTAAGGGCAGTTGGATGTCTGTTCATGTGAGCCGGGCGAAACGGAAACCAAGGGTTTAGCATTCTAAACTTTGAGTTATTGGGTCTCCACAGCGACCGGAGCGTTTTGGTTTTGACATCCTTTACAGTAAAAGTCATTCTCGCAGGAAAGTACTGCTGCAACAAAAGCTGAGCATCTATGACACTTGGCATATTGTCATACATGTAATTTGTACCGTTGGAAGCCCTCACTTCAAGGTCTTCAAATACATATTTGGTCTTACCGCTCAGTGGGTCGAGTGTTTCGTCACAGTTAGCATCTGTCCATACACCTTCCAACCAGACTTTGAGCTCTATACCTCCGTCATTAAAGACTTGGGTACCCTGTGCATATAGACTATTTCCTAATAAGCCTGCCGTCAAAAAGAAAAGAATGAATAATAAAGAACTTTTATATTTTTTGACTTGCATCATGTTGTGTATATTTTTATTCATACGCCACCTTTTATAAAAAGTGATTAAAACTCATAAGTCGGTTTTGACTCCCATTGGAAGCAGTTATCCACAGAACAGACTTAGATAGTGTAAAATTAGCACTTTTATAGTAACAAAGCTACTTTTGACCTAACAATTATTTAATAGACCGGGCAAAAAAAAGTTAATTAACATTGGCAACAAGCGGCAATTTAAGGATTAATCAAAAGAGTGTCGTAAACTATAAATAAAAGCTTTTGCGATTATTGGATTACTACTGAGAGGGGTTGCAATGAGATTCTTCCACCAGAGGCGGACACGGGGCAGAATGACAGGGGGCAGAATGACTGTAAATATCATAATCGTCATGCTGGAAGCATCTCAATGGCAGAATGATTTTAGATTCTTCCACCAGAGGCGGACACGGGGCAGAATGACAGGGGGTAGAATGATGAATTGAATACAGCATCTTACGAAATGTCACGCTGTTAAGGGTCTCATGTCGATTTACTAAGAGAAGATTCCAATTAGATTCTTACAGAATGACAGGGGGCAGAATGACGGGCATCAGAATAGCCATTTACCAAAATGTCACTCTGTTAAGAGTCTCATGGCGAATTGTTAAGAGAGATTGCAATTAGATTCTTACAGAATGACTGTACGCCAGAGGCGGACACGGTTCAGAATGACAGGGGTCAGAATGATGAATTGAATACAGCATCTTACGAAATGTCACGCTATTAAGAGTCTAATGCCGAATTGTTGAGAGGAGATTCCAATTAGATTCTTACAGAATGACAGGGGGCAGAATGACTGTAAATATCATAATCGTCATGCTGGAAGCATCTCAATGGCAGAATGATTTTAGATTCTTCCACCAGAGGCGGACACGGTTCAGAATGACTGTTATTGGCATGGCGAATGGCACTGAATGACAGTTTGGAGAGAGATTCTTTACAGAATGACAGGAGTCGCATAACAGTACATCAAAACATCACTCTGTTAAGAATCTTTACCCAACATCGCTTAGTCTATACTTCAAAAATATTTTTAGGTTTTTGAATTTGATCTTAAAAACTACTTATTTTTAAACATAAAAAATGGGGAAGGGGTTCACCTATATTCTAACAAACAAAAATAAGACAGTCTTATATACAGGCGTTACAAACAATCTTTCGAGAAGATTATCTGAACATTATCAAGACGCAATCACCACAAAGGCAACTTTTGCAGGAAAATACAACTGTTATAATCTTGTTTATTTCGAGGAATATGAAACTATGAGTCAGGCAATAGCGCGAGAAAAGGAAATCAAGCTGCTTAACAGATGCAAAAAAGAGACTCTTATCAATTCATTTAATCCGAACTGGGAGTTTTTAAAACTATAGCATCCTTCAATTAGATTCTTTCAGAATGACTGTAAATATGATAATCGTCATGCTGGAAGCATCTCAATGGCAGAATGATTTTAGATTCTTACACCAGAGGCTGACACGGGTCAGAATGATGAATTGAATACAGTAGTTTACGAAACGTCACTCTGTTAAGAGTCTCATGTCGAATTACTAAGAGAAGATTCCAATTAGATTCTTACAGAATGACAGGGGGCAGAATGACTGTAAATATCATAATCGTCATGCTGGAAGCATCTCAATGGCAGAATGATTTTAGATTCTTCCACCAGAGGCGGACACGGGTCAGAATGGCAGTTATCGGCATGGCGGGTTGAATACAGCAGTTTACGAAATGTCACTCTGTTAAGAGTCTCATGGCGAATTGTTAAGAGAGATTGCAATTAGATTCTTACAGAATGACTGTACGCCAGAGGCGGACACGGGGCAGAATGACTGTTATTGGCATGGCGAATGGCACTGAATGGCATTTTATTGGAGCACATCCAGTTTCTTCAAATTTATACAGTCTCCCGATTTTACATTCTATTTCATAACTTTACCGACTGTCAAAGAGCATACATTGTGAAAATAGCTATTTACAGCAGAATTCTTAAAAAAGAACACATGCCTCACGTCCCTGACCTGTTGCAGACTTTGCACAGCAAGGGATATGAAATTATTGTCTATAAATCTTACTGGAGTTCACTGATAAAAAAAGAAAAATCACTACCTCCTGTTCAAACATTTACTTCACATGCAGACTTGGTTCCTGATACTGACCTGCTCATCAGTATCGGAGGTGACGGGACTCTGCTTGATACCGTAAACTATGTAAGAGACAGCGGAATTCCGGTGGCCGGCATCAATATCGGGCGATTGGGATTTTTAGCCGATATCAACAAAACGGATATCAACCAGCTGATACAGGCTATAGAAACCAACAATTACAGTATAGAAAAACGGGCACTCATTCATATAGACTCCAGCAAAGAGATTTTTGGAGAGGTCAATTACGGTCTGAATGAATTCACGCTGCATAAAACCGACTCTTCTTCCATGATTGTGGTCCATACCTACCTGAATGGAGAATACCTCACATCTTTTTGGGCTGACGGTATCATTATCTCCACGCCTACGGGCTCTACCGCATATTCGCTCAGTTGCGGAGGACCGATAGTACTCCCCATCGCGCATTCTTTTGTGCTGACTCCCGTAGCTCCGCACAATCTCAATGCACGTCCGCTGATTATTCCGGATGATACGGTCTTGTCTTTTGAAGTAGAAACGAGAGAGAAACATTTTCTTTGTTCAATAGATTCCAGGTACGTTAAGGTGGAGAAAAGTGTCAAATTTGCGGTGAAAAAAGAATCTTTTAAATTTAAACTTTTAAGAATTTCTGATAGTTCCTACATCAAGACACTGCGTCAAAAGCTTATGTGGGGCGAAGACATTCGAAATTAATTCTATAAAAGGTTTGTACCCGAAACCCGGAATTTGGGTAAATTTTCTTATTTCCCTCATTCTGTATATACAACGAGTTTATTTTCTTCGTTATTTACCTATCTTTGTGGACTCAAATTTGGACTGATTAAGTGAATAACCGGCTGAAAATCATTTTAAGCATAGTATTGTGTGGTCTGTTTTCGTACAGTACTTTGGCACAAAGAAGTGAGTACGGCCTGTTCGTAGCAGCAGCCAATTATTTTGGAGATTTAAACCCGAATTATTCTTTTCAGCAAACTAAAGTCGGCGGGGGACTTTTTTACAGGTATAATCTCAACAACAGAATGGGGCTTCGGGCCGGTGTTTCTCATGCCTGGGTGGCTGCTTCGGACGAAAAACTATCTAAAGGGCATCCGTTTCTGGAAGCCCGGAATCTGAGCTTTGAATCCAACATTACAGAATTTAGCGGATTGTTTGAAATTAACTTCTTTGATTGGGATTTGGGTCGTCAAAACACGAATAAAATTCAAAAGAAAAAACTCTGGACACCTTTTGTTTTTGTCGGAATTGGTCTCTATCATTTTAAAAGCTATACACACTATCAGGGCGAAAAATATTTTCTCGAACCTATAGGCACCGAAGGGCAGAAAAGTGCGAACTCTGATGCCACAAATATGCGGAGTGGATACAGTCCTTTTGCACTTTCCATACCGTTTGGGGGTGGGCTGAAATTCAGTCTGAGCAGTAACTGGACTCTGCAGATAGAAGTATCTTCCCGCAAGACTTTCAACGACAATCTCGATGATGTGAGCGGGAAATACGCAGATGCTTCCCAGTTGAATTACTATTCTGAAGGGAAAAATATTTCAGAAGCACTGTCTGATCGTTCTCCTGAACTAGGTATCATCCCAATAGGGTTTCCGGGCAAACAAAGAGGTTCTTCCAAAGATAATGACCGGTTTAATTTTTACAGTATCGGAATAACCTATACTTTTAACACCATAAAATGTCCGACTTTTTAAAAAGTATCTTTTTATGCAGCAAGCAGATGCCGAGAATATAAAAGAACTGATTGACCGGGAACGTCTGCCCGAGCATATTGCCATCATTATGGACGGCAACGGCAGATGGGCCAAGCAGCACGGCAAACCAAGAGTCTTTGGGCATAGAAGTGGTGTAAAAGCCGTAAGAGAGGTAACAGAGGCATGCGCGGAAATCGGTGTTAAATATCTGACTTTGTACGCCTTTTCTACTGAAAACTGGAACAGACCAAAATTTGAAGTTTCTGCTCTGATGGAACTTTTGGTACAGACTATTGGCAAAGAAGTCAAAACACTTCAGAAAAACAATATTCGGCTGAATGCTATCGGACGTCTCAATAACCTCCCAAATCGGTGTAATATTGAACTTCAAAAGGCGATTCAGGAAACAGCAAACAATTCCCGAATGACCTTAACACTGGCTCTGAGCTACGGTTCGAGAGAAGAGCTTGCCGAAGCTTTTTTAAAACTGTATGAGGATATCCAAAACGGAAAAAAAAGTATTGAGGATATACAGAGTGAAAGTATCCGGGAGTATCTGTACACTTCTCATATTCCGGACCCGGAGCTTTTAATACGAACCAGCGGAGAGTACAGAGTCAGCAACTTTCTGCTGTGGCAAATAGCCTATTCCGAATTCATTTTTACCCAAAAATATTGGCCGGAAATCAGCAAAAACGATTTGTATGGTTTTATCTATGAATACCAGCAGAGAGAAAGAAGATTCGGCAAAACAAGTGAACAAATCAACAGTTAATGGACCATCTCAAGTATATACTTACACTTCACATATTTTTATCTTTAATTCTTTACAATACGGTATCTGCACAGACAGAAAAGTCTGATTCCGTTCTCGTACAAGTACCGGAAACGAATCATGATGCCGAAGAGAATGAAATTATCAATTACAAAGACCCTAAAAAATATACGATTAATCAGTTTGACATTATAGGTTCGGAGTTTTTTGATAAAAATATCGTTCGCAATATTACCGGCATTTATGTAGAGCAGGAGTTGGAAATTCCCGGTGATGAAATCGCTAAGGCCATTAAGCTGTTGTGGAAGCAGGGATTATTTTCCGATGTGGAATTTAGATTGGCTAATATCAACGGAGACCGGGCAGACCTGATTCTCTATGTGACAGAAAAACCGAGGATGTCTAATTATTTTTTTAAAGGTATCAAAAAAGGACAGGCTGAAGATATTGCCAAAAAACTGACTGCCTTCAAAGGCCGACCGATTACCCCTTCTCTTCAAAACACTATCAAAAATACAGTCGCGGACTTTTATAGGGAGAAAGGATTTTTGGCCACCAAGGTGAAATTTAATGTGGTCAAGGATACAATATCGGTGAATACTGCAACCGTTTTTATAGAGGTAGATAAAGGTAAAAAAGCAAAAATTACTTCTTTGGAAATAGAAGGCGTAGAGGCTCTGAGTCCTGCTAAGGTTCGCAAATCCATGAAAGATACCCGGCAGAAAACGACAATAAAATTTTTCAAAAAAGAGGATAAAGAAATTCTGACCAATAAAAACAGACTGAAAAAGGCCGCTTATACACTGGCAAACATGAATATGAAATCCATCAAAAACTTTTTTGAGGACAGAGTCAGACTCAGCCTGTTTAAAGGAGCGAAATTTAATGAGGAAAAATTTATTACAGATAAAAGAGCGTTAATCGATTTTTACAATAAGGAAGGGTACCGGGACGCCCGAATTACTTACGATACTGTCATGATGCCGAGTGACAGCGAAGTCAAAATAAAAATTAAGATAGAAGAGGGCAGACGATATTATTTCAGAGACATTTCTTTTAAAGGGAATGCCAAATATTCGGATGATGTACTCAAAAGAGTTTTGGGTATCAAAAAGGGCGACGTATATAATACGGAGCTTCTGCAACGAAAACTGAATATGGATCCGAGCGGAGCAGACGTGTCTTCTCTATATTACGACGACGGGTATCTGTTTTTCTCTATTGATCCAAAGGAAGTCGGAGTACAGGGAGATTCCATTGACTTGGAAATCCGCATTTCAGAAGGTCCTCAGGCCACCATCCGAAATGTACTGATAGAGGGCAATGACAAGACCAGCGAGCACGTGATACGAAGAGAGTTAAGAACATTGCCGGGAGAAAAGTTTAGTCGGACGGATTTGATACGCTCTCAGAGAGAAATTGCAAACCTGGGTTTCTTTGATCCCGAAGCGACACAAGTCCAGCCGTTACCTAATCCAGAAGACGGTACTGTCGATATCAAATATGTCGTGTCGGAAAAATCTGCCGATCAGATAGAACTGTCCGCAGGCTGGGGCGGAGCTCAGGGCATTATCGGAACTTTGGGATTATCTTTTAACAATTTTTCCATCAAAAACATAAAAGATAAAAAAGCCTGGACACCGCTTCCTACCGGTGACGGACAAAAGCTCAGTATCCGCGTTCAAAGTAACGGTAAGCAGTACCAGACTTATAACTTTTCGTTTACCGAACCCTGGTTAGGAGGAAGAAAGCCCAATGCACTGTCCTTCTCTGCCTTCAGGTCGAGGTACCAACTCTTAAATTACAGCACCAATAAGGCATACGGAAGACAGGTCACCAATGGGGCATCAATTGCAATGAGTACCCGCCTGAGATGGCCGGATGATTACTTTATCTTTCAGACCTCGCTGAATTACCAAAACTATGCTCTGTTCAATTTCACGGAAAGGATTTACAGTGAAAATGCAACCATTGAAAACGGTAACTTCAACAACCTGAACTTAATGCTGACACTCTCCAGAAACTCTTTGGATCAGCCCCTCTATCCTACAGGAGGCTCGCATGTGAGTATTTCCGGTCAGTTTACGCTGCCTTACTCCATTTTCAGAAAAGATGATTTCTATAGAGATGCTTCGGTCGATCAAAAATGGAAGTGGGTAGAATATCACAAATGGCGTATGACCTTTGACTGGTATCAGGCTTTAGACAGAAAAAATAAGCTTGTTTTTAAAACGACTGCAAAATTTGGCTTTTTGGGTCAGTACAATAAAAAGCAGGGATTGTCTCCTTTCGAACGGTTTGAGGTTGGCGGCAACGGATTACCGAGCAACATCGTACTCTTCGGACAGGATATCATTTCTCAAAGAGGATACGGAGTTTATTCGGATGACGGAGGGGATGCCATTTTCAATAAGTTTACTATGGAACTGAGATATCCTTTTTCACTCAATCCGACAGCCACGGTATATGGGCTGGTTTTTGCAGAGGCCGGAAACAGTTACAGAACTTTTAAAAGCTATGATCCATTCAGATTAAACAAGGCTGTAGGTATCGGTATCCGAGCATTTTTGCCTATGTTTGGATTACTTGGCGTAGATTATGGCATAAGATTTGACCAACCAAGAAATGACGAGGATAATCGAATACAATCTGCGAAAGGATTTTTTGACTATATCGCCAAAAACGGGTCTTTCACAATTATATTAGGATTTGAACCAGAATAAAATTTAATGCTATGAAAAAGACTTTTTTATCTCTTGCTATTGTCCTCCTTGGTGCAATGAGTGTTTTTGCCCAAAGATTTGCGTATGTGGATACTGAATACATTTTGGAAAAAATACCGTCTTATACCAAAGCGCAAAATGAATTGGATAATATTGCCAATACCTGGAACACCGAAATCGAAGATGCTTACAATGAGGTCAAGACTCTGTACAATAAGTACCAGGCAGAAGAGTTTTTACTTACAGACGAGCTGAAAAAGAAGCGGCAGGACGAAATTATTGCGAAAGAGCAAATTGCCAATAAGTTGCAGGAACAGCGATTTGGCTACGAAGGAGATTTGTTTAAAAAAAGACAGGAACTGATTCATCCGATTCAGGAACAGGTCTATAATGCAATAGAAAAAATCGCCATTAACCTCGGATACGACTTTGTATTGGATAAAGCGGCAGGAGGTTCTACCATGCTCTATACCAATTCAAAATATGATTTGAGTGAACAAGTACTAAAATCAATTCAACCATAAACCTTAATCATTAACAAAACTCAACTAAATTAAAATGAAGAAAATTTTATTATCTCTTGCTGTAGTAGCAATTACAGCTTTTACTTTCCAGACCAATGCCCAAATAAAGGCCTATAAGTTTGGATACGTCAACTCTTTGGAGTTGTTGGAAGCTATTCCTGAAAAGAAAACTTCCGATGCGGAACTGGAGAAATATATTGACAATTTAGAAGCCAGCCTTCAAAAAATGGGGCTGGAATATCAGAAGAAAATTCAGGATTTTCAGAAGAGTATGCAGGATGGTTCCATGACTGAAACCGATCAGGAATTCAAGGCGAGAGAAATCCAAGACTTGGAGGGGAGAATTCAGGACTTTCAGGAAGGTGCAGATGAAAAAATCGCCAAGAAGCGTCAGACACTCTACAAACCTCTGATTGACAAAATCAACAAAGCAATAGAAGACGTATCCAAAGAACACGGATACAGCTATATCTTTGACTCAAGTGCCGGTTCCATATTATTTGCCGACGAGAGTGAAAATATAATCGGACTGCTTAAGAAAAAATTGGGTCTGTAATTACAGTTCCTATGAATGGAGCTCAAAACCCGATAGGAATATTTGATTCAGGTATTGGCGGCCTCACGGTCGCCAATGCTGTTTTAGACGTACTCCCTCACGAAAGTTTAATCTATTTTGGCGATACTGCCCACCTGCCTTATGGAGATAAATCACCTGAGGCCATTCAAATTTTTTGCAGTGTCATCACTGATTTTTTGCTGGAACAGAATGTAAAAGCCATCATCATTGCATGCAACAGTGCTTCTTCTGTAGCCTATGAACATGTACGTGAGATTGCCGGAAAACATTCCGTTCCGGTGATAGACGTCATCAATCCGGTGGTCAATTTTATCATACAAAACAAGTATAAAAAAGTGGGAGTAATCGGGACACGCGCAACCATAGGAGCCGGAATTTTTCCGGAAAAAATCTCGGCAATCAGGCCTAACATCCACGTCTCTTCGCTTGCTACACCTCTACTGGCTCCAATGATTGAGGCAGGTTTTGTCAAAGACACTATCAGTCAGGCTGTGATAGACAATTATCTGTCCGATGAAAGATTAAATGATATCGAGGCATTAGTATTAGCCTGCACGCACTACCCTCTCATAAAAAGAGAGATCTCTGATTTTTACAACAGCAATAAAAGAAAGACAGAAATTCTCGCGACCAATGAAATTGTAGCCCGGTATGTGAAAAAAGTGCTTACGGACAATAACCTAATTCATACTGGCAGAGAAACCGTACACAAATTTTTCGTGTCAGATTATACAGAGTCTTTTGAAGCCACCACAAAATTATTTTACAGAAAAAAAGTGACTTTGCAGCATTCCAATATATTTCAGTAAAGCCAAAGTTCTTGGGCTTATTCATCTTCAGATACAACTTCTAAACGATCAAGAAACAATCTTTAAATGTTTTAAGTCAACACGCAAAATATTATACTGATTGAGATATTTTAATTCGGATCACTAATTCCCACATTACGAGATTGAATCGTCATTCTAAAAGAGTCTAAAGCTGAAATGATAATGAAAAATATTTGCACGTGTAAGAATTGATTCACGAGGATAGTTTTATCTGTTGTAATTTATTATACTGATATTTATAGAATTCAGTTTCTGCTTCAACCTTAAAAAATATGCTCGGAAAAATACGCTCCTTTTTCACCATAGACATGGACAGATTAAAAACCAGCAGGGAGGGTCTGCCGCTATTTGTGGACATCATGATGGTTTTGCTTGTAATCATTAACCTCGGATTTATCTTTTTTGACTGGTCCTACCACTATCATTCTTTCCGTTCTTTAGTCGGGTTTATTTCTCCGTCATTTAACTTGTATTACTCCGTCCGCATTCATCCCAATGCGTCTTACTTGGATTTAATTTTTGTCGGTATATTTATCAGTGAACTGCTTATTCGCTGGGGGCAGTCCATTTATCGGAAAACACATGACAAATGGTTCTTTTATCCTATCGTACATTGGTACGATGTATTGGGCTGCATACCTATGAGCGGTATCTTCAAATCTTTCAGGCTTTTCAGAATTTTTGGTATGATACTGAGGCTGCACAAACTGGGAATTATCAATATTGAGAGTACGTATCTCTACAAAAAGAGTAAAAAGTATTCTGAACTTGCAGTAGAAGAAATTTCTGACCGGGTCGTGACCAATGTGCTTACAGGAGCTCAAAATGAAATCACCAAAGACAGCCCCGTTGTACATAATATTGTCACGCGTGTGCTTATTCCTCAAAAAGATAAAATTGATGAATGGCTCAACAACCAGCTCAGCGAAATAATCAGTATGACCTATTATCAGTACCGAAATGATTTGAATCTGTATTTACAGGAGATTGTCAAAAAATCAGTCCACGAAAACCCTGAAATAAAAAGGATTTCCCTGATACCCGGAATCGGAAATCAAATTAAAATTGCTTTGGAGAGTTCCATCAGCAATATTACGTTCAATGTGGTCGATAATGCGTTAGAAGATATGTCCAAAAACAAGCAAATTCCAGCACTGGAAGATGTAACTTCTCATCTGTTAAATGCGGTTGCATTAGATGATGACAGAAATGCCGAACTAAATATACTGATGAAAAGTATAGCTTTCGAAACTTTGGAGATTGTTAAAAAGCATGTAGAGATTAAACTGTGGAAGATTAAGGAATTTAATGAGAGAATAAAAAAATTAGAGCAGAAGATTGCCAAAGGCGCGGGGAATAGTGAGGCGGCAGAAATGGAGATTAATATTTTAACTCAAAAAATCGAAGCCCTCAAAAAAATCTGAAAAATATGCTTCAAGATCATTTAAAAGTAACTCTTTTACTGGCCTTCTCCAGCGTAAAACTAAAGGTCGTACCAACACCTACTTCGCTCCTTACGGTAATATTCTGGTCATGAGCCTCTATAATGTTTTTGACTATTGACAGACCCAGTCCGGTTCCTCCTACACTTCGGGATCTGCTTTTGTCCGTTCGGTAAAACCTTTCAAACAAACGATGCAGGTCTTCTTCTTTGATGCCGGGACCGTTGTCACTGACCTCCACTATAATCTGTTCGTCCAGATCGTAAAACATCACTTGTACTTCACCACCTTTTTTGCCGTATTTGATTGCGTTGGAAATCAGGTTTTCCATCACTTGTACGATTCGCTTAGAATCACCCCATACCGGCAGTGTTTTGAACTTAGAATCAATTTTTAGTTTTGCTTCAAATTCATGCGCAATATGCTGATACTGATAGAACACTTCTTTGGTCAGTACAATTATATCAAAAGCTGATTTCTCCAAGTGAATTCTTCCTGCTTCAAATTTGGATATCTCCAACAAATCCGACACAATAGCATCTAAGCGTTCCACATTGGCCAGTGCCTTTTTCAGAAACTGCTCAGACAAATTCGGGTCTTCCACCCCATCTATTAGAGATTCCAAATATCCCTGAGCATTAAAAATTGGTGTTCTTAACTCGTGAGATACGTTCCCTACAAATTCTTTTCGGTAGGATTCAAGCTTTCGCAATTCGCGAATCTGCCTGTTTTTACTTATCGCCCATTCTCCCACATCTTTTTCTGCCCAGCGCATAATGTTGGAACTAAGGTTATTATTGATTTCCTGTTGAAACTTTAGAGGCTTACCTATTGTCTTATAGATTATTTTCAGTTTACTCTGAATAAATTTCATCAGAGTATATCTGTACAGCGGCAGAGAAATCAGAAACACGACTGCCCCGAATAAAAGATAAATATAGTATGGCTGGTTTGCTTTTAGAGTTTTGTTAAGTATTAAGATAATTACTGTACTGATTAATGCTACAGAGATACTGGTTATGATGGCAATTGAAGTGGGTGTAAATTGCCTTTTGATCATTGTTCTTCAAATTTGTATCCTATCCCTTTTACAGTTCTTATCAGTTCGTTACCAAGTTTTTCTCTAATTTTTCTAATATGCACGTCAATCGTTCTGTCCCCTACTATGACATCTCTGCCCCAAATTTCATTTAATATTTCTTCTCTTTTAAATACTCTGCCTGGTTTTGATGCCAACAGGTAAAGTAATTCAAATTCTTTTCTGGGTACAGACATTTCATCACCGTTGAACACTATCAGATAACGTTCTCTGTCAATCTGCAAATTACCTACCTCTATGATAGGATTTTTTTCCTCTTTGGATTCATAGCGCCTGAGTAATGCCTTGAGCCGGCTAATCAGCACTCTCGGCTTTATAGGTTTGCTGATATAATCATCTGCTCCGGTTTCAAATCCGGCTATTTGGGAGTAATCTTCAGTCCGTGCAGTCAAAAAAGCAATAATTGTATTTTCAAACTGAGGCATTTCTCTCAGAGCTCTGCTGGTTTCAATTCCATCCATTTCAGGCATCATGACATCCAACAGAATAATATCCGGATCTACTTTTTTAGCGATTTCAATCCCTGTTTTCCCGTTTTCAGCCTGAAATACTTCAAACCCTTCTTTACTAAGGTTATAACTTAGAAATTCCAAAACATCCTGCTCGTCATCTACCACGAGTATTTTAAAAACTTTTTCTGTCATATCTCTTGTTTATTCTGTTGTGATGTAGCAAAGTTAATATAAAATAAAGATAAGTTTACATAAAGGCGTTAACAATTTGGTAACATGCCGTACAAATCAATAGTTTTTAATCTTTTCAAAACTAATTCAGTGGGTTCTGACCTTAAAAATAAGAAATTTATCATTTTAATGTCCCCTTTTATCGTTAATAATGAACCAATTACAAAAGAATGTCGCTTCTGAAAACTACTTTATTGATTTATTCCAAAAATTCATAAATCTATACAACATTTTGAATTGGTGCAAAGAAGTACTAAATCACTTTGAATCTTAATATTTAACTGTTTTATAGTCTTCTACGGTGAAAAATTTTATTTTTACTTTAAATTTTTGAATAATGAAAGGAATTGTCTTAGCAGGAGGAGCAGGTACCCGTCTGCATCCAATCACATTTGCAATCAGCAAACAAATCATGCCTATCTATGATAAGCCCATGATTTATTACCCGCTTTCTGTACTCATGATGGCCGGAATAAGAGAAATACTGATTATATCCACACCACATGATTTACCGAACTTTCAAAGGCTGCTTGGAGACGGTTTGGCATACGGCTGTGAATTTCATTACAAGGTGCAGGAAGTGCCTAATGGTCTGGCTCAGGCTTTTGTAATCGGTAAAGAATTCATTGGAAATGATAAGGTTGCCCTAATATTGGGAGACAATATTTTTTATGGCAGCAGATTAGGTTCTATGCTTGAGCACAACAATAACCCGGATGGAGGAATTGTGTATGCTTATCACGTGGTGGACCCTGAGCGTTATGGAGTTGTAGAGTTTGACGAGTATAAAAATGTCATCTCTATTGAAGAAAAGCCCACCCATCCCAAGTCTAATTATGCGGTACCGGGATTATATTTCTACGATAATTCTGTTATAGAAATTGCCGAAAATATAAAACCGAGTGCCAGAGGCGAATATGAAATTACAGATGTCAATAAAGCTTATTTAAAGCAGGGAAAACTCAAAGTTTCCATACTTGACAGAGGAACTGCCTGGTTAGATACCGGAACGTTTGACTCTCTTATGCAGGCATCTCAATTTGTACAGGTGATTGAGAAAAGACAGGGGCTGAAGATAGGGAGTATTGAAGAAGTAGCTTATCGAAAAGGATTTATAAATGATGCTCAACTCAGAAAATTAGCTGAACCTCTATTGAAAAGCGGCTATGGTGAGTATCTGATACGATTAATAGACTAACTGATTATCTGTGTCTAAGATTATCGTTACCGGTGGGTGTGGGTATATCGGTTCTCATACAATTGTAGATTTAATTCAACATGGCTTTGAAGCTATCTCCATTGATGATTTGAGCAGGGCAGACAGTAGTGTTTTCAAGGGTATAGAAAAAATCACAGGAGTCAGAGTAAAAAACCATAAAACCAATCTCGTCCAAAGAGACAGCACACTTAAAATCTTTGAAGAACACCAGGACGCTGTCGGAGTTATTCATTTTGCAGCATACAAATCTGTTCCGGAATCCACTCAGAAACCTTTCTCATATTATCGAAATAATATGGAGTCTCTATACAATGTTGTCGAAGGTATCGAGCGAAATGAGATACCAAACCTGGTATTTTCTTCATCATGCTCAGTGTATGGAATAGTCAAAAACCTTCCTGTCACTGAGGACACACCTTTTGGCAAAGCGGAAAGTCCTTATGCCCGAACCAAACAGCACGGAGAACAGCTGCTGGAAGATATGTCCGGAGCAGCAAATTTTAAAACCACTTTACTGCGATATTTTAATCCTGTAGGAGCTCATCCTTCTGCAGAGATCGGAGAACTTCCTATTGGCGTTCCAAATAATCTGATTCCATTTATAACCCAAACAGCCATTGGCAAAAGAGAAATGCTGACAGTATTTGGCGGCGACTATCCCACTCGTGACGGCTCGTGTGTGAGAGATTACATTCACGTATGTGATATTGCACACGCACATACGCTGGCTTTAAAGTATTTAATCGAAGAAAAGCAATCAACAAAAATTGATGTATTTAATCTCGGCACCGGAAATGGAATTAGCGTTTTGGAAGTTATCCGGGCTTTTGAGAATGCGACCGAACAAAAATTAAAATACAAAATCGGTCCAAGAAGAGTGGGTGATGTCATTGAAGTTTATGCAAACAATACCAAAGCAAAAGAGATACTAAACTGGGAATTAAAATACAATCTGAATGATATGATGCAGAGCGCCTGGAATTGGGAGAAGAAAATATCTCGAGACTAAGCGATTTAATTAAACCTCACTTCTCATTGAAATAAATATCCATATACACCGGATAGTGGTCGCTGTATCCTCCTAAATAATTGGGACCGCTGTATGTCCTGAAAGGCTTCATTCCCGGAAATCTGTCGTCCTGAACAGATAGCCATTCAGGCTGAAAAATATGTGCAGATGTCGTAGTGGTATATACTTTATTTTGATTATCTAAGAGCGTCAGACTGACAATAAACTGATCCAACATATTCCAGACGGACTGATATTTATAGGAACCATAACCTTTCATATAGGCATCATACATCAGATTGAAAAAATCTCCCGACTCCGCATTTTCTACACTTTCTTTACCCCTTAATACTTCATACGCACTGGCGTTTGTCGGGTCGTCATTGAAGTCTCCGGTGATAATGATTTTAGCATGTGGTTCGTGATTCAGAATGCTGTCCGCCTTGGCTCTTAATACGGATGCTGCATGAATTCTTTTGGGTTCACTTTCGGCTTCACCGCCCAATCTCGAAGGGAAATGCAGTACAAAATAATGCAGGGTATCCTGCTTATTCACCAGTCCTTTTACATACAAAATATCTCTGGTTTTAAAACTTGGGTCATTTGGCATTTCAACAGGCAACGCTTCATGACTAATTGGTCTGAACATAGATCTCCTGTATAAAAACGCCACATCAATACCTCTTGCATCCGGTGATTCTTCATGGATAATACTGTAATCTGACTCGACTAATGGGGTAGCCTGTATGAGGTCTTCCAATACGGCTCTGTTTTCAATTTCTGTCAGCGCAATAATGGCAGGATACTCCCACTCACTGATATTGGCAATTACCTTAAAAATTCTTTTTAGCTTAGTCTGGTAACGTTCCTGAGTCCATTTATTTATTCCCCAAGGCAAGAAATCATGGTCTCTTTTGCCCTCATCGTGTTTGGTGTCAAAAAGATTTTCTACGTTATAGGTTACTAACCTCATGTGATAACTTGTCTTTTCCGTAGTGACAGCCGACATAGGATTATCTGCTGTAATAAAAGAGCTTTTACATGACGGAAATATGAATACAACTATAAAGAAATATAAACAGTAGTTTTTCATTGATTTAAATGTACAAAAAAACTAATCATTTCATTAATTTGTATCTTCAGTTGCAGGAATATGATAAAGGAGTTTTTAAAAGCATTCAGGAAAGACGATTCAGCAGAAGAGTTGCTGTCTAAATTCCCCAATAATGTAGGGGAATTTGGCTATGATGCCTGGGGCTTTAATCTCAAGGTCATTAAGCGCTTTATTACTCTCGGTAAATATTTGTACGAAGACTTCTATGAGGTAGAAGTTATCGGTTTTGAAAATGTACCCAAGACCGGAAGATGTCTTCTAATCGCCAATCATACCGGACAGTTACCCGTTGATGCGTTGATGCTCGGCTATGCTATAGTAACTAATCCTGTAGCTCCTCGCGCTCCCAAAGGTATGTATGAGCGTTTTATTCCTACTCTTCCTTTTTTTAGCATTTGGTTTAGTCAGATGGGAGGTGCTGTCGGAGATACTGAGAACTGTATCCGAATGCTGAATAATGACGAAGCGGTAATTGTTTTTCCGGAAGGAGCAAAAGGTATTTCTAAACCGACCTCTCAAAAATATAAACTTCAAAAGTTTGGGCGCGGATTTATTCACATGGCCAAACAGACCAATTCTCCAGTCATCCCAATCGGCATAGCCGGATTTGAGGAGACCATGTACAATTACGGAAACATGGATTTCTTAGAAGATTTTCTCAAATTCCCTGCAGCTCCTATGCTTATTCCGTATCTGTTCAAATCAAAAGTAGTCATTAAAATTGGAGAGCCAATGTTCTTCGGCAACCTAGATGGTCCTGACTTTGAGGCAGAGAAAGACGTGCAAAAGGTAAGGGCCACTATTCATGAACTCACTCAGGATGCCCTTAAAGTCCGCCAACAACGAATAGAGGAAAAAGAGCAGAAAAAAGCTTCACAAAAAGGCTTTTAAGCTTAGCTTCGCGATATCACTTTATGCCCCGCTCGGTATGTAGCGTAACAGGTGTTTTTTAAGAATCAATCCTAATTCTCGAGTTTCTCTTTTACCTTTTCCCATATCGTTTCTGAAAGAATAGATTTAATACCGTTTGGACAAGCAATATAGACCAATTTCGATTTTATCTCATTGTTCTATTTGTTTGTAACCACGGCATAATACCAAAATAAGGTTTCACTTTATTGGTCTATTTTGAATTTCAAATTGGTATAAAGTATGCACATAAATGAAAGCTTCCTGACAGAATCAACTCAATTTCATGCGTACTCTGACTCTGTGCAGAGTGCGGAGGAGTATCACGCTTCTTTTAACGGTGAATTGTTCGCTCGCCTTTTTACATTTCTAATACGATATCAGGCAATTCATAACAGCTCTTTCCAATACTTTAAAAAGTTGTTATAAAGAGATTTGTTATAAGCATTCTATGTTCGGGTGAGTATATTAGTAGGTTCACAATGGATACTAAGAGCCACAAGTATATCATTCACTATTTTCTAATTGCCTGTATCGCTCTGATACAAATCATTATACTTATTTTCTTTTACAATGAATATTTCAATGGCCGCAGGTTATCAAGACTTGAAAAAAGGATTCAGACAATACAATTGACAAAAGAGATATTAAATGACACAAAAAATAATCTTTCTGAGGCTCGCTTAAATCTTGAAGATTACATTCAAAAAGGGGATAAAAAATCGCTGAGTTTTTACTTCGAGTCTATCCAAAAATTAAACAATAGCTTAGAAAGTCTCGATGATTTCAGAGCTATAGATACCCTTCTGTACCAGTCCATCCTTTCTGAAAAAAAACGGCATAAAGACATTGTCAATTTACAGATGATGATTGATTCTGTATTTCTTTTTTCAAAGCAAAAGCTACCGGAGCCGAGATTTTTTCAAATAGAGCAATTTAAGATTATAGATTCTTCAAAACAACCTCTCATTCAAATAGAGAATACCGTTGATTCGCTCCCAAAGAAAAAGTTTTTTGCCCGGTTAAAAGATGCTTTCAGGAATAATGTGGAAGTGGTAAAAGAAGTCACTACCATCACCTCCCAGCTCGGAGATACTTTAGTCAATGAGACCATTCAAAACTACATCGACAGTGTAGTACAGGTTCTCAACACCCATTATTTAGATGAAATCGAAAGAGTCCAAAAATACCAGCAGAATGCACAAAAAAAACACAGTGACCTGTATAAAATTTATGAAAATCTGATTTCGTACAGTGAAATATGGATGGGTATCTACACCTCTGTTATAAACGATTTCAATCAGGACTTAACTGATCGATACGCCGAACTAAATTCCCTGTCTAACAGAATCAGAAGATATTCTGTCTTGGGACTGATGATACTGATGTTTGGAGTTTTGGCTGTAGTAACTTATTACACAAGACAGGCTTTTTTATACGAAAAAGAGCTTAAGGATGCCAACCTAAAAATTGAACTGAACCTAAATTTCAAAAATCGTATTTTAGGGATGCTGAGTCACGAAATTAAAGCTCCATTACGAATTATAAATCTCTTAATTAACAGAATCGAGCAGCGTAAAAGTGATATGCAGTCCACGGAGTATTTAGATTCTATTAAGTTTACTAATAATTCTCTTCTTATTCAGGCTACGCAGATTTTAGAGTATGCAAAAGATCAGAGTACAATTAATAAAATTCAGCTGACGGAAACTAATTTAGAAAATGAAACGGAATCCATCATAAAAGCATTCAAACCCTATATAGAATATAAAGGCAACAGGTTAATCTGGAAAAACCACATGGGACAACTTCCAACTGTTTTGACAGATAAGGTCAAGATTCATCAGATTTTTATGAATATTCTGGGCAATGCAAATAAGTTTACTGAAAATGGCAGTATAACGGTGGTAACTGAAGCTGTTGAAAAAGAGAATACAGTTAATTTCACAGTTGAAATTTCCGATACCGGTATTGGAATTTCCGAATCAGATTTAAAAATGATTTTCGAACCTTACTATCAGGGCATTATTTCGGAAGAAGTAGAAAACATAGGTGCGGGTTTGGGTCTGAATCTCTGTAAGGAAATTATGGACAAATTAGGTGGTGAAATCTCAGTTACAAGCCAATTAAATGCAGGGACAAAAGTCCGATTTTCAATAGACCTCAATAAATCAGCATGAGCATGAGTATATTTAAAGAACCCGTTACTTTCCTTTTAGGTGATGACCACCATATTGTTCGTCAGGGAGTCCGCTTACTAATAGAAGAGATTTTTGAGGATGCTGAGTTTTATAATGCATCAACTATAAATCAAATTCTTACAAATTTCGAAGAACATAAAATTGATATCGCCATTCTTGACATTCAATTTCCCGATGGGAATCTGACAGATTATATTTCCCAACTCAAGGAAATACAACCTCACTGCAAAATAATAGCTTTTACAAGCTTTGAAGAAGAGAAATACGCTATCCCTGTTTTAGAGTTGGGGGTCAGTGGTTTTTTGGAAAAAATGAGTGAGGAAGAAACTATACAAAACGCCATAAAAAAGATATATGAAACGGGAAGGTATATGTCCGACAAAACACAGGAGCTACTTATTTTAAAGAAAGTAAACCCCGGATTAATCAGCCCTTTGAGTGTATTATCCGAAAGAGAATTACAAGTCGCAAAACTTTTAACTCAGGGGCTCGGCAATTTAGAAATTGCCAACGAACTGAATCTAAAACAAAATACAATCAGCACTTTCAAAAAACGCATTTTCAGTAAATTAGATATTCAGTCGATTGTGGAGTTAATAGAGCTGATAAGCGCTTATCCTGATATTTAGTCTATTCATGTAGAAAAATATCTACTCTACTGTCGAGTTATATCGAACGGTTTTATTTGAAGTCACTGTTATTTCTAATTTATTTTGTTGAATGACTTATTCAAAAGATCATTCAATTATTAAAATTTCTCACGATATAATTGAGCAAAAATTGAAGAGAAAAAGTCGCTTTCTTAGAAGTCGATGGTTTTCATCACTCAGAAAAAGAGAATATGCAGTTCTCATTGGAGTACAGATTCTTCTATTTAGCGCCATTTACATATTCAATAATTTTCATCCCTATTTATTAGAGCTGCGGTATAAGCGAATGGAAACAGTACCCGGAAGAGTGCTGCTGTTTTTCCTGTTTTCTATGCTGTTATTTCAGGTCGTATTTTTGATATATATTGCCTATTTGTACCTTAAATATAAAGAGACTCCTTCCGTTTCTGACGACAGATTGCCCGTATGCACCGTGATTGTTCCTGCCTATAACGAAGGCGAATTGGTCTATCATACTTTAAAAAGTATTGCTTCGAGTGATTATCCATGCGATAAATTAGAGTTAATGGCTGTAGATGACGGAAGCACAGATCAAACGTGGCAATGGATTATAAAAGCTAAAAATGAGTTGGGAGATATTCTGAAAGTTTATCAACAGCCTAAAAATAAAGGTAAACGGCATGCTTTACACAAAGGTTTTACTGATGGCAAGGGAGAAGTTTTCGTAACAATAGACAGCGATTCTATTATTGAGAAAGACACTTTACGAAACTTAGTATCACCTTTTATTGTAAATCAAAATTGTGGTGCGGTCGCCGGGAACGTCAAAGTTCTGAATAAAAACAGAGGAATGATTCCCCGTATGCTCAACGTAAGTTTTGTTTTCAGTTTTGAATTTATTCGTGCAGCTCAAAGTACTCTGGGATTCGTATTATGTACGCCGGGAGCTTTATCCGCTTACCGAAGAGAGGCTGTTGCTCACTGTTTGGACAAATGGATACACCAAAAATTTATGGGTAATTTTGCAACTATAGGTGAGGACAGAGCAATGACTAATTTCATTCTTCAGCAGGGTTATGATGTCACCTTCCAGAGAAATGCAAATGTTCTGACCAACACTCCCGTTACTTTTAAAAATCTTCACAAAATGTTTACCCGATGGGGGCGAAGTAATGTGAGAGAAACCTTAATGATGAATAAATTCATCTTCAAAAAATTTAGAAAAAAGAGGACCGTTTACGGTGAAGTATTTATCTTTTTTAATCAGTGGGTTAAATTAATTCTGGCATATCCGCTTTTGGTTTTAATGATTTATTTTTTGCTCACCCACCCGTTGCTCTATCTCAGTTCTGCTCTGACAAGTGCATTTGTTTTCTCAAGTATCCAAATGCTTTTCTTTACCAAAAAATACAATTTTGGAGATTCTCTGTGGGCTTATCCTTACAGCGTTTTTTACCTTGGTGCACTATTTTGGATTTCTCCGTATGCTATTGTTACAGTAAAAAATGGAGGCTGGCTGACGAGATAGCCATTAAAGTTTAAAGTGATAAGTGTGAGTTACGGAAACATGGATTTGCTGGAAGATTTTCTCAAATTCCCTGCGGCTCCTATGCTTATCCCGAAGCCTTTTAAGCTCAACTTCGCGATATCACTTCAGCTCCGCTCGGTGTGTAGCGTAACAGATGTTTTTAAAGAATCAATCCTAATTCTCGAGTTTCTCCTTCACCTTTTCCCATGTCGTTTCTGAAAGAATAGATTCAAAGTCTTTGACCTTGTCTTTGCTGTATTCAACAATATACTCTGCCCTCTCTTTTGAGTCGGGATGCGTACTGATCCATGTCAAATATTTTGTGGCTTCGTGTTCCGTATCCGAAAATCTGTACAGTAAATTTGCAAACGGCTCCGGATTTACATTCGCCTTTATTAAGTAATCCACTGCTTTAATATCTGCTTCCTTTTCCATCTTTCTGTCAAAAGCAGTTGAAGAAAATAATCTGATTGCTTCTTTTAATATTTCAGCACCTCCATTGCCGGTTGTAATTGAAATTATGGCCGATAATCCTATTTCTTTTACCAGCGTTTTCATTATGTGATTCATTTCAATGTGTGCAATCTCATGGCAAATCACTCCCGTCAGTTCTTCCTGATTTTCCACGTTTAACAACATGCCTTTGTTGATCACTAAATGACCGTTTGGCAATGCGAAAGCATTAATCTCAAAATCATTGAAAACATGTGCTTGAACAGTTTCTCTTTTAATAGAATTTGCCAGACAAATATGAGTAACAATGCTGTCTATCGCATTATTTATAATAGTGTTTTTATTTTCCTCGCCTGTGCTTTTATAAAACTCCCAAATAAGCTCACCAAATTTTTGCTCTGTTTTGTCTGTCTTCTGCTGAATTTTTAAATGTTTAACCCAATCTACCTGAGATAAAACGTACCATGCACTAAAAAACAGCATGATTATTATGACTCCCTGAATAATAATTTTTCTCATAAGTCCTGTTTGCAAATCTGATTGGTCAAAGGACCATAAAACCACCACTCCACATGTATTCCTTTCCGTGTCTGAATTGCCGAATAAATCGTCGCAATAAATTCTGTCAAGTTAAAAAGGAATACCATTATCATATAAGCAATATACTTGTCAGATATAGTTTCTTCAGTGAAAATTATTGAAATTGTCCACCAAAATCCAAAGCTGTTAATGAGAAGCAAAGAAAATTGTGAAAGCAAAGCCTGTGTACAGTGCCAGCGAACAAAAAACGATGATTTTCTGTTGGCAAGGTAAAATATCAGAGTTGCTAACAGATTTACAATAGGCAAAGGAATTCCAACTATAATTGCAATTAACGACATGAGATAGCTTCCGGAGGCCTGCTCCTCTTCATGCTCTCCGGGTTTATACACAAACTCCTTTTTCTGAATCATAGTCCTTTTTTAATATTCCAAATCCAATTCATCAGTACTATAAGTATCAAAGGGACAGCGTATTTGGGTTTTTCTATATAACTCATCAATCGCAGATAAAACTTATACAATGTACTTTTTTTCATGATTACATCTATGAGAACCCAAATTGGTGCAATCCACATAATCGCCGCAACTATATAGCCAAACGGGTTATAATTAAATGCATCGAAGAAATTGCCTTTTGTAAGAGATACCACTGAACGGGATGTACCGCACGACGGGCAAGGTATATTGGTCACATGCTTAATTAAACAAACATTTGTCGATTGATCCTCTATAAAGCCCTTTGTCACGCCAAAGTATAACCAAACATAGCCTGCCATGCAGGAGACAATCAGTATCAAATACAGTTTATTTCTGCCAATCACACTTTTAATACAATAACGGCTGAATTTTTTGTACGTTTTTTTCTCTCGTTGCCTTTTGAATTAGAAACCAATCCACAATAGTCCATATCCCAAATCCTCCGCAAGTTAACAGCTTACCGATTCCGAGACCGGTGTCACCTAACATAAAGCGATCTATTCCCAGGCTCCCTGCCAAAATTGATACAATTAATAAAATTGTTGGGTCTTTGAATTGCGTGGTTGTTAACATTGCCCATTTGGAATCTTCAATGGATATTAATCGATCCCGTATCGCATTAATCTGATGACTTTCAAAAAACTTGCTGTTAGTCATCAAAAACATATCTACTTTTTGTGCTTCCATTTTCTTTAGTTTATTCTTTCAAAATTCCCTACTCGTCTGGCTTTTCGGATTCGCCCCAATTTTTATGGCAGAGTCTGGCCTCTGTATTACAAACAATAATACAAAATCATATTAAAATTACATGTATTTTATTGTGTAAATTGTTTTTAACTAAAAGAAAAATCAAATACACCATACAATCACGAATAACCCGAATAGAGTTTTTCAACTAACAGACACATTGTTTGGAGCACTTATTCCAAGCCGAGAAGAAGCGCGATTTCTCTTCCAAGTACCTGGCTGTAAATATGAGAACCCTGAGCATTCATGTGGTGATAGTTGTACCCGTTTCCCAAAGTGAAGAACTCGGGATACTCTCTCGGATCGGCCAGATTAATCCGATTGCCCGGAGGAAGATTCTCATAAATAGACATGAGCAGTTTATAATCCGTTCGGCCTTTGGGCGGCATGACAAAAATCAGCTTTATGCCTTCTGCCTCACATCGTTTGTATAAATCCAAATACGTATCTAAGTACAGTTGAATCGGTGGTGTACCGACTTCATAAGTTTCAAACTGATTAGCCCACATGGTTTCCAGGCTGTCTCTCTTGGCAGAATTTTCCTGATAGTCAAGCTTAGAAATTTCATTGTTTTGCATTCTGCTGATAATATCATCCGGCAAATCATCCCTCAAAGCCAAATATTTTTCCTCGTCATCGTATGGGAAATATCCGTTTTTGCGGGAGCCGAGATACAGAGAATCCGCCAGAACCGGACCGGTGTGAAACTGAACCAAATCTGACATCATTCCGACTTTCAGCATATTTTCAAAGAGAGATTGCAAATAGAATCTGGAAAATTGCTTTTTTAACTTTAGCGGGATATCCATTTGGAACAAAATCCTTATTGAAAACCATACACTTTTAGGATTTTGCCAATAGTTCCACTCTTTTGTGTGCAAAATACCCTTGTAAAAAAGAGGATCAGAAGACAGACTCAGAAAAACATACTGAAGATTTCCGTTATTTTTTTTCATCAGTTTTTCTGTCACCCAAACCTGTAAAGGCAGGTTGTAGCCGTCGTTACCCAAGTTAAAGGATTTCAGGTTGCCGCCTTTCTGATTGACCACACTGTCAATAACAAAGGGGTCAATATGCCGATATTCTAAAGAACCTCCTACATATACTCCGTTGAATGTGTCTCGGTTGTCCAAATAGTATTTAGACTTGGTGTAAAATGTACTGTCCCCCCATCCAAAAGTAGAAGCAAGAGTCCCGGCTGTCACAAGAATTATGAAAGTAACAATTGCCAGAAGAGTGATATTTTTAAAAAGCTTCCACATAATCTAAAACTGGAAATAAACAAATTCTACATTACTAAATACACCAAACCAAATGATACTGCCCAAAATAAATGTATAAGCTGCCCATCTGAACAATGGCTTTTTCTCTGCAATTTTATCCTCAATCAATTCATCCCCAACTATTGCTTCTGTGCCGAGAAGTACAAACGCAAAAAAGAGTCCGATAAAGAAATTAGCCTGACCCTTATAATGCACAACTTCCGACATAAATCCTGCCTGATGAAGCTTAAACATATTCCCGTACAGCTTTCCGGCCACTTCTGTCCACCCCACATCTATTCCTTTTGCGGTCATATGAGCCACGACTGCCTGCACCCTGAACAACAGGAAACCAAACATCAATGAAAAGAATGTAATAATTCTGTGTGCGTTATCTGTCAGAACTATTTCCGACCACTTGTATAAATTACTGGGTTTAATTTGTCTGATTACGTTAAACTGCCACAAATACCGGAAGGCCATCATTACCCCAATAATAGTAAATGACAGCACCATCGGCCAATTGGCCCCATGCCATAATCCGCATATGGCAAGTACAAAGATGACATTGAAAACTACTTTTAATCCGGAAGACTTGTACGCTCCGAGGTAGAAAAAAACATAATCCGTAAGCCAGGTAGAAAGCGAAATATGCCACCTGGTCCAGAAGTCTGCAAGATTTTTGGCAAAAAACGGTCTTCTGAAGTTTTCCAAAAGTTTAATACCCATTACTCTCGAAGCTCCGATAGCCACATCTGAGTATCCCGAAAAGTCACAATATACTTGTATGAAAAACAAAGAACCGCCCAAAATGACCGTCCATCCGCTGACATAATTGTAGTTATCAAAAATATGCTCCACGTACATAGACAGCCTGTCAGCAATGACTACTTTTTTGAACATTCCGATAGCCATTTTAATCAGACCGCTTTTCATCCGGTCATAATCAATGTTGACAGGCTTGCGAAGCTCAGGAATTAACTGGTTAGCCCTCGGTATCGGACCGGCCAGCAATTGAGGCCAATATGCCACAAACAGCGTATAAAATGCAAAGCTCCTTTCTACCTTAGTGATACCTTTATACACATCTATTGTATAAGCCAAAGAATGAAATGTAAAAAAGGAAATCCCAACAGGCAGGATAATATCGTTGAACCAAGGTTCCGGGACCGGATAATTTAATCCGATAAATTCAAATACTGCCCTGAAATTATCGTCAAAGAAATTGAGGTATTTAAAAATGAACAGTTGAAAAACATTGAGTACAATTCCTATTGCTAACCAGTTTTTTCTCCCTCTTTCAGAATCTTCTTCGGCTATCTTTTTAGCACTGTACCAGGAAATTCCTGAGCTGAACAGCAAAAGAAAAACATACTTTGGATTGTAGCTCATATAAAAATATAAGCTGGCAATAAGAGTAAAGAACCACCTGTGCCTGTGCGGAAGAATAAAGTAAACGCTTAAGAATACCGGGAAAAATATCAGGAACTCAATGGAGTTAAATAACATTCGCTAAGGGTTCTTTTTTAAAATTGAAGCACAAAAGTACAAAATAATGTCAATCATAGAGTTTCATAAATACATATAAGAATTTTGACCATAGACTCATGCTGTTTCTGGAATATTATGCTTCGATTGCCCGAATCACATTTTCCATTACCACGTCCCAGGTGTATAATTCACGTGCAAGATTTCTGGAATTTTGGGCGATTGTATTCCACAGCTTTTTATCCTCAAGTAATCTGACAATATCTTCTGCGGTCTGCTCCGGGCTGCCCGCAATCATCATACTGATTTCATTTTGTACTGCCAGACCCTCTGCACCGATTCCCGTAGCTACAGTAGGGATTCCCCGATAAAGAGCATTCATAACTTTCACCTTTATCCCGCTTCCAAACCGCAACGGAGACACAAACACTTTGCACTTGCTGTAATAATCTTCCAAATCTTCGACAAAGCCTGTCAATACAATATTCCTGTGCTGACCTGCAAGCCGAACGATACGGGTATCCGGATTCCTGCCGACAATATAAAATTTAATATCAGGTTTTTTCTTTGTAAGCAACGGCCAAATATCCTTAATAAAATAAATCACCGAATCTATATTGGCTTCCCAGGTCAGAGTGCCGATAAACAGTACGGCATCCTCGAGCCTGTCCCATTCCAAAGGCGGCAGATCAAGCAAGTGTTCATCCCCAAGATGATAGGTTTCATAAAACTTATTTTGGTTCGCACCTATTTTCACCAGCTCTTCTATATCGTTTGGAGCCGCAAGAATGGTTTTCGACCGATTGCAAATTTTACGCTCATACTGTTTTATCCAATAAGCCTGATTTTTCAATGCCAGTTTTTTAAACAGATTTTGCTCCAAAGCTGCATACCTGTTCCAAATTAAATATTCACAATTATGCTGATGAAGAATAATTTTGCCCTTATAGTTCCTGGGCACATACTGAAACATTTCGTAGTGATCCACAAAAACAGCATCTGCCTGTTCTATCATCGGTTTAATATTTTCCCGAAAAACTTTTGAACGATTTCTGTAAAGATTGAGCGGCTGCAGTAAAAGATTAGATTTTATAAGATTTATCGCAGTTCTCGGCACATCAATCGGTTCAAAATAATGAGCATTCAATTTGACTTTGGAAAGAAACTCTGCCACATAATTTGCCTCATCATTTTTTAAGAATGTGGCTACAGACAGTCTGTATTTTTTGTTTAAAAACTCGACTAACTTCCAGCTTTTAATCACTCCTCCACTCACAGGCGGGTAGGGAAGCTGTGGACTGAGAAATAAAATGTTTTTCACTTCTTTCATACTTCTAACCATTTTTGAAGGTTTCGATGAATTAGTTTTTCAAGTTTCAGAATGTCTTCGCGATAATAATCTGTCAAAAACTGCCGCTCAGTTGGTGATATTTTAGGAATATCATCTTTTTTTGTACGATACATTATTTTCTTAAAAGGTTCTCGCCAGCTTCTCGGTAAAGTGTTTTTAGCCCAACTGACCACTCCGTATCTGTTGAGTAAATAATTAATCTTTTTAAGTTTAGGCACCCCGCCTTCGTTTGCCTTTTCGGAAGTATCCACAGGTATGTCAGAATCAACTCCGAGAAAATCAAACATCTCTCTGATTACTTTCTCAGGATTTTCTTTATAGTCGTCAAAAAGAAAAATTTTTATCTGTTCTTCGGAGAATAGTTCAAAATATCTTTTGAGCTGCTCATAATACTTCCCTATCATCAGATACTGATGGTTTGCCCCCCAACCTTTAACCACACTTTTGTCATCCCGGATAATCTCCTTTAAAAAATCCTGCTCCAAGGTTTTGCCCTGCTTCAGATTCATAATATATTGTGAGAAAGCGCGCTCTGCCGGATCTCTGAGCATAACCATAATCTTCGCATTCGGATAAGTACTGAAAATTTCTTTCGGAGCCTGCTCGTATAGCATATAAGATAAACTCATCTCGCCAACAGCTTTTTCTTCTTTCACCCCGGAAAACAAATGGAGGTAATCGCTCTCCTCAGTAATATGAGCAATATGGATAGGATGAGACATTCCCTCCTTAAAATACTTTTCTAAATTAATCCGGATGTCGTGTCTGTAATCCTTTGTAAACTTTGTCTCATCAATATCTTTTCGGGAAAAATAATTGACTTCTTTTATCGGGCTCAGGTAAATATTCGGATGTTGGGACAAATATCTGTGCAAAGAGGTCGTACCTCCCTTTACGGTACCTATAAGGAAAAAATTAGGATGGTGTTTTTTTTCAGACATTATAATTCTATCACAAAATATCCAACACTATTGGCAGGAACTACAAAATCGTTATAATTTTCAGGAATATACCGAATCAAATCTACATTTTTTCCGGTATTAAACTGAGCGTTGTATCCTGCTACAGACCAGGGATAATTGCCCTGAATACCGACAGCAGAATTTATTTTTTTAGCTCCTTTCACCTCCACCGGTACTTTTTGAGAAGATTTATTTATAAAAAACAAATACAATAAATTTTCTGACGGGCTGATAAAAGTTTTAAATACTGCGTGTTTGGAGTTCATTGTTCCGGGATAACTGACCGACTCCCGAATCCGCTTCACTTTTTTATCTAAAAGCTGTCTGAAATATAAAAACGGAAAATATGTGGCATTACAGACAATATTTCCGTCTTTTTTCAGATAAGGTATATCCGTTTTCTTAGAGTAAGAGAAGATGGGTGAAACAAAACCGGCAGAGCCGTAATTGTGAAAAAATGCTCTTTCTATATCCGGATTGTGTGCAGAAATATCTATTAATCCCATCAGATATTCACCTGCAAACTCGGCATGGCGAATTGTATTGGACACCTGCTCCTGAGCCTCAGAATTCCATTCGGTAATCCACATTTTTTTATTTCCGTACAGGGTACTGTAAAACTCGTAAATCTGCGGGAAGTAATTCAGGCTGTCAATTGCGAGAGTATTATTGAGACAGTCATAAACCTCGTCAAAATCATCTCCGCCTTGTGCCGCACAGCCTTTTACGTGCGGATAAAAATGTGGCGTATAGAAATCATAAAAATTTTCTTTTCCCATTTTTTTATTCCAGTCAAGCTTAAAAATCGCCGCTTCATTTTTGGGATAAAATCCGGTGGGGTCGGCCGCGATAACTCCGAGCGGAATACCCGGGAATCTCTTTCGAAGGACTGCTGCATAGTCTTTTGCCTTCTCAATATAGGACTCTGCATTGGGGAAAATCTTCCTGTACTGGAGAAAATAAAACTCGTTTCCAAGTTCTATACCGACTACAGGAATGTTTTGAGAAAGCAGATACTCCACTGCCCAAACTGTCTCATCTACTTCTGCCGTGACCATATTGGACACATACACCACACTTGAGTTTGACATTTTGCACAAGTCCGCAAAATGATAGATCGCATTCTTTTCAAACAGCTGCATAGAACGGAGTATTTCGGGAAACATACCTTTGGTTTCAGGAATTTCATCAAATCCATATCCCGGTTTGTCCGGATGGTAATAATTTGCCAAAGTTCCGCCTGGAAATCGAAATGTATTGGGGCGAAGAGTTTTTGTAACATTTTGAACCTCTTTCACTTCTTCCAAAGGAGCGGTAAACAAAAAGCCGGTATTAAACGAAAGGAGCTTTTCGTTTAAAGCATATTTGACAGAAAAATCAGGCGTGATTTCAACCTTACCTGAAACAGAAGGTTTCGGCTTTGGTTTTTGCGTTTCAGAAGGAGTACTCCCGGAAGACTGAAAAACAGGAAGATTCGTACAGGATGTCCAGATTACACTAAACAGAATTGTCAGGAGGAGAAAGCTTTTCCTGTTGGGTTCTGCGATATGCTTTAACTTTTTCAATCTTATCATTTTTTTGTTTGTAATACTCAATTATCATGAAGACCCCCAGCATGGACGAGGGGGCAAATGCAAACCCACCCGTAAACAAAGAAGTAACAAACTGATACAATACCGTAACTATTACAGTATTAAATATAATATCGTATTTAAAGTTCTTGATTTTACGAATCGCTATTATCGGATACAGGAAAAACAAATAAAGTAAAACCGTTCCTACGATTCCAAAAACCAAAAGAATTCCAAAAATTCCGATGTCTGTAAAGAATAGATATCCAAACCTCATCCACAACTCATCTTTGGGTATAAAGCCTATCCCAAAAATCCATTGCCCGGGGTGCTTGTCAAAATAATCCAAAACTGTCGCAATTTCTATCCAGCGCACATCTGCAGAGCTTTCACCGGTCTCGATTCCAAAAATGGCTTTGGCAAAAACTGCAAACATTTCATATATCACACGCAGTAAATCCGGCTGAATCAGGTAAACTATAAACAACATAGTCCCGGTAAACAACACTATGTCGATTAACCTGAACATGATACTTTTTGCGGGAAGTCTCCACAACGTATGAAGTCCTAATGCCCCTATAATGGAAATAAACTGAATCCGTCCCTTATCGAGGAAGAGTATATAGGCAATAAATATAAAACTCAGAAGAAGACTGAATCGATTTTTATTCATCGAATAATCAATGAAATAAAAGAAAATGCCATACACTATAAAGTTTGGAGGGAAATTAAACACATAGCCACCTTTTGACGGATTAAACCCGACCATGTCCGTAGTCTCCCTGTACAATTCCGGATTGATCGTAAACATCAGAAAAATATACAGTGCCAGATTTATCCATGCCATATTCAGCATCGCGATATTGTACTGATTCATAGTAATAATCTCTGTTTTGAAGAGATAATACAGCAGAAAAATACTGATGATAGGCAGGTAAGTTTTACCGGATACATATATTCCTTTGATAATAGCCTGATCAAACACTGCATTTGATGTCAATGCACAATAAAATGTAAAAAGAGACATCAGAACAACCATGCTGTCTATAGTAGAAAATCTCTTTTTTATAAACACCTTATCAAATACATACACTAAACCGAAAGGTACCAATATAGCTACTATGATATAAGTCATAATAGTATATAAAGGAGCTATTGGGGTGACGGAAAGAACCGGACTTCCATAAAATAACAGGTACGTGGTCATCACCAGCACTTTCAGATGAAAAAGTGGGTCGTCTTTCCTAAAGAGGGTAAAATCAAGTCTGCTGCTCATATTATTTTGCCCCCAACAATTCTTTTTTGATATATAAATAAGGCTGGTGATTACCTGTCAGCACTTTTTCAAAACCATATTTCCCCGGATTATCTGTAAAAGAATACCAGGTGGAGTCACTTTTTAATGAAGGGTACTTGGTCAGTGAAGGTGTCACATATACGATATCTGCTTCCTCTTCTTTCAGATAATCTACCCAATCTCTATCTTTCATAAATCCCCTTACCCATATATAATTTTTATCTAAAAACAAATTTATTCCTCCTTCATTTTCTACAATTCTCACAGAATCTGTATAGTGATATGACCTTAGTTTTTCTACCGTAAGAAGATTGGCCTGAGATTTTTCTTCTCTCCAAAGATCAAAATAATCATACTGACTCGTGTTTGGCATAAAAAATACTACAGCTGCCACCACTATCAAAGCCATTCCTAAAGATTTTTTGTCAACTGCTTCTTTATTTTCAGTTGGTATTGAAAAGACGGTAATGCTAATGATAAACAGAATAAAAATATAGTGAAATATCATGTAATGATTGCGGGGATAGATTACAAAACAGGAGATAATAGTCGGTCCGACAAAAAACATAAGCAGCACAATGGTCAGCATATTTCTGCTAAAGTTATTTAGAATAGATTCAAGTACTTTGTCAAATGAAGCCACAAAAATCATAAGTAATCCTCCAAGCAATAAGATAATTACCCGCCCCTGATGAGAAATACTTATCATTTTATCGGGAAGCATGGCATCACTAAACAGGTAAAAACCCTGAGTAAGATAGTTTTGAAGATTGGTGACTAAATGGATATTAAAGAGTTTGCTATTAGCCAAATAAGCCTCTTTTAAAGAAGCCGCATTCTGAAAAAGCTCCTCGTAATAAGGCATCCAGGTAATCCAAAAGTCCTGATCTATATTTTCCCACGAAAAATAATTCAGCATAAAGTGTTGTGCGAAAGCGATAGCACTCCGATCCCCCTGAAAATTAAAAAGCGGATTTTTCAGTTTAAGCTGTACTAAAAATCCCAGAAATATCAATCCGACTGAAAAATAAATCGCGCGTTTATTTCTAAAATACGGAACAAATAATGCTCCTGCCCATAAAGCCAGAACAGCCATATAAGTCAGGTAAAATTCAGGCCTGGAATATGAAATAAACAGTGCAACTAAAGACACAAAAGATATTTTCACCAAGTGGTAGGGAATGTATCGGGCAACAATCATCCCGGTCAGAAAGGCAAAAATACAGAAGTGAGAAATTTTAGGCCATACAGGAAGGTTGATGTCGGCAAAAATAAAGAAGAGCGCCAGCGCAAGACTTACCCATAAGCGTACATTGGAAATTGCCAGAAAAATAAAAAGTGTGATTGCCGGCAGTACGGCCATAAGTCTGTAATTGAGATAATACAACTCAATACTGTCGCTTTGAAAAAAAGAAAGAAATTTATACCAAATCGAATAAGACGGTCCCCATGCTCTGTTAAATTTTTGAGGAATCTCTTTCCCGGCATTCATATAATTAGCCTCATCCCAAAAAAGTATGTCTGCATGCTGAGAAACAGTACTTGTAAAATCCCATCCTATCCAAAAAATGATTGCCGCACCTATCAGTAAAAGGTATAAAGGCACCGAATTTCTTCTGTCTGAAAATATTCCTTCTATAAAACTTTTCAAAAAAAAATTTTAAAAAGCAAAGTTACAGCTTTTTATTTGCATGAATATAATAGTTCTGACCCTGAATTGTTATAGTTTGCAGTTTGGGCAGAAAAAATAACAGATTGTATAAAAATGAAACTTTCTCTTAAGGATTTAATCGCTGCAATATGTATTGTAGTAACAGCTCTGGCAGTTTTGTACGGATTCAGTGACCGGATAGATATCAATCTGACTGACGATACCGGCTACCTCAATTTGGGCTTTATGATACGCGAAATCTTTGCTGCCGGATTTGGCCCTCTATATTCCGTCCAGTTTAAAATCGTTAAAATCTTTACGAATGATGCGGTCGCGGTATATGATACAGTCATGCAGATGATGTACATTATCCCTCCTCTGGCGGCTTTTTTTATGATTCGCTCATTGGGACTAAATGTAGCGGCTGCCCTGTTAATCAGCATCGGATTTTTGCTGTCACCCAATATTCTGTCTTTTATTACCTGGTCCAAAATTTCGCACTACACCATTATATGGATAATGTTATGGGTCGTAGCTGCCCAGAGAGTAAAAAGTACTTTTAATCTTTTATTTACGCTGACAGTATTTACTTTCTTCCTCGGATATATACGGCCTGAATCTCATCTGTCCTGGTATATCAGCAGTTTTATTTTCATGTTTTACTGGTGGAGACTTCCCGATAAAGCGAACAGAGAGTATCTGCGCAAAATAATTCCCGTGTTTGGGCTTCTTTTAATTTTTATTCTGCTGAATCTATCTTCTTCATACACGCTCCTGTCTAAGATTAATCTGATTTTCAATCCTATGGCGGGCGGCAGAAGTAATATTGCCTTTGCCCAGCAGTTTGCCTATAATTACTGTGAATGGCACGGACTAAATAATTATGACTGGATACAATGGAAAGATATTGCCAAAGAGAACTTTGGCGATTTTCAGACTCTCGGAGAAGCTTTTAAAAATAATCCGGAACTATTCGTCCGGCATATTGGATACAATATACAGCAGTATGTTTCAAAATTTATTTACGGAGTGCAATCCATATTTTTCCCGCCTTCCGTTTTCAAATGGCCTCCTATAATTTCCTTCTTGTTTTTTGCAGGAATCATCCTAGTTAAAATTCTTTATACAGGAGCTCATAGCTGGTGGTTACAGTTTAAAGCTATTTTGTCGAGTCGAAAATGGATTGTAGCGGGACTGATCATTATTGTGATGCCCTCTGTCATCAGTTCGGTTATATTCTATAGTCGGGAGCACTATTTACTGTTAGCTATGCCGTTGGTTTTAGTTATACTGACATGTATATTTTTGCCGCAGCGGGCAGAAAAAGATTTCAGACCCCGAATATTTAACACCTTAATATTCGCGACTGCAATACTTCTGATATTCGTTTTCAAACCTTCATTATCTGACTACCGCACATATAATGTTTGGGAAGAATATACTTATCCATCCAACAGAAAAATGATTGAGGCGGTACGGACTATGAACTTTACACAAAAAATCAATGCAGTCAATCACGAAGTCGGTTTTGATGTATATACGGGGAAAAACTTTAAAGCTGTCAACGTAATTGCCAAAGATTCCATGCCGTACGAAGAATGGGAGAAAATCTTTCAGCCCAATTTATATTATGTTACTCAGGCACTTTTAAGCAATAAAACTTTAGCGAATGATGCTTATTTCATGGACATCATTCAAAACCCGGAACGCCATCAACTGCACAGAATTAATCTGCAGAAAGAAAATAAAGGTTATCTTTTGGTACATGACAGTCTGAAATACACCCCAATAATTTTTTAATTTTTAATTTTATACAAAGCCATTTGATATGAATTCTTTTTTTAAAACGCTTCTAATAACACTCTTTAGTATTTCTGCCGCATTTTCTCTGAATGCAAAAGATACTTTCAGTAATTCCGGTTCAGAATACGACTTGGTATATATCAAACCTTCCGCTCAGCTTTCCGAGTTTTACGCCCGTGCTTTGTCCGAGCCTATTTTAGGTTTTTACATGGCACATATAGCCAAACAGTATGATAAGCTTTTTCAGGATCCGTCTGTTCAGAACAAGCCTTTAAAAGACAGAAATCACCGGCTTTATATTTTTAATCCCGACAACAAAAAGGACACTATGTTTCAGATGGACGTGCGAGTTTATTCTCCGTCTATGGTTGGAGACCGATACAACCGAATGATCATTATACGTCCTTATGACAAAGTAAAAAGACCCTGCGTGTTATACACTCACGGGAACAGCGGAGATATGGAATTCTGGGCTAATTATTACCTGATTGGCGCGGCCTCCATGCTGCAACGAGGTTATGCAGTCGCTTTTTACGAAAACTACAATAACTCTATTTTTAATTCAAAAGGTGCTACAGATAACAGCTATAAGGAATGGGTCAAAAAAAATCTTGAAGACAACACAAAAAACAATCCTATCGACCATGTGTTGCACAGAGGACACTATCTGTTATACCAATATGCTTATGCAGCTCAAACTTATCTGACCTACATAGCAGATGAATATGACATTGATAAGAGTGCGTTATTTACAGCCGGATTTTCTGCCGGCGGATTGGCTTCCATGCAATTAACTTTTGGCAGACCGGAAAGGAATTTCAAACATCCGGTATTTGCAATGTCCGGACCCTATAACGACAGAGTATTTAAAGATATTCCGGACAGAAGAATACCTATCAAAGGAGTTTTCAGCGGCGGTGCCGGTCTTCAGGATGCAAGTGTAAAGGGTTCTTATTTTGGGCAATATTTAGATAAAGACCATCAGGATAAAGTCGTAGTGATGGCACACGGTATGGAAGATCCATTAGCACCCGTGAACAGAGGTCCTGCCCTTTGGTCCCGATTTGTAGATACTATCAAACTTTTAGGTCCTGTCAGCCTTCACGATCAAATGAACAAACTCGGCATTAAAAATTATGCATTTATCAACTGTGTCGGTGGTCATGGAATTTATCTTTATCCTGCAACAACCGGAGATAAATCCGGAGTGTTTAAAAACCTTGCTCCTTTTTCATACAACAGCAAGACACTGAGCAATGATGATTTCTTTAAAAATGTTCCGTTGTATCAGATTTACCTGTATTATCAGCAAATGGATAAAATCATGGATTATGTTTCAGGTGTTTTCACCAAAGCATATCGCAAACAGCCGTTGAACAAACCTTCGGCAATCTATACCTGGGAACCCAATCAATTTACAGTACCTCTCAATAATGTCATTCAGGACTGGGAGCCGAGACCACAATTCTGTAAATTACAGAATGCGGTGTTAGAAGAGTTTTTGCCGGAGTTATATCCACAAAATCTGCATCCGTTTGCAATCTACATTCAGGAGTTTTTAAAGAAGAAATAAGAAACGGAAGTTCTGCTATCCTGATTTCAAAAAAGAAAGAGGCTCATATCATAAAATGCGAGCCTCTATACACAAAACTACTCAAGCAGTTTTTAAATTACATATTTTCAATTATCGCAGAACCAAATTCAGAACACTGCAATAAAGTTGCATTATCCATTAATCTGTGAAAATCATAAGTTACTCTTCCCTGAGAAATTGATTTTTCTATCCCTTTCACAATCAGATCCGCTGCTTCCTGCCATCCCATATACTCCAACATCATGACTCCTGAAAGAATCAGTGAGCTTGGGTTGACTTTATCTTTATTGGCATATTTTGGAGCTGTCCCGTGGGTAGCTTCGAAAATTGAGATTCCGGTCACATAGTTAATATTGGCACCCGGGGCAATTCCTATACCACCTACCAATGCGGCCAGTGAATCAGAAATATAGTCCCCATTTAGATTGAGTGTGGCAATGACATCATGATCTTCCGGTCTCAATATAATCTGCTGGAGAAAGTTATCGGCGATAGAATCTTTAATAATAATTTTTCCGGCCTTCTGTGCCTGCTTTTGAGCTTCATTTGCCGCTGCCACTCCGTCTTCCGCTACAATATCGTCATACTGTTTCCAGGTAAACACATGGTCGCCAAACTCTCTCTCTGCCAACTCGTAGCCCCATTCTTTGAACTTTCCTTCTGTAAACTTCATGATATTGCCTTTATGAACCAGAGTCACAGATTTGCGTTTTTGCTGAATTGCATACTTAAGGGCTGCTCTGACAAGTCTCTCTGTTCCTTCTATAGACACAGGCTTAATCCCTATAGAAGAACTTTCCGGGAAACGAATTTTATCGACAGACATTGTATTAATCAGGAAGTCTAAGACTTTTTGAGCTTCCGGGGTTTTTGCCAGATACTCAATGCCGGCATAAATATCTTCTGTATTTTCCCTGAAAATAACCATGTCAACTTTTTCAGGAGCTTTCACCGGAGAAGGTACTCCGTCAAAATATCTGACAGGGCGTACGCAGGCATATAAGTCCAAAATTTGTCTCAGTGCCACATTCAGTGAGCGAATACCGCCGCCGACAGGAGTCGTCAGAGGGCCTTTAATTGAAACAAGATTTTCTTTTATTATATCAATAGTCTCCTGAGGGAGCCATTCACCGGTCAGCTTAAAAGCTTTTTCGCCTGTCAGTACTTCTTTCCATTCTATTTTTCTTTCTCCTCCATAAGCTTTCTCTACTGCGGCATCAAACACCCGTACAGAAGCCTTCCAAATATCCGGACCAATTCCGTCTCCTTCTATATAAGGAATAATCGGATTGTCAGGAACCTGTAAAATACCGTCTTTAATTGTAATCTTTTGTCCACTCATATAAATTGTTTTTATTCAAAAATTTTCTAATTATCTATGTTGTTTCTTCTTAACATTTAACCTTTAAATAAGTTCTAAAAGATAAGGAAAAGTATTTTAAAAAACGATTACAGCCTAAAAAACAGTAATTAAAATTTCCTGTCTTTCCTGCGCTGTAATTTTTGCACTGCTGTCCGCTCTCACATTTGTTTCAAACAGCTTTTATCTGAATATATTTACTTTTATAATTGTTTCATTGAATAGCAACCAATGAACTGTAACGTGTGAATTCCGTGTTATAATTTCAGTCTGCAATTATTCACCCCTTACTGATTTGCAAATTATTATCTTTGAAGTGTGAGCCGCATAAACCCGAATATAGATTCTGAAAATGACAGAATGCGACCGGAGGACAAAGAACTGGAAAAAGCACTCAGACCTCAGGCACTCGAACAGTTTGCAGGTCAGCCCCAAATCGTTGAAAACCTTTATATATTTATAAAAGCAGCAAAATTGCGGGGAGAAGCGATGGACCATGTGTTGCTGCACGGCCCTCCGGGCTTGGGCAAAACGACACTCTCTTATATCATAGCCAATGAGCTGGGATCCAATATGAAAATTTCTTCGGGTCCCGTCATCGAAAAGGCCGGGGACTTGGCCGGACTACTGACCAGTCTGGAAGAAAATGATGTCCTTTTTATAGATGAAATACACAGGCTCAACACTACAGTAGAAGAGTATTTATACAGTGCGATGGAAGATTTCCGGATAGACATCATGCTTGACAGCGGGCCCAGCGCACGTTCGGTACAGTTAAGCCTTAACCCGTTTACACTTGTAGGCGCGACTACGAGAAGCGGTTTACTGACAGCACCTATGCGTTCCAGATTTGGGATTACATTCAGACTGGAGTATTATAATGCGGATGTATTGAGCAGGATTATCAAAAGATCTTCTTCTATTCTAAACACTCACATAGATGATGCGGCTGCCAAAGAAATTGCCCGCAGAAGCAGAGGTACCCCAAGAATAGCAAATGGCTTATTGAGAAGAGTTCGGGATTTTGCTCAAATAAAAGGAAACGGAAAAATTGACCGGGAAATATCCCGATACGCACTGTCTGCACTCAATATAGACGAACACGGATTAGACGAAATGGACAACAAAATACTGCTGACTATTATTGATAAATTTAGTGGAGGTCCGGTTGGGCTGACGACCATAGCAACTGCCGTGGGTGAAGATGCGGGTTCTATAGAGGAAGTGTATGAACCCTACCTGATACAGGAAGGCTATCTGAAAAGAACTCCGAGAGGCAGAGAGGTTACTGACAAAACTTTCAAGCATTTGGGAAAAACTCCACCCGATAAAAGTTTAAGCTTATTTGATTAAACCTGTTTATAAATTGTACACTGTTTAAAATATTGTTTTATTATCCGGTTGAATTATGCCGAAAATCTCAAAAAATAAATTTAAAGAGTCACCCTGGTACAAAACGTGGGGCAGATTGAAAAAAAATAAGCCGGCATTTATCAGTCTGTTTCTTATATTTTGTGCGGTACTTTTGGCTGTTTTTGCCCCTGTTATTGCCCCGGATGGTACTCCCAATGCCAACGACCAGATATTAGAGCTGTCCAATAAAAATCCCAATTTTTCCATCACTGTTTTAAAAGTGAGAAAAAATAAAGAAATCAAGATGTCCGGTCTTTTAAAACGAATTGCAAAAGGACAGGAAAATCCATACAGAATAGTGCCTATTACGGATTATCGCTGGGACGGAGCTAATCTTATCATACAGGAATATAAGGGTGATTATATTCCGCCTATAGAATCCAAAATAAGTATTTCTGAAATTTTATACGGAATACCAACAGAGATTAATGAACCTGTCATCAGAGGAGATAACCTGCAAATAATTAATTCTGAGGGTGTCCTGATATCTCAAAGCCTTACAGACACCAAAAAGCAAATTGAATCTGAACAAATCACGCAAAAACGATATTTCCTTGGTACAGACAATTACGGAAGAGATATCCTGAGTCGCCTGCTCTTCGGCGTAAGAGTCTCTATTTCCGTAGGATTTATTGCAGTCATTATTTCAATGACTATTGGTATTATGCTTGGTTCAATTGCCGGATTTTTCAAGGGCTTTATTGACGACATCATCATGTGGTTTATCAATGTAATTTGGGCAGTCCCGACTATTTTATTAGCGATGGCACTGACATTTGCACTGGATGGAAGGGTGGACAGATTTTGGGTGATTTATCTCGCCGTGGGACTTTCGATGTGGGTAGAGGTGGCACGTATTGTAAGAGGACAGGTCATGGGAGTACGCGAAATGGAATATGTACAGGCAGCAAGGGCCTTGGGTTTTGGTCATTTCAGAACAATCTTTCGTCATGTGCTCCCCAATATTATTGGCCCTATCATGGTCATTGCAGCGGCAGATTTCGCCTCAGCTATATTGATAGAAGCCGGTTTGAGTCTGATAGGAATTGGAGTTCGCCCGCCTATGCCTTCCTGGGGAGTCATGCTCAATGAACATCACAATTATCTTTTCATTCCCGACAAGGCTTTTCTGGCTCTCATTCCCGGTATAGCAATTATGATCTTGGTTCTTGCCTTTAATCTTCTCGGCAACGGGCTGAGAGATGCATTTGATGTCAAAGGGAAATTGAGCTAATTTTTAAAGTTGCCTCAAATAAAAAAGCCACCAAAAAATGATGGCTTTGAAAATCAAATGTAATTTCTTTTATCTGTTATTTATCGAAGTGTAACTTCTCATATTGGCTCCGGTATAAACTTGACGCGGTCTTCCGATAGGTTCTTTGTGTTCACGCATTTCTTTCCAGTTTGATATCCATCCCGGCGCACGTCCCAAAGCAAACAGAACTGTAAACATCTCCGTCGGAAACCCAATAGCTTTGTATATAATTCCTGAATAGAAATCCACGTTAGGATACAGATTTCTCTCCACAAAGTATTCGTCAGTAAGAGCTATTTCTTCTAATTTTTTGGCAATTTCCAAAGCTTCATCATGTACTCCCAGTGCTTCTAATACCTGATCACTCGCGACCTTTATAATTTTTGCTCTCGGGTCAAAGTTTTTATAGACTCTGTGCCCGAAGCCCATTAATCGGAACGGGTCATTTTTATCCTTAGCCTTGGCCACAAATTTATCAATATTGCCTCCTTCGGATTTTATCGCTTCCAGCATTTCCAATACGCTCTGATTAGCTCCTCCATGCAGAGGGCCAGAAAGAGCATTAATACCGCCCACAACAGACGCAAAAAGGCTTGCGCGCGAAGAACCAATAAATCTCACGGTAGAAGTAGAACAGTTTTGTTCATGATCCGCATGCAGAATAAGCAGTTTATCCATTGCATTTACGACCGTTTCATTCGGTTCTTCTCCAAATGCCATAGTCAAAAAGTCATGAACGTATCCTTTACCGGATGGTGTAACAAAGTCTTTGCCCAAAAAATGTCTTTGGGTATTAGCTGCCATCGGGCTCAAACTTCCTATGACAGTATTAATATTTTCATTGGTGACGGCCGAAGCATCTCCTGAAGAATAACTCTCTAACAACGCAACCGAAGCCGCAAGCTGGGTCATTGGATGCGCCTTGGAAGGAAATGCTTTCTGCAATCCCGGAAATCCGGCAGGTAATTTTGCTTTTTCATTCAAAACAGACTCGAACTCAGATAACTGGCCGGCAGTCGGCAATTCTCCGTGTAACAAGAGGTAAGACACTTCCGTGAAGGTTGACTTTCCAGCCAGCTCGGCTATATCATACCCTCTGTAACGAAGTACCCCTTTTTCACCGTTCAAAAAAGTAATAGAACTGCTGGTAGCACCAGTATTCTTGTATCCTAAATCCAGTGTAATGTATCCTGTTTCACCTCTGAGCTTTGAAATATCAATCGCTTTCTCGTTTTCTGTACCCACTATAAGCGGTAATTCTACTAATTTTCCATCTAGCCGTACAGTTACATTATTATCAGACATTATCAATAAAGGTTTTTATTAATTTTAAAATTTCGTTGCAAAAGTATATAAAAGTTTTCCTTTTATAAACAGAACATTAAATAAACAGACAAATATACAAATTGTTGAAGCCTATCATAATCGAATTTTGTGTCGGAGAGATATTTTCCTGAAAAAAATCTGTATAAAAAACCTTCGTCAGACATGGGTTTTAATAAAAGACTGTAAAGAAAACGGAAGCTCTGTTCTTAACAAATATTTCAACAATTAACCAGGCAAACGAATTGATTTGACCGGGCTTCCTGTTGTTTATTTCTTTACTTTTGTAAAATTAAATCTGCTGTATGACTATGTTCGCACATTAATTTACGAGTCAGGCATTTTAAAAAAGAAAAAATAAAAGTTTTGAAACTGAATATTCTGAAAAAATTTTCCGGAGCAGATGCAGCAAAAATACTTGTCCTGTTTTTTTTATGCTTATTTTTTGACCAATCAGCTGCTCAAAACAGTAATGAATTCTCATTGGAGCAAGCTAAAGAATACGCTCTTATACACTCCAAAGAAATTGCACTTAAGCAGGTAGAAATTAATAAAGCAAAATATCAGGTCAAAGAATCACTGTCTTATCTGCTGCCTCAGATAGACGGTGAACTGGCTTATACACATTACGGGAAATTAAACTCCACCATAATACCAGAAGGAACTTTTTTTGATTTACCCGAACAGGTCATTCAATTCGGATTGCCTGAAAATATCATGGCAGGCGTAACAGCTACTCAACCCATTTTTAACGGAGTTTTTCTTGTGGGGTTCAAAGCTGCCGACATTTTTGTCAAGATGACTCAACAGGAAAAAGTTGTAAAAGAAGACGAACTGAAAGACATGATTACCCGTTCGTACTATAACGTTTTGGTCACAAGAGAAACTGTTTCCACGGTCGAAAAAAATATCAAAAACATACAGGAACTTTATAATCAGACTAAAAATCTTTTTGAAAACGGTCTTGTGGAAGAAATAGACGTGGACAGACTGGCTCTGTCTCTGGCCAACCTGAAAACTAAAATAAACAGCCTGTCGAATAATGCCAAACTGACTGAAATTGTTTTAAAATTTCAAATGGGCTATCCTATTGATGAAGATATTGTGCTGACTCAGAGCCTGTCAGATTTCGTTGGGGAAGAAATGGATATCTATCCTGCCGAGGGTAATTTTGAAAGCAGGAATGAACTGCATCTGATGAACCTGAGAGAACAGGTCAACTTAGCTAATATTAAAAGACTGAAGTTTACTAATCTTCCATATCTGACTGCATTTGCTTCTTTGGCTACATCTGCCCAAAGATCAAAGTTTGATTTTCTTCGTTTCGGAGATAAGCATCCGTGGTTTAATTACAGATATTTCGGTGTACAGCTGAATGTACCTATTTGGGACAGCTTCGGACGGAGAGCCAAAGTACAGTCCGCCCGGGAAGATTTGGAGAGAATCCGCCTCGGACGGGATTTGATGCAGGAAAGTTTTAAGCTGGAATACTCCAAAGCCAATATTGACTATGCCAATGCTTTAAACGAATATCACGAAACCTTGGGCAACATCAAACTGGCAGAGAAAATTTATGAAACTGCACAATTAAAATATAAAGAAGGGGTGGGCTCAAGTCTGGAACTCACTACAGCCGAACAGGAATTGTACAACACTCAGGCTCTGTTAATTTCAGCTAAGCATAAGATATTAATTGCCCGTACGGATATTGAAAAAGCGTTGGGTCAAAATTAAAGTATTCAAAACCTGAGGTCCTCCACTTTTACTCCGGGATAATTTTCTTTGGAGAAGTTAAATTGTGAGTCTCTCAGATTCGCCTTATGATTGATTGAGTTGATTATATAGTTGTACCGATAACCGTTTTTGTCGAAAATTCTGATTTTACTCAACAGGTTTGTCTTTTGATTAATCCACAGTTTTATTTTAAAATATGTTCGGGATTTGTCGATTGGACTAAGTTCTATTACATAGCATTTTTGCCCTGAGATGACTTCATCCGGACTTTTCATATAATTAAAGTCTTTGTGATAGATATTAAACATGTTGGACGGGCTGATATCCCCCGGGTCAGATTCATAGTCATTGATCTGTACTTCATTGGCATCTTTCAGATAAGTCCAAACATATTTTTCATTGCTGTAAATCTCCTGATCCGAGAACACCACTTTGTACTTATTCCCTTTAAGATAAATTTCTCCCTGACGGACAATAGGTTTTCCCTCCGGCACTTCAATATTTAGAGTGAACTTGGAGTAAATTCCCGTATTTTCTTTATAGACTTCGCTGGCTTTGTCCAGAACGATTTTCGCCTTAGAATCTTGGATTGGAGAGCTTTGTTCGGTATCTGCTTGGCTGATTGAAGTAAAAATAAAAGACAGTAGTACAAATAAGTAAAAGTTTTTTGTCATCTCAATTAAATCTAATTAAATCAGATCTTGCAAAATTTGTTCCAATTCTTCCATAGAGGAAACCAAAACATCTCTCGCTTTGCTGCCCATACTCGGCCCCACGATTCTCGCAGCCTCCAACTGATCCATTATCCTGCCGGCTCTATTATATCCGATTGACATTTTCCTTTGAATCAAAGAAGTAGAACCCGATTGATTCAGTACAATTAATCTTGCCGCATCATCAAAGTACGAATCCCGCTCAAAATCATCAAATCCTCCTGAATCTTCTGCTTCATTAGGGTCAATATATTCCGGTAAATCATAAGGCTCACAGGGTAAATCCTGGTCTTCTATAAACGTGCAAATATTTTCTACTTCCGGAGTATCCACAAAAGGGCATTGCAAGCGAATCACATCACTGTTAAGAGACAGCAACAAGTCCCCTCTGCCGATGAGCTGGTCGGCTCCGCCCGTATCCAATATCGTCCTGGAGTCAATTTTTGAAGCCACTTTAAACGCCACTCTTCCCGGAAAATTAGCTTTAATTACTCCCGTAATAATGTTTACGGAAGGTCTTTGTGTCGCAATAACTAAGTGAATTCCAACGGCTCTCGCGAGCTGTGCTAATCTCGCTATCGGCATTTCCACTTCTTTGCCGGCGGTCATCATCAGGTCTGCAAATTCATCTATGACCAGTACAATATAAGGCAGGTATTTATGCCCGTTTAAAGGATTGAGTTTGCGCTCGGTAAATTTTTTATTGTACTCTTTTATGTTTCGAACCATTGCTGATTTGAGCAGGTCATACCGCTGATCCATTTCTATGGTCAGCGCATTGAGCGTATGGATTACTTTGGTCGTGTCTGTGATAATTGCTTCTTCGGCATCCGGAAGTTTGGCGAGATAACAGTTTTCAATTTTTTTATAAAGAGTAAGTTCTACTTTCTTGGGGTCAACAAGTACAAATTTTAATTCAGACGGATGTTTTTTATACAAAAGAGAAACCAAAATGGCATTAAGCCCCACAGACTTACCCTGACCAGTGGCTCCTGCCATTAAAAGGTGCGGCATTTTAGCCAGGTCTGCAATAAAAAATTCGTTAGCTATTGTTTTACCAATAGCAACCGGCAAATCCATATCTGCATTTTGAAACTTTTCTGATGCAATCATGGACTTCATGGACACGACGGCTTTTTTAATATTCGGGACTTCTATACCTATGGTTCCTTTCCCCGGAATCGGAGCTATGATACGAATGCCGAGTGCAGCGAGACTCAGAGCAATATCATCTTCTAAGTTTCTTATTTTACTGATTCGTATTCCGGGGCTGGGTACTATTTCATAAAGCGTCACAGTAGGTCCGACTGTAGCTTTTATCTTATCAATACTGATATTATAATTTTGCAGAGTCGTCACAATTTGATCTTTCTTGTTTTCCAAATCTTCTTTGTCGATTTGTATCCCGTCATCACCGTGATTTTCCAATAATTCTAATGTTGGAAATTTAAACCGACTCAATTCCAAAGTGTGGTCATAAGTCGTCTGAAGTCCTCCGATATTTTCTGAATTGACTGCCGCTTCCTCGTGTATCGGTTCTTCCACTTCAAGCTCAAGTTCTTTATCTTCTTTTTCCGATTTTTTATGTTTTATCGGCTCAACACTGTCAAAATCTATACTGTCACTTTCTTCATCTTCTTTTTCGGCTTTATCTTTTGAATCCACAATTTTGGTTTCAAAGACAATATCGGCGGGTTCTACATAGGGAGTCAGGTTGTCTTCATCATCTTCGCCGACCTTGTCATAGGAGTCATCTTCAAAATGAGGTACAGGAGTTTCTATTTCTTCAGGAATCAGTGTCTCGCCTCCGATTCTCTGTCTTTCTTCTTCTGCCTGTCTTTCGGCCTCTTCTCTCTCCCGCTTTTTCTGCTCCTGACTGATTTGATAATTTTGCCACGCCTTCTGTATGGACATTCTGAATTTAAACAGCAAATATGTCACAAACCCTCCTATCAGAGTCATGCCTAACCCTACATCCCCAATAAGAGATGAAAGCCAGCCGTACAACATTTTTCCCATTCCTCCGCCTACCGAAAATTCTGAGTTCTGAAAAAAGAACTGTCCCGACAGCGGAATAATAATCAATCCCAATATTGTATATACAGAAATTCTGAATATCGAGAACAGCTTTTTATTAAAGGTCAGATTAATACCTGTCGTTAAAGTAAAATAAGGGAGGATAAACGAACCTGCACCAAAAAGCACATAAATAAAAAAGTGAGATAAGTAAGCTCCAAGCCTTCCCATGATATTTTGCACTTCACTCTTACTTCCAAAAAAAGATTTAAGTGAAGGATTCGCTATTACTCCCTGGTCTGCTCTCCAGCTAAACACGTATGAAATCATGGCCAGCAAAAGGAAAAAAGAAAAAAATATCAGAAAAAGACCGACATATCTTTTAAGCTTGTCCGCAGTGAAGAATTCCTGAAGCTCTATTCCCGAGTCAGCTTGTTTAGATGTTTTTGCTTTATTTTTAGCCATATATTAATATCTGAAAAATATGGATTATCAAAAATAGTAAAATTGCACATGGTATTAGAACCCGAAAAGTATTCTGTTTAAAAGTTTGGGCATTTTCTAACCTGCAAAGTAAGCTCTAATTGATTCCTCTGTTTTATAATTTATAAACATAGTGTTATCTTGTGCAGTCAAAAAATTAATTGTAATGAGAGAAGTATATATAGTATCTATGGCGAGAACGCCAATAGGCGCCTTCAATGGCGGATTGTCCTCTTTGGCAGCTTTGGACTTGGGAAAGGTTGCTATACAAAAGGCTTTAGAAAGAGCAGGAATTTCAGGAGATCAGGTGGAAGAAGTAATTTTCGGTAACGTTTTATCTGCCAATGTGGGTCAGGCTCCGGCACGTCAGGCTGCCTTGGCGGCGGGTATTACACCTTCCGCAACCTGTACTACTGTCAATAAGGTTTGTGCGTCCGGAATGAAATCTATTGCATTGGCCGCACAGTCTATCCTTTTAGGAGATAAAGATATTGTAGTGGCAGGCGGTATGGAAAGCATGAGTCGGGCACCTTTTTACCTCCCAACCGGAAGGACAGGTATTCGTTACGGCAACGGAGAAATTATTGACGCAATTGTAAAAGACGGTCTTCAGGATCCGTATAAAGGTTATATGATGGGAAATACCGGAGAGCTTTGTGCTGAAAAATATAATTTCTCCCGTGAAGATCAGGATGCTTATGCAGTAGAGTCTTACAGAAGAGCCGCCGAGGCATACGAAAAAGGCTATTTCAAAGATGAGCTGGCTCCGGTCACTATTTCGACGAGAAAAGGCGAAGTGGTCTTCGATAAAGATGAAGAACCCGGACGCTTCCTGCCGGACAAAGTGAGTACAATCCGACCTGCATTTAAAAAAGACGGAACTGTCACTGCGGTTAATGCCTCCAAACTCAATGACGGAGCAGCGGCTGTCGTACTGATGAGCAAAGAAAAAGCTGACGAATTGGGAGTTAAACCTCTTGCAAAAATTCTTTCTTATGCGGATGCGGAGCAGGAGCCGGATTGGTTTACCACAGCTCCGGCGAAAGCTATTCCTTTGGCTGTGAAAAAAGCAGGTAAGACTCTGGAAGATATCGACCTGTTTGAAATTAACGAAGCGTTCTCAGTAGTAGCTTTGGCGAATATCAAACTAATGGGAATTGATGCTGCCAAGACCAACGTATTGGGCGGTGCAGTTTCTTTGGGTCACCCGTTGGGAATGAGTGGTGCGAGAATTGTGTGTACCATGATTTCTGCACTGACTCACAAAGGCGGCAAACTCGGAGCTGCCGGTATCTGTAATGGAGGTGGAGGTGCTTCTGCCTTAGTCATCGAGAAAATGTAACTGTAAAATATAATGTAATCAAGGGCTGTTCGTTATAGCGGACAGCCTTTTTTGTGTTGAGCTTTTGGATGCGGATACACCCACATTGAAAAACTTGACATGTTTTCATTTAATACCAATTTGAAATTCAAAATAGACCAATAAAGTGAAACCTTATTTTGGTATTATGCCGTGGTTACGAGCAAATAGAACAATGAGATAAAATCGAAATTGTTCTATATTGTTCATCCAAACGGTATAATATGTCGGGGATTAAAGGAGAAGTGTTCGAAACCACTAATTTGGATAATGCACAGAAAGAGAGTAGTCCGTCTGTCATACAAAAATCATTTACTCGCACTTTACAACTGACTTCTGCATTCTGATATTTGGCAAAATGAGTTCTACCAACTTTAATTTAAAGCTGACTTTTGCGTTGTAGTTGATTTCTCCGCATCATTCTAAAATATTGTCACAAATTGTAAAATCCTTTTTTAGCGCTTCATATTTTTTACTCTTATTTGTTATATACAGATATCAACAGAGTAGATATATGCTTAGTGGGTTTTCTCTATTGCGGATGCGATATAAGAATAAAATCCCGGTTCATAAGTGTATTCACTTATTGGATTGCCCTGAGCGTCATATAAGTAGAGCATAGGTCGGCGCAAAGAGCTGAAAAAATCTTTTGCTGCTTCCGGACCATTTTCGTCATAAGTATCTTTCATTTTTTTAAAAGGCAAGGCAAAGCCCATATTCACTAAGATGTATTCATCAAAGACCTGAATACTGCCCATTGCGTACGAAGCAAAATCGTAAACTTTTTCCCAAATTATTTTCACAGTGTTGCTTTCCTCGTTGATGTCAATAATTCTCGCTCTTGCCGGTTTGTATGGTTTTCCCGAAACAGGTTCACTTCCATTTTCAAAATAAGAATACATCCCTTTGTAAGGACCTGACTTTATTTTATTCAAATGATGTGTATAATAGGGTCCGCTCAAATCTCCCTCCCCTTCAATCTGACTGAATGTATGATATTTATGACCCCAATGCCAATCCACTTTCCCGGTATTTAAATCTATTTGCTGAAAGCCGCAGAAGGCATAATTCACAAGCATTTTGTCCTCATTAATTTGAATCCAGTTCCAATGATATATGTCCACATCACTACTATAAAGCGGACTCTCTCCCGGATACTCAAATAAGTCCGGAATCAGCATGGAATCCTGTACTTTTTCGGAAGCCCAAAAGAGTTTTTCCTTTTCACCTGACTTCTTATTGATTTTAAATATTTCGAAATCTACAATACTAAGTGAATCTCCATTCACAACTTTTCTGTTTCCAAAAAAATCTGCGGTATAAAAATAGCTGTCACCTATATCTTCTACACAGTGCAAATCATTCTTAAAATCTTCTTTTGCATTATACTTAGCTATCAGATTAAAGGATAAATCTCTCTCAAAAAGTTCATTGTTGTGAAAATATATTATCCTGTCTTTTTTGAAATTTAAGGGTTGATACCAAAGGATAAACTCTCCTTTTTTAATAGTAGTATCTCGTCCCATTCCATACGTTTTTACTGAATTCCCAAACGCATCCGCAAATATAAAATAAGAGTCAAATCCATGTTCTAACTCTATATCCACTCCTATGGCGGATAACTGGGGCATCAAAACACCTCTAAATTCCTGATAGGGTATTCCCAACAAAAATTTCTTGTTGAATTCAATAGCCTTTTCTTCATTAAATATTTCTGCGGAAATATTTTTGTGGGCGGCTTCTTTTGTGTAATCCTTTTTCTGCGTGCAGGCAGCCAAAATTACAATAATACATGTGTAAAATATCGCTTTCATCCATGCTAAGATATAGATAAAAAATTTCTTGTCATTTCATGAAAATCTTTTCTGGAATTAGACTTTGGAAAAGAAACTTTTGGGACTTCAATTTCTAAAAAATCACAAAGTGGTTTCCATCCGTCTTTTACATTGAAAATCAGGAGTCTTTCCGAGGGTACAGTTTCTATTACACTTTGGTTATGCCGATTAAATGTATCTATTGCATGCTTTTCATCCTCAAATCTCCCCTGAAACAAGCCGTTCCAGATAGTTCTTCTATTCATTTTCACAATTCTAAGTAAGTTTCTGGACTTATTCATAAAAGGAGCTGTCAGGACTAATTTGATTTTTCCCCACAAACCCGGACTAAATGAATAAATGGTCGCCAGATTGCTTTTATACCACTCTTCTGCATCTCTAATGGTCAAAATGATTTTAGCATCCGGATAAAGTTCCATTAATTGTTTGTAGTAGAAACATCCCGGGTAATCAACGATAGATTGAAAATTGTTAAAAAATCTATTCCAGTCCGTTCCCTTATTTTCTGCTGCCTCTTCCCAGACTTTTATGTGATGGGGGTGATTAAAAAGAGTAACCATATGATAGCATGGTCCGTAACCTATTATTTCAAGTGCTTCCTGCAGTGATTTTGTTCCGGTTCTTCCCAAGCCGGCACCAATTATCTTCATAGATTTTTTTTATAAAAATATACTTTTTTCTAAGTAATCGTATTGAAAATAATATACCGAATAATCAACTCTCACAATAGACTCATTGAAACTGGCTAAATCTATACCAGGCTTATACATTTCGGTACTTTATCCAATAAGATATTCGTACCGTAAATGGATAGCAGACAGTTTCAGATGTTCATGAAAAGTTTCTTAAATTAGTTGTAGAAGTTTACTTTACAGCTTAAGTGTTAAATCAAAAAATGCCCCAAAGATCTATTCTTAAAATTATTGAACACAAATTGGGTGCTTTGCTCCTTGCTCTCACGCGATACTTTTTTCAGGTTAGTGCGGTACTACTCTTTATTCTTTTCATACTCGCATTAACAGAAGCTGTATTTTATTTGCTCAATTCTGAAAAGCAGCCTTTCCTTTTCAATAAAAATGTATTTACAGAAAGTCGGGATCCATTTTTAGAAGGATTTAGTTCAGAAAGCGACTTTGGCTTTCACCCTACTTTGGGTTGGGCGAGAGATTATTCAAAATCCAAAAATGTAACCATTCTTCATAACAGCGTTTTTCTGGAGAATATCCCTAATCCCGAATTGGACACTACGATTATCGTCATAACCGGAGGCTCTGCGGCAGATCTCATGTTTCTCTCTTTTAATTGGCCTGCGCTCCTTTATGATAAATTCGTAGAAGCAAATCAGAATTGCCAAATATATGTTTCTGCCGTATCGGGATACAATACCAGTCAGGAACTTTTGAAATTCCTGTCAGAGGGACTGGAAATTAAAAATTAGAGGTCGCAACTTAGTTGCATACAATTTGTCTTTGATAAATTTTATCAGCGT
>CAZZEH010000009.1:0-103772 GCA_964653095.1 uncultured Chitinophagales bacterium
TGTTCATGTTGTAAATATACAAGATAATTCCGATATATTATCGCCGAGTTAATAAAAACACAGGCTTTCTTTTATCCGGCATCACCAACACTCTAAAAATTTCCTTTCCTTGGTACGTGTAAAATTCTCCCGATACGGAGTTTTTTACTGAAAAGGATAAAAAATGCTCTAACATCTGGTCAAATTCGAGCCTGAAAAAATCTTTTGGATTTTTACCTTCTGACAAAGAAAAGTCGTAATCAAGACCTTGGGCAATTCCGTCGTCGTTGATTCCAATAAATAGAAGGCCACCATTAGAGTTTAAAAAGGCACAGATAGTTTTGGCTATGATGTACTTTACTCCGATTCCGGGTTTTTCTGTCTTAAAGTTGTATAATAAAGCAGGTTTAAATTCGACTTGGTTAGATTCACCGCCCTCTATGTAATCTTCAATTGTCTTAGAAACCTGTTGAGGTGTTTCTTCCTCGATATCTTCCGGTTCAGGAACTACATCTAACCCTGTCCAATCAAAAGGAGTTTCAAGTATTTTATACCAGTTAGGCTCATAATAATGCTCCTTCCATTCCCCATTTCCCAAATATCCCTCACCAACATCTTCTAGATTAGCGAACAGAACATCTATCTCTTGATGATTGGTTGGATAATTATAATGCTTGTAATATTCATATTCTCGCCCCAAATTGAGTATTAGACCTCCGTAGTCACTGCCAAACAAGAAGCCTCCAATTCCGTGGATAAAAAAAGATTCTCCTTGTTCTTCAAGGAAACTTTCTTCAAGAGAGCTTTTATTAAGATAGCTTATGGGTTCATCTATAACGAAAAAAACACCAATACCATTTTCTTCAGAATCGCTAAGATAAAGATCTGTGTTTAATAACTGTCTTTTGTTACCACTATCCCAAAAATCAACCAACTCATTTTCTACCTGCTTATGCGATTCATAAACCTTCTCCTTATTCTCTAGGAAAACATCTATATAATTTTGGTAATGGTTAAACGCCGCATTTCTTGCTTCAATTGGGTTTTCATTTCTGAACTCTTTTTCAAATTCTAAAAAATCAATCTCGCCATCCTTTTTATTTCGAATGATTCTTGCTTTAACTACATAATGAAACGCTGCCATCTGCTATAGTTTTGCTTTCAGGATTTTCTCAATAATTTTTCTTGCATCGGAGTTATTGCTTTCTATACCGACAACTTCAAACTCATTTATTCTCAATGTTGGTTGCAATCCGTTTACTTCAGGTAACAAGTCTCTGAAACAATCCAAATATGCTCTTTGAGCAGTACGCCCTCCCGAAAAATTAAAATCTTTCGTTGTCTTGCTTGCTCGATATTTATCTGCTTTTGAAGCGTATTTCTGACACAAGCTCTTCCATTCTGCTATCTCAAAATTTACATCCAAGTCTGTTGGGTAATACTCAAACGTTTTCATTCTTGATGAACTAAAATGTTGAAATTCATCAAACTCAAAAATACAGTTGTATTTCCCACTGATATACGCATCACATTTTAAGAACTGAGTCCTTTTTGACTGGTTACTTTCAATATCTCCTCCTAATGCAGTAAATATGTTTTGAATAATCGAAAAATACTTTCCAAAATGCTCTTTTTGATGCTTATTGATAAACCAATCGAATGTTTTGTCTGGTTGGACAGGTACGCCAAGTACCTCTTCTACAATTTCTGTAATCAGTTTCTGTTTGTCTCCTACTGCCATTTTAATATTTTGAAGTTAATGATATTCTTATTGGGGAATTAGTACGGTCTAATTCAAAAATCTTAGGATAATTTTTTGCCCTTAAATGAATTTGTCCTGGCTCTAACGGTGTCTTATCCTTCTTTGTGTACCATTGATTCACGTTCAAAGCATCAGCTATTTCTTTAGCTGTCATACTTCTTCTTTCTTGCTGTAAAAGTTTTTCTATAGCTTCGTGTAAGAGCATCTCAAAATTTTAGATTTAAAAGTACTAAAAAATGGATAATTTCTAACAAATTCTTGTACCCGCTACTTTACCAAGGATTTATCTAATTTGAAGCAGTTTTTGTTGCTTAAAAAATCGACATATTTATCTCACCATCCTCCTGTCAAAAGGGAAAGGTTCTAATTGGAGTACTTTGACTGTATCAAAATCATCATGGTTGGGATTAATCAGGATATTAAAGTCTCCCTGCGTGACTACCGAAGGAATTTTGAGCAGACAGTATTTATTCTCCAACACAAACCGGTCTCCAATCTTTTGCGTAGAAGCAGGATGCGGGAACTGATTCCAGCCATCCGGTAAGTCATCCACAGAAAGCTCCTGCATTTTGACATGGTCCGGAATCATAATCGTCATCATCATATAATCATCCGGCAGAGTCGCCCATGTAAAATGCACGGCCACTTCCGCCATAGCCAAAGAGCGATTTTGAGCAGTATAAATAACCTCTACACCTATAGAGTTCCACCTTGCACCTTTGATTGCAGCACCCTTACCGCTCAAAGGCAAAGCATACCGTTCTCTAGCAAGCCTGAAAACTTCCACTATACTAATATACCGTGATTGATGTGAATCAGCTCACTCATGACCATCTCCTTGCCATAGGAACTCATCAGCAAATCTATGGGCTTCATGCGGCTTAAGGCATAAGACGGAGTATTGAGCCAGTGGTTAAACTTGGATTTGGAGCCAAATACCTCCATACCCAAATGAGTAACTTCGGCCATCTCAAGAATCTTTTCGGAGTGGATAGACTTAAAGGTATGATCCGCAGAAGCCTTGTAGCGCTGTAAGGACTTGGTGGAGACATCCAAAATCTGGGCCCAATCCTCATCAGAAAATGGAGTCACCTGCTGTATCTGCTCAAAAAGAGAGTACGGCAATCCATGGTGAATAGCTTTGATAAGCATCATCTTATCACTCAGGAAATCATTATAGGTGATGCGAATACCTACCTCATGAAGCACACTTTCGTGTGGTGTAAAACTACCCACTAAGGCAGAAACTTCTCTGTCCAAATCTCTATTTTTGCCGTAAAACATTTCTAAGACTTTTGTCCACTAATTTAAGACAAGTTTCTTAATCTCGCAACTCTTTCTCTATTTTTAACATTTATTGCTCTGCCTTTTTACTCCAATAGGATGCGGCTAAAGGTCCTGAGATATTATGCCACACACTGAAGATAGCACTCGGAAGTGCAGCTATCGGGGAAAAATGAGCAGTGGCTAAAGCTGCGCCAAGTCCGGAGTTTTGCATTCCTACCTCAATGGATACAGCTTTTTGGTCAGGATAAGGGAGTTTGAGTAAAATTCCGAGCAGATACCCAAGCAGCAAACCGAGACCATTATGCAGTACCACAACAAAAAACACCAGCAAGCCGGACTGAATAATACTTTCTTTATTGAGTGCCACGATAGCTGAAACCACCAAAATAATCCCTGTCACAGATATCAGGGGTAAAGCACTTACACTTTTTTCTACCTGCCTTTTGAAGAAAAGTCTGACAACAACACCTAAGATGATTGGGATCAAAACAATTTTCAGGATAGAAATCAACATATCTCCTGCCGAGACGGGCAGCCATTTGCTGGCTAAAAGCAGTGTCAGAGTTGGAGTAAGTATCGGAGCCAAAAGCGTCGAACAGGATGTGATCGTAACAGATAAGGCGGTATTGCCTTTGGCCAAATACGTAATCACATTAGAAGCGGTACCGCCCGGGCAGCAGCCCACTAATATCACTCCAACAGCCACCTCCGGTTGTAAATGGAAAAGATTGGAAAGCAGCCATGCCAAACCCGGCATAATGGTAAACTGCGCTACGACACCTACCAACACACTTCTTGGCGACTGAATGATTTCTTTAAAATCTTTTGGAGTGAGTGTCAGTCCCATTCCAAACATGATAATACCCAACAGGTACGGAATATAAGGAGCAATCCAGGCAAAATTGTTTGGAAAAACAAAAGCCAATATTGCAAACAAGAGCACCCAATATGCAAAAGTTTTTCCTGCAAACCGGCTTACTTTTTCCGGTAAATTCATCGCCTTACACACAGTCGCAATTTCTTAGGAAACACGACTTTTTCTTTCTGCTTCCCATTCATCTCTGTGCTTGCGCAGGGGATGATCTTTGGATTTGTTGAAAATCATCTGACCGTTATTTCTTCCTGCCCACAGTATTTTTTGTTCCTCGGGCGGCAAATGATATTCGTGCTGACACTGCTCACTGCAACAGCCCTCATATTTTTGAGCACACTCATCACATTGAATGAAAAGCAGATGGCAGCCATCGTTCTTACAGTTGGTATGAGCATCACATGGTTTCCCGCACTGATGGCAATTTGCAATGATATCATCTGTAATTCGCTCTCCCAATCTCTCGTCGAAAACAAAGTTTTTACCGATAAACTTCATGGGCAAGCCTTCCTGCTCAGCATCCCGGGCGTATTCTATAATACCGCCGTCCACCGCATAAACATCTTTAAATCCGTGATGCAAAAGATATGCACTCGCTTTTTCACAGCGAATACCACCCGTGCAGTACATGACTATCTTTTTATCTTTTTTGTCTTTGAGCATTTCGGCTGTCATAGGCAACTGCTCTCTAAAAGTATCGGACGGGATTTCTATTGCTCCTTCAAAATGTCCCACTTCATACTCATAGTGGTTTCTCATATCTACAAAAGTGACATCCGGATCATCAATCATTTCATTGATTTCATGTGCTTTGAGATACTGCCCTCTTTTTGATGGATCAAAAGTAGGGTCGTCTATTCCGTCGGCTACTATTTTCTTGCGCACTTTCATACGCAACACCCAAAAGGATTTACCATCATCATCTACGGCGATATTCATTCTGATGCCGTTGAGTTCCGGTGCAGAGTCATAAATCGCCTGCCTGAAGGCTTCAAAATTATCTTCCGGCACACTAATCTGCCCGTTGATTCCTTCTTTGGCAATATAGATTCTGCCAAAGACTTTGAGGTCGTACAATTTGATATACAAATCGTCTCTGTACGTTTGAGGATTTTCAATTTTGAAATACTTATAAAAGGAAACTGTTGTACGGGGCGTTGTTTCTGCCAACATACGGTTTTTCAGTTCCTCATTCGAAATTTTGTTGTGTAACACTTGCATGGTATTCACATTTTTTTCTTTGAGGTAAAAAATTATACCCTGCAAAAGTAAATATTTCAGACAATATTACCTGAAACGGAAGTTTTTATCTCACGTAATCAGGTAACTCCAATGGAATATCCATCAACAAGACGTAAGCATCTTCATTTGCTTCCAGCTCAAAACTATTCGTATTCCAAATACCCAGAGCATCTCGCTTTTTCAATTTCTGATGACCAATACTGACTTCCCCCTCAATCACAAACACATAAACTCCGTTTTCAGGTTTTCTGACAGTATATTCTTTTGTAAATCCTTTGTCAAAATCAGCAAGAGAAAACCATGCATCCTGATTAATCCATAAATCAGCACCTCCGTACTCTGGAGAAACAATCAGTTGAAAATCATTTTTTACGGCGTTTTCAGCAATACTTTTCTGATCATAACGTGGCTTTAAATCCAACTGTCTCGGGAAAACCCAAATCTGTAAAAACTTAACCGGCTCTTCTTTACTGGCATTGAGTTCCTGATGTACAATTCCGGTCCCGGCAGACATGACCTGCACATCACCTTTTTGAATAACTCCTGCATTTTCCATCCCGTCTCCATGTTCCAGCCTACCCTCCAAAGGAATGGAAATAATTTCCATATTATCGTGCGGGTGCCAGCCAAAACCTTTATCTCCCGCTACCGTATCATCATTTAAGACGCGTAATGTACCAAAGTGCATCTTGTCGGAATTGTAATAACCTGCAAAACTAAAACTGTGATATGTCTGTAGCCAGCCGTGATTTTTAAATCCTCTCCCGACTGCCGGGTGAAATACTGTTTCCATAACTCTCATTTTTATCACAAAACTAACCTCACCTGTTCGAAGATGCATTGATGCAGGTTAAGAATTAGTCTGCATCTCCTCTGACAATCGCATCATAGTCAAATCCCGCTCTGGCGCAGGAACGCTTGGCAGTATCCCATGCCAACGGAATATCTTTATTGGGATGTACCGGAACTTCGGGAAAATTTCTTAATGTCTCTAAAATTTCTTCCGTACGTGTACGAGTCAGATTTTCGCAAATCTGATACATACCTCCGTCCCTTTCCTCCGCTTCATCGTGCTTTTCAAGAACATATTGGATTACCTTAATCAAGTCTTCTCTTGGAGGCGGCACCAATAATGAAGTGATGGCTCCGTGTTCTAATCTGAGTTGTCTCGCCATTTCTACCGGCTCCCCTCCGTTTGCTTCCTGTGCAGCCTTAAACAACACTTTCTCTTCCATAGAAATATGCGTCAGCATTCCTATCCTAAACTGCCGATAAAGCTCTGTATCTATATTATTTAAATCTCTTGTGGCTTCTTCTAAAATATTTTCAACGCGTCGGTGATCTTTGGTAAAAAAATTATATAAAGGTTGGTTCATTACTTTTTGTATTGTGTTACTATATAAATCAAACTAAACTAAATTTGTTTAGGTCAAGATATAAAATCCAAAACAAAGAGACTTTATTATCAAAAAAAATCATCCGCTTATTTGTTATATTTTCAAGCAAATTAGTACTCTAAAGCAGGCTTGCAATAAATAATAAATGTTAAAACAATCAGAACTCTGTAACCTTTGCCGTCACGAAACACTCTATTAATCTTAGATTGCTAAAGAACTTCTTTAGAGAATTATTTTTATCAAAACAAAATCAATTATGACTTATTCTGTAAAAATTACTTCATTAGAAAAACTAACGCACGATGTCGTCCGTGTAAGATTTGAGAGACCTGAAGGCTACCAGTTTATTGCAGGTCAGGCCGCCGATATTTCTTTTAACCAGCCGGGATGGGACGATAAACTAAGCTGTTTTACCTTTACTTCATTACCGGAAGAAAACTATCTGGAATTTACCGTTAAAACATATCCCGCAAGAGAGCGAGTTACAAACAAATTATTATCAGCCAAAGTGGGAGATGAATTATTATTAAAAGACCCTTTCGGAGACATCCGCAATCAGGGCGCAGGAATTTTTATAGCAGGAGGAGCCGGTATCACGCCATTTATTGTCATACTCAAAGAATTGGCAAGAGACGGCAAAATAGGTCAGAGCAAGCTAATTTTTGCAAACAAAACTAAAGAAGATATCATAGACCGGGCATTTTTTGAAAACTTACTCGGTAAAAACTTTATTAATGTATTATCCGATGAAGAAGTAGAAGGATTTGAGAAAGGATTTGTGACTATCGAATTAATTAAAAAATATGCAGATGTCAGTTCTGACAAGTTTTATCTCTGCGGCCCGCCCCCAATGATGAGCGCTTTAGAAAAGCATTTTAACACTCTGGGTATTAAAGAAGAGAATATCATCAAAGAAGGATTCTAATGAATGCATTTGCATTAGTTACAGGAAGTGCGGATAGAATCGGGAAAGCTGTTGCTTTGGAGTTGGCTTCTAAGGGGTATAATCTTTTACTGCATTACAACAACTCAAAAGAAAAAGCCAAGGCCGTTCAAAAAGAGATTGCCGATATGGGTGTCAAAGCCGAAACAATCCGCATCAACTTTCTGGAAGACAATGACTATGATAAAATTTTCAGGGAATTAAAGAACAAAGACATGACTGTTGAAGTGCTGGTCAATTGCGCTTCTGACTTCAGACCTTCTTCCTTTACAGATATCGGAAGTGAATTATTGAGAAAAGAGATAAAAATCAATTTTGAAAACGCTTACCTTCTGACTAAAGCATTTGCACGTGTGTATGGAGAAGGAGAAATTATTAATTTTTTGGACACCAAAGTGGAAAAAAATTATACTGTACATTTGGATTACCTGCTCAGCAAAAAATTATTCAAAGAATTCACAAAACTGGCTGCCGTAGAACTGGCACCAAATTTCAAGGTTAATGCCATCGCTCCGGGGCTTGTGCTGCCGCCTGCCGGAAAAGATGAATCTTACCTTTTGAATCTCGCCCAAAACATTCCAATGAAGACCATCGGGAATATGGAAGAAATATTAAAAGCATTCCGTTTTATTTTAGACAGCAACTTTATTACAGGCCAAATTTTGTATATTGACGGTGGAGATCATTTGATATAAAATTTTATCTTAACGCCTCAGTTTACAAAAAGGAATAAAATGAATTTCGACGCACTGCCAAAAATATCGACAGTACAGGTAGAAAATTTAAGAGTTCGGGCCTATATCGGTTTTCAGGAGTGGGAAATTGACAAGCTTCAGGACTTAGAAATCTCTTTTTCGTTTAAATACGATACCTGCCGGGCAGCAGATTCGGATCAGGTAGAAGATGCTGTAAATTACAAAGAAATCAACAAAGCCGTAATAGCACTGGTAGAACAACAGAAGTTTAACCTGTTAGAATATGCGGCAGAAAAAATCTACGAGTATATTCAAGGTTTTCATCCTGCAATTCAGGATATAGAAGTTTCCATAAAAAAGCCCAATGCTCTCAGATTCACGGATAATGTAGGCATTAAAATCTCCGGGGCGGACCGATATAAAACGGCCATAATTACCTTGGGTTCAAATATTCAGGCTGAAGAAAACTTCGACAAAGCTCTGTCCATGTTACAGGGTTTCGGACAGATTATCAAACGTACAGAGTTTATCAAAACAGAGCCTCTGAAATTTGAGAACCAGGCAGATTTCTTAAACGGTGCTGTTTTACTTGCCACAAAAAAAAGTCTCGCAGACTTACATCTGGAACTAAAAAATATAGAGGCTGCACTCGGACGGGTACGTACCGAAAATAAAAATGCTCCCCGTACGATTGATTTGGACCTTACTACTTATAACGGCTTTCTGGTTGATCGGGGCATTAAAGAATTACCTTTTGTTGTAAACTTTCTGAAAGAGCTGCAGCCCGAAATCACCTTAAACGGTCATACCGTTCAATAATCTTTGACTGTCCAAAACAACTGTTTTGATTTCTTCAAAAAGAGTTTTTAGTATCTTGTAGTCCGGAACTTAAAAACTGATGAAGAGAATATTTCTCAACGACTATATTATTCTGACAATCGTACTGATTAATGCCGCTGTCATTTTCATCAGTGGGTTTAATTTCACACCTGCCACAAACTTTTTTCTGCTGCTGCTTGATACTTTATTTACGGTAATCTTCATCGCAGAACTCGGAGTCAAGCTCAACTATTATGGAGTAAAAGGATATTTCTCTCAGGGCTGGAATATTTTAGATTTTACTTTGGTGATTATTTCACTGCCTTCTCTCCTTGTACTGATTTTCCAACTGGACATCAATGACTTAAGCTATCTGCTTGTGTTCAGAACGTTGAGAGTATTCAAAATCTTTAGGTTTTTCAGTTTCATTCCGGGGATTAATAATTTAATCAGCAGTATCATTAGAGGATTCAAAGCGTCCGTCCTGATACTGATTTGCTTTTGGCTTTTCATATTTGTAACCGGCACCTTGTCCTTTCACATTTTTAATGAGCACGAACCCTTTAACAATCCGGCAACCTCTCTTTACACCACTTTTAAAATTTTCACTATTGAAGGCTGGAACGAAATCCCGGATTTGATTACACCCGGGAAAACATCTGCTCAGGTTCTGTTTATCAGACTCTACTTTATGGGAATGCTGGTAGTAGGAGGTATTTTTGGGCTTTCTTTTGTCAATGCGGTACTGGTCGATTCTATGGTACAGGACAATACGGATGATTTAGAAGAAAAAATGGATCGGCTGCGGGAAGAAATCAAAGAACTTAAAGAGATTATCCGTGCAGAAAATTCTGAATAAATACAGTTATAAAAAAATGATACCTATTATACTATGCAAGTCAAAGATAAAATAACTCTTTTGCGGACAGAAATGGCTAAAAACAACGTAGATGTTTTTATTGTTTTTTCGGCCGACCCGCACATGAGCGAATATTTGCCCGATGAATGGAAAGAAAGAGTCTGGATATCCGGTTTTACAGGCTCTGCAGGTTGGGTAGTTATTACGAGTCAAAAAGCGGGCTTATGGACTGACGGGCGATATTTCACTCAGGCAGAAAAAGAATTGAAAGGCAGCGGAATCGCTCTTTTCAAAGACGGTCAGGAAGATACTCCAAACTATATCGACTGGATTATTTCCGAGACCAAAACCAATTCTACTATTGCCGTAAACGCACTGACAACTTCAATAGCGAATTGGCAAGCGTTAGATAAAAAACTGCTAAACTCTCAACGGAATCTGATAAATCTTCCGCTTTTACAAAAAGTATGGACTGACCGGCATTCTGATTCATCGCAGCCGGTTTATGTTCACCCCGTAAAATGGGCTGGGCAGTCCGTGCCCGACAAGCTGCGAAAAATTAAAAAAGAGATGCATCATAATGGTGCTTCCGCTCTCATACTGTCGGCATTGGATGATATCGCCTGGACTCTAAATCTTCGGGGCAGTGATGTAGAATGTAATCCGGTTTTTCTGTCATACGTGCTGATTACCGGGAAAAGCACGGTACTATTTATCCAGAAGAATAAGCTCAACGCACAAGCTCGCAATCAGTTACAGGAATCGGGAATTGACGTGATGCCGTATTCGCATTTTTTTGAAGTTTTAGAGCAAATCAACGGCGAAAAATTTCTTCTCGCACCTAACTGCAATCAGTTAATTTTTGACACACTCAGCAGAAATAATATTATACTAATCAGACCCACTCCGGTGCAACAGATGAAAGCGATTAAAAATGCTGCCGAACTGGAAGGATTCCGAACAGTTATGGTGCGGGACGGAGCAGCAATGGTTAAATTTTTATACTGGTTCATTCATGATAAAAATGTAATTGGAATGAATGAATATGAGATAGGTGAAAAGTTAAAAACCTATCGAGCAGACAGTCCAAATTTTGTCGGAGTCAGTTTTGACAGTATTGTGGGATATCAGGGTAATGGAGCAATTATCCATTACAAAGCACCTGAATCCGGCAGTTCAAAAATCGACAGAATTGGCAGTATATTGATTGACTCCGGTGGGCAGTATTTGGAAGGCACTACAGATATCACCCGAACTGTTCCCCTGGGCAAAACAAGTGATGAATTTAATAGAGATTACACGCTGGTACTGAAAGGGCAAATACAACTTTCTATGGCAAAATTTCCAAAAGGCACACGAGGGACTCACTTAGATACTCTTGCAAGACTGTCCTTATGGAAAGACGGAAAAGATTATAATCATGGCACAGGGCATGGAGTAGGCAGCTTCCTTAATGTACATGAGGGACCGCAGAATATCCGCAAAGACCTCAACCCTCAAAAATTATTGCCCGGAATGGTATTGTCCAACGAGCCGGGCTACTATAAAGTAGGCGAGTACGGCATTCGACATGAAAATCTGATAGCAGTACGGGAATGGAAGAAAACAGAGTGGAACACATTTTACGAATTTGAAACGCTGACATTCTGTCCATTTTTTAAAAGTCCTGTCATTAAAGAAATGCTGTCCGAAGAAGAAATCGACTGGCTGAATGAATATCATCAAACCTGCCGGGAAAAACTTTCTCCCCACCTCCACGGAGAAATTAAAGATTGGCTTTTCGAAATCACTTCTCCTCTGTAAGATTTATTATCAGACTGTCTTTTTTAGAGCCAAAGTATTTTGTCAAATTTGATTATTTTTATCTCTGAGCATAAATTTACGGGCACAGAATTTTAAAGGCTGAATCTTAAAGTTTATCTTTCAAAATTAAAATACCACTGCCGTTGCTGTCTATGAAAAAATCTGCTCTCCTGTTTTTATCTACTCTTGTTTCTATTCCTTCTTATTGTCAGGAGGCTTCTTTTACAGATCAATTCGATTTTATTTTTAAAAAATATACGCAGTGGTTTGTGGATATTGTTTTTTATGAAATACCTGTTACGGACAACTTTCACATCCCTTGGGTGGTACTATTCCTGATTGCAGGTGCGCTCTACTTTACCTTTTATTTTCGGCTGATTAACTTTTTTGAATTTAAAACAGCTCTGCGGGTCGTAAAAGGCGATTATCAGGAAGTGGAAAACATTCACGATAAAAAAGTCAAATCCGATAAAAGCAAACTGCCGGAAGGTGAAGTTTCTCACTTTCAGGCCTTGGCTACTGCGCTCTCCGCTACGGTCGGTTTGGGAAATATAGCCGGTGTAGGAGTGGCAATCTCCATAGGTGGTCCGGGAGCTACTTTTTGGATGATTATCGGCGGGCTGCTTGGCATGGCGACCAAATTTGCCGAATGTACTCTCGGTGTGAAATATCGGGATGTGGACAAAAACGGAGTGGTATATGGTGGTCCCATGTACTATCTGAAAAAAGGACTGGCCGAAAAAGGAATGCCAAGACTGGGTAACGCGATGGGATATATCTTCGCCATCTTGGTAACCTGTGGAGCATTTGGTATCGGCAATATGTTTCAGGCCAATCAGGCTTCCGTGCAATTTGCCCGGCTGATAGGACTTGACAACACTTTAGCGGTGCTCTGGATTGGAGCGCTGCTTGCTGTAATTGTGGCATTGGTCATAGTGGGAGGTATCAAAAGAATAGCGAAAGTGACCGGAAAGCTCGTCCCTTTTATGGCAATATTGTACATCGTAAGTGCTCTGATAATAATTTTTATCAACTATCATCACATTGGAGATGCAGTCAATGCAATTTTCGAAGGAGCTTTTACCGGTACAGGCATAGCGGGCGGTGTCGCAGGAGTGATGATTCAGGGAATCCGGAGAAGTACATTTTCCAACGAAGCAGGGATTGGCTCTGCCCCTACCGCTCACGCCGCGGTCAGAACCAATCATCCGGCATCCGAAGGTATTGTTGCCCTTTTGGAACCGTTTATTGACACAGTAGTGATTTGTACAATGACTGCCCTGATTATTATCATTTCTAATTTTGATGCAGATATTGTTCAGTACGGACAGGGAATTACAGAAGGGGTACAGATTACTGCTGCTGCCTTTGATTCGGCCATTCCGCATTTCTCAATTGCCCTGACAATTGCTGTAATTTTATTTGCCATTTCCACTATGATTTCATGGTCTTACTACGGATTGCAGGGTTTTATGTTTCTTTTTGGAAGAAGCAGACAAGCCAGACTGATATACAATATTATATTTTGCATCATGATATGGGTAGGTTCTGCCATTAGTCTGGACGCAGTAGTGAATTTTTCGGATGCGCTGATTTTTTCTATGGCAGTACCAAATATTATTGGAGTCATTATTCTGGCGCCTGTTATTAAAAAAGAACTTTCAGAATATCGCTCCGCAATTCGGATTTTCAAATCCGGGAAAAACAAAGATTAGTAATTTACAGGCCGTCCTCTTTAATTTCTCTCAAGGCTTTAAGGGTCAGCTTTTTATATTTTTCACGCTTATTCCTTTTTATCCAAACCGGAAAGGCTGACTGTTCAAATGCTTCCTCTTTAATATTTTTCTTGACAACTTTATAAGTGGATGTATATTCGAAATCGTCAACTACTCTGACAAAAACCGGTACAGCATAATGCGGAAGAGATTTATCCAAAAACGTACTAAAATCATCCCAATCCATCTTTTCTCCTTTTCTCAGTTTAACAGCTGCCATACCTGCTTTTCCGTCAGAATGCGGAATATCCACACCATACACTGCACAGCTGTCAATTGCGGGATAGGTGTTAAAAATCTCCTCTACTTCTGCTGTGGAGACATTTTCACCTTTCCATCTGAAAGTATCTCCTTCTCTATCCACAAACTGCGCATGCAGAAATCCTATATTACGCATGATATCTCCGGTATTAAACCAAGTGTCTCCTTTCCTGAAAACATTTTTAAGCATTTTCTTTTTACTCTCTTCTTCTTTCACATATCCGGCAAAAGGATATTGGTCTGACACCTCAAAAATCATCAGTCCTACTTCTCCCCAACGCACTTTTTTCATAAAACCGTTTCTGTCATATACCGGCTCCCCTTTCTCCCGATCGTATTCGATAATTTCAAATTTGGTGGCACACCATCCAACGGTATGGTCCAGATTAAACGTATTGGTGAAAGTCATATTTCCCTCGGAGGAGGCATAAAACTCATAAACTTCAGGAATATTAAACCGATATTTAAAACTTTCCCAAATATCAGGACGGAGTCCGTTGCCTATAATTTTTTGCACTTTGTGCTTCCTGTCCAGTTCACTTTCAGGTGCATTATAAAGATATCTCAAAATATCTCCAATATATATAAAAGAAGTCGCCTGATATTTTATGCAGTCTTTCCAAAACTCAGAAACAGAAAACTTCCTCCTAATAGCCATTGCCGCACCACTGCCTGCCGCACTTGCCCAGGCTATCAGCAGAGCATTGGCATGATAAAACGGGATGCTGACATACATCACATCATCAGAATTGAGGTCCAGATTGACTTTTCCGAACCAATACAGACATTGAATCCACTTCCGGTGTTTTTGTATGGAAGCTTTGGGCATCCCGGTAGTACCCGAGGTGAAAATATAGGCAAATGAAGTACCGGACTGAATTCTGTTGACTCCCTTGAGATTACTCTTCGGAAATCTGCTTAAAATCTCATCCAGCCTCACAAAATATTCCGGGAAAGCATTCTCCCCTTTATCCCGAATACCGATAAATACTTTTCTGCCGGGTGAGACAATATCCGCCCGCACTTCCTCAAAAGCATCTGCCAACTCTTCCCCTACTACAAAATATCCGTCATTATCCTGATTAATGCTGTGAGTCAGGACCTGAAGCCTCTGATTAGAATTAATCAGTGAAGCTATTGCCTGAATTTTAGCCAAAGCTGCAACCGTAAATAACACCTCAGGACGGTTTTCCATAAACACGATAACTACCTGTCCTTTCCTTACGCCGTGATGCAGAAAAAGATGTGCGTACCGATTGACTATTCTGTTGAACTCATCGTGTGTCCAGGAACGGTCTTCAAAGAGAATGGCCGTTTTTCCACGATATTGTTTGGCATTGTCCTGAATAATTTTTCCTAATGATTTACGATCCGTATCTCTTTGCAACAATGCCGGAATACCACCCGTAATCAGTCCGGGGATTTTTCCAGGAAGTCTTTGAACTACCTGAGGGATAAACTCAAAAACATTTATTTTTTTATCAGAATCTATAGACACAACCTGTTTATTTTGTTTTAAATATAATTAGCCCTCTGTACATTCCCAAAAGGGATTCATAATTTAATGTATGTCCGCTATACACTTTACATTTCTTTGTTTTTTAGTTGGAAACCAGATTTTTTAGAGTCGGATTTGACTTCATGTTTTCAATTTAGATATTTTTTTACACTTACCCATAAAATGTCGCTCATGTTTCTTGCTAAATAGTTAGTATTTTAGCCCTTAAACAAGTGTATGTTAGGTCTTAAACTTCCGACTGATCCGAGATGGGTTAATCTTGTCGAAAAAAGCATCGAAGAAATACTGACAGATCACGCGTACTGTGAACAAAAAGCCGCATCAGCCTGCATAGGACTGATTCAGCTTTATCCCGATAAAATATATTTAGTCGAAAAACTGAGTCCGGTAGTCACCGAGGAATGGTCTCATTTCAGGATGGTGCTGAAAGAACTTGAGAAAAGAGAGATGCAGCTCGGGTTCCAACGCAAAGATGAATATGTAAATAAACTCAGAAAGTTTGTGGTCAAAGGCGGTAGTCGGGAGCACAGACTTTTAGACAAACTGCTCATGGCTGCACTTATAGAAGCCCGTTCCTGTGAAAGATTCAGGCTGTTGTCTGAAGAAATTTCCGATAAAAGTCTCAGAGAATTTTACAGAAACCTTATGATTGCAGAAGCCAAGCACTATACCATGTTTATCGATATAGCCAACCAGTACACAGATAAAGAAAAAGTAAAAATTAGGTGGGAAGAATGGCTTGAATATGAGGCTTCTGTGATGCGAGGGATGAAACTTAAAGGAGAGAATATCCATTAAGATCTGAGTTTGTTAATTTTTTTCAGAATCGCCCTTTTTTATATATTTCATATTTCTATTTATTATCTTTGATATAAATAATGCCACTTATGAATACTTTCACAAAAATCTTGTTCTTCCTGAGCTTACTAATTATAACAGGCTCCTGCTCAAAAGATAAAGAGAACGACAATGGTTCCAATTCCAAGCAATTAATTACTACTAAGAAAGCTTCTGTACTCAGCCACGGAGCAATCCTCGTGGATGTGATTTTAGAAAGTTCGCCTTCAGCAGTGAGTGAGCGAGGTATATGTTTCAGTACCTCTGAAAAACCTACTATCAACGACAGATTTGTACGAGATAGAAAAAGCGGTTTGGGCGCATACAGTATCAAGGCTCAGCTTTTAACTCCTGAGACAACATACTATCTTCGGGCTTATGCCATTAATGAGAAAGGGGTATTCTACGGAAACGAAGTAGAAGCTACGACAGAAAAAGTTCCTGAAAAAGATGTCTGGTGGATAGGTGAACACGCTTTTGGCACAGGCACCTCTATTATTGATGGTCTGAGATGGCAGAGCAAAGAGAACCTGTTTTATGTCAATTCCGGTGATGGCAGCAGTTTGTTTATAAAGTTTAATACCAAACCAACTCAATCCGGTACATATAAGTTAATAAAACTCGAAGTCAATTCTGATGATGAACTTGAGGGAGATTTGGAAGAAGATGAATGTTCTATATTAGTGTCTAAAATTTCAATGGATAATCCGGATGATATAATATTCTTCTCCTATAATCAGGATTTTCATCACCACGCTCAAGTCTCCGTCAACGAGAAAGGAAAAGCGTCTATAAAAATCAATAGCGCTGTGATAAGTAATATAAATGACACCAGACAGGAAGCGGTATTTAGTGTGGATATAAGCGAAAAATAAACGCACGTTTTAGCCCTTTTCGAAGCTTTTCTTTCATATTCAAGCTCTATATAATTATAGGGTTTAATTATTTGTGGCTTTTCTTTTGAAAAAAATTATAAAATCAGGCCTGCATTTTATACCAATTTGAAATTCAAAATAGACCGATAACGAAACTTTATTTTGGTTTTATGCCGTGGTTACAAACAAATAAGACAATGAGATAAAATCGAAATTGGCCTATATTGTTTGTCCAAACGGTATTACAACACTCAAGAGTACTACAACAGCTGTTGGTAAGTTTTTACACTTATTATCATATAGTGTAACGATTTTTTCCTAATTTGTAAGATAATTGTAAAAGATTAGCGAGTATGAGTTTTCAATTGAATGTAATTCAGGGTGTAGTTAAAGCTTTTAGAAGAACTTTATTTATCAACAGGACAGAAACGCTTACACACAGAATGGGATTTGAAAGACTTTCCAAAATTGTAAAGTTTCCCAATCACGTTAAAATGAAAGAACTGACATACGCCGGACTCCCGGCGGCTTGGTTTATACCGGACAAATCAAGTGATGAAAAAATTATTTTATACCTTCCCGGAGGTGGTTACTGTGTAGGTTCTTACCGGACACATGCCGGTTTGATAGGCAGAATGGCAAGAGCATGCGGGCATCCTATTTTAGGCGTGACTTATCGCAAAGCTCCTGAAGACCCGTTTCCGGCAGCAGTAGAAGACGCTCTGAAAGTGTATAAGCAGTTGGTGGAAGACGGTTATAAAAATATTATCATAGCTGGTGATTCTGCCGGTGGCGGCTTAGCTCTCATCACCACAAGCGTACTCAGGGATGAAGGCTATAAACAGTTACCAACGGCTATGGTACTGATTTCTCCGTGGACAGACCTGACTTCATCAGGAGACAGTGTAGTGCGCAAAAAAGAAAGAGACCCGCTTATTGATCCAAGGCTGCTCCAAGTTTTTGCAAAAAAATATTCTCCGGATGAAGATTTCAAAAATCCTCTTATTTCACCGCTTTACGGGAAATTTGAAAACCTCCCTCCTACTTTGGTTCAGGTTGGAACCGAAGAAGTCTTATTGGACGATTCTACCCGGCTTGTAAAAAAGATGAAAGAAGCAGGTGTGTCGGTAGAGTTTGAAATCTGGAACGGCATGATGCACGTTTTTCAGTTTTTTGCAGGACTGATTCCTGAATCCAATACTGCTGTCAAAAATATCGCTTCATTTATAAACAGGCATCACACAATAGCTGAAAAGGAAGAAAAGAGCTCGCTGCATAAGGAGGTTTATTAGAATGAAAATAAAAACTTTGTGGATTTTATTTTGGCTTGTAACTTCTGTGCAATTTGTACATGCGCAGGCTATTGATTTAGTTCCAAAATTTGACTCCCGCCTTATCAAATATTACAAAGTGGACAGTTGCCGGGTGTACGAAAATGTAACCGACGGGGACAAGACCGTGCAGTATCTGACCAAACTATATATCTTCAATCCTGAAGGATTCATCAGTCAGGAAATAGAATTTGGTCAGTCAGAATACGATGGGAATATCGTCATAAAATATGCCTATGATTCAGACAACAATATCACCCGAAGACAAATTTACAGACCTCAGAGAGAAAGCATCATTTACGATTATACAAATATTGGAAAGAAATGGGTGAAAATGACCGTCAACTTTCCAATTTTCAAAGAGTTTGAAATTCAATCCAGCGACACAGGATTAATTCTCGGTATAGAAGTCAGTTCAGATGCTGCTATAATAGATGAGCTTACAGGAGAATATACCGGGAAGAATGCGTTTATGAAAACTGAAGAATACGAATTCAGATATAATCGTTTCAATAAGATATCAAAAGTCTATTATTACTACCAAAACAGAGAAGTTCACAATATTATTTACGAATATTCGACCAACGGATACGGATTGCCTCTGAAAAAAAGCTTCTATAAGTATGGTGAAAAGGTGCCGGACTATACGACTGAATACTCCTATAATCCAACTGGCTTCCTGCAAATGGAAGTTACTAAAGAATCTGCAACTAACTTCACCACAACTCTGGAATACGAATATGCTTATGCTTGGGACTCGCCTGCTTTGCAACAAAAACCAGAGCTTAAAAAAGAACAAAAATTCTGGATAGGAAAGAAAAAATAAGTTTTAAATTCCATGTCTGTTTCAATACTGTATGAAGACAATCACCTTATAGCTGTCAATAAACCTGCCGGAAGACTTGTACAGGGAGATTATACGGGAGATCCTCCAATTAGTGAAGATGTAAAAAAATATATCAAAGAAAAATATCAGAAGCTCGGAAATGTTTTTCTCGGAGTCATTCACAGATTAGACAGACCCACTTCCGGCATAGTCATTTTTGCCAAAACAAGTAAATCACTGGCGAGAATGAATCAGCTTTTCAAAGAGCAAAAAGTGAAAAAGATTTATTGGGCAGTAGTGAAAAAACTTCCGGAACCAACTTCCGGAACTATTAAATCCTTCACTTTAAAGGACAAAGTCAGATTGAAAGCACTTGTGTTTGATCATCAGAGAAAGAATGCGAAAGAGAGCCTGTTGGACTATGAATGTATCGGTCAGTCCGAAAGTTATTTTCTTTTAAAAATAATCCCGCATACCGGAAGATATCACCAAATCAGAAGCCAGCTTTCTCATATTGGTTCACCTATAAAAGGCGATATTAAATACGGATCCAAAAGAACAAATCCACATGGAGGAATTCATTTGCACGCAAGAGAAATCGAATTTATACATCCCATTAGCAAAGAACATATCCACATCGCTGCTCCGACACCTTCTGAGGACAACCTTTGGGCAAGTTTTGAAAATGCTTTTCAACGTAAATAATCATTTATTAAAATTAATCCTGTCGCAGATATTCATACCGTCTTTAAAACTGTCCGAGAAGTTGTGTAACTTTATGGAATCAGAAGAATGAAGAAAATTATATTATTCATCCTCGCAGTAATTCTAATCGCTGTTGCAGTCGGATATCTTACGCACTTAAACAGATCGACAGGTGTGCCGTTTTACAGGCATAACGAAACATACCGAATCCTGCAATCTGATACACTGTCCCAACAGGAAAACGTTGAAAAAAATTACACTCAGCCTTTTAAAAAATACAGCTTAATAGACGATGAGGGCGAACTTATATTGAACAATACAGATACCTTTGAGCGTGAACCGCAAGATCAGAATAATTCAGACGGACTTACTCCAAAAAAGCTTCTTGATTAAGCCCGAAAAATTATAACTCAAGTGTCAATCCGTCATAAGAAAGAAAAATATTTTTAGGTAATTTTCTCTCTACTTCTTCATACAACCCAAGAGTATGTCCTATGTGAGTTATAAAAGCTTTTTCAGGATTAATTTCACGAATCACATCAATAGCCTGAGCTAATGAAAAATGCGAGTAATGCGGCTCGTTTCTTACGGCGTTCACCACAAATATTTTTGAGCCTTTGATTTTATCCATAGATTCTTCGGAAATAAAATTCGCATCAGTCACATAAGTAAAATCTCCTACTCTGAATCCCAGAACAGGCAGCTTGTGGTGCATCACCCTGATTGGTATAATCTCTGTCTCTTTGACTTTAAAAGGGGTTTCATCTATAGTATGTAATTCAATTTTAGGAAGTCCCGGATAATAGTCTCCGTGAAAAATATAAGGATACTCCATTTTCAATGTCCGCTGCACGTACTTTTCCGCAAAGACATCTATCTTCTTTTTTTGAAGAAAATTTATCGGACGTATATCATCCAATCCTGCCGTATGGTCTTTATGATTGTGTGAGAAAACCACCGCATCCAAATCATCAATCTGATTATAAAGCATTTGCGCCCTAAAATCCGGCCCGGTATCTACAACAAACTTAGCATCATCTGTTTCGATATATATAGAAGACCTCCACCTTTTATCTTTTCTGTCCTGAGATTGGCAAACTTTACATTTACACGCTATCAACGGTACTCCCGTAGATGTTCCTGTTCCTAAAAAAATTACTTTCAAAACAATTTCTTTGTTGTCAGCGAACTGTACAAACGTTCCAATTTTTCATCTGCAAACAGAGAAGAATTTATTTTCAGCTCCTGTAAAATATCAATCAGACAGTTTATTCTTGCTTCCGTGTCATAAAATTTGTTCACTACTATGACCTTTTTATCCTGCAAAATACAATAGCCTGAATTAAAGTGTCCTCTTTCATAACGAATCAGATAGTCATTCGATTTAAAAATAGACTCCAATCTTTTTAAATTCCCCGGTGTGATTTTCAATTCCATTGGTCAGTAAGCTCTTTATAAACCAATACAAGATACATTATGTTCAAGATTTTCACTGCAATTCTTTTAGCTGATTTTCCAAATCAAACATCATATCACGCAGTCTGGCAGCTTCCATAAAATCCATTTGAGCAGCCGCTTTTTGCATTGCCTTTTTCGTTGTCTTAATTTGCTTTTCCAATGCCTGCGGAGTTTGGTATTCTGCCCGGGGCTCAGCTACCAAGGCTTCGGCACCCGCATTATTTGTCCTAATGTTTTTGTTTACATCCCGTATATCTAAAATGGTACTCTGTTTCAAAATTTCTTCCTTGGATTTATAAACTGTTCTCGGTGTAATTCCATGCTGAATATTATACGCAATCTGTTTTTCTCTCCTCCTGTTGGTTTCATCAATTGTACGTCTCATGGAGTCTGTAACTCTGTCCGCATACATGATCACTTGGCCGTTTTCATTCCTCGCGGCCCGACCTGCGGTTTGAGTCAGAGAGCGTGCATTTCTCAAAAAGCCTTCCTTATCCGCATCCATAATGGCTACGAGCGAAACTTCCGGCAGGTCGAGACCCTCCCTCAAAAGGTTGACTCCTATCAGCACATCAAACTTTCCCAATCTGAGACCCTGAATAATTTCGACTCGTTCCATCGTATCAATATCTGAGTGAATATACCGGCTTTTTACTCTCAGCTTCAAAAAGTATTTACTCAACTCCTCGGCCATCCTTTTGGTCAGAGTAGTCACTAACACCCGCTCGTCTTTCTCTACGCGGATATGTATCTCATCCAATAAATCGTCCACCTGATTGGCACATGGTCGCACATCTATAGGCGGATCCAGTAATCCCGTCGGACGTACTATCTGCTCTACAAACTCACCGCCCGTCCGGTTCAGTTCAAAATCTGCAGGAGTAGCACTCACATAGATAGTCTGATTAGTCAGTGACTCAAACTCATTAAAATTGAGCGGACGGTTATCCAATGCACTTGGCAGTCTGAAACCATATTCAACCAAGTTTAGTTTTCGGGCTCTGTCCCCGCCGTACATCGCCCCTACCTGAGGGATGGTCACATGGCTTTCATCTATTACCATCAGATAGTCATCCGGAAAATAATCCAACAAACAAAAAGGCCGTTGTCCGTAATCTCTTCTGTCAAAAAATCTGGAGTAATTTTCGATACCCGAACAATAGCCAAGTTCTTTAATCATTTCAATATCAAAATTCACCCGCTCTTCTATTCTCTTTGCCTCGAGAATTCGGTTTTCTTTGGTAAAAAAATCAATCTGATTGGCAAGTTCATCCTGTATCTCTTTTAAAATAACCGGCAGCTGGTCTTTAGGTGCGATATAAATAGAAGCCGGATAAATAGCCACATCTTCCATGTCTGTAATATGCCTGCCTGTCAGAGGATTAAAAAGTTCAATAGACTCAATTTCATCTCCCCAAAACGTAATCCGAAATGCATCGTCACTGTATGCCAGATTGATTTCTACCTGATCACCCAGTACACGAAAAGTTCCTCTTGCAAAATCTTCTGTGGTTCGGGAATAGAGTAAATTGACTAATTCGAAGAGAAAAGAATTTCTGCTTACCTGCTGACCCACACTTAGCCGAACAATTTGCTTCTTTATTTCGGCCGGATTTCCCAATCCGTAGATACAGGATACAGAAGCGACTACCAGAATATCCCTTCTGCCCGACATTAGTGAAGAAGTAGTACTTAGTCTGAGTTTTTCGATTTCCTGATTAATGGACAAATCTTTTTCGATATATGTGTCTGTTGTAGGTACATAGGCTTCCGGTTGATAATAATCGTAGTATGATACAAAATACTCCACCTTGTTATTCGGAAAAAATTCTTTAAATTCTGAATATAATTGCGCTACCAGAGTTTTATTATGAGTCAGTACGAGAGTGGGACGCTGCAGCTGTTCCACCACATTGGCTATCGTAAATGTTTTACCCGAACCGGTTATCCCGAGCAACACCTGAGATTTTTCTCCTCTCAGTATTCCGTCTGTCAATGCCCGAATGGCAGAAGGCTGATCGCCGGCAGGGGAAAACTTTGATTTTATTTTAAATTTCATATTTGTAATAATCCCGACTCTCAGGATTTTTATAAAGATAAATAATACAGGAAAAACAATCAATCCGATATCAATATTAATATCTCACTTCAAAGCTGTATTACCAAATACTCGTGGATCGAAAGACTCGTATTGAAGTGCCAATCAGCTTATTTATAATCCTCTGAGCTAAATCCTCATCGACACGAAGAAAGTCAAAAGACATCCTGTACCTTTTCCGGTTTTCTCGAAATAAATCTAAAAAGTGGTCTTCCCGCAATCTTGAAATAATCACAATTGACATATCCTTTGCAGATAAAGAAGAAACATTATCAGGTAAAACATAAAATAATGTATGCAAGCATTGCAAATTTTTAATTATTATTGTATATAAAACACGTACACATGGATAAGATTTTTACTCTACTTTTCACCCTTTCTCTTTTTTCAACAACTGTTTTCGCGGAGGAGCAAGAATGCTCTGACAGATACAGGGCGAAAGTTTTCAAGCAAATTGGAATGGAAGGGAATGTTCTTTTTGGTCATTCAAAAGGGCTTAGCGGAGAAAATATCCCTCTGCATTATGATGTCTATTTTCCAAAAAATGACACGGCTTCTTTAAGGCCATTAGTTGTGTTATGGCATGGCGGTGCTTTCCTGGACATGTTTAAAAAAACAAGCCCGGACATAGTGGCACTCTGTAAAGATTTAGCAAGAATGGGCTATGTCACCATATCTCCGGATTATCGGGGAATTAGGGACTTTACTGATTTTTTTGAAAGAAAGGACTTGGTCAAAGAGGTCGTGAAAGCGGCAATAGATGGCAACAAGGCACTTTGTCATATCGTCGATCAAATTGATAATCACGGCAATCCATTTAGAATTGATAAGAATGCAATTTTCGGTGGAGGTGTATCCGGTGGAGCTGTACTGGGGATACACTTAATACTTTTAAACAGTACGGATGACTTGAATGAAAATTTCAGGCGTTGGGCTAAAGAGGTGGACGACAGTATGATTGACGAAATTCTTGAAAACAAATATTGTGGAACTCCAGATGTCATGAAAGGATTTTTCAACATTTCCGGAGCAGTCATTGATACTTCCTTCATACAAAAATCCAATACCGGATTTGTCCATTTCCACGGAACCAAAGATGATATTGTACCGTATAATGTTGGGAAACCTTTGATGGGTCTTACGGCTGCTCCCACGATGTACGGCAGCAAACCAATTCATGACAGGCTGGAAGAATTGGACTCATACTCCAAACTCTACTCATACAAAGGATTAGGACACGTACCCTTTTTAAACCTTGACTTGTTTCAGTTACTCATGCAGGTGAATGTGATAAATGAAGAAGTGTACTACGAAACTCTGGATGCCATGACGGAATTTATGTTCCCAAGAATCTCTTGCGAACCTGTGCCGGACGCTCCAACCGGTATCTTTTCCAATAACACAGTTGAAATGAATTTTTATCCGAATCCTGCTTCAGGCTCTTTCCAAATTAATATGCCGGAAAATAATCTTTGGCAGATAAAAATATTCGATTTCTCAGGAAAAATATTGCTGCAAAATCAATTTCAGGGAAGCAATTATTCCCAGAATATAACTTATCTTCCGAAAGGAATGTTTTTTATACAAATTACCAGCCCGGAACTGACCGATAAAATTTATACCGGTAAAATAACCAGAATCTAAGAAATTTATCATTCGGTAATTCACAATATAATAATCATGAAACTAATCACTTTTTTCTTGTCTTTCATTGTACTGTCTTCTGTTTCTTTGGCAGAAGCCAACCAGGATGAATGTTCTCAGAGATACAGAAGTAAAATATTCTCCAAAGTGGGGTTTGACGGGAATGTTGATTTTGAGGCATGGACCAAAAACAACACCGGACAAATCTTGAGATACGATGTCTATTACCCAAAAGATGACACCGCCGCACTGAGGCCTCTTGTCATTTTATGGCACGGCGGAGCTTATGTGGACTTATTGGATAAAACCAGCCCGGACATCACCAGCATAGCAAAAGATTTGGCCAAAATGGGTTACGTGGTCATTTCGCCGGATTACAGAGGCATTCGAAATCTGTTAGACTTTTTGGATGAAGAAAAATTAGTTAAACATGTCATCCGAGCCACTTTGGATGCCAATGACGCAGTCTGCCATATAATCAATCAGATAGACCATGGAGGCAATCCGTACCGAATCAATAAAAATGAAATTTTTGCAGGAGGTGTTTCAGCTGGTGCGGTTTCAGGTCTGCACGGTATCTTCATCAATGACTTAGATGATTTAGGACCAAAATATGCTCAATGGGCCAGACAAGTGGACAAAGGCAGAGCCGATGAAGCGCTGGCCAACAGATTTTGCAGCCCGGATGTTATAAAAGGTTTTATCAGCATCTCCGGTGCCATGCTGGATACCTCCTTTATCAAATACCATCCGATAAAAAGCCTTCTTATTCACGGTACCGAAGATGATGTGTTATATTTTGATGTGGGACAGCCTCTCGGAGGGTTCACGGCAGCACCAGATTTATATGGCAGCAAGCCCATTCAGGAAAAATTAGATCAGATTGGAGTGGATTCCAAGTTGCTGGTATTTGAAGGAAGAGGTCACGTACCTTTTATGAATTTGGACATATTTGATATTATTTCTCTCAATCTCATTGATGAGAAAATTTACGATTATACGATGGAGCAAATAGTTGATTTTCTTTTTAATCAAATTACGTGTGAGAAAGCTTCGGAAGCTCCAACGGGTATTTTCAACAGGAATATAACCGAACTGAATTTTCACCCTAATCCGGTTGAAGAATCGTTCAGAATAAATATGCCGGGATACGGTGAGTGGCAGGTGCAGGTCTTCGATATTACCGGAAAATTGGTCAAACAACAAACCTTTTACGGACAAAATTTCGATCAGTCTGTCACAGAATTATCCAAAGGGGTCTTTATAGTGCATATCAGCAACCTTCAAAATTCGGACGGACTTTTTACCGGTAAAATTATCAGACAATAGAAAACATGACTACTCTGTTTTTCTGGCAATATAAATCAACTATGAGAACAAAAATTATTTGGACGTTTCTTTTCCTTTTTTTCATTACCGCAACATACGCAGAAGATAATTGCTCGGATCGATACAGGTCTGTTGTATTTAAAAGTACTGCTTTTGACGGTCAGGTTGATTACGACAGCTGGTCAAAACGTCAGGGCGGTCAGGTGTTGAGATATGATGTGTATTCGCCAAAAGGAGATACGGCTGCGCTGAGACCTTTGGTAATCCTGTGGCATGGAGGCGCATTCGTAGATATGATTAAAAAGAACAGTCCGGATATTTTGAGGCTAGCCAAAGATTTGGCTCGAATGGGATATGTAGTCATCACACCGGACTATAGAGGACTAAAAAATCTTCTCGACTTTGGGAACAAAGAAGCTTTGATAAAGGTTGTGGTCAAAGCCACTTTGGACGGTCATGACGCCGTTTGCCATATTTTGTCCCAAATCGACAACGGTAATCCATACCGAATCAATAAAAACGAAATTTTTGGAGGGGGTTCTTCTGCAGGTGCTATTCTGAGTCTGCACGGGTTGTTTTTAAATACCTCGGATGATCTCGGAGAATATACTCAATGGGCCAGACAAGTGGACAAAGGCAGAGTAGATGAAGTGCTGGCGAATAAATTTTGCAGCAGTGAAAATATTTTCAAAGGTTTTTTCAGTATATCGGGCGGATTAGTTGATACCAGTTTTATGACATATACTGACGTAAACTTCTTACATATTCACGGCACCAAAGATGACTTTGTGCCTTTCGATATTGGTCAGCCTCTTGGAGGTCTGACAGCCGCACCTGATTTGTTCGGAAGTAAACCTATACATGAAAAATGTGATGAACTGGGTATAAATTCCGATTTTATGATTTTTGAAGGCGGCGGACATGTTCCTTATATGAATTTAGAGCCTGGAGACCTTTTCAGTGACTTGGATTTAATTAATGAAGAAAGGTATCAACTCACACTTCACAGAATAGCCGATTTCCTGTTTAATCAGATTACCTGTGAAAAAGCTTCGGAAGCTCCGACGGCTATATTTAATAAGAGTATTCAAACCCTCACTGCTTATCCAAATCCCGCAGAAAAATTTGTCCGCATAAATATGCCGGAATACGGCATCTGGAATTTAGAGGTCTATAATCTTACCGGAAAGCTTGTTTCTGACAGCCATTTGCAGGGGCAAAGCTTAGAATTCCACACAGAAAATCTAAGCAAGGGGATTTATCTAATTAAACTCAGTGATTCAAACAATCCCGGCAAAAGCTATCTGACCAAAATAACGAAAGTAAACGACTAATATTTTCGATCTTTAAAAGCTACTCTGACTATGGCTCTGTCGAAGATAGCAGCCGCATATTGGGCCGAAATAGTGAAACCAGCAAAAGACAATTTATTGGGGTATTTTAAAAATTAACTTATATTTACTTTACATTAACTATTTCAAAAAACTACTACAAGTATGAGAAAAATCACTCCATTAATTCTTTTGTGTCTCGGAATTTTAGTTTTAAACTCCTGTAAAAAAGACAAACCATTTCAGGAAGATGATATTACACCGGAAATTTGTTCCGAACCGATTATCACTCTAAACCCAAATGGCAACACGCCGCTGACTGCTTCGATAGAAATATGTTTTAAGCAATCCGGCCAATATACCATCACAGTAGAAGGAGACGAACCTTATATCATAGTCGGACAATACAACCAAGGAAAAAATACAATCCCGGTCAAAGGACTCTATGCAGGTAGGAAAAACTCTGTAAATCTACAAATGAGGATTGGAAGTACACACGCAGATACCACATTGATTATAGAAACGGAGCCACTTCCCGATTTTTTTCCTGATATCTCCGTAAAAACCTCAGGTATCGGATTTGACAAACGCTGGACATTATGTGAATTTAGTGCTGCCAACAACGGAAAATACAATTCTTTCCCATTAGTAGTGGACAATAAAGGTGAAGTAAGATGGTATGCGGACTATGCCGGCAAAGACGATTTAATCTATCCGATTAGGTTCAACAATTCCCGTCAGCTTATGATTCCGATTAGAAACAAAGTGCATTTATTCGACTTTTTGGGAGAGAACTTCAATACAATCAGTCTGGGAAGTTACCTCCAGCATCATGAAATTTTTCAAAGAAAAAACGGTAATTATATCGTCGCTGTGGACGCTCCTTCGCTTTCCCGCGTAGAAGATTTAATCATAGAAGTGAACGAAGGCGGAGGTGTGATTCAGACTTGGGACATGAAAGATATCTTAGACGTCAATCGAAACGATATTTTAATAGATCACAATGACTGGTTTCATATGAATGCCGTTTATGAAGATAAAGATGGCTCCCTTCTTATTAGTGGTCGAAATCAGGGTGTTGTTAAAGTAAATCGGGGCAACGAATTACAATGGATACTTGCTCCACATAGAGGTTGGGGGAAGGCAGGAGAAAACGGGGACGGTCATGAGACTTCTGACTTTCTTCTGACTGCAATTGATGCCAATGGAAACCCGTACAACGAAGCAGTTCAACTCGGAGAAGAAAGAGCCTCAGACTTTGATTGGCCTTGGGGACAGCATGCAGTCATGAGACTCAAAAATGGAAATATTCTGTTATTCGATAACGGTTTCAGAAGGCAATTCAATACCGGAGAAAAATATTCACGTGCGGTTGAGTATAAGATTGATGAAACAAACAAGACGGTACAGCAAGTGTGGGAATACGGAGAAACTCGTGCCGAGAGACTTTTTTCCTCAATTATAAGTGATGTGGATGAACTGCCTTCAGGCAATATTCTGGTTACTCCCGGATTTATTGAAAATATCAGACCGGAAAATGCCGGGAAAGTTATCGAAGTGGGTTATCCGGGAAAAAATGTATTATTTGAATTGACCCTGGAATACAAAAACCTCAACGGCAACGGTAATGGATGGGGACAATCAGATATTATGTACCGGGCAGAAAAAATTAATTTTTAGAAATCTATTCACTCTTATCGGAAAGACCTTCCTGGAAAAGAGGCTGTTATAAATCTTCAGGATTATTTGCAAAACCTCTCAAATAATCCTGAAGACGATTTCACCGTTGCATGTAATAACTTTTGTACTATTTTTGTACACTCAAAAAATGATTTATGAAGTTTAGTGAAATTGTATCTGTTTCAGGCATTCCGGGATTAAAAAGAGTAATCGGTCAAAGATCTGATGGTCTGATTGTATCTGATTTGGACGGCGACAACAAGAAGTTTCTTTCTTCGAGAAAATACTTCTTCTCTCCCCTGGAAAGTATTTCTATATACACCTACGAAGACAGTGTACCAGTTCTCGATATTCTTTTAAAGATGAAAGAGAGTACACCGGCCGATCCGAAAGCAGACCCCAAAACGCTGAGAGCCTATATGGAGAGCATTCTGCCTGAGTACGATGAGGCCAAAGTGCATATAAAGGATATTACAAAGTTAATAAGATGGTTCCATATCCTACAGGAATTTGACCTGATACAAGCACCTAAAGAGGAAGATACTCCTGCGAAAGAAGAAGAAAATTAAAAGAGTATGACTGTACCTGTTACGAGAAAAAAACGGGAGTTCGTTTCAGAACACCTGCACATTAGAGATTGGAAAGATATCAAACCATATTTTGACCGTCTTTTGGAAGAAGATATTCAGAGCGTAGAAGACCTGGAAGTCTGGATGAAAAAACGCTCGGAATTAGAAAGTGTAACAGGAGAAGATTATCGCTGGAAGTATATCATCCAAAGCTGTGATACTAACGATGAAAAAAAAGAAGCAGCACTCAACGAATTTTTGGAAAAGGTTATGCCGCATTGGATGCAAGCTTCTAACCAGTTAAACCAAAAGATATCACAATCTGAATTTCTAAATCAATTGGACACTAAAAGGTACGGAGTTTATCTCAGAGGTTTAAAAAATGAATTGGAGCTATACCGAGAGGAAAATATTCCTTTACTCACCGAAGCCGATAAACTTGCCAATGAATATGGTAAGACAATCGGAGCTATGACTGTTACTCACGAAGACAAAACTCTGACTTTACAACAGGCTCAAAAGCTTTTACTGTCTGAAAACAGAACTCTGAGAAAAGAGATTTTTGAAAAAATTCAGGAAAGAAGACTCCGGGATAAAGACCAATTGGAAGAGCTTTTTGATAAGCTGCTTCACTTGCGGCACCAAATAGCTCTAAACGCCGGGTTTGAAAACTTTCGGGATTACATGATGCGCGCGCTGAATCGCTTCGATTACAGTGTGCAGGATTGTGAAAATTTCCATCAGGCAATTTCCAAAACCATCGTTCCAATCATGCGGAAAATTCATTTAGAACGAAAAGAAAAACTCAATTTCCATTCTTTAAAGCCTTACGATCTGGATGTTGCTCTTGACGGAGATAGTCCTTTACAACCCTTTGAAACAGGGGATGAATTGCTGAATTTATCTGTCAGGGTACTGGACGCTGTAAACAATTATTTTGGGGACTGCATTCGAACTATGGAGGTGATGAACCACCTGGACTTAGACTCGAGAGTCGGAAAGCGGCCCGGAGGATATAATATGCCTTTGCCCGAAATTGGAGTGCCTTTTATCTTTATGAATGCAGCAGGGACTCATCAGGATGTCGTCACGATGCTGCATGAGGCAGGACATGCCGTACACAGTTTTCTTTCCAAGGACCTGACTTATAATTTTGATAAAGAGTTCGGATCGGAAGTCGCCGAACTGGCTTCCATGTCGATGGAACTTATGAGCATGGATTATTGGAATATTTTTTATTCTGATGAAAAACAACTCAAAAGAGCTAAGCGTGAGCAGATGGAAAGAGTCCTCAGCATCCTGCCGTGGATTGCCATTGTCGATAAATTTCAGCACTGGATTTATACCAATCCAACGCATTCACGTGAAGCAAGAAAAAATAAATGGCGTGAGATTTTAGAAGAGTTTTCAACCGGAGAAATCGACTGGAGCAGTTACGAAAACTTTTTGGACTATAGCTGGCACAAACAGCTTCACATTTTTGAGGTGCCGTTCTACTATATCGAATACGGCATAGCTCAGTTGGGCGCAGTAGGAGTCTGGAAAAACTTTAAAGAAGATTCCAAGAAAGCTACCTCTCAATATATGAAAGCACTGTCCCTCGGAGGCACGGTGACACTACCGGAGATGTATCAGGCTGCCGGAGTTGAATTTGATTTTTCTGAAAAAAGAATTCGGGAACTTGCCGAGTTTTTGGAAAAAGAACTGTAATTTATAACAGAATTTATTTCCCCCTTGTCATTCTTATTCTGGCATAAATTATCGGTAAAAAAGGGAAGACTGCAAGAAAAATAATGACATAAAAGATATTATCCCGAACAATATCCAACTGCCCGAAAAAATATCCCGTTAAAGTCAGTGTCGTTATCCACGCCACCGCTCCAATAATATTAAACTGCATATACCTGCTCCATTTCATTCCCCCTACACCGGCAAAGAAAGGGACAAATGAACGCACATAAGGTAAAAATCTGCTGATGACTAATGCCCATGCACCATATTTGTTGTAAAATCTTTCTGCTCTCTGAATATTGTGCGACTTCACAAAGGGCAATCTCCCGGATTGTATAATGCCTCTCCCAAATTTCTTACCGATAAAATAATTCAGCATGTTTCCGCATATAGCTGCTATAATCAAAATGAAATTAATTGTAATCACATGAAACTCCACATCCGGATTAGCCGCCACAACTCCTACTGCCAACAACAAAGTATCTCCCGGCAGAAATGCAAAAATGACTACTCCTGTCTCTAAAAAAACAATGCTGAACAATAGCACATACGCCAGATTTCCTAAATTTCCCACAACCGTACCGAGTGTGGCATCTAAATTCAAAAACAGTTCCTTGAAAGTCTCGAGCATCCTAAATATTATATTGAGCGGGTCTGAACTGTTTAGCTTATCCGACTAAAAAGGATTCCCTTATGCAACAGCCTGTCAAGAAAATCCTGCCCTAAAATTCCGGCAGGAGAATACACGCCTCCCTTCCCCTTATATGCTTCATAATTTTCAGCTAATAGCATAGCTGCCTCTGATATCATTTTCGAGGTTTCTGTATAACCCGGGTCTCCACCCGAAACGCTTGTAATGACCTGCTTACCGTCCATCTTACCTATAAAAACTAATTTAAAACGGGATTGTGCTCTTTCCTCTTCGCTTGGTCCTTCCCCTGATTTCCGCCAGTTTATCAGACGTTTTTTCACAAAAGGAATCTTACTTGCAGCAATTAAAGCTCCCACACCAGCTACTAATCCGCCGGCCTCCAACGGCTTGCTCAGTCCTACATATTGAGCATAAGAAAAATTCTCTCCGTATATTTCAGGATGCAACCTGCTGCTTCTACGGACTATTTCGGGGTCTATCACAGGCATTGGCAAAGCCCATTTCTTTATTTCTCTCTGATAATGAAACAGATTAAACTTATGTATTCCTATTCTATATTGCGAATCGGAAGAATCCACAAAACTCTTTTGTTCCAGAAACTCAACAGCCGAAAGTAAAGTTCCGCCGGAGATACTTCCTTTTACACTCACATAAGATTTAATCACTTTGTCGTTACCCTCCCCAAGCTGCTTCGCAGTATAATATGCCCCCAAATCCGCAGGTACACTATCAAACCCGCAACTGTTGATAATTATACTCCCACTTCTTTCAGCCGGAAAATTATAATTTTTATAGATGTTATTTACAAATGGAGGTTCTCCGCTCAGATCCACACAGTGTGTACCTGCTTCCACACAGGCCTTTATTATATTTTCTCCGTATTTCATATAGGGACCCGCAGTTGTAATCACGACACGTGTCATACCTGCCAATCTCTCGAGACTTTCCTGATTATCATTATCTGCAAGGATAATATCCAAATTTTCACTGCGAGGCCTGCCTGCTAAAATGCTGTTTTTGACTCTAAAAAGTTTATCCTGATTTCTTCCGGCTATCGCCCATTTTATATTGGATTCGCCTGCATTTTCTGATAAATATTTGGCCACAAGACTTCCTGTAAAACCAGTAGCACCATATACTACTATATCATATTTCATATACTGTTATTTCGATACAAAAAACTGTGTAATTTCGGATGGTAAATATACTGAACAAATCACCTCAAACTGTTGGATTAAAATTCTTTAAGAAAAATTAGACTTTTAATTTGTACCGAATTTAAATACAGCTTACAAAGTGTGTTTGAACTATGAGATAGTGTTTAAATTTTTATCTTTGTGAGAGTTTATTTTTAAAATATATGAACCGTCAGAACATTATTGAATTATTAGGAGAGAAAGAGGCTAAATATCTTTTGGATCATCAATCCAATACGATTAAAAAGGAAATGTTACACTTGCCCGGTCCTGACTTCGTGGAAAGAATATGGGTGCAATCCAATCGCAGCCCTCAGGTACTGAGAAGTTTACAGTCCTTATACGATCATGGGCGTTTAGGCAATACCGGTTATTTGTCAATCTTACCGGTCGATCAGGGAATAGAGCACTCAGCGGGTGCAAGTTTTGCTCCAAATCCAATTTATTTTGATTCTGAAAATATTGTCAAACTGGCCATAGAAGGCGGCTGCAATGCCGTCGCTTCTACTTTTGGGGTATTGGGAACAGTAGCCAGAAAGTATGCCCACAAAATTCCTTTTATTGTAAAAATAAACCATAACGATTTTTTATCTTATCCAAATACTTACGATCAGGTGTTGTTTGGCACGATAAAAAACGCCTGGGACATGGGTGCAGTAGCGATAGGTGCCACCATTTATTTTGGCAGCGAAAACTCCAGAAGACAAATAGTAGAAATTGCAGAAGCGTTTGATTACGCTCACGAGCTCGGTATGGCGACCATTCTGTGGTGTTATTTGAGAAATAATGAATTTTCCAAAGACGGGGTAGATTATCATACCTCAGCAGATTTGTCATCTCAGGCCAATCACATGGGAGTCACTATACAGGCAGATATTATCAAGCAAAAACTGGCCACCAATAATGGAGGCTACAAGGCTATTAAATTTGGCAAAACTCACGATAAAGTGTATTCAGAACTGACCAGCGATCATCCAATTGACCTGAACAGGTATCAGGTCGCCAATTGTTATATGGGTCGTGCCGGGCTGATTAACTCCGGCGGTGCATCGAGCGGTGCTTCTGACTTAGCGGATGCAGTATCTACAGCAATCATCAATAAAAGAGCCGGGGGACAAGGACTCATTTCAGGGCGTAAGGCATTTCAAAAGCCTATGAAAGAAGGTGTGCAGCTATTAAACGCCATCCAGGATGTATATCTGAATAAAGATGTGGATATCGCATAGCAAAAAATATAATTACTAAAGAAGCCCTGAAAATCAGGGCTTTATTATTTTAGCCTTGTAACTGTCGGAATGTCAGCCACGCCATAAGACCTGCTCCGATAATCATAGCTGATTCATCCACATCAAATGTATCAGTGTGCAGTGGGGACAGAATACCTTCTGCATGATTTGCAGTACCTAACCGATAAAAGCAGGAAGGAACAGCCTGAGAATAATAAGAAAAATCTTCAGAAGTCATTCTCGGCGAAATCAATTCTACGTTTTCCTCTCCCAAATATTCTTTTGCCCATTCGATATGTTTTTGAGTCATTTCCTCTTCATTTTTCAATACCGGATATCCGTGTTTTATTCTCACTTCGACTTCAGCTCCCATAGATTTTGCGACTCCTTCCGCTATCTCTTTAATATACTGCTTGGCCTGCATTCTCCATACATCATCAAATGTTCTCAGCGTACCTTCCAGACTAACTTCACGCGGAATCACATTTGTAGAACCGTTTGCATGAAATTTACCTATTGTCACGACTGTGGGTACATGCGGATTGGCTCTTCGGCTGACAATCTGCTGTAAAGCAACTACAATATGTGATGCCACAAGCACAATATCAGTAGTTCTTGAAGGCAATGCCCCATGACCGCCTTTACCTTTAACAGTGATATAAATTTCATCTGTAGATGCCATATACACACCCGGGTAGAAGCCAACCTTCCCTTTTTCCATTTCCGGATATACGTGCTGTCCGAGGACGGATAGCACTTGTGGTTTTTCAAGTACTCCTTCCTCTATCATTATCGACGCTCCTCCCGGAATTCGCTCTTCTGCAGGCTGAAAAATAAGTTTAACCGAACCGGTAAAGTGTTCTTTCAGTTCATTTAAAATTCTGGCTGCTCCAAGTAAGTTGGCCGTATGTACATCATGCCCGCACGCATGCATGACACCCTCATTTTGCGAAGCGTATTCCGCATCATTTTTCTCCTGAATGGGCAAAGCATCCATATCGGCACGTAAAGCAATCACTTTTGACAAAGGATCATTACCTTTTATCATTCCGACTACTCCATACCCGCCAAAATTTTTCTTATATGGGATTCCCAGCCTATCCAACTCAGCTGCAATAAATTCCATAGTTTGCTCCTCCTCAAAACTGAGTTCGGGATTGGCATGAATATGTCTTCTTATTCGAATCAGTTCCGGATTTATCTCTTCCGCTCTGTCACGAATGAATGTCATTATATCCATAGTGCCGCAAAACTACAACTAAAACCATTAATAAGTCTTTATAATTCGATGCCGTTTAGTTAGACTTTTTAGAAAATGAGATGCTTTCAGTTCGGCAGGCTCACTGACCGCAGCATGGCATTTATTACAAAATGAATTGATTTACGTCATTCTGGAAGAATCTAAAAGCAATTCATTTTGTATAATAAACAACATTGCTTTACAATGCTAAATAAACTAGTGTAATTTTGCGCCGGTGAGAAAAGAAATGGGATATACGCTCAAGATTGGGATACCTATAATATTAGGCAATATCTCTCAGATGGCTTTGGGATTAATTGATATGGCTATGGTGGGATCCATAGACTATGTACAGTTGGCAGCGAGCGCATTGGTCAATAATGTAGTGGCTATTCCGTTAATTGCATGTATAGGTCTTACTACTGCGCTCACTCCGCTTATAGCTATAGCCAACGGGCAAAACGATTTCTGGAGTGTATCTCATTATCTCTATAACGGTGTTATACTATGTACAATAGCCGGAATTATGGTAGCTCTCGGCATCAATCTTTCACATAATGTTTTATATCATCTCGGACAGGATACGGAAGTCGCTATATTGGCCGAACCTTATCTCAAGATAGTAGGTTGGTCTATCATTCCAATGATTTTTTTCCTTTCACTAAAGCAGTTTTGTGATGCACTGGAATACACCAAGATTGCTATGACACTTTCTTTTCTTTCTCTGCCGATTAATGCTTTCCTGAATTGGGTTTTCATTTTCGGAAAGCTTGGCTTCCCAAGGATGGAACTGTTCGGAGCCGGGTTGGGGACTTTAATCACCCGAATTATTACCGCAGCCATATTACTTTGGGTCGTATTGAATACAACAAAATTTAAACAGTTTATTGCATTGAGAAAAAGCGCATGGAAATTCAGATGGGATGCAATAAAACAGCTGCTCACAATAGGTATTCCAAGCAGCATACAATACGGACTCGAGTCCGGTGCATTTGCCGTAACAGGCATTATGATAGGCTGGTTTGGGGCTACTCAGCAGGCTGCTCACCAAATAGCATTAAATATAGCTTCATTTACATTTATGATGATTATGGGAGTTTCGACTGCCGGATCAATTCGGGTCAGCAACGCTTACGGAAAAAAACGTATTGACCACATGCGAAAAATTGGTTTCAGCACCATACTGCTCGGCGGAGGTTTCGGGCTTTGTTTTGGAATCTTTTTTATTGCCTTTCATGCATATCTGCCCTATTTATTCAACCAACAGCCGGAAGTGGTGATTCTCGCAGGCCAGCTGTTAATTTTTGCGGCAGTTTTCCAAATCTCAGACTCTACACAAGCTGTTGCGGTCGGGCTTTTGAGAGGAATAAAGGATGTACAGATTCCTACAATAATCGTAACGATTGCTTATTGGATTATAGGTATTCCTACAGGATATTTTTTAGGTGTAAACTTTGGTTTAAAGGCAAAGGGCATGTGGATAGGATTAGTCGTGGGGCTGACCGTGTCGTCTATTTTACTTAATCTCAGATTTAATCAGCGTACTAAGAAGCTCAAAGCAAAATTAGATTTGCGACATGAATAAAACTTTATCTTTACAGAGATGAATACAATCGCAAGACAAAGCAGCTTAGGGCTTATCGCCATTTACATCGGCATAGTTCTGGGGTTTGTCAATGTCCTGCTCATTATGCCGGCTTTGCTCTCGGCGGAAGAAATCGGATTGATAAATTTGATTTTTTCCGTGGTGATGCTGATTTATCCGCTCATGAATTTTAGTGCTACGCAAATACTGAAACGATATTTCACTCATGTAAAAGACAGGCAGGAAATATTTAATTTCTCTTTTCTTATATCTTGTTTTGGTGCTATATTTTTTGCTTTTCTATTCTATTTCGGTGAGCCGATTTTTATAAAATATTATAAGACAAATTCACCTGAAATTCTTTCTTATTTCTGGTGGATTTATGTGGTTTGTATCATGATGAGCTGGACAGACATAGCCACAAGTTATGCAACAGTTCAGGGCAGATTTCATTTGTCCGCTTTTTCGAGAGAGATTTTTTACCGTCTCGGAATTATGTTTTCATTGGGAGTCCTGTTTGTGCAGTGGATTAGCTTTTCACAATACATCTACATACACTATATTCTATATGGGTTGTCAGGTCTTTTGATTATTCTTCTTTTGTTTCGACAGGGACTGTTCAGAGTAACTCTCAGACTTCCCCCATTCAGCCGTTCTGTGAATAAGAGTATCTTCAAATATGGCTCTTTTACGGTTTTTATTGGACTGGCTTCAGTCATTGCAGTGAGAATTGATTTAATTATGCTGGGGTCTATGGAAGGACTCAAAGACGTAGGTATCTACACCATTGCTATGTTTATGGCCACCGTAATAGAAGTGCCGAGAAGGTCTGTTTTGCAATCATCAGAGCCTATCATCCGAATGGCAATAAAAGAAAATGATATTCGAAAAGCCGCTCAAATTCATTATAAAACCATTCTGAATCTTTTATTTATCGGCGGACTGCTTTTAGTCGTACTCGCTTCCAACTTAAACTCTATTTACAGTTTGATACCCAATGGCGAAGTTTACAAACAAGGTTTTTGGGTTGTTCTTTTTATTGGTATGGCTAAAATTTCTGAAATATTTGGAGGAAGTATTCAGGAGATTATTTTGTCTTCGCGCTATTATATCGTCAGCATAGTATTTATAGTCCTGCTGGCGGTTTCTACTATTTCACTGAATTATTATTTGATTCCGATATACGGTCTAAACGGTGCGGCAGTTTCCACTTTAATTTCAGCCGCTCTGATTGCGATTATTAAAAATCTGATTTTCAAATTTATTTTTAAAGAGAAGGTTTATAATTATACTATTGTCGCGGTCATTCTTTTCTATACCTTGCTTGGTGCAGGATTATTTTACATTCCATCTTTCAGTTTCCCGGTGTTTAGTATAATTTTAAAATGTACCATTGCCGGACTTTCTGCATTTCTGTTTTTGAAGTGGACTCGTATCTCGCCTGATTTAAATCAACTGATAAATCAGATTTTGAGTCAGGTCAAGATGGACAAATGGATAAAACTATAGGAAAGTATCCGATGGTTATTTTTTCAGTCGGTCTCCCAATCCGTCTAAAAAGGTTTTAGCAATCTGTTCAAATTCCTGAATATTGATTTTTGCCAAAACTTTTTGGATATCAAGCTTTCCGTTTTCTCCCACAAATTCTGAAGAGATGGCTCCCAGAAATTCTGAGATGGAAAAATCCCGTATTGCATTGGCCTTTTCTGCCGTTAATCCAACACGCTCCTGTAAGTTTCTGCTTATATTCTCCCTCATTTTAGCTATTGTATCGTTGTCCTGGAGAGAGGAAAAGTTTTCAATCAGGGCTTGAAATAATTGAGGGTTTTTAAAGTTTACCTTTTCAAAATAAGTCTGTATGGTCTCTCTAAGCACGTTGCCCGCCTGGACACTTTGATCTTCAGTCAGACCAAATTTCTCCTTCATCTGATGATTGATTCTTTCTTCTAACTGTTGGAGTATTTGCTGCCACATGACTTTCAATTTTTAGAACTGACTGTATAAAAATACTACAAAATAATTTTTCATCTCTTATTTATTCTTAATTTATTTTTTTTAGCCTGACAAAGAAAGTGGCTCCATCCACATCTGTATTGTTTTCAAACCAAATCTCTCCATCGGTAGATTCTACTATACTTTTACAGATCGCCAGCCCGAGACCAGTACCGGAGGACTTGGTAGTAAAGTTGGGCTCAAAAATATCTTCAAATCTTTCTTTCGGAATTCCCACACCGTTATCCTTGATTTGTATCACACAATGAGTGCGTTCTTCATTAATACTTATTTCAATATGACCTTCTTTGTCGTCCGGAACAGACTGAATGGCATTTTTTAACAGGTTAGTAAACACCCGAACCATTTGTTCTCTGTCAGCAAATACATAAATATTTTTATCCGGCAGGTTCTTACGTACAGATATTTCTTTGTTTGTCTCAAACAGTTCTGCCACGCTTTTGACGACTTCTGCTATATCAATTTTTTCAGGCTTACCCGTCGGCATCTTGGCAAAATTTGAAAACGCCGTCGCTATATTGGCTAATGTATCAATTTCCTCAATCAGCCGCACTGATATTTTACCTGCCATTTTTTCTACATCTTCTCTGCCTTCTTCGATTGCCCGCTGCAAGTGCTGAATACTCAGTTTCATTGGAGTCAGCGGATTTTTTATTTCATGAGCAACCTGTTTGGCCATCTCTCTCCAGGCACTTTCGCGCTCAGACTTGGCAAGCAGACCCGCGCTCTCCTCCAACACATCCACCATACGATTATATTCACTCACCAACTCCCCTATTTCATCCTTATTTCGCCATTGTATAGGCACATTCTTTTTCCCGAGTTCGACCTTTTTAATGCTTTCAGTAATAATACTGAGAGGCTTTACAATAGCTCTGGACACCCAGACAGACAATAAGGCGGCGCCGAGAATCAGTATGGTGTATATATTGACAATAGACATTAAAAAGAAAGAGATGTCATTCTTTATATTTCTTTCTTTCCCGTAATAAGGCAGATTGACAAAACCCAAAACCTCTCCATCCGGATCACTTAACGGCAGATATGCCGAGATAAATTTCAGTTTCCCAATCCATTCATTCTGAATAAAATTAGAAAATCCTTCAATCCTTAAGGTTTGATATGCCCGAGGACTCATTTGCGTGGACTGTAATCCGTTTCTAAAGATTTCCGGTTGCGAGGTGTACATCAGTTTACCACTGTAATCATAGGTGTTGATATCAATAGTATAAATTTCAGAAACTTCCTGAATCCTGTCCAAAAGCGAGTTGGACAAATCATCTTCAGCCTCTTCGGCAAGGTTTTCTGTATAAACGGCTTCCAAAACATCAGCTATCGCATGACCCCGTCGTTTCAGGCTCTCATTATGCATGTGATTATATTGGACGTTGAAGAAAAACATTGTCATCGCCCCTACTAATACAAGTGAAAACAACACTAAGCTAATCATAGAGCCCTGTATCTGCTTCTGAAATGTATTGAGTTTCAGATTCTTTCTGATTCTCCTGTCAGAAAACCAAAAACCTCTGTAATCGTCCACAAAGCTCAGTATGTAGAAAAATACTATCTGAAAAATAAGAATAAAAGAAAAGTAGGAAAACGATCCCAAAACACCTACTTGTTTATATGAGACCACAACCCGCTTACCCGATATGCTATAAGCCACATGTACATATCCGCCAGCCCTGCTAACGTCCGTTTTTTCATCGAAATTTGGAAGAGAGTTTATATTTAAAGGATAGCTGTAATTTCCTTCTGTCCGGATTAAAAGTCCGTTTCTGTAGATTGCATAAGTTACGTCGCTTATCTGATTGCCTATTGCATACTCGGCATCCGATCTCAACAGTTCCGGATAGACATTATAAGAGATAAAGGCTTTTGGGGTCAAAACAATGACCAAGTGCCCCAACAGTGTTTCTTCCTGAAGATAATCAGTGAAAATCATATACTTTTCACCTTTAGACTTCGCGGAGAAATAATACAGATTAGGTGTAATTATTTGAGCTCCTTTTTGGTTTTTTGCAGTTTGCAATGTATAGAGAGAGTGTGAATCATCCCCTTTCAGCTGTAACCCCTGGCTGTTGAATGAGTGAATCGATATATTGTACACTCCCATGTACTTACTGAAATATTTTTGCTTAATCCGATTGTCAGAATCAAAAGAAACCAGATAAGGGCTCTCAAAATAACTTTTGACAAAATTGTCTTCACTAAGTTCTTCTACAATAGCTGTCAGATCAAATTCTTCCGCGTAATCCCGCTCAGAAGCGAGCTCGGCAGCATAATGCTGGGAGACTTCTACCTTTCTTAAATTTGAAAAATACAAGATGCTGACTGCTCCGAGAAATGCATAAATACTCAGCAATACAATACTCATCAGAAAACGGTGCTTGGCAAAAAACAGCTTTTCCCTGCAGCTCCAGATTAAAAACAGCTCATAAAGAGCAAATACAAAAAGTAAGATTAAAACTATAGAAAGCGATTCGAAAATTCCAAAAAAGTAACCCACCCAAATGAAGACTATATGCAGAAAGAATTGTAATGCAAAGGTTTTTTTATTGAAAAAAGATTTTCTCAGATAATCCACCGGAATATATAAGAGCGCAAAAGAAAAATTAAGAATCAGAATTCCGAATAAACTCTCCGCACTTAACAGGTTGAAATGGTTGAAATCAAAAGAGAGTATAGAGTTTCTGTGAAGACTTGCAATGATATATACAGTCAGGTAAAAAGAAAAGACCAAATAAGAAGTCATAAAAGCAGAAGCATAGAAAGAATGTATCGCTCTGGTTTTATGTAAAAAATATCGAATCCAATGTCTGAATATCCAATGGAGTATATGCATTCTCAACAGCAGACCACCCAAAGAATCGGCGAGAAACGGAGAAGCATAGCTGTCTGACTGAAAAATATTACCGACACTTGTGAAAGACGGAATCTGAAGCAGATTAATATAGACTTCAATAAAAATAGCGTAAATGGCTGTCCATAGAACCGACTGAATCTTTTCTTTCTTCTTTAAAGCGGACTCAAGTTTACGATTGACAAATAAAAACACTAAGAAAACTCCAAGAAGTTCCAACAAAATCACCGGCCATATATATATTCTTTCGGAAAGTATGTTTTCCTTTATGTAAAACATTTCTTTGCCATCTCCCGATAAAACCGGTGCACTGTCAGAGAGTTCCGCACCATCTCTCCTTGTAATAATTGTTTTTTGCAGTATCGGAGAATTAAGACTGTATCCTGATTTTAAAAATTTGTTCTCCACAGGATAGTATTGGTAAACGGGCAAAAGGCTGATTAGCTGATAGCCTTGTGTTAAACCAAAAGATTTTATGACATAATATCCGTTATTAATTCTCACTAATTTCTCCTGTGAGTCGTATGCTGCGGCAGTATTAGTAATGGTCACCCTGCTGGTAGACCAATATATCATCTGTCGCTCCGTATTTAATACAAACAGATAAAATGCTTCCCCTTTTGCCTCTTCGTTGAGGTAACTATACAGTTTGGGCAAAGAATCCAATACAGAAAGTAATTCAGGCTTTTGAGCGATTTTCTCTGCTTTGGCATTTTGCTCCTGTATCCAGTCCGTTAAAATTTCAACTGCTTTTCCTACAGAATCAGAAGAGTTTTGTATTCTGTTATGTACAAACGAAAAAGTCAGAAGCAGAATTCCAAACAACAGGAATCCCTTAAAGTAAAAATCTCTTTTTCGCAATGGAATCATACTCAGCACTTGTATTGAATCACTCCATAAGCTAAGATACGGTATTGATTCACCGGAAATTAAACTTTTTAGGATAAATGGCGTGACTGCTTAAAAATCTATTGCCGATGCAAGTCGGCTAATCTCATAGTGCAAATAAAAAATGCTGCACAAACTGCATCGTATTGATTTTTTATTTGAATGCAGCGCTTCTTAATTACTTACTACAGATACATAAGTTCTGTTCTTTTATTTATTAATTAATATTTTTATATCTCAATTTTGGTATAAGACCGGCGAAAACCATTCTTTACTCTATATCCTTACGGCGTTTTTCTAAACCCGGATTATGCCAAAATGCATACCAAATCGATGGGAAACAGGTAATTGAAAAGCCTTGGCCTGACAGCATCTGGCATCTGACTAAAAGCTTCTCTTGGGGTGAATTATAAAATTATTCTTTTACCAACTTATATGTGGAGATATCTCCGTGAGGATCTGTAAATACTATGAAATATAAGGAAGGTGACAGCATAGAAATATCTATAGTATTTACATTGTCATACAGTGAACCTTTGATGACCTGGCTGCCATTAAGATCAATAATACTATACTTGTAGTCCTTTTTGTCAATCATACTGACATTTAAAATGCCAGAAGAAGGGTTTGGGTAAAGTATTAATTCTATTTCCTTGTGGTCGGCAACGCCAGTCACTATTCCAAAAGTAGCTATCACTTCTATATCCTGATAGACTTTTTCATCAGTTCTGGGGTTGTCTGTAACGCCATCTGACCATGTAGTAAAAATATAACCATTTGAGGCCATTGCGGTTACCGCATTGCCATCCTGGCCTTCCTCTATAGTCTGAACAGAGTCTCCTTGCAAATATCCGCCCTCTCCAGAAAAATATTTCAAAGTGTAGTAAATCATATCTTTTTCAAATTCGGCAGTTACAGCAATATCGCCCTGCACATCTCTATCTGTTCTGGGATTGTCGGTAACGCCATCTGACCATTTTGAAAACAAATAACCTGATTCAGGAATAGCCTCTATTGAAGCTCCATCTGCAAATTCTTCTACCGTTTGAATACTATCTCCCAGTAAGTATCCATGATCGCCAGATGTATAAACGAGAGTGTAGTAATTAACCTTTTTAAAAAATGCCTTAATACTTATATTTCTGGTTACATTTTTGTCCGTTCTTGGGTTATCCAGAATCCCATCTCCCCACTTTAGAAAAGTATAACCCGCATTAGGGATTGCAGTTATCGGTGTTCCATCATAAAATCTTTCAACTGTCTGTATGGTATCTCCTTCTAAAGAGCCGTTTACAGCAGAATTGTATTTTAAAGTGTAAAATATCTTTTCCGTAAAAAATGCTTTTACATCGACGTTTTTATTCACATTACTGTCTATTCTGGGGTTATCTGTTCTTTCATCATTCCATTTTAAAAAATTGTACCCATCATTTGGAATAGCCTCTACCGCTGTTCCATTCGAATTATAAGCTACTGATTGGATAGAGTCACCAGACAAGAACCCATTGTCATCGGAAGAGTATTTTAGTTCATAATAAATTGTATCAAAAAATACAGAAACATCTAAATCATTCTTTACTGACTGATCCCAACGTGGATTATTCTCAAGACTGTCAGACCACATTACAAATTTATAGCCCGGATTGGGAATAACTTTTACTGGTGTGGCATTGAATAAATCCGGTACAATCTGTATTGTGTCTCCTTCTATTACTCCATTATTTCCCGCAGTATATTTTAAAGTATGCAAGAGTGAATCAAAAATTGCTTGTGCAGCTATATCCTCCTGAACTGTATTCTCAATTCTTGGGTTCTGCATATTCCCATCAGTCCATTTTACAAATTGGAGCCCCATATCCGGCACAGCAGTTACTGCATAACTTTGAACTCCATGCGGAACAGTTTGTATAATGTCATCATATACCTGACCTCCATTTAGAGCTCGATAATTTAAAGTATAAAAGGGATCCGATAAATCACTACATCCTACATCATGAAGAAAAGCCATTGTCCGATCTACTAAAACTTCAATAGAATTAATAGAAAAAACATGATTCAAATCCGGTGCTAAAAAGAGATTTGACTTTACACCCTTGGAAACAAGTTTATTTACAATACTTTTTGCCCCATGATACATCCCCCATAAGGGCGCATTTGCGAGTCCAAACATCAGATAATTGGCGTCAATAGGGACTACACCGTCCTGTTCATAATGAAATGCCATTATATTAATGGCAGGTTGATTATCAATCCAATCAATGTCGAATAATGCGCCACTATCAATAATTAGGTTTTTAATAGTACTGGAAAAAGAATAATTTCTATACTGAGAATTTTCATTCTCCAAACCGTCCACTTGATTGATAGCTTCAGTCCAGTCTGAATCCAAATTATCATTCTCATCCAAATAAACTGCTGTTAATGCAGCAATTCCACCTGCGGAAGCTCCATAGATTGTAATATTTGAGGTGTCAATTTGGTATGGATTCCCTTGTACATCTACAGTATATTTTAAAAACTTCACAGCTTCTTTTATATCTTGAGCAGCTCTTAATACAGCTTTATTAAACCTAATCTTTGAATCAAAAAGAATGGCAGGTGTTATATCCAATCCAAGCGGATGTTCTTCTTTTCTATAAGTGATTGGTATCGCTATATATCCTCTTTTTGAATACTCAGTTGCAAGTTCTGTTATATGTATGTGTCCCAGACCTCCCTTTGTAAAGCCACCATCATGAACAATTAAAATAATGGGTCTAATAGATGTAGTATCTTCCGTAGTAGCTGGTTTGTAAATATCCAGAAAAAGTTCCTCGTTCATTCCGAGATTATTTTTATTAGTTGAATATAAAATTCGAGGGAGCGTATCAATATTTTCAAAAGAAACTTCCTGATTATTAATACTAATGCATTGGGCATTTGCATTGTTAATCTTTGTTGGTATAAAAACGAAAAAAAATAGAAATAGAATGAGAATCCTATATAGTAATAACATGTATCTCATGTCAAAATCTTTAAGTTAAAAAAATAATGAGTGTATTTACTTGAAATATCACCTTTAAAATATAGCTTAATTAAAGTAAATCGGTTCGATGCAAAAGTATCATACTTCTTTAAAAGGAAAGAAGTATCCTCAAAAAGAGACGGTTAAATAAAAGAGTATAGCGAAGAAATCTTTAGATTACAGATTTAAAACACTAAAAATATTTATCTATTCCAGAGAGGCACACTGATTATTTGCGCACCCGATTAAATATTTTAAAGTCTTAAATGGGACAAGAGAACCCGGATGATGATAAGATGGTAAAGATCTTGAAAGAATCGGAAAAACGACGAAACGCATTCTTCGGAGGTGGTAAAAATATATCGAAATTATTGAGTATATAAAAAATTATCACTAATTTTAAACTGCAAATTAACACTTCGTTATCATGAGAACACTTTTATTGCTGTTTGTTTTTGCTCTAACCATAAAAACAGGCTATTCCGAAGAATGTGAAACTATTCGGTATAAAGAAAAGATTTTCGACGAAATCGAAATTATCGAAGACATACAATACGGCTCTAACCTCAACAATATAAATAAGGAGCAATCGCTCTATTTAGACGTCTTCATGCCTTCACTCAATCAGGATACACTAAAAAGACGACCGGTAGTATTGCTTTTTCACGGAGGTTCTTTTGTCGGAGGAAGCAGAAAAGTTTCTACTATTAGATTTATGGCCAACGAGCTCGCACGGAGAGGATATGTGGCCATTCCGGTACAGTACCGTTTAGAACAGGTAGCTGGTAACGGAGAGCCTATTCTTAATTTTGCCAATAAAATTAAATGGTACAAAGCAATTCTCAGAGGGGCACAGGACATTAAAGGTTCTATTCGGTACTTGAAATACACTGTGGCACAAGAGGGGAATCCTTATGGCATTGACACCAGTAACTTCACGCTTTACGGTTCATCCGCAGGAGCTATCGGAATTTTGCATGCCACATACTTAGACGATTCAGACGAAATAAATCTCGCATGGACAAACGCTGTCAATGATTTGGGTGGTTTGGAAGGCAATACATCCACTCATCTACAATATGGCTCTGTCAATACCGTAAAAAATCTCATTGTGGACAGTGGTGCACTATTTGAAAAAGACTGGATAGGTGATAAAAATGATGTAGCCGTATTATCTGCACATCACAATCAGGACCCTACCGTCCCATTTGGCCACGGTTGTTTTTATGTCGGATTTTGCCATTTGGGACAGCATTACGGACCCCTGCAATATGTTCCTGTCCTACAGGAAAACGGTTCCAGGGTGGAACAATATGTAGTGCAAGGTGCAGCACATCCGGTGGATGATTTGAATCGGGAACTTGCTTTGGAAAAAACTGTAAACTTCCTTTATGAATCTCAATGTCAGTATGTTCCGGAGGATCCGATTCCAACCTCTATTCGATCAAATACTCTAACAGAGTTAAAGGTCTATCCGAATCCAAACAGCGGGATATTTACGGTTCAGAGTTCGGAGCTCTCAGGCGTTGATAAACTACAGTTATATTCTGTCAGCGGGCAACTGATGCAGGAAATTAGGCTGACCAATCTGTCTCAGCAAATTGAATTAGACTATCCGAACGGGATGTATTTTATGACTCTTTCCAATCCTCAGGGCGTCAAAGGAATGACAAAAATCACGATTAGTCGATAATATATAAAGTCTTGTTAGTTGCTTTAACTCAAGCGCGCATCATACTCAGGAACTGATCATACAAGTGCCATGAGTCTTGTGTATAAGGGATATACCGCACGCTGAAAGCCTTTTTCCCCGCGACACGAAAACCTTCAACAGACTTGTCATGAAGACTTTGGTGGGTCTTCACGATTTTATCAGAGTTTAAAAGGATATTCTGATTTATTTCATAACCGTATATTCTCTTAGTTATTTCGCCTTTCCCGGACTCAAGATTTTGTACAGGATAATTTGATCCCCGATGTTTGTATTTGGAAGTCAAAGTATCAATACCTAAAGCTTCTGCCAAAATCAGGTGTCCCAATCCGATACCAAACAATGGCACATCTTTTTTCAGGGCTTGCTGCACCAGCTCAATCGTATTCGTTAATAATTTTGGGTTATCGGGTCCGTTAGATAAAAATATTCCGTCAGGGCGGTATTCCATCAGGTCTGCGTAAGATGAATCTGAAGGAAAAACTTTGACCTGGCATCCCCTGTCTGTCAGACTCCTAACTGCACTCATAGTCAGTCCAAGATTGATTGCAGCTACTTTATATCGAACGTCCCCCTCCTGCGGTTCAAAAACTTCGGAAGTTTCAGATAAAAACTTTCTCTTTGTGTTTGCCTTCGTTTTGCTTGCTAACAATTTTTGAAGCAGTACTTCTTTATCGGTTTCTTCGGAAGAGATTACTCCATACATTCCCCCATTTACTCTCAAATACTGAATTAATTCTCTGGTGTCAATCCCGTAAATGCCGATAATTCCTGAATCTTTTAAAAAATCCTGAAGGCTGTCGTTTGCCTTGGCTCTGGAAAATATTTGAGTATAATTATTGCAGATTACTCCGGACAAATATACTTTGGAGGATTCGAGTTCATCATTTGTTATTCCATAATTACCTATGTGTGCATTAGCTGTTACTACTAAGCTGTCGCTTGACGAAGGATCTGTGGCCACCTCCTGAAATCCAATCATGCTCGTCAGGAAGCTTAATTCTCCGACAATCGTTCCGGTTTCTCCGAATGAAAATCCGCTAAATTCAGTTCCGTCTTCAAGTAATAACAGAGCTTTTTTATCTTGTACCATGCTGCAAAAATATATTAATCTTATATACTAAAAAAGGATAGTACCTTTCAGCACTATCCTTTTTTTTATTATTTATCGACATTTATTTTATTCTTTTGTTTCTTCTGTGTCAGTCTCCGGTTCTGTCGGCTCGGGGGTTTGCTCTTCCGCATCTTCATTTTTTACAGACTCGTCAGAAGTTTCAGCTGTAGCTTCGGCCACCACACTTTCTTCAGGAGTTTCTTTAGCTTTCACTGCTACTTCCTCTGTGCTTGATTCTGTTGCCTTTTTACCTCTACGTCTCGAACGTCTTGTCTTTTTCTTAGCTCCGTCGTCTGACTTGGTATATACCTCATTAAAATCCACAAGCTCTATATAAGCCATTTCTGCATTGTCTCCTTTTCTGAAGCCTGCTTTGATTATACGCACATACCCACCCGGTCTTTCTGCTACTGCCGGACCTACTACTTCAAAAAGCTCTTTATTTGCACTTTTATTTTGAAGGTAGCTGAAAGTTACTCTTCTGTTGTTAGTCGTATTCTCCTTGCTTTTTGTAATTATCGGTTCCACATATTTTCTCAATTCTTTGGCTTTCGTAACTGTGGTCACGATTCTCTTATTAACCAATAGAGAGGATGCCATATTGGACAACATAGCATCTCTATGTCCCTTTTTGCGTCCTAAATTATTTACTTTATCTCCGTGTCTCATTGCTCAAGATTTACAGTATTAATCGTCCAATTTAAATTTTGCGAGATCCATCCCGAAAGACAGTCCTTTTTCAGCAATCAACTCTTCAATTTCCATTAATGACTTCCGCCCAAAGTTTCTAAACTTTAACAATTCATTTGTATCATACTGTACAAGTTCAGCAAGAGTATTGATTTTGGCTGCTTTCAGACAGTTATATGCTCTGACCGACAAATCCAAATCTTCAAGAGTGGTCTTAAGAATCTTACGCATGTGCAATACGTGTTCATCTACCACTTCCTCTTCTATAAAGTCATCCGTATCGAAACTGATATTTTCATCTGAAATCAACATCAGATGCTGTATCAAGATTCTTGCAGACTCTTTGATCGCATCTTCCGGATGAATAGTACCGTCCGTTACAATCTCTATGATTAGTTTTTCAAAGTCAGTCTTTTGCTCTACTCTGGTATTTTCAACGTCATAACGCACATTTTTTATCGGCGTATAAATAGAATCCATAGGAATAAGACCTATAATAGATGTATCTACATTCTGCTCTTCGGCCGGCACATATCCGCGTCCTTTGCCCACAGTCAGTTCGATTTCGAGATGCACATTTTTTTCCATATTGCAGATCACTAAATCAGGGTTAGTTATTGTGTACAGATTTGTGTGATCTTCGATATTTCCTGCAGTGAACTGCTCCTGTCCTTTAATAGACAAGAATATTTTATCGTCACCTACTTCTTCGTCATTCATCACCCTTTTGAAACGCACCTGTTTCAGGTTTAAAACAATCTCGGTAACATCTTCTATTACACCTTTTATAGTCGAAAATTCGTGTTCAATTCCTGCTATTTTTATAGAAGTAATCGCATACCCTTCCAGTGAAGAGAGCAAGACACGTCTTAGTGCATTCCCGACTGTGGTACCAAATCCGGGTTCTAATGGACTAAATTCAAAGGTTCCTTCAAAATCCGTAGCCTTTTGAAGTAAAATTTTATCAGGTTTTTGAAACGCTAATAATGCCATGAAGGTATAGTTTTAAATTTAAAAATTATTTTGAGTACAACTCCACAATCAGATGCTCCTGTATATTTTCAGGAATTAGTTCTCTTGGAGGGACTTCCAAATATCTCCCTTCCAGTTTGCCGGCATCAAATTCCAACCAGTTATATCTTTTTACATTTGAAGAAGTCACACTTTCCACAATCATTTCTATGGTTTTTGATTTCTCTCTGACTCCAACCACATCTCCGACTTTTAGAGAATATGAAGGGATGTTGACAATTCTTCCGTTTACAGTAATATGTTTATGAGAGACCAATTGTCTCGCCCCATTTCTGGTCGGTGCTATTCCCAGTCTGAATACGGTATTATCCAACCTCATTTCTAAGAGAGCCAATAATATTTCACCGGTAACTCCCTGTCTTCTGTTTGCCTCTTCAAAAGTTTTATAGAACTGCTTTTCAAGCATTCCATAAGTGTATTTTACCTTTTGCTTCTCTTTTAATTGCATTGCATATTCAGACTTGGAGCCTCTCCTCCGGTTTCCGTGTTGTCCGGGAGGATACTTACGCTTTTCATAGCTTTTGTCATATCCAAAAATCGGTTCTCCGAAAGCTCTAGCTTTTTTCGTACGTGGACCTCTGTATCTTGCCATTCTACTGTATTTATCTCTTTATTATGATTATACTCTTCGCTTTTTGGGAGGACGACATCCGTTGTGCGGTATAGGTGTCACATCTCTAATTATAGTCACTTCCAATCCGCTTGTTCCCAAAGTTCGGATAGCAGACTCTCTACCGGAGCCTGGTCCTTTCACATAAACTTCAACTTTCCTTAAGCCGGCATCATAAGCCGTCTTAGCAGCATCTGAAACAGATACCTGCGCGGCGTAAGGTGTACTCTTTTTGGAGCCTCTGAATCCATGTTTCCCCGAAGAAGACCATGAAATCACCTGTCCCTGCTTATTGGTCAGACTTACTATCAGATTATTGAACGTAGATTTAATATATGCATATCCCTCTGCCTCTACTTTGACAGTTCGTTTTTTTACTGTTTTGTCTCTTTTAGCCATAACCTTTACTTAATTATAAATGATTATTTAGTTACTTTTTTCTTACCCGCAACAGTTTTTCGCTTACCCTTGCGCGTTCTTGCATTACATTTTGTTCTTTGCCCCCTTACCGGCAGGCCTTTTCTGTGGCGAATTCCTCTGTATGAGCCTATATCCATCAGACGTTTGATATTCATCTGAATTTCAGACCTCAACTGGCCTTCTACCTGATATTCTTTCGCTATCACAGCCCGTATTTCTGCTGCTTCTTCATCAGTCCAATCCTGTACTTTAGCCTCAGGATCTACTTTGGCTTTTTCTAAAATTTCTACCGCCAAAGTTCTTCCAATACCGTAAATATATGTCAGCGCAATATAGCCTCGCTTATTTTTCGGTAAATCTATTCCAGCAATTCTCGCCATATCTTATCCTTGTCTTTGTTTAAACCTGGGATTCTTTTTATTAATCACGTAAAGTTTCCCTTTACGTTTTACTGTAATGCAGTCTGCACTCCTTTTTTTCACTGATGCTCTTACTTTCATCGCTTCTGTCTGTCTTATTTATATCTAAAAGTTATTCTCCCTCTCGTTAAATCGTATGGCGAAAGCTCTACTGCTACCTTATCTCCCGGCAAAATTCGGATATAATGCATCCGCATTTTTCCGGAGATGGTCGCAATTATAGTATGCCCGTTTTCCAACTGCACTCTAAACATTGCATTGGATAAGGCTTCCGTAATCACTCCATCTAATTTTAATAATTCCTGTTTTGCCATAATTCTAAGGGACTGCAAATATCTTATTTTTTATTGAAAATCAATAATATATTCGCTCTTTTTTATTTCATTAAATATTAACTCATGGTTACTTAAAACGTCCGGTCCTCCTTTGGTAACAGCTAATGTGTGTTCGAAATGTGCGGATGGTTTATTATCAGCCGTCACGATTGTCCATCCGTCCTTGAGTTGTTTCACTCTATGTGTACCCAAATTAATCATGGGCTCAATGGCAATGACCAAACCTTCTCTAAGTTTCAATCCGTTCCCACGTTTACCGTAATTAGGCACTTCCGGTGACTCATGAAGATTTTGTCCGATACCGTGACCTATCAAATCTCTCACGACTCCGTAACCATTCAATGTCTGTGTATGATGCTGCACCGCATAGCCAATATCACCAATCCTGTTTCCAATCACTGCCTGCTCGATTCCTTTCCACAAAGACTCTAAAGTTACTTTGAGCAACTTCAAATGAGAATTATCCGTCACACAAACAGGAAATGTAAATGCAGAATCTCCATAATATCCGTTTTTCTTTACTCCATGATCTATGGATAATAAATCTCCCTCCCGTACTTCTCTGTCCGAAGGTATTCCGTGTACCACTTCCTCATTTACTGAAATACACAAAGAAGCCGGAAAACCATTATATCCTAAAAATGCCGGTTCTGCTCCCTGATCTCTCACGTATTCTTCGGCAATATTGTCCAAATACTTAAGAGTAACTCCGGGTTTAATATACGGCACCAAGGCAGCATGCGTTTTGCTCACTATCAATGAGCTTTCTCGCATCAATTCTATTTCCTCGGTACTTTTATAATAAATCATGTAGCTTATCTGTTTGCTCTGGATGAGGCAGACCTGTATCTGTTTCTTGCACCAGCTTTAGTTAAGCCGTCATAATGGCGATTCAGCAAGTGACTTTCAACCTGCTGGACAGTATCTAACACTACAGCTACCATAATCAGTAGTGAGGTTCCTCCAAAAAACATTGCAAACTGTGTGCTTACTCCTGCCATTGCCGCAAAAGTCGGCAGTATCGCAATAATTCCCAGAAACACAGCTCCAGGAAAAGTAATTTTTGAGGTAATTGAATCAATGAACTCGGTAGTTTCTGACCCGGGTTTAACTCCCGGAATAAAACCATTATTTCTCTTCAGATCTTCTGAAATCTGACTCGGATTTACAATTAATGCAGTATAAAAGTAAGTAAACAATACTACCAGTAAAAACATCAAAACAGTGTAAGGAGCCGAAGTGAAATCACTGAACTGCCTGATTAATTCACTTTCTTCCATACCGGGGAAAAACTGCAAAACAGTAGCCGGTATAAATAGAAATGCCTGGGCAAATATGATAGGCATTACACCTGCTATATTTACTTTTAAAGGTAAAAACTGTCTTTCGCCTCCTACCGGAGTGGTGCCCACAATCTTTTTAGCATAGGTTACAGGTACTTTTCTTACCGCCTGAATTAGTGCCACAGTGGAAGTAATAATCACTGCCAATGCCAAAAACTCTACAATAAGCATTAATAGTCCGGCTCCGGAACCCCCAGCAACTTTCATAGTCACTTCCTGATAAAGTGAGGCAGGAAGTGTAGCTATGATACCTGCCATAATCAATAGAGACATCCCGTTACCAATACCCGACTCATCAATTTTTTCTCCGAGCCACATGATAAAAATAGTTCCGCCGGTAAGGATTATTGTGGTGGAAACCATAAACAATGTAGGGGAAATCAATATACTGTTTCCGGTTAAAAACTGCAGGTACTGTACATAAGCTGAAGACTGCACCAAAGTTACAAACACCGTACCGTACCGGGTAATTTGCGTAATTTTCTTCCGTCCGCTTTCACCTTCTTTCTGTAGTTTTTGAAAATAAGGTACCGCTATAGTCATCAATTGCATTACAATGGATGCGGAGATATATGGCATAATACCGAGCGCAAATACAGAGGCTCTGCTAAAAGCACCTCCTGCGAACATGTTGAAGATTCCAAAGATACCTTCTGTACCGGACTCCGCCAATTGTGATAATTGTCTGGGGTCAATACCGGGAAGAGTTACGAACGTACCTAATCTATAAATGAAAAGCAATCCGAGTGTAAATAGGATTTTGCTTCTCAGTTCTTCAATGCCCCAAATATTCTTGAGCGTCTCGATAAAACCTTTCATAGTATTATATCACCGTAGTTTTTCCGCCTTTTGCTTCAATTTCAGATTTTGCTTTCTCGCTAAAAGCATGTGCTTCGATTGTAATCGCACCTTCCAGTCCACCTACCCCCAATACTTTCAGCTTTTCGCTTTTTGAAATTATTCTCAGGCCTCTTAGAACCTCAAAGCTAAAATCAGTAATATTATTTTTGTCGGCCAGCTTTTGAAGCTGTGCAAGATTAATCACAGTATATACCGTCCCGTTCGGGTTGTTGAATCCTCTTTTCGGAACTCTTCTCTGAAGTGGCATTTGTCCGCCTTCATGTCCGCGCTTAGTCTTATATCCTGATCTGGACTTTGCTCCTTTATGACCTCTTCCTGAAGTTCCTCCGTAACCGGATCCCTGTCCTCTTCCTACTCTTTTTCGGTTTTTTACAGAACCTTTTGCAGGTTTTAAATTACTTAAGTCCATGTTCTATATTTCTTGTACAGTTATTAAATGTTTCACTTTTGCGACCATGCCCATAATTTGTGGGTTGACTTCATGCTCAGCAGTGCTGTTAATTTTTGTAAGACCTAAAGCTTTTAAGGTGTCTTTTTGCTTTTGAGTTCTCTTGATGGTACTCTTAACTTGTGTTATTTTAATTTTTGACATAAGATTAACCATTAAAGACTTTATCTAATTTTTTACCTCTATCCTTGGCTACCTGAGCCGGTTCTCTCAATTCCGACAAAGCGAGAAAAGTAGCTTTCACCACGTTGTGCGGATTGTTAGAACCCAGTGATTTTGCAAGTACGTCATTGATTCCCGCACTTTCCAGTACGTGTCTCATTGTTCCTCCTGCAATCACACCGGTACCTTCAGAAGCCGGTTTGATTAAAACTCTGGCACCGTCCAATCTCACCATTTGGTCGTGCGGTATTGTACCTTTAAACACCGGGACTTTGATAAGATTTTTTCTTGCTTCTTCAATGCCTTTAGCAATAGCTCCCTGTACTTCACGTGCTTTTCCCAGACCGTGTCCAATGGTTCCGTTACCGTCTCCCACGACCACTAATGCTGAGAAGCTAAAAGTACGACCGCCTTTGGTCACTTTTGCAACACGCTGAATACTTACCACTCTTTCCTTCAATTCGGAATCGGTAACTCTTATTCTATTTTCTTTGCTGTTTGCCATTTATATTTTTTATACAGAATTTTAAAATTTCAATCCGTTCTCTCTTGCACTGTCTGCCAATGCTTTAACTCTTCCGTGATAAAGGTATCCGCCGCGATCAAATACTACTGTACTGATACCTGCTTCCACAGCTGCTTTTGCGAGTGCCGCTCCCACTTCTGCTGCAATTTCTGTCTTGGTTTTACCTTCTTTATTCAATTTGAGTGATGAAGCTGCCAATAAAACTACTTCTTTATCATCATCCACTAACTGTGCATAGATTTCTTTATTACTCCTAAATACACTCAGGCGAGGAGATTCAGACGAACCATTAATGGTTTTTCTGATGCGCATTTTTATCTTTTTTCTTCTAATATTTTTCACCTTAGACATATCTGTATTTTTTATTTTTTACCTCCTGCTGCTTTACCTGCTTTTCTTCTGACTTCTTCATCTATATATCGAATCCCTTTACCTTTATACGGTTCCGGTTTTCTTAGAGAACGTATTTTTGCCGCTACCTGAGTGACCAATTGCTTATCCGCAGATTCCAATTTTACTCTTGGCGGCTTACCTTTTACTGTTTCTGTCGTCACAGTAATTTCTTTAGGAAGTACCATAAATATTGGGTGGGAAAATCCTATCGCCAATTCTAAAATATTCCCTGTATTTGTTGCTCTGTACCCGACCCCTATTACATCAAGCTCTTTTACAAAACCGGTATTCGTTCCGATTACCATATTGTTTATTAATGCTCTGTATAGTCCGTGCAGTGCTTTGTGCCGTTTCTGATCAGTCGGTCTTATAACTGTTAAAGTTCCGTCTTCAAGCGTTACTGTAAAATCTCTGTCGAGCTTTTGTGACAAAGTTCCTTTAGGACCTTTTACGGTAACTATGTTGTTTTGAGCAATATCTACTGATACGCCTGAGGGAACATTAATTGGGGAATTACCAATACGTGACATTGTTTTTCTTTTTAATAAATGTAACAAATGATTTCACCACCAACATTGAGTTCGCGGGCTTTTTTATCTGTAATAACACCCTTTGATGTGGACAGAATAGCGACTCCCAATCCATTTTTAATACGGGGGATTCCACCGACATGGGTATATTTTCTCAGTCCGGGTTTGGATATTCTTACGAGTTCTCTTATTACCGGTCTTTTTGTGACAGCATCATATTTCAACGCTATTTTAATTGTTCCCTGCGGGCCTTCGTCATCAAATTTGTATTGAAGGATATATCCCTGATCATATAGAATTTCCGTCATCTTCTTTTTCATGTTTGAAGCCGGAATATCTACCACTGTGTGTCCCGCCATCTGAGCGTTGCGGATACGTGTCAAGTAATCTGCTATTGGATCTGTAACCATCTCCTGTTTATAATTTCTACGTTTACAATCTTTCTTTTTACCAACTGGCTTTTGTTACTCCCGGAATTTTACCTTCCAAAGCCAAATCTCTGAACTGTATTCTAGAGATTCCAAAATATCTTATATAAGCACGGGGTCTTCCTGTTAATTTACACCTGTTTCTCATTCTTATCTTATTTGAGTTTTTAGGTAGTGCATCCAACTTATCCCACTCCCCCTCTGCTTTGTATTTCGCACGTTTTTCGGCATATTTAGCCACTAACCTGGCTCTTTTTACCTCACGTGCTTTCATTGATTCTTTTGCCATATCTTTATTTTAATGTTTCTTTTTAAAGGGCATTCCCAATGCTGCCAACAGGCTGTATGCTTCCTCATCTGTATTGGCGCTGGTGACAATAGTAATATCCATCCCTGTAATTCTCTTGATTTTGTCTATGTCAATCTCCGGAAAAATAATGTGCTCGGAAATACCCAGGGAGTAATTACCTCTTCCGTCAAAAGACTTGTCACTCAATCCCTTGAAATCCCTCACTGCCGGTAAAGCAATTGTTACAAGTCTATCAAAGAAATCGTACATTTTATCTCCTCTGAGAGTTACTTTGACTCCAATCGGCATATTGTCTCTCAGCTTAAAGTTTGATACGGATTTTTTTGACACGGTAGGTACAGCTCTTTGTCCTACGATACGGGATATTTCATCAACACCTGCATCTATCAGTTTTTTGTCCGCAACTGCACTTCCAATTCCCTGATTTACTACAATTTTTAATAGTTTAGGAACTTGCATAACGGATTTATACTGATACTTCTGCATCAAATCCGGAGAAACTTCTTCTCTATATTTTTTCTTAATTCTCGGTACGTAGCTCATTAGTCTATAACCTCTTGTGTTTTCTTTGAATATCTTACAATTTTTCCATCCACCACTTTCCTTCCTATTCTTGTCGGCTGCCCGCCTATGACTACCTGCAGTTTAGAAATGTGGATTGGAGCCTCAGTTTTTATGATTCCTCCGTTTGGATACTTTGTAGAAGGCTTAGTATGCTTGGATACGACATTGATTTCTTCCACTATCGCCTTGTTTTTGGTCGGGAATACTGCCAACACCTCACCTGTTTTACCTTTATCCTCTCCGGACAATACTTTTACGGTATCTCCGGTTCTCAGCTTCAGCTTAGGCTGAAATCTCTTTTGTTGTTGTACTCGTTTTGCCATTTTATATTACTTCTGGTGCAAGTGAAACAATTTTCATATATTCTTTTTCGCGCAACTCTCTTGCTACAGGACCAAATATCCTGGAACCTCTTGGTTCATCATTATTATTGAGCAATACGACCGCATTATCATCAAAACGAATGTAAGAGCCGTCTTTTCTGCGTACTTCTTTTTTGGTACGTACTACTACAGCCTTAGATACTTGTTTCTTTTTGACGTTACCGCCGGGAGCTGCTACTTTTACAGATACAACTATCTTATCTCCTATAGAAGCATATCTTCTTCCTGTACCTCCGAGTACACGTATGCAAAGCACTTCTTTTGCACCGCTGTTGTCTGCAACCTTTAGTTTGGATTCCTGCTGTATCATTTTATTTTGCTTTCTCTAAAATTTCAACCATTCTCCATCTCTTAGTTTTGCTAAGAGGTCGAGTTTCCATTATTTTCACAACGTCTCCAATCTGAGCTTCATTGTTTTCATCATGTGCATGGAATTTTTTGGATTTCATCACATACTTTCCATACTTTGGATGCTTCAGCCTTCTCACGACGGTCACAGTAATTGTTTTTTCCATTTTATTGCTGGAAACGACACCTGTTCTTGTTTTACGCTGTCTTCTTATTACCTCGCTCATTCTAATTTATTTTAGGCCTTATTACTTAATTCACGTTTTCTTTGCTCTGTCTTCAGTCTTGCTATATGCTTTCTGACTTCTCCCAAGACATTTGGATTTTCAAGTGGTGACACTGCATGACCAAAGCTCAATCGCTTTAATTTGGTTTTACTGTCAGTCAAATCCTGTTTGAGTTCCTCATCGCTGAGGTTTCTCACTTCGTCGTATTTTTTATTTGCCATTTTTACAGTTTTTCTTATTCGGTGTAATCTCTTCTAACGACAATTTTTGTTTTGATAGGCAATTTTTGTGCAGCTAATCTCAACGACTCTTGTGCCAGTTTTAACGGAACTCCTTCTGTCTCAAAAAGTATTCTTCCGGGTTTTACGACTGCTGCCCAGTGGTCCAAGCCACCTTTTCCCTTACCCATTCTCACTTCCAAAGGTTTTTTGGTAATAGGTTTATCCGGGAAAATATTAATCCACACCCTTCCCTCTCTTTTCATCGCTCTGGTCACTGCAATACGGGCTGCTTCAATCTGTCTGTTCGTAATTCTTCCTCCTTCGAGGGCTTTTAGGCCAAATGAACCGAAAGACAACTGATTCCCTCTGTTAGCGAGTCCTTTGCTGGTACCTTTTTGTACTTTTCTATATTTAACACGTTTCGGCTGTAACATAAAATTCAGATTAATCTATTAATTATTTTCTATCTCTCCCACCTCTTCTTGCACGCTCCGGCTTGCGGCCTTTACGCTTAGTATCACCTCCTGTATCCGGAGACAAATCTCTTTTTGTGAATACTTCTCCTTTACAAACCCAGACTTTTATACCAATGATACCATAAATAGTATTGGCTTCTTTTATGGCATAATCAATATCTGCTCTAAAAGTATGAAGAGGAGTTCTTCCTTCTTTGTACTCTTCGGATCGTGCCATTTCAGTACCGCCTAACCTGCCTGAGGCTTTGATCTTAATTCCCTCTACTCCCAATCTCATTGCGGATGCAATTGCCATTTTAATTGCTCTGCGGAAATGTACTCTCGCTTCCAATTGTTTTGCAATTGCTTCTCCTATTATAGCAGCATCTGCTTCGGGTCTTCTAATCTCAACGATATTAATCTGTACATCCTTCTGAGTGATTTTTTTAATCTCCTGTCTCACCAATTCAACTTCAGCACCTTTTTTACCGATTATGATTCCGGGTCTTGAGGTATGAATGGAAATGGTAATTCTGTTGAGCGTCCTTTCAATTACAATCTTGGATATCCCTCCCTTTGCAAATCGGGCATTGAGATACTTTCTAATGTTCTGGTCTTCGATTAACTTTTCTGAAAAATCTTTTCCACCGTACCAATTAGAATCCCAACCTCTGATGATTCCAAGTCTATTTCCTATCGGGTTTGCTTTTTGTCCCATGCTTTTTCCTAATTTATTCTGAGTCTGAATTCTCGTTAACAATATCTTCGCTTATCTCATTTGCTCCAATTCTGCTTGCAAGCTCTAAGTTGACATGGCATGAGCGTTTGCGAATTCTATATGCCCGACCCATTGGTGCCGGTCTGAATCTTTTCAGAGTTCTTCCGACATCTACCGTAATTGATTTAATATATAACTCACTTTCTTCAGGACTCTGCTCAAACTTTTGCTCCCAATTATTGATAGCTGACTTCAAAAGTTTCAGCAAGTCTTCTGCCGTTTCTCTTCGTGTATAAGTCAGTACATTGATTGCTTTATCCACATCCAAGCCTCTTATCGTATCTGCTACCAATCTCATTTTTCTTGGAGAAGTAGGACGATTTCTCAAACTTGCTGTACAAACATTTCGTTTAGCTTTTTTTCGCCTGTTTGCTGCTATTCTTTTTCTTGATCCCATCGCTTGCCTTATTTCCTATTTCCTGAATGTGCTCTAAAAGTTCTTGTTGGTGAAAATTCTCCCAACTTATGTCCTACCATCATTTCAGTGATATATACCGGAATGAATGTTTTACCATTGTGTACTGCAATAGTATGTCCTACAAAGTCCGGAGTTATCATAGATGATCTGGACCAGGTTTTAATCACGGTACGCTTTGTACCTTCATTCATTTTATCAATCTTCTTTTGAAGATGGTGGGCTACATAAGGCCCTTTTCTTAATGATCTAGCCATAAGTTTCCCTTACTTTCTTTTATTTACAATTAGTCTGTTACTTGCTTTATTTTTCTTGCGTGTTTTCAGGCCTTTTGCCATTACACCTTTTCTGCTTCTAGGAAGTCCACCGGAGGCTCTTCCCTCTCCACCACCCATAGGGTGATCGACCGGGTTCATTGCTACCCCTCTCGTTCTAGGTCTGATTCCTCTCCATCTGGAAGCTCCTGCTTTACCAAGTACCAAAAGACTGTGATCGGAATTCGATACTGAACCTACCGTAGCTAAGCATGTTCCCAATACTTTTCTTGATTCTCCACTTGGAAGCTTTACAACCACATATTTCCCTTCTTTAGAAGTCAGCTGAGCGAAAGTACCGGCGCTTCTACACATTTCAGCACCCTTGCCCGGTTGCAATTCTATGTTATGTATGATTGAACCTAAAGGCATTTTGCTCACTGGCAGGGTATTTCCTAATTCGGGTGATGCTTTTTCTCCGCTTATTATTTCCTGTCCTACCGATAATCCTTCCGGAGCAATAATATAACGTTTCTCCCCGTCTTTATATGCCACAAGTGCAATAAATGCAGAACGGTTTGGATCGTATTCGATTGTTTTCACGACTGCCGGGATATCAAATTTATTGCGCTTGAAGTCAATAATTCTATATCTCTTTTTATGACCGCCGCCTTTGTACCTCATGGTCATTGCTCCTCCTGAGTTTCTTCCTCCCGACCTTTTTGCAGGTGCCAGCAAAGACTTTTCAGGTTTGTTCGTAGTCACTTCGGTAAAGGCATTAGTTATTTTTGTTCTAAGTCCTGGTGTAACCGGTTTGTATCTTTTAATTCCCATTTTACTTAATTATCGCTAAAGCTGCTTATTAAATTTAATTATATTTCAGAAAAGAAGTCTATCGAATCTCCTTCTGCAAGTTTCACTATAGCCTTTTTAAAGCTTCCTTTCCTTCCTGTCAAAACTCCGGATTTGGTGTATCTGCTTTTTGCTTTTGCGGGCATCACCATTGTCCGCACATCTGTCACCCGCACTCCGTAAAACTCTTCAATTGCTTTTTTTATCTGAATTTTGTTCGCTCTTTTATCTACAATAAAGCCTACAGTACCAAGTTTCTCAGTAGCAACGGACTGTTTTTCCGTAATTAAAGGTCTCTTTAAGATTTCCATGCCTATTATGCTTTACTGTTTGATAATAAATTTCTAATTGAATCCACCGCTTTTTCACTTATCAATACTGTATTTGAATTAAGGATATCGTAAGCGTTGAAAGACATCACCTCGACTATATCCGCCTGAGGCAAATTTCTTCCGGACAGATATACATTCCAATTTAAATCCGGAGTAATGAAGAGCGTCTTTTGACTCTCTACTCCCAAACTTTCCAAGAATGAGATATACTGTTTTGTTTTTGGTGTATCAAAATCAAAGTCTTCTACTATTTTGATGGCCTTGTTTTGAAGCTTGGAAGAGAGTGCTGATTTTTTAGAAAGAGCAACCACTTTTTTGTTCAGCTTGAAACTGTAATCACGCGGTCTTGGACCAAAAATAGTCGCTCCGCCTCTGAACAAAGGGTTTTTGATACTACCTTTTCTTGACCCTCCTGTACCTTTTTGTTTGTGGAGCTTTCTTGTAGATCCGGACAGTTCAGACTTTTCTTTTGTCTTGTGATTTCCGCTTCTGATACTTGCCAAATATTGCTTTACCGCGAGGTACATCACATGCTCATTCGGCTCTATTCCGAAGACATCTTCCGGCAGTTCTACTTCTCTGCCCGTGGATTGTCCCTGTATATTTAAAACTTCTGCTTTCATATTATTTTTCAATAATCACATATGATCCGTTATGTCCCGGGACACAACCCTTAATGAAAATTAAATTTTTATCGTGAGCTACTGACATGACTCTCAGATTTTTTTGCTTCACTCTATCCGTTCCCATGCGGCCGGGCATTTTTTTCCCTTTCATCACTCTTCCCGGAGTAGAACAGGCTCCTATAGAACCCAAAGTTCTTTCTCTGTTTTTTTGCCCGTGTGAAGCCGTTGAACCTGAATATCCGTGTCGCTTAACTGCACCCTGAAATCCTTTCCCTTTAGAAATTCCGATAACCGCCACATTTTCACCCACATTAATAATTTCAGTGGTGACGACATCGCCAAGTTTTAATTCACTTCCCGGGTTTCTAAATTCTACCAACTTCTTTTTGGGCGTGGTAGAAGCTTTTTCAAAATGTCCGGTCATAGGTTTTGTGGCGTTTTTCTCTTTCATTTCGCCAAATCCAAGCTGGACTGCCTCATAACCATCATTATCCAAAGTCTTAATCTGTGTCACTACACATGGTCCTGCCTCAATAACCGTACAGGCTATCTGCTTTCCAGTATCATCAAAGATACTTGTCATACCGAGCTTCTTTCCAATTAATCCGTTCATTATACTTTGATTTCAACGTCCACGCCGGAGGGCAATTCTAATTTCATCAATGCATCTACAGTCTTAGGAGTAGCGCTATATATATCCAAGAGTCTTTTGTACGTACATAGTTTAAACTGCTCGCGTGCTGTCTTATTCACATGCGGAGATCTCAAAACTGTAAAAATTCTCTTATGAGTAGGCAACGGGATAGGGCCTGTAACGACTGCTCCTGCCTGTTTTACTGTTTTTACGATCTTTTCAGCAGACTTGTCTACGAGATTATGATCGTATGACTTGAGTTTTATTCTGATTCTCTGTGCCATTATTATATTATTCTGCTTTTACTCTTGATTTTACATTTGCTATCACTTCTTCTGTAATGTTAGCCGGTGCCTGTGCATAGTGAGAGAACTCCATAATAGATGTTGCTCTTCCTGACGTGATAGTCCTAAGATCTGTCACATAACCAAACATTTCAGACAGTGGAACTTTTGCCCTGATTACCTGAGCATTGTTTTTGATTTCCATACCTTCCATCATTCCACGGCGACGGTTTAAGTCTCCCACTACGTCTCCTGTATTTTCTTCGGGTGCAATCACTTCCACTTTCATGATTGGTTCCAACAAAATCGGACCGGCTTTTTTACAAGACTCTCTAAAGGCAAATTTAGCAGCCTGTTCAAAAGAAAAAGTATCTGAATCCACCGGATGAAATGAACCATCGTACAATCTCACTTTAAGATTCGGTACTTCATAACCTGCCAAAATACCGGTTTTCATTGCTTCTTTAAAGCCTTTCTCTACGGCAGGTATAAATTCTCTCGGAACCGCTCCTCCAAAAATATCATTGATGAATTCCAGACCCTCTTTACCCTCATCTGCCGGACCTACTTCTACAGCAATATCCGCAAATTTACCTCTACCACCTGTCTGTTTGGCGTATTTTTCTCTATGTTGAACCGATTTAGAGATAGCTTCTTTATAGTTCACCTGAGGCGTACCCTGATTACATTCTACTTTAAATTCTCTCAGCAGTCTGTCTAAAATAATGTCCAAATGCAATTCGCCCATTCCTGAAATGACAGTTTGAGCAGTTTCCTCATCATATCTTACTTGGAAAGTCGGATCTTCTTCGGCCAATTTCCCCAAAGCCATACCCAGTCTGTCTGAATCCTTTTTCGTTTTAGGCTCAATTGCCACACCAATTACCGGATCCGGGAACTTCATGGATTCCAATACAATTGGAGCTTTCTCATCACATAATGTATCTCCAGTACGAATATCTTTAAAACCAACTACCGCACCGATGTCACCTGCTCCGAGCTGATCGATTGGGTTTTGTTTATTTGCGTGCATTTGGAAAATTCTTGAGATTCGCTCTCTGTTTCCGCTTCTTGTATTCAGCACATAGCTTCCTGCATCTAACTTTCCTGAATATGCTCTGACAAAAGCCAATCTTCCCACATAAGGGTCTGTTGCAATTTTAAATGCAAGTGCTGCGAAAGGTTCCTCAAAGCTTGGTTTTCTGGAAATAGGCTCTTCTGTCTTTGGATGAGTCCCGTCTATGCTTTCTTTATCCAACGGGCTTGGTAAAAGCTCCATCACCAAATCCAACATAGTCTGTACTCCTTTGTTTTTAAAAGAAGAACCACAAACCATTGGTACAATCGAGCCATCTATTGTAGCCGAGCGGAGTGCGTCCAAAATTTCTCTTTCAGTGATTGTTGACGGATCTTCAAAATATTTCTCCATCAAATTTTCATCGTATTCTGAAACTGCCTCCAATAGTTTCTCCCGGTATTCTTCAGCTTCCGCAAGCATATCTTCCGGAATATCTACTACTTCATAGGTCATACCGAAATCTTCGGTATTCCACACCATACCTCTAAAGTTGACTAAATCTACAACTCCTTTAAAGTTATCTTCTGAACCTAACGGCAACTGTAATGGAATGGCATTGCTGCCCAACATTTCCTTAACCTGTCTGACCACATCCAAGAAATCAGCTCCCTGGCGGTCCATTTTATTTACGAAACCAATTCTTGGCACGTTATAGTTATTGGCCAAACGCCAGTTTGTTTCGGACTGCGGCTCTACTCCATCTACTGCTGAAAACAGAAAAACCAATCCGTCCAACACTCTCAAAGAACGGTTTACCTCTACTGTAAAATCCACGTGTCCGGGAGTGTCGATTACGTTTACATGGTAATCGTGATCTCTGTATTTCCAGTGAATGGTTACTGCTGCAGATGTAATTGTAATACCGCGCTCCTGCTCCTGCACCATCCAGTCTGCTGTGGCTGAACCTTCGTGAGTTTCTCCAAGTTTATGGCTAACTCCTGAATAAAAGAGGATACGCTCAGTGGTAGTCGTTTTACCTGCATCAATATGTGCTGCAATTCCAATATTTCTTGTATATGTTAAGTCTCGCGCCATGATTCTGTTCTTCTCTATTTATATTCTAAAGTGTGAAAATGCCTTATTGGCCTCTGCCATTCTGTGAGTATCTTCTTTTCTCTTCACAGCGGCTCCTTCTCCTTTGGAAGCTGCAATCAGTTCTGCCGCGAGTTTTTCGGCCATAGACCTTCCGGTTCTCTTGCGGGCAAACATAATTATCCATTTCATGGTCAGAAACTGTCTCCTTTCATCTCTGATAGGAGTAGGTATCTGAAAAGTTGCTCCTCCAATTCTCCTTGATCTCACCTCTACTCCCGGCTGCACATTCAGCATCGCCTGATTCCATATTTCATGAGGATTTTCTCCGGTGCTTTCTGCTATTTTATCCATTGCATCGTAAAACACTCTGAATGCGGTACTCTTTTTACCGTCATACATCAGACTGTTTACAAATCTTGTTACAATCGGATCGCCATATCTCGGATCTGGTGCTATTGGGCGTTTTTTGGCTTTCGTTTTTCTCATCTTTCTCGAAAACTATATGTTATTTATTCTTTTTAGTGCCATATTTTGAACGGCTCTTTTTTCTGTTGTTTACACCTGCGGTATCCAATGCTCCGCGTACGATATGATAACGTACCCCCGGAAGGTCTTTAACCCGTCCTCCGCGAAGTAATACTATAGAGTGTTCCTGTAAATTATGTCCTTCTCCAGGTATATAAGCAATCACCTCATATCCGTTAGTCAAACGCACTTTTGCTACCTTACGTAAAGCGGAGTTAGGTTTTTTAGGTGTAGTGGTATATACACGTGTACATACCCCTCTTCTCTGCGGGCAACTTTCGAGTGCTCTTGACTTAGAGGTAGTTTCCAATGATTTCCTACCTTTCCTTACTAATTGTTGTATAGTTGGCATTGTACCTTTTTACATTTTTTGGACTGCAAAGGTAGGGAAAGGCATTTAAAATAAAAAGAAAAACGGAAATATTTTTCTCAGGTTATTTTGGTAGCCTTACTCCCACTCCGGAAGCAGTTGCTACAGGTTGTACCGAAATCGCTCGATAAATCTCTGAAGCGGGGCAAAGATAATTAAAATGAACATTCTTACAAGTTTTTTTAATATTAAGAAATAAAGGCTTTAATATTTAAAACTTGAATATGCTGCAGAAAATCTATTCCGAATCAAAATAGCTTCAAATCAGTTGTTCCACCAACTTATTGCTCTTCTGCTTCTCATAACGAAATCTAATACAATGTCGTTTAGTTAAGGGCTTTTAGAAAATGAGATGCTTTCAGTTCGGCAGGCTCACTGGCCGCAGCATGATATTTACTATACAAAATGAATTGCTTTTAGATTCTTTCAGAATGACGTAAGTCAATTCATTTTGTGAACTAAACGGTATTAAAATCTAATACATAATTCGGGTTAAACTCGAATAGCCCGTCGCAAACTTCTATGTCAGAAATATTTTACTCAGAGTTCTCCAAGTCGATAATACTAATGTTGCTCTTTCCTTTATGCAAAAACTGCAAAAACTTTCTTCTGATATCTGTGGTTTCTTCTATTGGATGAAAGTCAGCCATGACCTCTTTAAAGTCTTTATACTTTATATTGTCCTGAATACTGTAGCCTCTCAGTTCATAACCCTTCACAATATACACAACCGACAATTCCTGACCCGGGAGCTGCTCTATAATCCAGCAGTTTTGGAAAGGGTAAGTTATTTTACTCACTGACTCTTTTATAATTTGGTTGTGCTTTTCAGAAAGAATCGTTTTTTTTGACACTGTATCTGACGGATACTTTTGCCTGAGCTTCTGTATTATTTTTCTGCCTTTACTCAGAGAGGTTATTTTCAGAATTGGAGACTGAGAGGTTTTTGAATTTTCAATGATTTTATAGTTTAAATAACCATTGTGATCTTTTTCTAAAAACAACCCGTATTTCTTATTAATCTTTCTGAGTTTTTTATTAAACACCGGTCTGTTTAACAGAATATCTTCCGCCTCCCTTAACCTTGCGAGCATTTCACTTGGGAGTTCCAGCACACTAAAACTGTATATTTCTTTTTCCAAAGCTCCTGCCTGGAGTTTGTATGGAGTCTGAAAGTGCGACAAAATGCTTTCTCTGATATTTTTCGTTTTGGAGATATACAGATACTCGCCTTCTTTATTATAAAAAGTATAGACTCCCCGAGATTCAGATAAGGTGTCCACATCTTCGACATCTATGGATGGCGGGAGAAATTCAGACTTCACTTCATCTGACTTGACAGAGTCAAGTACCGTCTGCTTATCTGTACTCATTAGTTTTTCAAAAAGTGTGGCTGTAGCTTTCGTATCACCATAGGCTCTATGCCGATCCACAATTGGGATATCCAAAGACTTACAGAGATTGCCGAGACTGTATGAGGGCAGTCCGGGAAAAATCTTCCGGCTGAGCTCCACAGTACAAAGATGCGGTGTTCTGTACCTGATTCCATTTACCTGAAATCTTGCTTTTAAAAATCTGTAGTCAAACTTTACGTTATGAGCTACAAACACCTGTCCTTCTAACAGCGCATACACCTCCTGTGCCACTTCTCTGAAAGTCGGTGCATTTCGGACCATCTTATTGGAGATGCCAGTTAATCTGGATATAAACGGTATAATAGGACGTTCGGGATTGATGAGAGACTGATATTCTCTAATCACCCTGCTGCCATCATGTATGATAATGGCTATTTCTATAATCTTATCCTGAAGGCAATCGCTTCCTGTGGTTTCTAAATCAACTATTGCAAAGGTGGGCAAAATCAATTCATGTATGAGCTATACAATGGGCGGTCTATTTCGATATCATTACAGGCATGACCAGCATCAGCAGGTCTTCATCATCGTCTTGTTCCTGAGGTTTTAAAATGCCGGCTCTTGTAGGTGTTGAAAGTTCAATCCTGATTTCTTCACAGGATATGGTATTAAGCATTTCAATCAAAAACTTGGAATTGAAACCTATCTCTATATCTTCTCCGTTATATTCACAAGACAGCTGTTCGGTAGCTTCGTTTGAAAAATCCAAGTCCTGTGCAGATACAGACAATGTACTTCCTACTATTTTCAACACAACCTGATTGGTCGTTTTATTAGAGAATATAGTTGTTCTTCTTAATGTCCCCAATAAATCTTCTCTGTTGATAATTAGCAGATTGGGGTTATCTTTCGGAATCACATTGTTATAGTCCGGAAATCTCTGATCGATAAGCCTGCACACGATATACACATTTTCTATTTTGAAAAATGCATTGTCTTTATTGAAAGCCATCGTTACTGAATCTTCTTTAACAGGAACTATATTTTTTAACTGACTTAGTGCTTTTTTGGGCAGAATAAAGCTTCCCTGCTCCTGAGAGACTACATCACTTCTCGTATATTTCACCAACTTATGCGCATCTGTTGCTACAAAAGTAGTCCCGTTTTCATCAAGCTGGACGTACACTCCATTCATCGCAGGTCTGAGTTCGTCATTGCTGACCGCAAAAATTGTATTGGTGATTCCCGCTGCCAATACATACGCCGGCATACTGACTTCATATACATCTTCTTCCACAGGAATTTTCGGAAAATCTTCTCCATTTTCTCCCGGCAATTTGTATTTACCGTTATCAGTAGTCAGTTCTATTGCAAAACTTTGTTCTTCGAAAGATATAGTTACCGGCTGCTCCGGCAATTCTTTAAGAATATTGACCAAAATTTTTGCCGGAATGGCTATTTTGAAGTCTTCAGTCGCATCGACTTCAAAGCTCGTTGAAATTGAAGTTTCCAAATCTGTCGCCGATACAGTCAGCATTCCATTTTTTATATCAAAAAGGAAATCTTCAAGAATAGGCAATACTGTATTCGAACTGATTACACCTGAAACCTTTTGCAGGTTTTTCAATAATGCACTGGAAGATACTATCAATTTCATTAGATCACAATTTGTTGAACAAAGATAATTAATTTCACAAGTTATAAAATTTGTATATCAAAAAACTATCTTGCATCATGCGAATAGGTATAAACACTCGTTTTTTACTGAAAGACGGTCTTGAAGGTTTGGGCATTTACACCAAGGAAATATCTTCCCGCCTCGCACAAATGCACCCGGAGCATGAATGGTTTTTTTTCTTTGACAGGAAGTTTGACTCTAAATATATCATCTCTTCCAATATTACTCCTGTCGTCGTTTATCCTTCGGCCAGACACCCCTTTTTATGGTATTGGTGGTTTGAGCATTCAGTCCCGCGTGCTTTGAAAAAACATAAGATTGACTTTTTCTTTTCACCTGACAGTTATCTCAGCCTCTCTACTTCTGTCCCTCAGTTACTGACGGTGCATGACATTGCTTTTGAGTATTATCCGAAAGCCATACCGCCTTTGGTACGAAAATACTATCAGTACTATTTCCCTAAATACTGCGATAAAGCCCAGCATCTTGTCGCTATTTCAACTCACACAAAAAATGATTTGGTAGAAAAATATAAGATTGATGAACATAAAATCAGCACGATTCCAAACGGGGTGTCCGATATATTTTCTCCCATTAGTGAAAACGATTCTGAGTACATAAGACTAAAATATACGGATGGCTGTCCGTACTTTTTATATGTCGGAGCGGTTCATCCACGGAAAAATGTGCTTTCTCTTCTGCAATCTTTTGAGCAGTTTAAAACCAATAATCCCGACACTCCGGACAAGCTTCTCATCGTCGGCAGAAAGGCATGGGGCAATGATGAGCTGATGAATTATTACGACCAAATGAAATTTCTGAAAGATGTAGTTTGGTTAGAAAACATCGAGCATAGGGAACTGGCAAAAATCACCGCAAGCTCTACAGCATTAGTCTATATCTCATTTTACGAAGGATTTGGTCTGCCCGTATTGGAGTCCATGGCCTGCGGCAAAACGGCTATTGTGAGCAAAAATTCGCCAATGTCTGAAATAATTGGAGATGCAGGTCTGACTGTAAATCCTACGGACATTTCAGAAATTTCCTCGACCATGCAGATGCTCTCTGAAAATAGCGATATGAGAGAAAAACTCAATCAGAAGAGTTTACAATACTCCAAAAATTATCACTGGGATATCACTGCCCGAAAAACAGGAGCTCTTATTAAAAAATTAATTTCTTAAAATCTCCTTTTTTATCAAAAATCATTGGCAGTTTACCTGCTTTTGGATTCAATTTTGTAACTTTTTGACCAAAATCACTCAGTCCTGTCAATCATGCCTAAAACTCACACATACGATTACAAACTACTTTTTGACAATAAAACTGTAGGTATCATCATTGTCAATCAGGATGGGGTGCTTATTGAAGCCAATGATTTTGCCTCGAGAATGTTTGGTTACAGTACAAGTGACATGACAAATGGTCTGATGAGAATAGACAATTTGGTTCCCAAAAACCTGTCAGACAGACACAGTCGCAATCGGAAAGCTTATAACAAAAACCCTCACATGAAAATCATGGGGCAGGGTATTGACTTAAAAGCACAGCGCAAAGATGGAAGTATCTTTCCCGTAGAGGTCAGTCTAAGCCCTTACGAGTCTGACGGACAATCGTTTACCATTGCCTTTATCAATGATATCACTATAAGAAAAAATGGGGAACTGAAAATAAAAAAGCAGAACCAGGAGCTTGAGCAAGTCAAAAAACAATTAGAAAAACTCAATCAGGAATTAGAAGAGAAAGTAGTACAGAGGACTCACACCCTGCTGGAAACTATGACGGAATTAGAATCTTCGAGAAATGAGCTGAAAGAAGCACTCAAACAGGAAAGAGAGCTTGGCGAACTCAAATCAAGATTCGTCAGTATGGCTTCTCACGAATTCAGGACTCCTCTGAGTACCATACTTTCCTCCGCAGAGCTCATAAAAAAATACATCGAGTCTGAAAAAACTGAACACTGTGAACGCCATATCAATCGTATCAAATCTTCTGTAGAACATTTGAATAATGTGCTGGAAGATTTTTTATCTATCGGGAGAATTGAGGAAGGTCAGGTCAAGGTAAACGTCGAGAAATTTAGTCTCACCACAGAAATAGAAAACACTGTAGCCGAAATACAGGAGCTTACCCAAAGAAATCAAACCATTCATTTTTTCAAAGACAAAACTATTGAAGTATATTCCGACAAACATCTGTTTAAAATTGCTTTGTCAAATATTTTGTCCAACGCAATAAAATTCAGCAAAGACGGCGGAAAAATAGAAGTTCACCTCCACAGAAAAAACAATTTTATATCTGTACAAGTAAAAGATTACGGCATCGGAATACCGAAATCCGAACACAAACGGTTGTTTTACAGATTTTTCAGAGCATCCAATTCTTCAGGTGTTCAAGGTACGGGACTGGGTACCTATATTGCAAAAAAATATATCAATATCCTGGGCGGAGAAGTGACTTTTGAATCCGCAGAAAATACAGGTACTACTTTTTATATCAATTTACCATTATGAAAACTGTTTTAGTGATAGAAGACAATTTTGATATCCGAGAAAATATTTGTGAGATTCTCGAATTAGACGGATATAAAACACTGCAGGCAGCTGACGGTAACGAGGGTGTTCTAACTGCTCAGCAAAGCCTTCCGGACCTTATTATATGCGATATCATGATGCCGGGTTTGGACGGTTATGAAGTGTTGAAAATTTTATCTACCGATTCAAAAACTTCCAGCATTCCTTTTATTTTTCTTACTGCCAAAGCAGAATCTGCAGACTTCAGAAAAGGACTCAGTTTTGGAGCAGATGATTATATTACAAAGCCGTTTGGCGATAAAGAGTTATTACAGGCTGTACGTCTCAGACTGCAAAAAATAGATACACTCAGAAAGATTATAGAGAAGTTATACGATGACAAAGACACTTCCGCAACAATAAAACCATCTAAAAGTCTGGAAGAGTTACTGCAGCTTGACCGTCAGGAAACCAAATCTTTCAGAAAAAAGGAATATATCTATCTGAAAGGGAACAGAGCTTACTACTTATTTTATATAAAAAAAGGTGCCGTAAAAATTTTCAGACTGCATGAGGGCGGTAAAGAGTTTATCACAAATATTTTTCATGAAGGAAACTTTTTTGGGTACTATGCTCTGATAAAAGACAATACTTATGAAGACTACGCTGTAGCGGTAGAAGATTCTGAACTCATTTTGATTCCCAAAAATGATTTTATTCATCTTATATACGAACACACAGATATTGCCAGACAATTTATCAAACTGTTGTCGTCAAATGTAGCAGAAAAAGAAGAACAGCTTCTCAATATGGCCTATGATTCTTTAAAACAAAGGGTTCTCAGAACTTTGACCGATCTCTATGGAAACTACAAATCCGAAGAAAGCGGGGAGGCAAGAATTACTCTGACAAGGGAAGAAGTCTCCAAATATATCGGCACAGCAAGAGAGTCATTTATCCGAATAATGGGAGAGTTGCGTGATGCGGATATCATTGAAATTATTGAAGGTGATATTGTCATCAAAGACATTCAGAAACTCAGCAATCTTTTATAACTCGGTTTTATTTCGCACGAATTTCTCTCGGCATTACGGATGATTTTCGTGCTTTGTCTGCTTTTTTGCCGTTAAAGACACCATCTTTCTCATTGCTGATATTGACACTCTTTTGAGTTGCCTGAGATGCAGGACAGCCTACCTGTCTGTTACAGGACATAAAAGTTATACTTAATACGGATACTGCCACGATTATCGCTTTTCTCACTCGCATAGTTCAAAATTACTGATTAGTTCGCTCATTTACAACCGATGATGCAAAACAGTCTAATCCGGAATTCATTAATCAATGTCGTTTAGTTCACAAAATGAATTGCTTTTAGATCCGCCGAGGCGGATGACGTAAGTCAATTCATTTTGTATAGTAAATGTCATGCTGCGGTCAGTGAGCCTTCGACGTGAGCTCAGTCGAACGTTTATCGAACTGAAAGCATCTTATTTTCTAAAAATCCTTAACTAATCGATATAGATTCATTAATTGTGCTTTTTAATGTGTGAGCTTCTTTTGAAACCGAAGGTCTAAAGGTTACTATCAGGAAAAATATAAACAGAGGTATTTTATACATATCATCTATTTTAAGATTTGGACAGGATTTATGCCGAAAAAGGCGAAGCAACTTAAAAAATGGAGCCGCAAAAAAGATGAATTAATTGCCAGTAAAAATTCAGAGAAAAAGGAACTTGTTACAGAAAAAGGATTTGTTAGAGAGAAAACTGCGTTTTCAGAAAAAGTAGAAAACTACTGAAGGAGCTGTATATTAAGAAGTAATTATACATTTTATATTGGTTTTATAAAAGATTTCTCTTCGCCTTGCGGCGAATCGAAATGACAACCATGGAAGGGGTGGAGGGAGGGAGAGCGGTGCGATTATGACCTACCGACCAAGGAGACGAAACCACAAACAGGGAAGTCACTTCGAGTTCATTCCTCCTATTGTCGGAATCCTCAGTGACCGCACTTCGAGTCGCTCTGCCTTCGGGAGCATTTCGAGTATCCTCAATGTCCCCCTCAGGCATCGCCTCAGTGACCGCATTACGGCTAATGCTCAATGACCGCATTTCGAATAAATCGCTCCTTAGCACAGCTTCTGATTATAAGTCCTTGGTTCTAAAAATGATGTCATTTGTGGTTCAGAAAGGCTTAGTGCAAAAATTAAGAATGAAAAACACAAACTGTAATTTGAATATTTTTTAAAATTGTAAAGTTTAAAATTATAATTTGTATATTTGAAATGAATAGTAAAGTTGCAAACTATGGTTAGAAAGTTTTATAATAGAGACTCCTTAATCCAGCAACTGATAGATTTTAAGGATACTGAATTTATAAAGGTCATTACCGGAGTCAGAAGATGTGGTAAAAGCACTCTGCTTTTATTGTATAAAGCCTATTTATTAAAGCAAGGTATTGATGAATCTCAAATCATTTTTTTGTCTTTTGAAGATTATTCTAACAGAAACTTGTTGGATTCGGAGGTGTTTTATGAGTATATCATAGAGAAGTCACCGATAGATAGGAAAGCGTATTTGCTTTTTGATGAGATACAGTTGCTTAGTGGATGGGAAAAGGTGGTCAATAGTTTTCGGATAAACTTAGATGCGGATATCACTTTGACAGGAAGTAATGCACAGATGCTTTCCGGTCAGTTATCTACTTTGTTATCGGGCAGATATGTAGAAATTCACTGTTATCCTTTTTCGTTTAAAGAATTTATATGGGTGAAAGGAGTTGCTGCTGACGACTATAAGAAGATACCTGCTTTGTATAAAGAATATCTTCGTTATGGTGGATTCCCGGCAGTTGTTTTAGCAGATGAAAGACTAAAAGACAGTATTCTATCCGGAATCATCAATACCATCATTTTAAACGATATCGGTTATCGCGGAGCGTTGCGGGAACCGGAATTGGTAGAAATGGTCGTTAATTTTATGTCCGACAATATCGGCAGTTTGGTCAATTCGACCAATATTGCGAATACTCTAAAATCTAGTGGCTTTAAGATTACCCAGCCAACGGTCAGTAAGTATTTGCACTTGTTTAAAGATGCGTTTTTGTTTTATGAGGCAAGAAATTATGATATCCGGGGAAAGGAATATTTACAGGGACAATCCAAATTTTATATTGTGGACTTGGGACTTGCTCATCAGATATTGAGAAAGAAAAGTGGAAACTACGGTCATGAGCTGGAGAATATCGTTTTCTTAGAATTGATACGCAGAGGATATACAGTAGATGTCGCCAGAATAGATGCAAAAGAGATAGACTTTATTGCTAAAAAGATGGATGAACTGCTTTATATTCAGGTTGCGTTGGAGTTGCCTTTGCAAAGTAAACGAGAGACCGATAATCTTCTTAGGATTCCAGATAATCACCACAAAATGGTTATCACTCAACGTTATGAAGAACAATCGGAAATTGATGGAATTCCTATTATAAACATCTACGACTGGCTGTTGGAGTAATTTTCTTTTGCAGAAATTTGTATCCACTCAAAGGCTACTCTGCTCTCGTGCGTCTTCTGACGCTGCGAGGGTACTAACTCATCTTCAGATGAGGAATATAGATTTCTGACACTATCTCTTAAAGTGTGTAAACTCTATTTTACAAAGTTTACTTGAATTGTCCAAAGACGGAAAGAGTTTTACTATAAAGCGGTACAGCCCAATCCTGAATTTATTAATCAATGTCGTTTAGTTCACAAAATGAATTGCTTTTAGATTCTTCCAGAATGACGTAAGTCAATTCATTTTGTATAGTAAATGTCATGCTGTGGTCAGTGAGCCTTCGACGTGAGTTCAGTCGAACGTTTATCGAACTGAAAGCATCTCATTTTCTACAAATCCTTAACTAATCGACATAGATTCATTAATTGTGCTTTTTAACATGTGAATTTCTTCTGAATTAAAATGGTGAATATTGAGGGTTTTCGGTCATTTTTGCACCTCAATTTTACTAATCGGACAAGCCGTTTGCTTCCCATTTAATTTTATAAATCAAAGCTTTTACAAATCCTCTTTTATCGCCTTCCGAAGAAATAAACAAATCACCCTCTGAATTAAAAGAAAGTCCTTCAGGTTTGTAGTACACATCCGCAGGAAGCGGGATAAGATGATGAAGTTCTTTTGCCCGATACACGGCCAAAAATCTTTCCGTAGCAGAAAGTACGTAAATATCTTCGGTGACAGGATGTACAGCCACTGCTGACGGGTTGAACAGGAAACCGCTTACTGCAAAATCCGGGTAGGTGTTTTTCAAATACTCAAGTAATTGATTTCGGCTAATCTCGAGATATTCCTCTAAAGCCTGCAAACGATTCACAGGTGCGCGATACACAGTCCTCTTATCCTCACTTTGAGAAATGGCCGCATCCTTACAGGCCACATACACCTCTCCTTTATGAAAACTAATCCCCTCAATATTTAGAGATTTTACGGGAAGCATCAGTTCTGCCGTTTTTTTCTCTCTTTTGATGTCATAAATAAATAAGTTGCCGTCACTTCGCAGGATGTACAAACTGTCGCCTGCCAAAGTTAAATCTTCAAAATCGCCTATGTCCGCAAAACGATATACATTTATGACCTTCTGTTCAGCAAAATCATATTTGAATACCGCCCCCAATTCATCCTGTACACAATATACCCTGCTGTAATCCGGGCTTAGTGTGATTCCGGAAATTTCTCTTAAAATATCCGGCAGCTCATAATTTTCAGTGGGCTGTAAAAAATTATAACCCATTGCACGATACGTTTTATTTTCTTCCAAAACGCTGTAATCAAAGGTCGATGTAATATCTATCGGCATAATTTTTAACCACTTCCCGTCGTGAGTGAAATAGCAGTTTTGCTCGACCTCATCTTTCACAATTTCCACTTTTAAAAAAGAAGTGTCCTGAGTCGTTATCCCGGCAATTGCATCTATTTCCCAATCAGGATATTTTTTGCTCAGTTTCTGCATAATAGAACTGTACGGGACATCCTCTTTGGTCAGGAGTTTTTCCAAGTATAAGAATTCATTGTCTTTGATTCCAATTTCATAACGATCGCCTTCACACAGATATGCAGCTTCGAGAAAGTTCTTGGATAACATTTCTATATGAATAATATCCGGCTGGACACAATACTGATAGATTAACTCCAACTGCTCCTTCTTTAAAATCGGCTTATTTTTTTGTGTTTCTCTTGAAACCGAAGGCTCAAAGGTTACTATCATAAAAAATATAAACAGAGGTATTTTATACATAACGTATGTTTTAAGATTCAGCCTGCATTTGTACAGGGTTAAATCCGGATTATGCATTAGAAAATCTATTCTGACCCGTGTTGGCTGAGGGCGAAGCAATTCGAAGCCACGTTATCGGAATGTTCCTTCGAGCTACCTCAGAGATCGCCTTCTGTAACCATAGTGGCGGCTTTTCGATAATAAGTCCCTGATTTATTGCTCTTTTGTTTCTCATAACGAAATCTAATGCATAATTCGGGTTAAATTCAGTCATCTATTCCGATAAACTTCCCATTACGGTCAAAAATGAGTTCCAAACCAGTATTGAGTTCTATTTTTTGGCGGCCGAATTTTTGTTCCCATTCATTAATATAAGCATTCGGGTAATTGGACTGTGTATATTGTAAGACTGCAGTCGGTATTACACTGTCCGGCAGTTTTCCCGCGCCCTCCATACTGATAATTTCGTATCGGTTATTAAACTCCAATTCCGTCCCATCCGCCAGCACAATTTCATATTCATCGCCGCTCAGTTCGGTATCCAATTTGGATTTAATGACTTTCAGATTGGGGAAATGTGTACTGACATAGCTTTGAATTTTTTCAGGCATTTCGGAATAAGGTATCATCCTGTCCTGTCCAAAAGCGTAAAAGATTATCGACAGTAAAGTCGCGGTCAGCAGTAATTTGATTCGGGTTATCTTTCTCATGATCTAAAGTTTTATATGGTTATAACTATTGGGTTTAATTATCAAATCGTATGAAGTTGCCTTCCTTGTCAAATTTCAGTTCTTTGCCGTCGGTCAGCTTTATCTCATAGCCGGAAAATTCCTTTTCGATTTTGGTGATTTGCAGGTTCGGAAAATTAGCTTCCACATAAGTGAGGATTTTCTCAGGAATCAGTCCACTGGGAATGATATTCCCGTTACCATCTACAGAAGTCCAGTCTCCGCTTTGGTCAAAATCTATTTCGGTTCCGTTTTTGAATACTACTTCATACTCTATTTTCCCATCGTCAAATTCCTTTTTGACATAAAAAACATCCTCACTATTAAAGTGGCTTTCTAACCAGTCTGCAGCTGTCTTAGGAAGGTCTTTCAACTTATCGTTCACTTGCTTATCCTCATCCTTGGAACAGGACAATATCATTCCCGCCATAAGGAACAGTACAAATAGGTTTATAATTTTTTTGTTCATGATTTAAAAATTTAAAGTTTTATAAAATTGATTTTCTTATTTTTTTTGAAGAATATTTCCCTGAGCATCTAACTCAAGTTTCCATTTTTCTTTATACGTTTTTACAGTTAATTTATAGATTGCTTTTCCGCGCGACTCTATCTTCTGAATACTTTTGACTCTATACCCGGCGTATTCTGTTTCTAATTTGGACACTATTTTTGCAGGTAACTGGCTGTAAGGTATTTCCTGTTTGTGCAGGATGATATTTCCTTTGAGATCGTATAGAATCTTATGGTCTAAATCCGGCCAGCCTATTTCAAATTCCACTTCATAATACTCCCCTTTGATTTCCCATTCAATATCCTGTGCATTAGGGAATTGCTGCTGAAATTTGTTCACAATAACAGAAGGGACCAAGCTCTGGGGAATGTCTTTTGCCGTACTAATTCCTGCTCCCAGCAAAAAGACAAATGCGGTTAATAAAAAATTCTTTTTCATTACTTTCCTATTTATGATGAATAATTACACAAAGGAAAGAAGTGAATCTGGAAAGAATTTGGAATGATAATCCAGTGTAAAAATTATACCGTTTGGACAAACAATACAGACCAAAATAAGACTTCACTTTATCAGTCTATTTTGAATTTCAAATTGGTATTACATCTGTATTTTGAAAGTATGTGTGAAATTTTCGAAGCTGTACGAAATCCTGTATCCGTATAGCTGACAGACAGCTTTGACGATTGACAGTCCGAGGCCGCTGCTTTCGCTATTTGCACCGGATTTTTCAAAGCGGTTAAATATGGTTGAGCCGTCGAGTGCAGTCTCACCATAATTACTAAAAGTGACCGCTTTCTGTTCTATAGAAATCAATACTTCCTTTCCTGCCTGAGAATAAAAAACAGCATTCCTCAAAAGATTGGAGACCAATACTTCGGCCAGTGCCGGATTAATTTCCGGTTTACAGTCTGAAATTTCTTTCAGTGTCACTTTTACCTGCTTATATTCTGCGACTTCTTCTATTTCACTCAGGGCTTTTTTTACAATTTCATTAATCCATACCTGCTCATTTGCCGGAAATTGTCGGTTCTCTATTTTTGTGAGTAACAGCAGAGATTTGTTCAGGCGAATTAACCGTTCGAGAATGGAGAGTGCTTTTTCAATCTCATTGACATGTTCCTCGCTCAGTCCTTCTTTTTCCAATAACAATTCCAGTTTATTTAAAATAATAGCCAAAGGTGTTTGGAGCTCATGTGAGGCATTGCCGATAAATTGTTTCTGTTGTTCGTAAACAGACCTGTTTTGTCGAATAAGAGTTTGTGCGGCATCCTGAAGGCTGATAAATTCTTTAACTGCCGAATTGATTTCAGGTATGGCCTTATCCTGTAAACGATATCTTTTCATTTGCTCCAAAAAATGATAAAATGGCTTCCAGATTTTTTTCAACACAAGATTATTGGCAAGAACGAGACTCAGCACTAATATGATGTAGAGTATAATGGTATTTCGCAATATTTTTTGAAACAGTTCTCCTTTTTCAATCATGGTATTGATTACTCTCAGGTGGTAGTACCTGCCTTCATCTTCGAATGCAGTAGTCAGCAGTCTGAAAGGTTCTAATTCGGCTTCTCCGACTTTTTTGGGAATATACATCATGGTGTCGGTGTACGTATCTTTTACTTTCAGGGCTTTCTCCGCATCTATTTCATGGACCGCGTAAAAACCTTCACTAAATTCGATTCTCTTGAGGATACCGGTGTCCCGGTGTGCCTGAAAAATAATTTGTCGCCGATAATTGTCCAACCCCTTGTCCACACTTTCTTTGATGCCCTCTATGGTGTTCTTATAAAACACAGCTGACCATACCCCCACTATCAGAAGCATCAGCAGGGAAATATACATCAGAGACTGATTGAGCAGTTTCATTTTTCGATTAATTTATACCCTACCCCATATACTGCTTCTATTTCTATATCGGCTGCGGCAGCCTGAAGTTTTTTTCTCAGATTTTTGATTTGAGAATATATAAAATCAAAATTATCCGACTCATCAATATGATCTCCCCAAACATACTCCGCTAAAGCGGTACGCGTAATCAAACGTTTTTTGTTAAACAGAAAATAATTCAGAATATCATATTCCTTACGATTGAGACTGATTTCACTTCCATTGACCAATACTCTGCGCTCTTCAGACAGCAAGGTCAGATTGGCCACTTCCACCCTTGAATTTCCATCCATTTTGTTTCTTCTGAGTACAGCCCGGATTCGGGCATTCAGTTCCGCAATATGGAAAGGCTTGGGTAAAAAATCGTCCGCTCCCAAATCAAGTCCTTCCAATTTATCATCCAAAGAATTTCTGGCAGAGATGATAATAATATTGGCCTTTTTTTTCGATTTTTTCAGCTCTTTCAGAATTTCGAGACCGTTGCCGTTTGGCAGATTCAAATCCAACAGAATGCAATCGTACTCATAGATATTTGCCTTTTCGTAAGCAGACCAGTAATCAGAGGCTGTTTCAATTACAAACTGCTCTTTCGTTAAAGATTCTACAATATTATCTCTAAGTTCCTTTTCATCCTCTATCAGCAGTATTTTCATGAGTTAAAAATACAATTGAAATTGGGAAAGATTTGGGAATCTCTCTTGAAAACTTATGATATGGTACATCATTTCAGTGGCACCTTATTTTTTAACCATTCATTCAAACATGAAAGTCACTGTTTTATATTTGGGCGTTGTAGGTTGATTTAGCTACAGTTGACTCATTGAACTAAAAAACGGATATTTCGCTACTGTTGTTGCCAGTCAACCTTTCTGAGTGATATAGAAAGATAAGCATTTCATCTTAGTGATTTTCTGACACTTTGTAGTATGTTGCTTTTTATTTATGTTTTTAGCTTTAAAATTTGCTTTTTTATAAAAAATACCTTATATTGATACTAAACATCTATACCATGAATGTTTCAAAATTTATGATACGGAGTTTTATGTTTCTAACTACACATTCACTATTATCAAAAGTAAGAGTCCTATTCTTCTTGTGTATGGTATTATTAAATAATCCTATTCATGCCCAAAACGGCATAGCGGACATAGAAAAACAGTACGGTGTAAAAGTCGATTCTGTTTTTCTGAAAGCCACACCGTACAAACAGATAGAGCAGAATGGAATTATCTATGATGAAGACAAGTCCATTGACTGGTATAATAACATTACCATTTACGAGATACAGTCCAAAGCTATTAAAAATAAATCAACTCAAAGAAGTTCGGCTAAACCTGCTATCTTTATGATTCCGGGTGGCGGTTTTTTTGATATTAGTGCTGTTGATTCTTTGCAAATGTCATCTGATACACTTTCTTCTATCACTTTTGGAAGTAAGATGGTGAATGAATTAGATGTAAATGTCTATGTAATTTCTTACGAGACAACACCTGATCAGTTATTATCTAACATGGTATTTCTATTTGACGAGCTAAATGATTATGAAAATTGTAAAAAATTAAAAAATGAAGCAGCAAGAGCCAAAATGGAAGAAGCCTCATACAAGTCATTTAGAGATTTAAGAAAGATTTTAAAAGTGAATTACTTAGATTCTTCGAATATAAAGGGTATAGACCCCAATAATTTTTTTATAATTGGCAGTAGTGCTGGGGCTATTCTATCTTTGAACACTTTGTTTTTACAAAAATCGGAAATCCCTTCTACAATTTCTTATAACACAGATTTTAAAATAGGAAATATAGTTCTTTGCCCGACTACAATGACTGCTACTATAAACATCAATAACAGCATCATAAATGATTATTGGCCTATTCCTCAAATGAAAGCCGTTATATCTATGAACGGCGCTTGGATTTACGAAGATTCATTACTTACTGCCAATACCCCATCTTCATCCTATGAAACTTGGCTTTATCTTTTGCACGGAACATGTGATGAAATAGTGCATAGAAGAGAAGGGCGAATTAGTTTTAAGAAACTCAAACTAGTATGGAATCCTCTACCTAAGCTTGAATTTAGAGAAAATACATATCCTGAGAATAGGTTTACAAAGGGTTATGGTTCAGAAATTATTTTTAATACATTCAAAACCTCTCTCTATAGATTGAGGTACGACCAAGTGTTAGGGGGAGGTCATACTCCATTTCATAACAGTAACTATACTACGCTTGGTGCTTGGGAAGTCGAAACACCGTCCTCTAGTAGTGTCAATCCATTATCTGATCAAATATTCCCTTTTATAGATACTCTGATTAAAAATAATAACCTATTGGGTGTAAGTGCAAACACGTGGCAACCTGAAGCTTTTACAACTCATTGTAAGTCCTTTGACGAACCTCTAGATACTTTGTGTCATTCCCCTTTAGGAATAATGTATGGCTTATATATTTGCGACGAAACGAGAACAGCGTTGTATTTCAATCCTCCGCAGGCACCTTTTACAACAGACTGGAGTGTCAAAGGCAATCTAACAGTTTTGAGTACTACGGATACTACTCTTATGTATAAAAGGACAGTTCCCGTAGGTTCATTGGATACAATCACTCTTAAAGTAACTAGACCATGCGGTAGTAATGAACGAGAGGTGTACAGTATTTCAGCTCCTAATTCTTGCGACGGTCTTATGGCAGATCCTGAACCAGATATTTATATGAATATTCATAATATGTTTATCCCTTTTGATGTGTTAGATTTAAATGGCAAGAATGAGCAAAAGTTGACAGCTATCTATTATAATGCAAAAGTTGACGGAGTAATAGAATTAGGCTGGACTACGCCATGTATGGACATCACTGAACCGCCTGTTAGTTTTTGGATAGGAGAACATTTGGTATCGAACATTGTAATAAAAAGCAATGCACATACCTGTGATTATCTGCATGTACAAGCCCATACTATCGACGAACAGAAGTTGACTATTACTAAAAACGTAAGAAACATACGAGAGAATGAGTGGAAAATACTGCTTAACCCCAATCCAACTAAAGATTACGTTGTTGTAAAATTACAACATCCAGATATTCAGAAAACAGAAAGTACTTATCCACTGGCACTTGTAGACACGAGAGGCGTCATCCATCAAAACTCAGTAATTACTAATGGAAGGACAGAGCTGAATGTAGGATATCTTGAGTCAGGCACTTATAAGGTCGTCGTTCTGTTAGGTGGGGAAGTTATATTTGCCACTTTAAATGTGTCAAAATAATTCTCTTCCACAAAAAAAATAGTTATGGAAAAGTACATCACAATATTCGCAATATACATGATGGTATTATCCTGCAAAAAGGAACCTACCGAAATACGGATTACATGGCAGGACAGTCAAAAGGTCAGAATATTGAAAGTAGAACAAACGGTCAGTCCCAACTCTTTTCCTTTTGATACTGATGATTTAATGACCGTAGAATATACTTATACAGACAGAATACTGAAAGAAATCATCGTACACCGGAGCGGAGAGACTCATATTTATCCCCTAACAGCTTCGGAGAGCTGTAGGTATGAGATTAATTTGTCAAAAGATATCAAGTACGGCGGTATTCTCGTTTGGATAAATTCTTTGTTGAATACATCGGGCGGTAAAATAAGCAGTAATCAAAAACGATATGGAGATGGTTTCGGTTGGGGTGCCAAATTCTTCAAAGACTCTTATTACACATACGGAACCAATGGTTTGTTGGGTAGTATTAAAGTGACAAGTATATGGAGTGATGGTAGTGATTCTGTCTCAATACTCAAAGAAACAGAATTGGAAACGAAGAGCTACAGTAATGCGTTGTTAAAAACCTATTCCCTAAAAAATTACTTATTGGAATACGATCCGGCGACCGAACTTGACCAACTGGCAGGTCAGGATTTTACCACTAAAGCTACTTATCAGACTGCCGCAGGCGTACCAGACGGATTGATACGTTTGGTGAATCAAGCAGTATTGGGATTGAACCGTATGGGATTTGAAGACTATTATCTACATTCACAATACGATATACGTACTGAATCCGATTTAATAGAAGAAGATAAAAAAGCTGCTCATGCCGCAGATGTCGCCAAATACCGATATACGTTTGCTGACTGGATTTTTTCTTTCGGACTGAATAATGCTTTCGTCATTCCCAATCAAGGCAATCAACTCATAGCCACCAAACACATTACAGGCAAAACCTTAGTAGATGGAGAATATGAATATGATGAAGACGACCATCGTGACAGACTTATCAATCCAGTATATTTAGATATAGATTCTATCGCTAATTACTTATACATCCATAACAGTATTGATAAGATCTTGGAAATCGCAGGATTAAAAATTCATTATGAATTAGTGGAGTAAACAAAAATATTATCTCTAAGTTCCTTTTCATCTTCTATCAGCAGTATTTTCATGAGTTAAAAATACAATTGAAATTGGGAAAGATTTGGGAATTTACTCCAATAGAATAAACAATCCGCCGCAGCTAAGCCGGCACCATTGTCTTTTTTCTCTGTACCGTTCTTTTAATACGAGATGTTTTTCTCAGTTTATTCCACCAGATAAAAACTCCGGTAATCGGCATACTGGTCGCAATCAAACAGGAAATAAAATACAGGACTTTGGAAAACATTCCGTAAGTCGTTCCCATGTGCAGCCCGTGTATCAGACGGGTAATCTGCTCTCCGGTAGTCAAATCCGAGAAAAGAGCAGTCTTTAAAACTTCACCGCTCTGAGAACTGACGGTAACTTTATCTGCAGCTTCTTTGTTAAATTTTTTCTTGTCGAATTTAGTGACCTCATACTCTCCCGTAGTCGGAACAGTAATAATCGTTTTCCCGACATAATTCAATTCACGGTTGACAATACTAAGCGCCTCTTCATAAGAAAGTACGGCTGCTGTCTCAGCTTTCTGAGCTTTGCCGCCGCGTGGCAGACGTTCTTTCCCCGTCAGTACTTTGTGAAAAGCATTGTCGTACCACTTAAAAGACCAGGTCAGTCCGGTCAGGCTCATGACGATAAGAAAAAACAGAGCATAAAAACCAAGTGTACTGTGCAAATCGTGATTTATGCGTTTCCAGTTGGCATCGGTCTTTATCTTAAAGCCCGGCTTAAAACTGTTCCAGCCTTTGATTTTTTTGGGCAGCCACAAAATAAAACCGGATATACAGAGAAAAAGAAAAATTAAAGTCGCAGCCCCTACTATCGGACGGCCGGTTTCTATATCCATCAGTAACCATCTGTGCAATTTGAAAACAGTCAGAAAAAAGCCCGAAGCAGGTCCCTTTACAGAACCCAAGACTTCGCCTGAGTATTGGTTGACCATATAATTAGTCCCGCGAAAATCCTCTTTATCAGCTTTTATATTGATTGTAAAGGGTCTTGCCTGATCGTCCGTAAAAGATATTCTTGCGGCTTTACCCCCGGTGGCGCTTTCTGCATTTTCTACCAAAACAGAAATGGGCAGTCTGGATTCTTCGATAGCCTGAATGCGGTATTTTTCAGGTTCTAACCACTCCTCTATCTCTGTACGGAATGTGTAAATTGTCCCTGTCAGACAGACCACAAAAAGAATCAGCCCACTGGCAATTCCCAGCCAAAGATGCAGGTTATTAATAAGTTTTCTGACCATAGTTTAAATTTATGTTTCCGGGCAAATCTGTTTTTATATTGTTTGTAACCACGGCATAATACCAAAATAAAGTTTCGCTTTATCGGTCTATTTTGAATTTCAAATTGGTATTATTTTAAAACTTCATATTCACCTGTACAGAGAAATTAAACGGATCTATAGGGTTGATATACCCGCCTCTGTAGTAAGAGGTATAGCCTACTTCGTTGGTGATATTATTCAGGAACAAATGATAGTCAAATCTTTTTCGGGAATATCCCAATTGCATATTCAGGGTAGTATAAGCCGGCATGTCAAAGTATTTCACACCCGGTACAGTACTGTGTACTGCAGTGATTTTGGTGTGTTCGTTTACAGGTCTTTTCCCTACATAATACACTCCTGCCCCCAAAGACAAACCTTTTACAGCAGTTTTGGAAAATTTGTATTGTAACCATCCATTGGCAGTATGGCTCGGTGCGTTCATCGGACGGGAACCATCCATATATGCCGGTGATTCCTCATAGTGTGCTTTGAGATATGCGTATCCTACTAAGACTTTCAAATCAGCAGTCGGATGTCCAATAATTTCCACTTCCACACCTTCACGGTTTAAATCTCCGGCTAAACCATATACTCCTGTGGCGACCTGTAGGGAATCGTATAACTGATAAGCCAGATTTTTATTGGCGGCTTTGAAGACAGTTATATTGGCATGCAATTTTTCATTCAGCCACTGAGTTTTTATACCTAATTCATACTGTTGAGTTCTGGAATTTCCTACCGTACCGCCATCTTCCAATGGGTTAGATGCAGAGCGAAGGTTGGATGTAGTGGTATAAGAACCAAAAATGTTCAGGTTTTTTGTGGGAGAAATCATCAGACCTACCATCGGGTCCCACACACTTTCTTTCAAATCTTTAGAATAGCTCCAGCGCACTCCTCCAATTAGTTTGGCATATTCTGAAATAGATAAATAATGCTGAGTCATAAAACCGTAGTAAAAGGATTTGGTCTTCACTTTAGCCCCTAACTCTAACTTTTCAGCCTCATAGGTATCAAAACCTGTTACTTTGGAATTATCAATATCCTGATAAATATCTATGACATCAATGTTTTTAATTCCGGCAGCAGAGCGGGTTTGGGTGTGGTTGACATTGTGGTCATAACCTACCTGCCAGTTCCAGGTCACGATACCTTTTTTCATATCCTGTCCCATGATATCTGCCTGAAATGTAGAGTTGTAATCATTTCGGTAGCTTCTGCCTATACCCCGAACTCTTTTGTTGTAGATAGTCTCTCCGCCCTCTTTAAACAACCCGAATGAAGCTCCCTGCTGATCGGATTTGAAATAAGAATTGAAGAAAGCTACTCTCGCAGTAATATTTTTGTTCAGCTTTCTTTCGGCTCTGATACTGTAATTGATATTTTGACTTTTGGAAAAGTCATCTTTAAACCCTGAGAATTTCTTTTTCATATTATAAAGAGCATAGACTGAATCTTCATCCATATTAAACGTCCCTCTGTCCGGTGTGATATTATCTCTGAGATAATCCATTTCTAAGATGATATCAGTCTTATTGTCCGGTCTCCAAGTGAAAGAGGGATTGATATAGATTCGGTCATTTCTGATTTCATTTTTATATCCTTTCCCCATTTGGAAAGCTCCTGTCAGTCTGAAACCTGCCTGTTGCTTAACTCCTGTATAAGTCTGAAGGTCGTACTGCAATCTGGAATTCAGCCAGGAACCCGTCCGAATGCCCAGCTCTGCACTCTTTTTAAACAGAGGAGTCTTGGATATCACGTTGATTACGCCTCCTGCACTGCCCAAATCATTGCCCATGCCCTGAGTAATCGCTGCTGAACCTTTGATGACCTGTATCGATTCCACACCTGCCATATCAGAAATCGCACTTGCTGTTCTGAAATCCGAATCCATGCGTACGCCGTTTTTCAAGACCGGAGTCCCGCGATAGCCACGTATAGACATCGATTCTTTATTGGCACCGTATCCCGCAAATTTAGTGACACCTGCCACGTTTTTCGTCGCATCCGTAATAGTCAGAATGCCCTGACTCTCGATAATATCTGCCGACACGACAGAGATAGTCTGGATATGGTCAAAAATCTTCACCGGGAAACGGGTAATCTGTTCCAATCCTCTTGGATTTTTATTTTGCTCTCCCAATACTTCCACCTCATCCAGTGTGTAAATTTTGGAACCTTGAAAGTTATATTCCAAATCGTTGTCATCAGAAATTAAAATAGACTCCGAATAATATTCTCCGTCCGGAAATTCCATACTGATTATATGTTGTCCCCGGACAAGAGGAGGAGTTTCAAACTTTCCGTCTTCATTGGTCACTGTATATGTCCCAATATCTTCAATCCCTATTTTCACCCCTGCTGCCGGATCAGCATTTTGATTCGTAATTTTACCGAAAACAACGCGTCCCATTGCAGACACGTTACTGCAACTAAGGGTTATGGCAAACAAAAAGGTAAGTGTATAAATTCGCATCTTATTTTAAATTAGTCTAATTAAGCGCAAATATAATTACTCCTCTTTTGCCACAAGCTACCCTATTTATCAAATACCTACTTAATACCTAAGTTTAGGTATTGGCAGACAAGAGCCCATTTGAAAATAAAGTTTCATCCATCTTTGCAGTGCCTTTTAAAAGGTCATAATGATTCACATCAGACACTTTATTTTTCTGATACTGATTACATCAGTTTTCTCTTTCAAAAAGAGTCTCAAATCCTTCCAGGCACAGCTATTTTGGATTCAAATAGTCGGACGAAAGCACACGCCTTTTGAGAAGTTGTTTCATATTTCCCTGCACTTGCATGCTCTAAATATACCCACTTTGTCAATAACAGAGTAAGTTTGAGAGTTTTTCAGCAGACCCTATTTAAAAATAACTTTTCTGATGTTAAAATACAAGAAGAGGCAACTTTTTACGTACTTCGTATCCGAATTCAAGAGTTTATCGTAATTTATAGATTAAGATATTATGGCAAATACAGTCGCTTCTGTTGAGAATGTCTCTAAGTTGTACAAGTCGGGAGATACTGTAACAGTTGCATTGGCTGAAAGCACTATTGGTTTCAATTCCAATGAGCTCACACTAATTTTGGGGCCGTCCGGATCTGGGAAGACAACCTTGCTGTCTTTATTGGGTTGTGTCATTTATCCTACGACGGGCAAAGTGATAATCAACAATCAAGATGTAACTCATTTCTCTGATAAGCAATTGGCAAAAGTCAGAATAGATACCATCGGTTTTGTATTTCAAGGATTCAACTTGATACAACCACTTACCGCTTTGGAAAACGTGATGTCTCCGTTATTGCTAAAAGGAGAATCTTTTCGTGTTTCCAAAAGGAAAGCGATGGAAGCATTGAAATTAGTCAATATGGAAGATCGGACGAATCATTTGCCTCAGATGTTGAGCGGTGGTCAAAAGCAACGTGTGGCAATTGCAAGAGCCTTAGTAACCGAACCTCAAATTTTATTGTGCGATGAGCCTACCGCATCAATAGATTCAAAAACGTCACATAAAATAATGATGGAGCTAAAAGAATTGTCAAAAGCCGGGAAAGTGGTCATCGTGGTCACGCATGATACTCGATTGAAACGTTTTGCAGACAGAATTATTTACCTATCTGAAGGGAGAACTTCAGAACAACCATTTGAAAATGATGAATTTGAATTGTAAAAATATCAGAACAATAGGTTTTTTGTTGACCATTGTAACGCTTGTAGGATGTCATTCCAAAAAGGAAACAGAAACGACGAGACCAGCATTGGAGGTTCCTGAGAAAGTAGATGTGGTGATTGGCATTGGAAGAGTTTTACCGGAAGAAGGCATTGTTAATTTGGCCACCGAGATAGCGGGTATTATTGATAGAGTCAATAAGATTTCCGGAGATAGCGTTCAAAAAGGGGCTGTTATCATTTCTCTCAATCAGTCAGATGCAAAATTGGAAATCCTAAAGTTACAGAATGAAATTCAAGCACAACGACATCTTATTCAATCCAATGAATCTTTGACAAGACAGTATCGTGTTCAGTTAAGTCATAAAGATGAAGTTGTCAGTGTCAGCCGAGAATTAGTTGAATCAGGCAATGAGACCTTGGAGAATCTTAGGAATTATGAAATGGAAAGAGGGGTCATACAAAATCAGTTAGAGCAAAACCTTGAAAGTACTAATGTCAATAGGATGAAATTGCGAGAGCTGGAAGTTATGTTGGATCTGGCTAAGAATCAATTGGAAAAGCTCAGTGTAAGAGCACCATTCGATGGGATACTCCTCACTCAAGATGCACAAGTCGGAGCTGCAATACAACCTTTTCAATCTTTTGCAAAATTCGCAATATCTTCTCCACTGATAGTAGAAGGAGAAGCCGACGAAATGTTTGCTAATCGTTTGGAAATCGGGCAAAATGTCAAAATTCATTATTTAGGAAATGAAAAAGTAATTGCAGAAGGAGTTATTTTTTCCTTGTCTCCGGATTTGAGCAATAAATCTTTATTCAATGATGAACCTGACGAACTACAAGATAGAAGAGTTCGAAAATTCAAAGTCCGACTGACTACAATGGAAAACCTGTTGCTAAACAGCAAGGTAGAATGTAACATTCAAATCTAATTAGGATGTTTAGAACGGCATTGAGGTTTATACAATTTGACCGTCCTAAAAGCATTGGGATAGTTGTAGGTATTGTTATCAGCGTTTTTCTGGTAGGGCAGCAATTGAGTACTGTTACCTTTATCGCAGACATCATGGGCGGGTTGATTACCAACTCCAATTCGGAATCAGGCCGTATATGGGTCATCGAAAATACTTCTAAAAACGTCAACCAGATTACTAATATTGACAGTCGCTTAGTACAGGAAATCCGAAGTATAGAAGGTGTGGCAAATACCTATCCTATTCTTTTGGCAAATGTTAGAGCGACTCTGCGGGATGGAAAGATTGTTCCTTTTGTGGTCGTGGGCAGTGATCCAAGTATCTTTGCCGGGGGTCCCACTTCGTCAAAAATAATCGAAGGAGACATAGCAGATTTGTCCACTCCGGGAGCGGTTTCTGTAGAAACTTATAATGTACGATCTCTTAAAACCAACCTTCAACTGGGATCAACCTTGGAAATCAACGGTAAGCATGCCAAAATAGTGCTGAAAACGAAAAACGCTCAGGCTTTTGGAGGGCATTATATGTTTACTTCCATCAAGAATCTGAGATATTTTTCCGGCATATCTCCTGATAAAGTCAGTATCATCACGGTAAAAGTGAAAGATGGTGTTCGGGCAGAAGACGTTATAACAAGAATCAATCAGACCTTTTATGGGGTGACAGCTTGGGATACGCAAGAATTGACATCCTCTACTTCATCCGAACTGCTGCGTACGACTAATATGGGAGTTAGTTTTGGAGCAATGGTTGTGTTTGCGATGATCACCGGATTCTTTATTATCGGACTGACTTTATATTCATCGGTTTTAGACAGATTAAAAGATTACGGAACCCTAAAAGCTATTGGAGCAACAAATGGTTATGTGCGCAGATTGATTCTGACACAAGCTATAATTTACGCTCTCATTGGTTTCGCGATTGCAATGTTCCTCTTGGTAATGTTCAAAAATGGGGCAGCAAATGCCGGGTTGGTAGTTGATTTATCACCTAAGCTGGTTTCCTTTCTGATTGCTGTCACGTTGTTTATTTCTATTGGTGGTTCATTATTTGCCATCCGAAAGATTAATAAGTTGGAGCCGGCATCCGTATTTAAATAGGATAGAAATATGATTGTAAAAAGAGTTTTTGTTTTATTGTTTTTGTTGGGGCTTATTCGACCAGTTTGGGGTCAGGAGCAAATGATTCCCGATAGATTGTCTTTGGAAAAAGCAAAAGCGATTGCGTTAGAGAATAGCTTAGATTTTAAAACCCGAGACTTGAACAGAGAAATAGCTTTAAAAGAAATCGAAAAAGCTCGCTGGCAGAGGATTCCGGATATTTACGCAAATTTTGATCTCAGAAGAAATCTTATCACACAGACGACACCTGTTCCGGCCATTGCTTTTGACCCGACAGCAGGCCCCGGCGATATTCGTCCAATGAAGTTTATGACGGATTGGAATACCAGTACCGGATTAAATGCCAAAATAGACTTGTTTAATCCAAATGCGCATGGGAAAATTAAGGAAGCCAGACAGGAAGCTAAAATCTCTCAGACCGAGCAGCAAATTACAGCGACCGAAATAGAATCCAAGATTGAAACAGATTATGTCGCTTGTCTGATTGCCAAGGAGCAGTTGGAACTGGCAATCTCAGATACGCTTTACAAGTCTCACATATTGTCCAATATACAAAAGAGATTTTTATCCGGCAAAGCCACTGAGACAGATCTGAATACTGCAAAAATAATTAAGAACGATGCTTTGGCAGCGTATTATGAAGCCATTGATATTGAAAGGTGGGCTCTATTGCAATTGTTGTATGATATGGGATTGGAATTGGACAATTTCACGGAATTTAGTTTTACGAGTACTTTAAAAGATTTACTGATTGACTATCAGGCGAAAGAGTTTGTACCAAAAGAAGGTTTATCCCTAAAAAAGTGGAAACAAAAAAATGAACTGACGGGGATTCAACTGAAAAACAATCAGTTAGGATTTATGCCTACAATTGCATTGAATGGTTTTTATGGGTTTAATTTTTATTCGAATCAGTTTGATTTCTTCAAAGGCACTCATTGGTATGGCAACAGCTACATAGGATTGTCTGTACAGATACCTGTAACACAAGGTCTGTATCGAGTCCAGCAATCAAAAATTTTGAATTTACAACTACGGCAAGATATAGTCAATTACCAAAAAGAAGAAGAGCTGCAAGACCTGAATAGAAAACGCCTGCTCCACCGAATCCATCTAAAAGAAAAAGCCCTTTTGCTGAAAAAAGAAAATATAGATTTGCAGCAAAGCAGCCTGAACCGTGCATCAGAACTGTTGGATAGAGGCAGGATGACATTGAATGACTGGCTGAATCAAAACCAACTTGCATTACAGGCTCAAACAGCTTATTTGCAGGCAGCGTATGAATATGTTCAGACGAAAATGGAATTGATGGTATTGGAAGTTCAATAGACCATTTCAAACTCAGCAGAAAATAGAATTACTCCCGATTTTATACATTTGCTTGATGTGTATGTCGTTACTATGTGCGATTTTTCCAATAGATATAGTTTAGAAGTAAGAGCACAATGTTTACAGAATATTATACCGTTTGGACAAATAATATAGACCTATTTCGATTTTATCCCATTGTTCTATATTGTTTGTAACCACGACATAATACCAAAATAAGGTTTCGCTTTATCGGTCTGTTTTGAATTTCAAATTGGTATTAGATACACTCTTGTCACGTCATTGCACACCTCCTAAAATGAAAGGGCCTCGTATTCTATAGAATGATAAGAAAGAGGCAATACCTAAAGTTGTTACAGGCAATACCTAAAACTCAGTAATTATATGAAACATGCCATTTTCATTGCATTTTGTAAAAACTATTTTACATATCTTCGATGTATTAATTTAGACTAATTAAAGATAACGAAATGAAAAACTACAATTTACTTACACTGCTCATGACAGTCACTTTATTGACCTTATTTGGATGTAAAAAAGACACTAACGTTATTCCTTCCGAAGATGATACTCTTAAAATCGAAGGAGAATGGCAGATACAAAAGATTAACTTTTTGGATGATGAAGCAAAATGGGATGAAAGTTTAGCCTTTACTTCAGCCAACTATTTTGGTTATGCTCCTGCGATGTTTGGAGGCATGATGGGATTTGATTTTACAACGAGAAAGGAATCAAGTGGGAAAGGACAGGTCTTTGAATTTGTAAGCGATGCAGCTTTTGGAGACGGTTCGACTGTTTATTGGTATTGGAACTACATAGACGAAGGAAAGGGCTTTGAAATCGTTCAAATCAATAAGGCACTTCCTCCTTATGATTTTTCTGTAATGAATATTAAAAATGTTAAGTTGTCGGAAGATAAGCAGGAGCTTACTTTTAACGCAGAACTTAATTCTCGTCGTTCAGGAAAACCAATCACGGACAAAGTGATATTTCCGGTAGAATTTACATTACATAGAGGAACTCTGTCAAACTTGCCGGATATCTACATTCAAGGAGTTAAGATGGAAGAACCGCCAGGAGAGGTAAAAACTCCGATTGAAAAAATTACAGGAGTAACTTGGAAGTTGAAGTCCGGTTCAGATTTGTACGATCCGGGACTTACTGATACCGACAATCCGGACAAAGGCTATATGAAAGTATTGGCATTAGAACTGGGTGATGATGACGTACTCAATTATAGATATGCCTACCCTATGGGAGTGGTTTCTACAAAGCAATATACTCAAACAAAACTGGGCGATGAGATTTTAGAAGTTCAGATGGGAGGAACTTTTGGTACTCCGATTACTGTTTATGAGTTTTTAGTTGAAAGTGTCGATTTGACAGCGGGCACACTGATATTGAAATCTGACGGAGTGATACGTGAGTTTACCAAGATAGAAGATATTAATGCGGATATAGATAAAGGCGATTATAACGTTTTCACTGAATAAGATTTGTTAGATTATCAAGCATGGAAACCCATTTTAAGCGTATATCTATTAAATGGGTTTCTTTTTTTATTGTCATTAATGCCATGCACAAAATAGTAACTAAGCTAATAAACAAATATGTGATACTGTTTTTATTTGGAGTCCCGACACCGTTATTTGCCCAATTAAGTTTGTGCGGAAAAATAGAAATGGAGTTCGAATCCGATACAGAAAGTACCCACGGATGGGTTATTACTTTGGAAAATCTGACCGATTCGAGCATATTGACTAATAATAGTCCAAACAAGGAGTTTTGCTTTTCAGGACTTCGGCCTGGAGAATATTTGATTTATGCAGAATATAAAAACCAAAAATCGGCAGAAGTTTTAGTCTCGCTTTACCAAAGTGTTTCCAATATAGAATTAAATGCCAACCGCATTTACGAACTGGACGAAGTCGTAGTTTACTCAAAATCGAAAAAGGATATAAAGAAAGAACACTCCATCAAAACTGATATAGTGGACATGGAAGCACAGCGATTGACTTCTACAACTGTAGAAGATTTAATGAATAATACTCCGGGAGTCAAAGTGAGGAACTCTAACGGTATAGGCGGTGAGTCGGATATTGTGGTAGGAGGCTTCTCAGGAAAGTCTGTCAAGTTTTTGATAGATGGTATTCCGATTGATTACTTGGGTTCGAGCATGGGGATCACTAAAATCCCAACAAGCGTAGCCAGTTATATAGAAGTCTATAAAGGTGTCTTACCGACAGAGATAGGGGTAGATGCGTTAGGCGCAGCAGTCAATATTGTCGCTAAAAACCCGAATGAGACGAGTAGCCAATTTAGCTATCGCATAGGTTCTTTTAATACACATCAAGTTACATTAAATACATTTATCCGCTCATCAAAAAAAATCTCATTTGGAATAAATGCTTTTGGCAACTATTCTACCAATAACTTTAAAGTAAGTAATCTGCCGTATGAAAATATCACTACCGGAAAAGTCGAAATGATTAGTGCTCAACTATTTCACAACAGATATTGGCAATTTAATGGCGAAGCATTTATCAATTTAGAGGAAAGGAAATGGGCGGATTTATTCAAAATCACCGTTAACAGCTATAGTCTGTCAAAACAGCTTCAAAATGATTTTGCTTCCAGAAATCGTCCTTATGGCAAGGTGGCAATGAAAGAGTATGCTTATGCGGTACCTTCCATCCTATATAAAAAGATTTTTTTTGATAATAAGTTGATCACTTCTCAATTTTTGGTATTTAGCAATATTGAAAACCAGCTGATAGATACTCTAAAAAATGCATATTATGATTGGCTGGGCAATAGACATGAGAATGTTTCCGGTTCGGAGACTGGGGTGCTCACTTCCAATTTGAAAGAATCTATTGCCCGGACCCAGACCTCTAACCTAACCTATCGAGGACTCTTTAATTATCACTTCAATTCTCAGCACAAGCTAACCCTGAATCTCATCAATATGTTTCTTCATAGAGAAGCGGATGATATGGGAAATTATGATAGTAGAACCAACGTGAATTATAATCGTTTCATTGTCGGGTTAGGATATCAGTACCATTTATTGGATCAAAGATTGGAAGGAATGACTCAAGTAAAGATTTTACTTTCGGGGACTAGGGGAAATCTGAATAATGTGCTTATCGGCACAGAGGAATCCAATCATAAAAACATGGGGGTCAGTTTGGCTCAATCTCTCAAATATCAAACAGAGAACGGATGGATATTTAGATCTTCAGTTGAAAATACTTACCGGCTTCCTGATCAAATGGAGGTTTTTGGAGACAATGTATTCATTCTTCCCAATATCTCTCTAAAACCGGAAAGGAGCTTTAATGTAAATGCTGGTCTGGGCTATCAATTGAATAAAAAATTCCATTTTGAAGTAAATGCATATTACAGAGATGTCAAGGATATGATTAAGTTGAAAGAGGTCACTCAATTTCAGGCAAATTACCTAAATCTGGATAAAGTAAGAGGTTATGGAATCGAACTTGAAGCCGAGTGGGAGGTCGTTGATGGACTGGATTTAAGTGGAAATTTGACATATAATGAATTTCGCTTTAGAGGTTCAAATGATAAATTGTCTCAAAACGACCATTTCATTAATGCAAGAGTCAGCAATATGCCTTTTTATTTCGGCAATGCTAATATCAGCTATCAGACAAAACGATTATTCAGCAAAAAGGATAATCTGAAATTGTATTGGTCATACAGCTATGTTCATCAATTTTATTTGGATTTTATCGAAAAGAAATATGAACCTGATGGTTTTTTGGGTTTGTACGGAAAAAGTAAAATCTATACCAATAGGATTATTCCGGTTCAACATATCAATTCATGTGGTTTTGTCTGGCAATTCCAACAGTCGAAAGTTCAACAATTGGCTCTCTCGACGGAGCTCAATAATATTTTCAATACCCGAATTTTCAATGATTTTAAAATGCAAAGTCCGGGGCGCAGTTTTTACGTTAAAGTAAGTTATGATTTTTAAAAGAATGAATACCTTAAACTATAGATTTACCCTTCTTGTCGTAGCGATATTAGTTGCTTTGTCAGGATGTAAAATCGAAAACTTGGATGAGTATCTGGAAAGCCCAAAAAGGGATTTTAGCAGTTTCAGCTATGTAATGGCTACTGAAGATGCTTCTGATGTAGATATTACCACATTTTTTGCTTTCAATCTTTCAGATATCGGTCCCAATATAAAGTATGATTTGATAGATGAAGACAAACTCTTTTACAATTCCAATCCTTCCACATCATCAGGTCATGTATCTATGAACCAATACTTCTTTGCTTTGGCAAAAGACAAGAAAGGTTACTCTTCTACACCCGGTGTGTACCGAATGACTCTTAATGTCAATAACAGAGTATATGTCAATGATAATCTGAGTATCTCTAAGAATAATTTATTTCCTGCCAGACAACTGTGTATTGTAAATGAAAGTTTAGGGTATTTCTATGATGAAGGTACAGATGCTCATAAAATCAAAATGTTTAACCCTACCACCATGACATTGATTGGAAAGATAGACTTAAAACCTATTATCGAAACTTTTCGCAATCAGATAGAGTGGGTGGATGAATCGGGGAATAATTTGGTAAGGACAGGCTCTTTGGTATTGGCGCATAAGGAGGGTAAGCTGTATGTGAGCGTGGTGTTCTTAGAAAAAGCTGAGTTTAATCTGATTTCCAATGATGAAAAGAGCTTTTACCTTGCCGTTATTGATATCCATACCGATAGAGTGGAGAAGATTATTTCTTATGAAGGAACGAAGACGGTGGGTTTTTTTGTTTCTGAAAATAAAGCAACAGTCTTGGGAGATGATGGGAATCTGTATTTCTGCTCTTGGGGATGGAATCAGTTTAATGAAGGTAATTCATCACAAATTTTCAGAATAAAAGCCGGTGAGACAGATTTTGATAAGAGCTGGAATATTAATATCCCAAATCTATTGGGAATCGGGAAAATGGCTCAGTCCATAGCATTTTATAATGGTAAAATATACCTGCATGTTTCTCAAAAATCATATTCATTCGGAGATTCTGATGACCCCGGTGATGTGGCTATGAGTTATTATGCATTTGACCCATCCATGCCTGACCAACCTATCCGTCTGGATATACCCACATCCAACACATCTAATAGAATGAGCGTATTTAGTATAGTGGATGATAAGCTGTTTGTTGCAGTCCCGAACATAGACAAGAATAACTTTAACGGATTCTATTCAATAGATAGAAATGGCGAGATAAAGAAAGAGATTGCAATACAAAATAAATACCGTCCGACAAGATTGTACAAGCTGCAGCCACGCTAAAAGCATATTTTATGAGTGACATAAAATTTAATAATGGACTTACGCAACTTACGATATAACAAAATCTATCCAGAAATATTTTAACACAAGAAAAATGAAAAGAAACAGAAATAAGATTCTAAGTTTTTTAACACTTTTACTTTTAATCGTTCTCATCAGTTTATTTTGGCACTTTAAAGTCTCTCCCACCAAAATTGCTTTATATAATTTCTCAAGTCATCAAGTCTCCAACATAGCTCTTTCCAACAAGGATCGCTTTATAAAATTTGAGAGAATTGATGTCGAAAATACCGATCAATTGTCCAAATATGACTTTATTCTCGGTAATGGAATGGGATTAAAGGCGACACCCGAGCAACGTGAAAAACTAAAAGTCCTTTCAAGAAAAATACCTACCCATTTTATCATGGCTTTCAATCCGGAAAACTATATATCCAGTATTGGCGTTCGGGATTTGGAAAAACTACAAGATTATCTGGATAATGGGAATCGCCAGAATTATCAAAACATGGCGAGGTATGTGCGAAAATATATGGATAAGAAATTATTCTTTGCACATGAACCTCAGCCGACTCTTAAAAGTGAAAAAGATGTTTTTTTTCATATAAAAGAGGATCTCGCTTTTCGTGATATCGAATCTTACGAAAAATATCTCAGAGAGAATAATCTCTATACAGAAAGTGGAAAAAGAATAGCAATTATTGCCGGGATACATGACCCGTTTAGTGGTGACAAACAGTTTTTGGACAGTACCATTATTTCGTTTCAAAACGCGGGATATAATGTGTATCCTGTTGTCAGTATGTTTGACAGGATTATGTTTCTCGAACAGATTCGTCCTGATGCAGTCATTTATTTTCCACACGGCAGATTGGTATTAAGCAATCCTGAAAAAGCCGTTGATTGGCTCAAAAAGTCTAACATCCCAATATTCACCCCTTTAACCATCGCAGAAACCGAAGAAGAATGGATGGATAACCCTATGGGAATGTTTGGAGGCTTTATGGGGCAAACGATTGTCTTGCCGGAATTAGACGGAGCTTTATATCCATACGTTTTATTTACACAGTACAAAAACAAAAATGGTCTTTATACCATCCGGGCGATTCCTGAAAGGCTTAACAACTTCACCGCAATCGTCAACAATTACATTCAATTAAAATCCACCCCTAATAAGGACAAAAAGATTGTTATATGTTATTTTAAAAATACGGGTACAGGAGCATTAATGGCGCAAGGAATGGAAGTGGGAGTATCTCTGTTAAATGTTTTAAAGCGACTGCAGTCAGAGGGATACGATGTCGGAAACTTGCCCGATTCAGAGAAAGCTCTGTCTGAATTAATCAACAAATTTGGCAATATCTACGACCCGTCTGCTAAAAATGAGTTTGACAAATTTGTTGAAGAAGGAAACCCAATCTTAGTCGAAGCCGACAAATATGAAGAATGGCTCAAATCTTCCACCTCTAAAGAGACGTACGATGCCGTGATTAAAAAACATGGAAGAGCTGCAGGCAGTTTCATGTCTATCCAAAAAGATGGGAAAGATTACCTCGCAATTTCCGGATTCAAATTAGGTAACATCACTCTTTTACCCCAGCCTGCTGCCGCATTAAATAATGATGATGATTTTGAGATAAGTCATGGTGTCAAAGAAATTCCACCTCATTCATATATAGCACCTTATCTGTGGGTACAAAAAGAGCTGAAGCCGGATGCCTTCATTCATTTCGGCACACATGGAAGTTTAGAATTTACACCCACTAAACAGGTAGCTCTCTCAGGGAATGACTGGCCGGAGATTTTAATCGGAACGACTCCCCATTTCTACATATATACTATTGCAAATGTGGGAGAAAGTATGATGGCAAAAAGAAGAACGTATGCAGCTACCATTTCCTACTTATCACCTGCTTTTGTGGAAACCAAAACGAGAGAGAGCTATAACGCCTTACAGACTGAAATCAGAAATTACTTCGCCACAGAAATGGATAAAAGAGATCAACAATCTCTGAAAGTGAAGAAAATTGCAGTAGCAATGGGATTGCATCGTTTCTTACGTCTGGACAGCGTACTTACACGACCTTATGCTATTGATGAAATCGGCAAAATCGACAATTTTGCCGAAGAGGTTGCCAATGAAAAAATCAACGGTGAATATTATACTTTAGGACAACCCTACTCTGCTGAAAAAATCAATTCGACAGTATTGGCAATGAGTGCAGATCCGATTGCATACAGCCTATCCGCATTAGATAAGCACCGAGGAGTCATTACCGATGAAGATATCAAACGACAATCTGTATTTACAGAGAAATACCTGAAGCCTGCTAAAAATCTGGTAATACAAATCCTTAACGGAAAGAAAGTGGATGATGGCTTTATCATTCAATTAGCAAAAATATCAGCTGAGGATTTACAACAAGCCAGAAAGATTTTAACTGAAAGCCCTGTCATCCCGGACTTATCTCAAAGTAATGACAATAGAAACAACTCAAAAATTCCCTACTTCGTTCGAGACACCCTGGAAAGTTGGGGATATGATATAGATAAAGATTTTGTCCCGGAAGAAGCGATTAACCGATTAAAAACACTTTGGCAAAGTATTCCGAGTTTTGTTCAGAAAAAGTTAGATAAAAAATTCGGAACAATAGGAGAAATCGAAGCAGCCATACATGAAGGCAATAAAACTAAAAATCCTAAGAACAAGAAAAGGGTGCCGGTCAAAGTTGTCATCACAGCTAAAGACAAGGAGAAAGCTCACGCTATCTTAGATTTAGAGAAAGCACTCTCTCATGTAATTGCATATAAAAACAACTTACAAGAGAGTCCCGAATTAGAATTAAAAACACTGATAAATGGATTATCCGGAGGTTATATCAGCCCTTCTTCGGGAGGAGATGCCGTTGCCAATCCGGGTTCTGTCCCCACAGGGCATAATATGTATTCTATAAATGCAGAGAATACTCCTTCTAAAGATGCATGGAATACCGGAGTATTATTGGCAAAAAACACAATCAATGAATATTTGAAAAAACATGACGGGAAATATCCCGAAAAAATTGCTTACACTTTCTGGAGTGGTGAGTTTATGGAGACAAAAGGTGTTTCTATCGCCCAAGTGCTCTATTTATTGGGAGTCGAACCTATTTGGGATAATTTTGACCGCGTAGATAATGTACGATTGATTCCTTCTAAAGAATTGGGACGACCAAGAATAGATGTCATCATTCAGACTTCAGGGCAGTTCAGAGATTTGGCAGCTTCCAGAATGATTCTAATTTCAAAAGCGATTGAAATGGCCGCCAATTCCAAAGACGATGACTTTGGAAATAATATCAGAAAAGGAGTCGTAGAAATGGAAAAAGAACTAGTAGAAAAAGGAGTTGCACCTAATTTGGCAAGAAAACTTTCTAAGCGTAGAATTTTTGGAGGATTAGAAGGAGCATACGGTACCGGCATCCAAGAATATATATTAGCAGGAGACAAATGGGACAATAGTAGTGACATAGCCTCGGTCTATATAAATAATATGGGAGCTTCCTATGATAGTGACAAAGAATGGGGCGATTTCCAGAAGGATGTATTCCGTGTCGCTTTACAGAATACCGATGTTTTAATTCAACCGAGACAAAACAATACCTGGGGAGCTTTGAGCTTAGATCATGTTTACGAATTTATGGGGGGGCTGAATACAGCCATCCGAGAAGTCACAGGGAAAGACCCTGATGCCTATCTGGCAGATTACAGAAACCATCGAAATATGAGAATGCAGGAACTGAAGGAAGCTATTGGAGTGGAAGCCAAATCAACCATTTTTAATCCTGCCTATATCAAAGAAATGATGAAAGGCAAGGCTTCCTCTGCCGAACAATTGCAGGAAATTACTACAAACATGTACGGATGGAACTCTACACGCCCGGAAGTCATTGACCATGAAATGTGGGATGAACTGTATGAGACTTATATAGATGATCAATATAAGCTCGGCGTTCGTAAGTTCTTTGACGAAACTAATCCTGCAGCCCTACTCAATACTTCTGCCGTGATGCTGGAAACCATTAGAAAAGGAATGTGGGATGCTGCTCCGGAACAAATATCCTCTTTGGCAACTCTAAATTCAGAATTAATAGAAGTTGCAGGAGCAGCATCTTCTTCATTTATTTTAAACAATGAATCCTTGCAGAGCTTTATAGCTGAACAGTTGAGTCAGGAAAGGGGTAAAGCATACAAGAGTAACATTCAAGAAGCAAAAGAAGGGTTGGGAAAAGACATTGATGTAAGTGGTGCTAAAGTGTTAAAGAAAGAGCAAATCGGCTCTAACATGGAAAGTGAGAAAATGAATGTCGAATCAAATTGGTTGTTTGGGGGATTCGTTCTTACGTTCATTATAGCTATTTTTGCACTTTACAGAGGAAGGAAGAAAAAAAGAATCTAAAGCGAATGTCAACAATAGTTCTTTTAGTTATATTTTTTGTACTATTCAATACTTCATTAAAGCTAAGTTTTTGGAAGTTTTGGGAAACCTCTGTTTTTGGTTTAGTGATGGGTACCTTTATTTGGGTAATTTATCCTTTTGCTATTTCCCAATCTTCAGTCGTTATTAACAATCATTTATTTAATAATACGATCAGAGAGAATTTCACTGTCCTGCTGACTGTAGAGACATTTATTTACTTTGCATTTTGCTTCACCTTTCTATCACA
>CAZZEH010000010.1:0-101341 GCA_964653095.1 uncultured Chitinophagales bacterium
ACGCTGATAAAATTTATCAAAGACAAATTGTATGCAACTAAGTTGCGACCTCTAAAATTTTAAATACAGAATAAATGGCTAAATCAATATGGAATAAGGACAGTCAGGAGGTTTTGCTCAAAAGACTGAGTTCACTGACTGAAAACAGTATAAGAGAATGGGGTAGTATGGATGTAAGTCAAATGTTGAAACATATCGATATTGCCTATAAAAATGCATTGGGCGAAGTCCATGTAAATGCACATCCTTTGGCTTTTGCTGTTTCGTTTAAACCTGTAAGGCATACTATTCTGTATGCTTTGCCTTTCCAAAAAAATCTTTTAACCGCTTCAGAATACAAGGTAGAGGGGCGATATAATTTTGAAACAATTTATGCCGAATTTCTCAGAACTTTTCAAAAAACAATCCAATTAGACGAATCTGCATCTTTTGGAAAACATCCTTTGTTTGGCAATTTAAACCGTAAGGAATGGGGAGCACTTTTGTATAAACACCTTGACCACCATTTGAAACAATTTGGAGTATAAAATTGCAGAAAACTTTATCTTTCAAATTCTTCCCGTGCAAATTTTGCAACTGCTTTTACAGCTTTTTTGCCGTCAGGCAGAAAAAGATGAAAGGCATGCCAGACATGGAACATTTCGGGATAAATTTCTAATGAGGATGCTCCGCCGACTTCTGTGATTTTCTTATGCATACGAATTCCGTCGTCACAAATCGGATCTTTCCCTCCCACATGAATCAGTATGGGCGGTAAATTAGAAGGGTCTCCGTACAATGGAGAAATATACGGATTGTCAGTACTGTATTCTTTACTTACATAACATTTAACCATAGCCCGCAATCCTTTTTTACTGACAAAAATATCGTCTTTGTTGGTTTCTAAAGATTGCCCGGTACATTTTAAATCTGTCCATGGACAAATCAGCACGGCAGCTTTAGGAAGCGGCATCTGGTTGTCTTTGAGATGATAAAGCAATGCCATCGTCAAACCACCGCCTGCCGAATCTCCTGCGACTATAATTTCTTCAGGCCGATAACCCCTTCTCAAAAGATACTGATAAGAAGATAAAGCATCTTCCAATGCTGCAGGAAATGGGTCTTCGGGTGCCAGTCTGTAATTCGGCACCAAAGCACTGAAATTTCCGTTTGCACAGATTTCACTGACTAAAGAACGGTGTGTTTTGTGCGAACCTCCGGCATAGCCACCGCCATGCAGATACAGCATCATGTGATGACTGCCATTTTTGGGCTGATGCAATTCTGCGGAAAAGGTTTTGACTTTAACCATTTTTCGTTTGACATTAAAATTGAAAGTGGGTGAAAAGCGGGAAATGTTGTCCAGAAAGTTTCTGTAATCCTGAATGCTTCCGGTATTCGATCTGAAAACACCTTTGAATTTGGCTAATATATCGGCAACTTGCATAAGTTCTTGAATTTACGTGTAATGACATCTTAAATTTAAGCTTTTTAGTGGTGTGAAAAATTTATTTGTAATAATAATGTAGTGAGAATAGCCGTCTTTACAGTTTTTAAATCTCCATGTTTGGGTGGTGAGATTTTAAATCGACTAATTTTAATTTATTTGACATCCTGCATTTGAGAATGAATAAATAAAGATTACCTTTGCACCGGGCAAGTCTTATACGGTCAGCTCCTGATAAATCCCCCAGGGTCGGAAGGCAGCAAGGGTAATTGGTTGAGCGGCGCGATATAAGTAACTTGCCTCTTTTTTTATTTTCTTCCGAAATTTTCCTGCCGTTTTCAATTTCAATTTGGTGAACTAAATTGCCTGTAAAACAGTTGTGTTTATGAAATTCACAACAGGAAAAACCTAAAAATTCAAAATATGAAACTTATTATAGAATCTGACCAATTGGAAGATTATCTCAAAGCTGTTCCGGGAATTATAGAATTTGATACACCTTATGTAAAAGAAAAGATTCAGGAGATTACTTCTAAGTTCCAATCCGATTTTGATTGTGCTGAGTTTGCTTTTAAAGTTGCACGGGATGAAATCAGTCATACATTTGACACGAAAAATAAAAGGATTACCATCAGTGCAGAAGAGACATTGAAATATAAGGAAGGAATCTGCTTCGCAAAATCTCATCTGCTTGCAGCTTTACTCAGAGGAATGCATATTCCGGCCGGGTTTTGTTATCAGCGTGTATTGAGAAAAAATACTATAGAATCGGGATATGCCCTGCATGGATTGGTGGCATTATACATTCCCAAATATGGCTGGTTTCGCGTGGACCCAAGAGGCAACAAATCCGGAATTGATGCTCAGTTCACGACAGAATTTGAGCAGCTTGCATATCCTATACGTCCTGAATTGGGAGAAGTGGATTATCCCAATGTGCTGGTAAAGCCATTGGATACGGTAATAGAATCCATGAGAAAGTCAGAAGACTGTCCGGCTTTGTTTTACAATCGGCCGGAAGCCCTGTAGCCTGTCAGGAAAATGCATTTTCTCCGGTAAGGTCCATGCCCGTAATGAGGAGATGTACTTCGTGCGTACCTTCATAAGTGATGACAGATTCCAAATTCATTGCATGACGCATCATTGGGAAATCTCCGGTGATACCCATTGCTCCGCATATCTGCCTGGAATCTCTGGCAATTTGTAAAGCCATTTCCACATTGTTTCGCTTGGCCATAGAAACTTGGGCAGGAGTCACTTTTCCGGTGTCCATTAATTGTCCTACTCTCAGTGCAAGGAGCTGAGCTTTGGTAATATCCGTAATCATTTCAGCCAATTTCTTTTGTGTGAGCTGAAAAGAAGCTAACGGGCGGTCAAATTGTTTCCTTTCTTTACTGTACTCCAAAGCCGCATGCAGGCAGTCCATAGCTGCGCCTATTGCACCCCAGGAAATTCCGTATCGGGCGGATGTCAGACAGTTTAGGGCGGCTTTCAGACCTTTGGCTTTCGGGAGTATATTTTCTTCGGGAATAAATACATCCTGAAAAACCAATTCTCCTGTCACTGAAGCCCGGAGCGACCATTTATTGTCAATTGTTGGAGTAGAAAGTCCTTTCATACCTTTTTCAATCAGCAGTCCAATCACGTACTCCTGCTCATTTTTTGCCCAAACAACAGCAAGATCGCATACAGGACTGTTGGTAATCCACATTTTTGCTCCGTTCAGAATATAGCCTCCTTCCGTTTTCTTTACACGGGTTTCCATGCCGCTTGGGTTGCTGCCGTGATTGGGCTCAGTCAGACCGAAAGAGCCAATCAGTTCTCCTTTTGCCAGTCCGGGGAGAAATTTTTGCTTTTGAGCTTCACTGCCATATTTCCAAATGGGATACATCACTAAAGAGCTTTGTACACTGGCACAGCTTCTTATAGCAGAATCACCTCTTTCCAGCTCCTGCATCAAAATTCCGTAAGTCAGAGCATCCATGCCGCCACCGCCGTATTGGGCAGGTATCTGAGGTCCCAAAAAGCCGGCCTGACCAAGCTTTTGCATCAGTTCCGGATTAAATTGAGCACTTTGAGTCCATTCTTCAATAAAAGGAATGATTTCCCGGTTGACCCAATTGCGTGCGGTTTCCCGAATTTGTTTGTGTTCGTCCGTCAGTAAGTCGTCCGTTTGAGCATAATCAAATCCTCTGTAGGAGTGTGCATACATATTTGGCATAGAAAAGAATTTTAGGATTGCTAAATTAGCATTTTAATTGTTTTTGTATGCGAGTGACGATACGGGTAGAGCAAATCAAAGTTTGGGCATATATCGGAGTGTATGAGGAAGAGCAGAAAATTGGAGGATATTTTCTGACGGATGTTGAGATTCAGGCAGATTTGTCTGAAGAAAAACTTTTGGAAGATGATTTGTCCTCGACTTACAATTATGAAACAGTAGTGAAGATAGTAGAGGGCGAAATGAAAGAATCCTGCGCACTGCTGGAAAATAAAGCCATTCGGATTGCCCGAAGCATTAAAAAATCTGATGAAAGGATTCAAAAAGTGACTATTAAACTGTCCAAATTAAAGCCTCCTTTTCAAACAGAAGTAAAAGCTTCTTCAGTAGAAATTTCACTATAATTAATGACTCGGCGATTATTGAATTTGTAAGAAGTTTATATCTTTGCATTCCTTTAATGGTCGGTTGGCCGAGTGGCTAGGCAGAGCTCTGCAAAAGCTTGTACGGCGGTTCGAATCCGCCACCGACCTCACGAAAGCCCGATAATTCGGGCTTTTTTATTTCCGGAAAACTTTATTGCTAATAATTTGCCTGTATCAAACTAAAAAATTAAACCGGGAGTATAAAAGAGTTTGCGAAGACACTATAAAAGTATAGTGGGCAATGAGGGATTCGAACCCACGACCTCAGCCCTGTCAAGGCTGCGCTCTAAACCAACTGAGCTAATTGCCCGCTTTTAAGGGACACAAAGATACAAATGCTATCCTATTTTTTATCGATAGCGAAGAATAAAGTTAGATTAAGTCAGAAGGTACAGAATTGTGATTAAAATAAAGCGGAAATGATACTGATGCTTTGAGAATAAAAAAAGCAGCCCGATTGGACTGCTTTAATCTTATAAAAAAGAAAAATTATTTTTCTAAAATCATAGTTGCTCCCTGACCTCTCGCTGCACAGATAGAGATAAATCCTCTTCCGGATCCTTTCTCATTCAACAGCTTGGCAAGAGTAGCTATAATTCTTCCTCCGGTGGCGGCAAACGGGTGAGCTGCTGCCAAACTTCCGCCTTTCACATTCAGCTTTTTCCTGTCAATTGCTCCGAGAGGTTCAATTCCAAACTGCTTGGATAGCTCAGGGCTTTCCCAAATTTTAAGAGTAGCCAAAGTTTGTCCAGCGAAAGCTTCGTGAATTTCATAGAAGTCAAAATCCTGAAGTTTCAAATCGTTTTTTTGAAGCATTTCACTTGCAGCAAGAACTGGCGCCATCAGTAGGTTGTGCTTATCTTCCACATATTCAATGGCAGATACCTGAGCTGCTGTAATATAAGCCAAAACAGGAAGGTTACGCTCTTTTGCCCACTCCTCGGTAGCAAGCAATACCGCAGAAGCGCCGTCAGAAAGTGGGGTAGAGTTTCCGGCAGTCATAGTACCTTTTCCGCTTTTAGTGTCAAAAGCCGGTTTCAAAGAAGCCAATTTCTCCAAAGTCGTGTCCGGTCTCATATTATTGTCTCTCTCAAGCCCCATGAAAGGTGTAATCAAATCGTCGAAAAAACCTTCGTCGTATGCCTTTGCCATTTTTTTGTGGCTTTCGTATGCTAACAGGTCTTGCTCTTCTCTGCCGATTCTGTAATATTTTACAGTATATTCCGTATGGCCGCCCATAGAAAGTCCGGTGAGCGGTTCTTCATTAACGGGTGGATTGGGTATCAAGTGCTGAGGTCTGAACTTCAAAGCGGCTTTAACTCTGTCTGCATTTGTTTTGGCCCGGTTGATTTCTAATAAAGTTCTGGTGAGCGAATCGCTTAAAACAATCGGAACCTGGCTTGTAGAGTCTGCGCCCCCGGCAATACCACAGTCAATCTGACCCAGTGCAATCTTGTTGGCAATGTAGATAGCAGCTTCTATTCCCGTGTCACACGCCTGCTGAATATCCACCGCGGCTGTTCCCGGATGTAGAGCAGTCTGCATGACAGATTCTTTCATCAGGTTTTGTACTTCACTGCTTTTCAGAACGGCACCACCGGCTACTTCACCGATTTTTACGCCCTGAAGATTGTATTTTTCAACTAAGCCATTCAAAGTGGCAATCATCATGTCGTTGATAGTAGCTTCGGAATAAGCAGTATTTTGACGGGCAAAAGGTATTCTGTTATATCCTACTACAGCTACTTTTCTTGGATTTTTTAAATAAGTCATAGTCTGATTTTTATTTGAATTATTTTAGGGTTCTAAGATAGGGATAAACATTAAAATATACTGCATGCATTTAGTTTTGATAAGATGATGTTTGAGTTAAGTTACTTTTACAGAGAATCATTTTTAAATAGGTCATACGGGATAGAAATGGTATTTTTGGCGGGCAAACGATTCGAGTGGAGAAAATTTTAGTTACGGGTTGTGCGGGGTTTATTGGCAGTCATTTAACAGAAAGACTGCTGAATACTGGCTGTGAGATTATTGGTATAGATAATTTTCACCCGTATTACAGCAGAGAAATAAAGGAAGAGAATATTAAACAAGCCCTAAATGACGGTAAATTCTATTTTTATGAAGCCGATATTCTTGATGTAAAAAAGTTGTCGGAAATTCTGATTAGACATAAACCTGATACAGTAGTACATTTTGCTGCTTTGCCCGGTGTCCGAAACTCTTTTGAACATCCCGAAGAATATTTCAAAATCAATACGGAGGGGACAAAAACTGTATTCGACACGGCGTTGGCTTATGGTGTCCGACATTTTGTATTTGCCTCATCTTCTTCGGTGTATGGCGAAATGGTGAGTGAAAAAGCTGTTGAAGACAGTACACCTTTAAATCCGATATCTCCTTATGCTCAAAGTAAGGTGAATGCAGAAAATATCATTGGAGACTTATTTAAAGAACATTCGTTTACCGTAAATATTTTGAGATTTTTTACCGTGTACGGTATCCGTCAGCGTCCCGATATGGCTTTTCAGAAATTCAGAAGGAAGATTAAAGCAGGAGAACCTGTAGAGTTGTACGGTGAAAATATGAGCAGAGACTTTACGCCGATTGACAGGATAATTACCGGTGTGCTTGCGGCAATCCGGTTTAAAAATGGGTTGGAAGTTTTTAATCTTGGAAGTGGGGAGAGAGTGCCGGTCAGAAAAATGATTGAACAGATAGGGGAGGAGTTGAATATCAAGCCAAAAATAAAAGTGGTACCCCGCCAAAAAGGTGATCCGAGTTATACGCTGGCTGATATTTCTAAAGCCCGTAAGCTGTTGGGATATTAAGGTTTTCTGCTTTCTTCGGCTTTCATTCTGACATATTCGTCCACTGTACTGAAAACAAAATCCGGATATTCACTAAGAAACTTAAACGTTTTTAGACCACCCTGTAAAGGTCTTGCTGCGGGAGGATTCATTTCTTCTGTAGTCATTGGGAACAAATCATAGGCAGCTTTCGGATAGTAACTCAAAATTCTTAGAGCCAACTGTACCCGATTCATGTAATCGGTAGAAGCAATATTGTACACACCTTCTTTTTTATCAGAAAGCAGTAAATACATCGCCCGTGCGATATCTTTTGCATTGACCGGAGTGGCATATTGATCGACGGGGAGTTTTAAAGTGAGGTGTTGATTATTTGCAGCCTGTTCCATGATTCTTGCCACGAAGTTTTTACCTCTTTCTTCGTCCCCATACAGATTTGTAACTCTCAGAATCAGATGTTTGAGGCCTGAAACTGAAACAAGCTGTTCTGCTTCCCATTTATGCCTGCCGTACACGCTGATGGGATTGGCGGGAGTATTTTCCTCATAAGGACCATTTTGCCCGTCAAAAATGTAGTCAGTGGATATAAAGACCACTTTTGCATCATACTTCTGCGCAATTTGTATAATATTTTGAGTGGACTGTACGGTGAATTTGAAACTTTCTTCTTCGTGGTTCTCACAGTAATCCACATGAGTCAATGCGCCGCAGTGTACAATAACTTCCGGTTTGAAATGAGATATATCAAAGTTTTTGGGATTATCCGGGTTTAAAGTGTCATAATATACCGTGCCTGAAGCCTCGTAGGAATAATGCGTACCCACACATTCATATCCTTTTTCATTAAAATAGTTCAGACAGTTACTGCCGACCAGACCGGATGCTCCTATAATCAGTACTTTCATATTATTCTTACCACTCTAATTGTGAAAATTGTTTTTTAAATTGAATAAAAAATGCAACCACCACACTTTTGGGATAAATGCCGGTGAGATTGGGTGGTCCTATTTTATGCTCTTGCAGAATTTCGTCAAATTGTTTTCTTTTTTCAAGGGCTGAAAGTTTCATTTTTCGGTATGCAAGATGTGCCTGCAGGATTGCCCGTACATTTTTAAATCTCAGACCAAGCAATTCCATAACCAAAGAAATAAAATCCAAGACATTTCGAATCAGATTTACACGAAAGACAGTATCCTTTTCTAAGTTTTTTAGCAGCAACAGCCTGTTATTCCTGAAGTTGAGGAAGGTTTTTCTTGGATTTTGGACATTTAGTGTGCCGCCTCCCACATGATAAATCACAGAAGAAGGGACGTATTGAATTTTGTAACCCAATCTTTTCAGTCTCCAGCACAAATCTATTTCTTCCATGTGTGCAAAAAAGTCTCCGTCAAATCCGCCTACAGTTGTAAATAAATCTTTTCGTATCAGCATACATGCACCGGATGACCAAAAAATTTCTGCTTCATCGTCGTATTGTCCGGTATCTTTTTCCATTTGGTCAAATAATCTTCCCCGACAAAACGGATAGCCGTACCGATCTATAAAACCACCTGCGGCTCCGGCATATTCAAAGGTGTCTTTAGATTTATAATCAAGAAGTTTTGGCTGACAGGCTGCAATTGTTGAATCTTTTTCCAAAACCTGATAAAGTGGGGTGAGCCAGTTTGGAGTCACTTCGACATCCGAGTTGAGCAGGAGTGCATATTTACAGGGAATTTGCCGAATTGCCTGATTGTAACCTTCCGCGTATCCATAGTTTTGATTCAGCCTGATTGTGTGGATTGTTTTGAAATGCTCCTGAATAAACTCCAGAGACCCATCAGTAGAATTGTTGTCGGCAACCCAGATTGAAGCCACAGATTCCGGCGAGTACTTCACGACAGAGGGCAGAAACAGTTCCAGCCATTTCCTGCCGTTGTAGTTGAGAACAATTATGGCAATTTCGGGATTATGCTGATGTTCCAAAATCAATAACTTGAGCTACAAAGATGGCATTTTTTTATAAATGGTTTGAGAATATCATGCAGTTCAATACGGCAAAATATTCTTCCACCGTTTATGGCTCCATAACCAAAATTCCGGTTGTTGCAGGATTTTTTCTTCAAGAATTCTCACATATTGCTCAGTTATCTGTCCTTCCTGCTCCCGGTCTGCCTGTTCAGAAATCAGTACTAAGTGAATTTCATACCGGGCAAAGTCTATCTTTTTCAAATGCACATATACTACCGCAGCCTGTAGCTTTTGAGCAATTTTTTCTCCTCCTGTAAAGAAATTTGTATCTAAAGACAGAAAATTTGTCTGATGTACTTTTGCCCTTCCGGTCGGTGACTGATCGCCCACAACAGCCAAAACAGAAGGCTGAGCCCTCAGCGTACTCATTAAATTCCTTGCTTTTGTAGCATCCAACATGACTGCACCAAATCTTTCTCTTCTTTTTTTTATGAACTCGTCGAGAGGCTTGGAACTTAATGGGGAATACAAAGCAAAATGCCGAAGCGAAGTATATTGCTGCATAATAAGAAGAGGCCATTCCCAATTGCCGTAATGGCCGAGCATCAGCACGACGTGTCGATTTTCCTGAGTAAATCTATTTAATAAAGCTTTCGATTCTTCGGTCAATGTAATTCTTGACATTAGTTCTTGTATAGGAATGAACAATCCTTTGATGACTTCTACGATTAGTTCGGACAGATGTGTGTAAAAGTTTTTTTCGACCTTCCGGTATTCTTCCTGTTCCAAATAGGGCAGGGCGTAGGAAAGATTGAGTCGGATTACATCTTTTCTGTAGTGTAAAATATGATAAAGGAAAAAGCGGATAAGCAAACTTACTTTTTGTAGTGCCCAACATGGCAGAGCTGCAACCATCCTAAAAATAAGAATGACGAAATAAGCGATTAGTTTTTTTATCACAGACTAAAAATAAGGAAGTTTGGATGAACTTTTATGAATGATTAGATTTGCACCGCTTATGTCTGCAAATATTCTTATCGAACCGCATTATTGGGGCTGTGCGGATTTTTACAAAGTTTTACTGAAGGCAGAAAATGTAACAATTGACCTGCATTCCAATTATCAGAAAGGGAGTTACAGAAACCGCTGTAACATCATGAGTCCAAATCGAATTTTGTCTCTTTCCGTGCCGCTGGAAAGAGGTAAGCATCAGCACTCCATTTTTGAAGAAGTACGAATAAGTTATTCTGAAAACTGGCAGAAAGACCATTGGCAAAGTCTGGTCTCATCGTACAGGCGTTCGGCGTATTTTGAGTTTTTTGAAGATGATTTGGCACCCCTGTATGAAGAAAAATTTGAGTTTCTGAAAGATTTAAACTTAGCTACGATTCGGCATACTCTTAAGATGCTTCGGATTTCAAAAGAGCTAAGCTATACCGAAAAATTTATCCCTTTTGAAACTTTTGAAGGAAAAGACTGGAGGGATAAAATCCATCCCAATCCTAAGAAAAATAAGATAGAATCAGACTGGAATTCCTATCAGCAGGTTTTTATGGACAGAGCTGAGTTTAAACCTAATTTAAGTATTTTGGATGTGTTGTTTAATTTGGGCCCGAGGACATTGAACTATCTTTTAGAAGATTAAATTTGCAGTTACTGGAATAAATAACGTTATTTATAAAAAGCTTTTCTCTTCATGGAATACATTTATATACTGGCAATAATCGGATACTATATTTATAAGCATTATTCTTCTGCCAAAGAAAATGAAGAGCAGTTGCCTGATTATAGTGTGCCAGGTGATACGGACAGTTCAGAGAAAGGCAAAGGTATTTTTGATACCATGTTGGAAGAGTGGAAAAAGGAATTTGAGACTCCTGCACCCGAATACAAAACACCGCCTCTGACAGTCCCGATAGATACACATCCCCCGGTTAAGAAACCATTGGTGGAGCGTAAAAAAGAGTCCGGATATAAACCGGTTGAAATGAAATCCAATTTTCAGACTCTAATGGCTGAAACAGAAGGCGGCCGCACAACAGAAGATTTAACTGCTCCTCAGGAAAACAGACCGTCTGCTCCAAGGCGTTTTGCAGGAATGAATATGACCCCTAAGGAAGCATTTAAAGCACAGATAATTTTGGAGAGAAAGTTCTGAGATGTTCAAAACATTCCTCTCCAAACTCTTTTCGTTACCCTTTTTTCCTAAATAAACTCCGTTTCAGTAGTTATTTCACTGGACAGCACTTTGTGTACCGGACAAGCATTGGCTACGTGCTGAAATCTTTTGAAGATCGCATCATCGTATTCCCCTTCAATTCTGATTTTCCTTTTGAAAGTAGCTTTGTTGGCAGCCTTGTCGAAAATTAGTTCCACCTCAACATGTATGTCTTCAATTGTAGTCAATTTTTTGTGATTGACATACATTCTCAAAGTGATGGTTGTACAGGCTGCAAGTGCACTTGCCAGTAATTCGTTTGCGGTAGGTCCTTCATTTTTACCACCTAAATCAATAGGCTCGTCCGATAAAATGTAATGACCTCTGCCATTTTCCATATGAGCCTGCAGGTCATTTTTTGAGTTTTTTGCGGTTATTTTCGTCATATTGTAAAAAATTATTTTTCAGGATAAGGTACAAATTCTGTTTCTCCCGGAACTTGCGGAAATTGCTTTGTTTTCCAATCTTCCACAGCCTGATCGATTCTTTCTCGGCTTGAGCTGACAAAGTTCCAGTGAATAAATCTTTTTTCGGGAAGCGGTTCACCTCCGAAAATATAAATTTTAGAATTTTCATGCATTTGAAAAGTACACAGCTGTGCATCTTTTGTTATAAGGATTTGCTTTTCGCCGTACAGATGTCCGCTGTTTTCAATCTGACCTTCGAGAATATACAATCCGCTTTCGCCGTAAAGATGCTGTCCGATATCAATTGTGGTTGGTTCTTTTGTGGTAATCTCAATCATATATTGCGGACTATACACATTCACGGGAGATTTTCTTCCCGCAGCCTCTCCGCAAATTAATTTGAACTGTGCGCCATTTTCCTCCCAAGTCGGTAAATCTTTTGCTTCGACATGCTGAAATTCTGGTTCTATTTCTTCCAACTCTTTGGGAAGTGCGACCCAAATCTGTAGTCCGTGCAGAGTCATTTCGGTATTTCTCAGGTGCTGAGGTGTTCTTTCTGAATGTACAACACCTTTTCCGGCAGTCATCCAGTTGACTGCTCCGGGAGTAATCTCTATATGTGTTCCAATACTGTCCGCATGCATGACAGAACCTTCAAATAAATAAGTAAGAGTAGAAAGCCCAATATGTGGATGAGGAGCGACGTCAAGACTTTTTTCGCTGTCTAATTTTGCCGGCCCCATGCGGTCTATAAAAACAAAAGGCCCGATATGTCTCTTTTTACGAAAAGGAAGTAATCGACCGACAAGAAAATTGCCGATATCGGCTTCGCGTTCTTCAATAATTAAAGAAATATTGGACATTTCTAAGTGTTTTGGTTCCAATTATAACATCCCTTTTATGGTTTTGTTTTAATTTGAAACCACTTTGAGTCCGACAATCGAGCAGATTAGAGTGACAATAAAAAACATACGCCAAAAGGTCGCCGGCTCCTGAAAAATAAATATACCCGTCAGTACCGTTCCGACCGCACCGATTCCGGTCCACACGGCATAGGCGGTGCCTATTGGAATATTTTGAATGGCTTTGACTAATAATATCATACTGACCGCCAATGTAATGACAAAACCCATATACCAGTATATTGCTTCTGTTCCGCTTGCTTCCTTGGCTTTTCCGAGACAAAAAGCAAATGAAGTCTCAAACAGTCCGGCGATGATTAAAACTATCCAGTGCATCTTAGTTTAGTTTTCTTCCCGATAGTATATTTTATAAAATTTCTCCCCGTCTTCATCCACTCCACGTTCTATTTTACTTCGGTCTCCATGGATGTATATGTGAAAATTCTTATCTAATTTCAAAATGCTTTTAAAAATTTTAGACTCTTTTCTGACGGCTGATCCTGACAGTTCGATGTCTTTATTGAAGTCCAGACCATAAGCCTGCTGATGGACGGAAGAATAGTTCCTGAAAGAATCGGATATTTCCGGTTGTGTGAAAACTTCTTTCTCAAAGTTTAACGGATTAAAGTGGTCGTTAGCTTTGAAATAGTGTACAGATTTATTGAGCATGGCAATCTGATCCGGCTTTTCTATATCCTCTACATCTTTTTTTACCTGAAATTCTATAAAATCTTTGGTCAGATTCATCAGACTCCTTGTCTGAGTATAAGTGTCGTTAATCGGCTGCACATTTAAAAAATCTTCTTTCCAGTAAAGTGCTTCATCTCCTTTTGATACATTGTCAAGGATTAAAACTTCAAAACCTGTTTCAAAATCAAGGTCCAGTACTAAACACCCTTTATCAATTTTAGATGCGCTGATTCCTTCCAAATAATCAATGTCAAATTTGGAGGCGGTCTGCCGAATCTGGAAGATGCCGTCTTTATTTTCAGACTTGAATATTCCCAAAGCTTCTACCGGAATATTATCTGCATATATATTGTCGAAATGAACTAAAAACAATTCACCCGATTTAATATTGGGATGTATGCTTTTATCGTGGAGCATTCGTGCAAGCTTTTTGGAGGCCTCATGGAAATTTAACTCACCCTCAAAGGTTTGTCCCACCGTATTAAAAACTTCATTGTATTCCAGTGCATCCACGTGGGTAAATTCAAATTTTTCCGCCTGTTTGGTAATTCCTTTCAAAAAGTATTCTTTCATTCTGAGAGACATCTCCGAATCGAGTAACACCGGGGAGTCAGACAAAAATAGGTCAGTGTTGTTGGTTTTGTTTCCGACAAAATGAACAGAGAGAGAGACAGTATATACGCTTGAGAATAATCCAATACCATAGGGATAATTTTTGAATGCCTGCAAGATAAGATTTTATTCAAATCAAGATTCAAATCCCGATAGACGATTTTGAGATTTGAGAGGTTTTGACGACTTGATGCAGGGTGGATTTCACCGATTTTGAATATTAGCTCGTTTTCGACTATTTTTAAAAATTATTTGGCAGTCTATCTCTCTTCTTCGTAGTATATTTTGTAATATTTTCTTCCATTTTCGTCCATACCTTGCTCAATCAATTCTGTGTTTCCGTGAATATAGATATGAAAATTTTTGTCCAACTTTAAAACGCTTTTAAAAGCTCTTGCTTGCTTTTTTACTGCTTGAGGAGATATTTCAAAACTGTCTGCTAATTCTACTTCGTTTTCTTGTCTGTAAGTTTGGTCAAATTTTCTGAATGATTCGATTATATTACTATCTCCAAAAACTTGTTCCTCAAATCCTTGTTTGTCAAACGTTTCGTTCCCTTTAAAATAATCCACAGAGCGATTTAAAAAATCTATCTTATCGGCTTTACTTATTTCAAATTCTTCTGAAAGTTGTTTGGTTACGAATTGCTTTGTAATCCCTAAAAACTGGTTAGTTTGTAGGAAGTTTGTTTTTATAGGTTTTACATTCAAAAAGAAATCAACCCAATATTGAGTATCGTTGGATTTATTTGACTTATCGACAACGCTTATTCTGTAACCAGTTTCTTTTTCGGTATTAAAGATTAAACAACCTTTATCAAGTTTATCTATGTTTATACCATCTTCATATCTTAGTGAAAACTCTTTTGAAGTTTTATTTAGTTGTAAAAATTCTTGTCTGTTTTCTGATTTGAAAAATCCTATAGCCTTTACTAATTCACCATCCACGTTAATATTTTCAAAAGTAACTACAAATAGGTCTCCTGATTTTATTTGTGGATGTAAAGCAATTTCATAAAGATATTTTGCAATGCTCTCACTTATCTCTTTGAATCTTTTCTTCTCTGAAAAGATACTAGTTACATATTGATAAATAGGATTTAGAGTAAAATCCTCATCAGAAAACGTAAATGAATAAAATTCTTCTATATCCTTGAAAGGATAAAGGAAATATTTGATTAATAGTTCTCTCAAACGAGTATCTTCTGTATTTAGTAATGAAGTTGATAATATCAATTCTTCATCATTTGTCTGATTGCCAACTTGGTGGGCAATAACATCAATTATATTACAATTCGTAAAGTCTAACATATTTTAAATTATAAGTCATTTCCCCAAAGGGTTTTGATTTGTTCAAGGTCTTCTCCTTCAAAGTCATTTAGCCAATTATCTTCTAATGTAAACGGATTATTTTGAAGCATATACCAAATAATGAAAATTTCAGGTTGTGTTAAAAATAATATTTCGTAGAAACGGTTTCTGTTTTCATCGTATATTCTTTGAATTTTTCCTTCATTGCTTTTTATAAATCTGTCAATCTCATTGATAACTTGATTAATATTGATTTCATTCTCATAGTAGCTTGAAAGAATATCAATTGTCTTCAAAGAAATTTCTCTGTCAAAATCAATTTTGGCATACTTATAAAACTTTCCTTCAAGTTTTCTCAATAAAGTATAAGAATGGTTGTCTCTGTGTTCTTTTAAAGCTCTGTTCACGTTTGAAAATTCATCGTCTGCTATTTCATATAATGAAAGAAGTCGATAGATTTTTCGTTTTAAGTTTGGTGGCAAATCCTTTTCTTGTTTATATGAGAGTGAATGTGCAGTATTTGACCAAGCGTGTTGATTTAATGTTCTTACCTGTATTTCGAAAACAAAGTTTTCGAATTCAGTATGTTTTTTAAACTCATTGATGTCTAAGTTAATTTGAGCATCATAATGATTAGAAACGTAATCTAACTTATCAAAATCTAAGTTTTCTTGTTTATACTCAACCTCTATAATTCTAAAAGATTTTTTCAAAAATTCATCAATAATTTTCATTTCCTCTTGAAAAGAACAGATAATTCTGATGCCTAATTTGTCTTTCAAATGGTTATATGAATATTCCTTTTGACTTTGTTTCTTTTTGACTTTTTTGATTATGCTTAGAAGTTCTTTAGTCCTATACTGAATTTCAGGTAAAAGTTCGTAATCAGTAATCTTGTCTTTTATGAACGCACAAACAATCTGCCCTAAATTTTCGTATTTAGGTTGTTCTTCGTTCCATAAATCAACAATTTCCTGAACATTTGCCATTACCGTACACTTTTTACTTTAGAAACTATTTCAGCTTTGGTTGTGCCATCGTTTTGTTCTTCCAGCTTGACATTTTTTTCAAATGTTCCTTTTTTACCAACAATAGCAATATCATTTGCAAAAGTCATTGTTATTGTCTTGATCTTATTGTTAATGAAAGAATTATCTTTGGGAAACTCGGACATTCTAAATTTTTTCTCTCTTAAATATCTGTTATAAAAGTCTTTGTCTGATGTTTCCATATAGTCATCTGCAAACTCTTTCGCACTTATTCTGTGAGAGTTCTTTTGTAAATAGGAATTTAGGTCTTGCGTATATTTTGCTTTCTTGATTGGGTCATCTATACTCTGTTGAATAAATGTTGTTGTAAGATTATAAAATTTCTTTGTGGTAGTTCTTGGGTCAGCAAGAGGAACACAGCCTAAAAATTTTTCAATAAACCAAGTCGTAACTTCTTTTTTAGTTTTGGGGTCTATCTGCAAATCTGCTGTACTTCCGTCATACTTGATTTTGAAAATTGATTTGTCAATGAACAGTCCTACTTTATAAATTTTTGTTTTTCGAGTAAGCATTAAATCCTTTACATCTTTAATATTGAAAGATTTTGTTTTTGGGTCTAATTCTAATTGTGCTCCTTCGTCTCTTTCCAACTTGATAATTATGCAAGTATTTTGGCTATTGATTTTTCCAAAAATCACGACTAATATTCCTGAGGCATTTTGACCGTCTTGAATTTCAAATAAGTACTTCGTAATTAGTTTAGACTGTTCAACTAAATCAGCACCATTTGAATTTATGATCTGGTTTATATAGGTAGAAACAGGAGACACACTATCTGTATTATAACAAACCCTTAGCTCTTTATTGCTCTGCAAAGATTGTACAACTTTATCTTTGAAAAATACCCTTAACCCATCAGGCAAGGAACTTTCTTGCTCACTATATTGAGGTTTGATTGAAAAATCTCCTTTCTTGTGTCTAGGAATACTGTGAACAATGATATTTTGAATAACGATTGTACTTGTGTCAAGTTTTATTGTCATGTTTTTTATTTTTATTTATTCCTATTCAATCTGCGTTTTGATAATTTCTCCCAGATAGAATGTGCTAAATCAACTTCTTTTTGTGTCAATCCGTATCCTTCTTTTAGGATTATTTCATTCGTGATTTCCAATATATTATCGATGCTTTTTTCCTCTCTCATCATTTTGTCAATCACTTCCAATAATTGAGTGTTTTGAGATTGATAGGGAAGAAGTATTTGCTCTGCTTCACTTGGCATCAATTCCAAAACACCACCGCCATAACTACGCCCAACAATTTCAGAGAAGGCCAGTGAAAGTGAATTATAAAAACTTGCTATGAAAGCATTTCTATTTGTTGTTTCTTTGATAAACACACGGTGCATTGTGTCCGTTGTGTAAGCGCTAGCTTCATTCAAAATCAGACGTGGATACAAATTATTTCTTCGGATAAATAAAGCATCTGAAAGTTTAATTGATGGAATGACAAACCAATCATCACGAATACTTGTCTTATAGCCTTTATGAATACCAATACTTTCACCGTACTCCAAATAATCTTTTACTCCTGGATTGCCATTTAACTTTTCTTGCGAAGGGAAGACCAAAAGATTTGCCTTTGCTTCAGTTTGTTGGTTTTTTAGCCAATCTTTTTTTGTAAAGACAATACTGTTTACTTGAACACTTCTGCCAACCATAGGTTTAGCATATTCTCCCAATTGATAAAAAACTACAGTAGAATAAGGAACAGTAAAATAATGATTTGCCCCTGTTGTAATGCCAACCTCTACATTTGCATAGTCGCTAATTGACGGTATCTTTCTTTCTTTTGCAATATTCTCTAGAAAATCTATTTCTTCTTGTTCCAAAAAGTAAAAAGTCCATTTATTCGATTTAAAATCAATTTTCTTTGTTGGGCTTTTTAGTCTATTTACATCCAATGTTTCAAGATCAGAAGCATCTCGTACCTCTAAGTGTTCTATTAAATGTGAATCATCTCCATTCTTTTCACAAAGCAATAAAACCACCTCTTGCTGAATATCTGGAAACACCAACTTCTCAAAAGAAATGATATTAATTTTATTATAAAAGTGAGCTAAAAACTCACGTAATTGCTTTGCATAGGAAACTTGTAATAATTCCGCTGGTATCACAAAGCCAATCTTTCCTTTTTCTTTCAATAATAGACTTGAACCAACGACAAACGAAACCCAAGCATTAGTTAATTTGGAATATTTTAAACCTGCTTTTTTAAATATTTTTTCTGCTTCAACTTGTTGTTCTTTATCAAAATATTGATAGCGAATATAAGGCGGATTTCCGACCACTAAATCAAATCGTTCAGTAGTTTCATTGCAATACAAGTGAAAGTCTGTATTGATTACATTTTTGTTTTTTAGTTCGATTTTATCAGATTTTTCGGCTTCAACTTCATCAAACTCAATCGCTGTAACTGATTTAAATTTGTGATTATTTTCTTTCAATTGTTCCAAAAAAACACCATCCCCACAACTAGGTTCTAAAATGTCATAATCAGAACTTCCGTTAATGCCCCATTTTAAAATAAATGAAGCAATCGGTTCAAACATATATAATTTAGCCTCAGGCATCAATTTGAAAATCAACAACTAAGCCATTTGGAAGTTTTTCGTCAAACCAATGCCAAATGTCGAAACGATAAGTGCCTTTTTCCCAATGATAAAAGTCTTGTTCAATTTCATCATCTAAATTGATAGGAACATCTGCAAATTCATCCCACATCTTTTTAAGTTCAGCTATTTTCATTGTGATAATTATTTTCAATAATTGATAAAAATTTCAAAAGTTCATTATCTGTTGTTATAAATACTTCATACCGCTCTGTGCCAATGCTTCCCTTTTTCTTACCATTTGGACGAATACGATCATCAACTATTTCACCTAATGGAGTAACAGCATCAATATTTGTATTGATAACTAAAAAACATTTTCTCCCAGTTTTTCCTACATATCCTATTATAGAAAATGTTTCCTGACCAAAGGATATTTTGATTTTGCTTGCTTGTGCTTCAACAGATACTTCACCGATATTTTTTAGATACTCATAAAATATCTTAAATAATCTTTTTGCTTCGTCTTTACCATAAAGAAATGCTTCAACATCAGCTAAATCTGGTTTATTGTCGATTATATTTTTGATTTTTTGAAGTTTTTTTGCATTTTCTTTTTCTATTAGATCATCAGGGTCATTGTTCAGATAGTCAATAAGCAAAAGTTGATTTTCAAACCACATATATTTTATAAGAGTGATTTCACCTTTACTTCTTTTTGCTTTTGTCACATCAGTTGAAGAAAAGCTTTTTGCTATTAAGATTAATTCAATATCATTTTTGGAAATCTCACTGTATTTCGGTAAATCAACATCATATTCTTGTGTTGAAAGTAAATATATCTCAGCAAAATTATCTTCGATGTAATCCTTATAATCTGATGCTTGATTTCGAATATTACTATCTGAATCTTTTTTTAATTCAAAAATCACAAATTTTTTAGATTTTGGGTTAAAGGCAAAAATATCCATTCTTCCCGAAGTTCCTTTACTTCTCACATTGCCATCTAAAGAGAATTCGCTCTTGATGAATTTGAAGTGTGGAAAAAATTCTTTCCAATTGTCGGTAAGAAATCGGTTCAGTTCCGCTTCCGACTTGTTTACTTGTTTTAAAAACTTCTTATTGTCTGTTGAGTATAATTTTAACATATTATTTCATTTTAGTTATGCTGCTTTTGCATTAGGAATTAAAGCGGAAATCCCTTTTGTTCCAAAGGGCAAAAAGATTGTAGTAGAAAGCCTGCCCCAAAGGGAAACGTCCCAATAATATTTATCAAACTGTTTATATGCCGAAGTGTAATTGGTTTTGTATAGTGGTAATTCGAGCGGAGTAATATTTTTCATATCCTCCGACTTCATATAAGGTGGATTACCGACAATCACATCAAAACGAAGTTTTGAAAAATCAAATGGATTTACCTCGATTTGATTTTTCTTTTCAACTTGTTTTGGATTTAGTAAACTGTTCCCAAAAAATATATTTTCTGAAAGATCAGGTAAAACTGGTTTGGTTTTGTTGGTTGAATTTATATCTTCACTTTCCAATAATTTCAACAATAAACCAAATTTTGATGCTTCAACTGCGTTGTAATCTTTATCAACTCCGAAAACACAATTCAATAAAACTTTTCGTTTGGTTTCAAAAGGAAGTTTGTAAGTGTTGATGTTAGTTTGGATAAGTTTTGATTGGTCATTTTTCAAATAATAGTCAATCAAAATGTCATTCAGAAGCTGGAACAACTCCAATAAAAAAGCACCCGAACCACAAGCAATGTCAGCAAATTTTAAGTTTAAAATTTCTTTGTCAGTTTTGTCTTTACATTTTTCTAAAACCGTGTTTCTTAGAATGTCATTTATGATAAATGTAGGAGTTGTAACAATATCCCTATCAATATTTTCAGGCTTTTTTATGAGCTCAATTATTCCATTTTGAACAGATAATTTTTCTGAAAGAAAAATCTCATAAATATTTCCCAAAACATCAGATGAGAAAACACTGAAAGAATACGGACTTTCAGGATAATACAGATGCTGGATAATCGTCCAAAATACAGAACTGACATTTTCAATGATTTTGTCTTTCAGTAATTGGTCAAATAATCCTGAATTGTATCGTTTATCAGCCTCTTTAAATTTTTTGATTAAAGCTTCAAAGTCATTTTCATTAGCAAACTTCAAAAGCGTTTGATACGTCTCTAAGTTTCTATCTTCACAAACACGCAAAAATAAAACTCTATTTAAATAGCTTTGAACGATATCATTTAATTGTTGTTCATCAATATTAGGTTCATATTTATGTATTTCAGCACCTAATGCTTTTCGCCATTCATTGATTTGTTTTAGAAAAAGATTGTCAATGGAATATTGATTGATTTTGGTTTCAATTGCTTTCCATTCAATATCAAAGTTGCCTGAATAAACAGCTTCTTTTCCTAAAAGACGTTTGATTTCATCAAATTTCTCTTCGTATTCAGTGTAATGATATTTTTTTACAAGAGCTTTCTGAAATGTATCCTCTTTTTCAACTTTTACAGAAGTGTCATAAATAATGAGATATTCAAAGTTAGAAAGGACTGATATTTTCAATTTTGCCGTAAATCCATATCGCCTTACTTGTTTTGCAGTATCATTATCTGATTCAATCTTTACAGATGGTTTTTTAGCTTCTAAAAAGAATTTTCTTTCCGAGAACAATCGAAAAGTATAATCAGGTTTCTTAGAGTTTTCAGAAGCATTTGCTTTCAATGCTTCTTCCAAAATAACTTCCCTCTCGTTAGTTGGTTTTCCTGCATTATTTTTAATGTCCCAACCCAACAACTCAAAAAGCGGATCTAAGAAATCACTGCGAAGCAGTGTTTCATTATATTTATTAGTCAGATAATAATCTCTATCCGACTGATATTTTTCTATGAGTTGTTTTAATGCCATTAGCTGTTATTTTAGAATTTTATTTTTGTCTGCTTTGCATTTCTGCTGATAAGATATTTCACTTTTTCCTCTGCCACTACAAGAGCTTCTGTAGAACAATTATATTGATAAATTTTCTTTGCAAATTGGTCAGCAAAATATTCTGTCTTTAGCTCTTCAATATTAAGGTCAAAAGCTTTCGCTAATCTTTCTAAACGCTTTTCATCAAACTCTCTTTTGCCTGTTTCAATTTTACTCAAGTTTGCAGAATCAAGTTTGAGTAATGCAGCAAGTTCAGTCAAGGTTAAACCTTTTTCTGTTCTCAATTGTCTGATGTATTCTCCAAACGTTGCTTTCATTTGCTTGTATTTTTATACTTGTCAATCAATGACAAGTTAAGACAAAAGTTTTAGTTCAGCAAGTTTTTTATTGGACTTTTTCGAATGTAGGAAAAATTCAAACGCTTTTGGTTTTTAATGTTGGTTTATGTGCGGGAGAGAAACCAAATGTGCTAAATGTGTGGTGGTTCAGGGGCTGCCTATAATAAAACATTTAGCCTTAAATCAGTTTAATCCGTGTTATAAATCAATTGACAAATTTCTGCCGAATTGCAGGTAAATGACTTCCTTTAGCCCAAAAGAGAATCGGGAGATAAAAGATATTTGTAAGATTTAACTAATTTGTGCTGAAAGAACATCAAAGCATGCCTAATCTCTTATTTCTTTGCTTTATATTTATAGCTTGAAAACTGATTGGGACTTTATTAAAAGAAACTGACATATGGGGATTTGGGATGTGATAAAAAAACACCTTACTTTCGAGGAAAACAGGCATCATGCAGATGTGGATGAAAATATTGGAAAAAACGTTTTTGAAATAGCTTCATTTGATGTTCAGAATGCAACGCTCGCAGAAAAAATATCATACTTTTTAAATAACAGAAGCCAAGGCGAACAAATTCAGCTTGCAGACCAGTTGCTCCGGGAAGGACCTTATGAAGCCAGCATAGAAATGTATAATGCACTGATAAAAAAATACCCGGAAGAAAGAGACAGGTATGAGAATGGAATAGGTACGGCTTATATGAAGCTTGGTCAATTTGACAAAGCAATTGAATATTATTTAGCTTCATTGGATCACGGAATGCATCCGGCCATTACCGATAAAAATATCTGGGATGTATGCCAGAAGCAGCACAAAGAGTCTGGAGAAGATGTGCATATAGAAAGCTATCTCAGCTATTTCCCGGAAGGGAAATATACCATACAGGCAAAAGTGATTTTGAACATAGCTTTGCCGGAGGGAAGCGCTGTGCAGGAAGCCATAGAAGATAATTTGTCCGAGTCATCGGATACAGAAACCGACAACGGTATAAAAGAACTTTTAAATGAAATCCAAAATATAGGAGACGTGGCGAAAAAAAATAAAAAAGCAGATGAAAACCAGTTCTCATTATTTGGTTTTGGGGAAGAAGCTGACGCAACAGATGCGACAGACAATATTGCACCTGATGAATCTAACGACGAGCCAGTAACGGAAGAAAAGGAAACGGCGGGAGTAACTCAGGATTCTTTGCCGGAGCAGAATCCGAAAGAGAAAATACCCGTGGATGAGGCTCCAAATATGCTGTTGGCATTAGACCATCACATTGACCGCTTTTTTGACAATGAGGATATCATAGTCTGGCAGGACAAGCGAAATGATGGGCTCAGAATAGATGTGTATCATGTCAGACCCAATGAAGACAGACGGTATAATTTACTGCTGTCGTACGGAATGAGCAGAGAACCTATGAATGTGCCGGAAGGAGCCGAACAGTTTGAGTACGGAGAACTTGCCATCATTTTGCCCGAAGACTGGGATTTGTCCGCCGAAGGGTTGAAGGACTTTAATAATTACTGGCCGATTCTTTGGCTGAAAAATCTCGCAAGAATTCCAAAGCAGCACAATACATGGTTGTGTTACGGACACAGTGTGCCCCATGGTACTCCGTCTAAAAATATTGCCAACACACCGTTTGAAGGCGTCATCATTATGGACAGTGTTTCATTGTACGAGGAGTTTCAGGAAATGAAATTAGGAGATGATTCTTTGTTTATTTATACCGTTATTCCCGTTTTTCCGGATGAAATGGAGTATAAAATCAAAAATGGGGTAGATGCCCTGAGAGATTCATTTGCAGAAGCAGGGATTATAGACATCGTGGATGTCAATCGGTCCTCTTCTGTACAGGAGCAGAAAACTTAATTGTTCTGATGCTTAGATTTTCTGCTTTTTTAGTTGTCTTTTTTATTTCATTTAATGTATTTGCTCAAAAAAGTGAAGTTTCTGAACTCTTGGATAAAATTCACGCAGACTCTTTAATATATTTTGTAAAGCAGCTTTCCGGTGAGCTTCCTGTACGGATACAGGGAAATCAGGACACTATCAAATCAAGATACTATCTTCATCCTGACAATGAAAAAGCATTTTTATTTTTAAAAGAAAAGCTTCAGAGCTATCAGTACACTGTGAAAGAACAGCAGTTTAGTGAATATGGAAAAAATTTAATTGCGGTTAAAGAGGGGAGTTTAAAACCTGATTTTCACATCCTTATAGGAGCGCATTATGACAGCAGACCTGCCGGAGATATTTCTCCCGGCGCTAACGATAATGCAAGCGGAACTTCGGCTGTTATTGAAATTGCGAGAGTCCTGAAGGATAACCAGTTCCCTTACACACTAAAATTTATTTTTTTTGACGAAGAAGAATTAGGCCTAATTGGAAGCAAAGCTTTTGCCCGGACAGTCGGAAGTGAAAATGAAACTCTGATAGGCTATATTAATTTGGATATGCTGGGGTGGGACGAAGATGAAAATTTTAAAACTGAAATTCATGTCAGAGATATAGCAGGTTCGCTTGAGTTGGCAGACTTGGCTGTCCGATGTAATGAAGAATACGCCATAGGTCTTAGCCCGGAAATAATTAATCCGGGAACACTTTTAACAGACCATGCATCCTTTTGGAATGAAGGACATACTGCAATCGGAATAAATGAAGAATATTCCGGCGAAGATGCGTATCCATATATTCATACCGTTGCGGACACGGTCGGTCATTTTAACATCCCCTTTTTTTACAGAAACTCAAAATTGGCCGCAGCGGTTTTGGCAGAACTGGCAATGGGCGAAACAGAGTCGGTGGGTATAAATGAATTTGTGGCTGATAGGAGTGTACAGATTTATCCGAATCCGTTTTCTTCCAAGATTTTCATAAACAATTTTTCTTCCGAAAATATAAAAGGTATTGCCTTATTGGATCTGACGGGTAGGGTACGGTATCAGACTAATCAGGTTCGCACATCTTCGATAACCGTACCTGCCGAAATTCCTTTGGGTATATATTTTTTGCAGATTGAAACAGGGAAAAGAAATTTGATAAAGACAGTCGTAAAGAAGTAAAAGCTATCCTATTCCCAAATACCTGAAAATTTGATTTAAACATTCTAAAGCATTGCTGTTGCGGTGAATGGTCATACCTTCAAACGATTTATTTTCCCCCGCAAGAATGATGAGTTTGTCTTTTGATATAGTTTCAATGGCTTTGGGTAGAAATTTTTCCCAGGAATCGTTATCGCTGCAAAGTACTATGATAGACGAATTGCTTTTATTCATTTCTTCAATAGACAACTCCCAATTGCCCGGATCCGAGTTTTCTATAGAAAGAATTCCGGCAGACGCGAGAAAATTATAAGAAAAAATCGCGCGAGCCTTTCTGATGGACTGATTACCATGCAGCCATAAAAAAGCTTTTGGTGTGTGTAGGTTTTCTTGAATGTGGTTTTGAAGTCTGACTCGAAGGTTCTCAAATGGTTCTGACAGTCTAAATGAATGCAAAGGGGATTGGCTTTCTGTTTCAGTACTGTCTTGAATATGGCCGATATTGTCTTTCAGATTAGGATATTGATTGCTGCCAATCATGATCGTTTTTTGGTGGGCGAAACAATCTTTTAAGTTTTCACGATGATTTTGAATATGCAGCTTTGGAATTGTTTTATCCTTGTAAGACTGTATGTAACCCTGATTTTTCTCTATCTCTAAAAAAACTTTCCAGGCAGTCTCCTTTAATTCCCGCACAAGATTTTCGATGTAATAACTTCCTTTTGCCGGGTCTGCCTGTTTCTCAAAAAAACTTTCTTCTATGAGCAGGTGGTGAATATTTCTGGACACTCTTCTGCTCAGGTCGGTACCGGCAGGATTGTCAAAAGGATGCAGCATGATTGAATCTGCTCCGCCAATAGCCGCACTCATCGCTTCTGTAGTCAATCGAAGTATATTGGTTTCCGTATCGAGATAACTGTGATAAAGTGAGGAGGATTCCGCTAAAATTTTTATCTCAGCGCCTTCGTATTGCTCCGTGATTATTTTAGCTAAATGCTGAATCGCTTTGAGTTTGGCAATTTCAAAGAAGAAGTTTGGACCTATTGCAGTTTTGATAAGTATGGTACCAATAGAATTTGAAGTAATTTTCAAATTTCTAAGCTGATGCAAATTTTCTTGTAATGCAGTCAAAATAAAAGCAATTTCATCTGTAATATGTCCTCCGCTGTTTTTGTAGATAGAACCATCTATCAAAAGAAGACCCCATGTCGCTTGCAATTCATTTCTAAATTTTATCCATTTCAATAAGTTCTTGGACTCATAGCCATTTGAAAGACCTTGGTGCAAAGATGCCAATGGATTAATGCCTAAATGAGATTTGCTGTTTTTGTTTTTAAGCCAAAAATCGGAATGACTTTCGTCCCAAGTGACTCCTTCAAAACTTAGAGCGGCAATATCTGTTTGAATGTCCTGCGTCAGCTGAGAAATATCGAAAGTTTTACCTGTGTTGATAAAATGAATTTCCGTACATCCGCCGTTCAGGTTTTCGAGTGCTTCGGCATTTGCTGTTTCTGAAATTTGGACAGGAGCTGTAATTCCCCAAGATATTTTTGACCTGAATACAGAAAGTGCTTTTTGATTGGCAGGTACATAAAATGGTTCCACCTTTATACCTTCAGGTGTTTCCCATACCAAGTTTTTTTGATAGTCTTTCCCTTTTAAATCTTTTAAAATTTTCTCTTTCCAGTCATTTGGAGAAACGGGAGGAAATTCAAAAAACAAATCCTGTTCAGACATATTGCCAAAGATAAAGAATTGGACGTGTACTGTCACAACTTTAGGTAAAAATGGATTAAATGGTTGTGGTATCCTCAATAAAAAAGAGTCCGAGCAAATTATTGTCGGACTCTCTTCTTTTTTCATAAAAAACTATCGGAACAGTTCTCCTTTTTCGACTTTGTCTCTTAAAAGTTTAGGGACATTAAATCTGGAACCGTATTTAGCTTCCAGTTCTTCCGCTCTCTTAATGAAATTTTTGAGTCCTACTGAATTGATAAACTGAAGGGTACCTCCATGAAAAGGTGCAAAGCCCCATCCGAATATTGAACCAATGTTTGCATCTGCAACAGATGTTAAAACGCCTTCTTCTAAACATCTCACCGTATCAAGAGCCTGTACGTAAAGAAATCTGTCAATAATTTCCTGTTGCGGCAGTTGCTCTTGTAGAGGGAAGAAGTTCCAAAGTTCCGGCCACAGATATTTCTTTCCGTCTTTTGGATATTCGTAAAACCCTGCTCCCGCAGCTTTCCCGGCTCGATTAGCTTCCAATAGCTTTTCAGAAACCGCGTGTGCAGGATGATAAGGAATTTCTTTGCCTTCGGCTGCTAAATCTTTTCTTGTTTGATCTCGGATGCTTGCCATCAGTGATAAGCTCACTTCGTCTGTTAATGCCAAGGGACCTACCGGCATACCTGCCTGCAATCCTGTGTGTTCGATATATTGCGCATCCTGACCTTCTCCCAATAATGAAATGCCTTCCAATACATAAGTTGAGAATACTCTTGAAGTATAAAAGCCTCTGCTGTCATTGACGACAATCGGTGTTTTCTTAATTTGCTTGACATAGTCAAATGCTCGTGCAAGCGTTTCGTCATTGGTTTTTTCTCCGACGATGATTTCTACAAGAGGCATTTTGTCCACCGGAGAGAAAAAATGGATACCTATAAATTGCTCCGGTCTGGAAGACGCCTGGGCAAGGCCGGTGATAGGAAGTGTCGAGGTATTAGAGGCATAGACTCCGGTCGAATCCATCACCATTTCAGATTCCTGAGTCACTTTAGCCTTTAATTTTCTGTCTTCAAAAACGGCTTCTATAATCAAATCAGCCCCTGCGACTGCAGCTGCTTCCGCCGCCGGTGTGATTCGGCTAAGTACTTCATTTGCTTTTTCCTGAGTCATTCTGCCTCTGGAAATAGCTTTTTTCAACAGCTTTTCTGAATATGATTTTCCGAATTCGGCCTTTTCCATTGTAGCATCTTTTAACACCACTTCTATTCCTGCCATTGCGGATACATAAGCAATTCCGCTTCCCATCATTCCGGCTCCGATTACTCCAAGCTTTTTAACAGTTTGTTTGCCAATTCCTTTTGGACGACTCGCGCCGGCATTGATGCTGTTAAGGTTAAACCAAAATGCCGTAGTCATATTCGTAGAAACTTTTCCGGTAGCGAGATGCGTGAAATATCTGGACTCAATTCTCGAAGCAGTATCAAAATCCACCACAGCACCTTCTGTTACAGAGGCAATAATAGCTTCTGCCGCAGGATAATTGCCATAAGTCTTTTTTCTGGTCATGGCCGGAACTATCGGTATCATACTAGCCACTTTAGGATTTCTCGGATCACCGCCCGGTATTTTAAACCCTCTTTCATCCCATGGATTTTTAGCTTTAGGATTGGCTTTAATCCATTCTTTTGCTTTGGTTATCATTTCTTCCTGAGTGTCAGCCAATTCATCTACCAATCCTGCTCTGACAGCGGCTTCCGGTTTGAATCTTTTACCTTCGGTTAGAATAGGGAGACTGTTTTGCAGACCAACCATTCTTGGGACTCTGACTGTTCCGCCGCCGCCCGGCAGTAAGCCCAGCTGAATCTCCGGCAGCCCAAAACGGGATTTTGGATTTTTCAGAGCAATGCGCCTGTGACAGGCCAATGCCAATTCCAAACCACCGCCAAGTGCAGCACCATTGAGTGCGGCTACGACAGGTTTACCCAAAGTCTCGAGTTGTCTGAATCCCTTTTTAAGCTCTTCGGCCATATTGAAAATAGATTCAGCATCTGCTTTTTTACTGAGATTTTCAAGGTCTGCTCCTGCCAAAAAGGTCGATTTTGCGGATGTAATTATCACACCTGCGAGGTTTTCTTCTTCGGATAGTTTGGTCAGTGATTCTTCAAACAATCTGCCAAATTCTTCATTGATGACATTTGCAGAGCGATTCTGCATATCCATTGTGATGGTTACGATGTTATCCTGATCTTTTTCGTATCTGAACATGTATTGTATTTTTAAATATTATAAGATTAGTATTCCTGAAAGTTTATCTTCATTTATACTCTTTCAATAATTGTAGTGACTCCCATACCGCCGCCTACGCACAGAGTGACAAGTCCGGTGCCTTTTCCGGTTCTCTCAAGTTCGTCCAAAGCGGTACCTAAAATCATGGCTCCGGTAGCTCCCAACGGGTGTCCCAGTGCAATAGCACCGCCATTGACATTAAGTTTTTCGTCTGGACAGTTGATGTCTTTTTGTAATCTTAGTACGGCAGAAGCAAATGCTTCGTTCATTTCCACCACATCAATATCATCTATGGTCATTCCTGCTTTTTTTAGTGCTAATAATGAGGCCGGACCAGGTCCGGTCAGCATGATGGTTGGCTCCGTGGAGGTGTGTGCTGCCATGACAATACGTGCTCTGGGCTTCAGACCGAGTGCTTCTCCTTTTTCTTTGCTCCCCACTAATACTAAGGCTGCTCCATCCACTATGCCCGAGGAATTACCCGGGTGGTGTACGTGGTTAATTTCTTTTAACTGAGGATATTTTTGCAGTGCGACTGCATCAAATCCCATTTCTCCCGGCATCGCAAATGACGGACTGAGAGCTGCAAGTCCTTCTATAGTAGTATTCGGTCTGTTAAATTCATCTTCTGCCAAAATTGTGATACCGTTAATATCTTTTACCGGAATTATTGAGTTTTTAAAATATCCTTCCGCTTTGGCTTTGGCAGTACGCTGCTGAGAGCGCAGGGCATATCTGTCCACATCTTCCCGGGTAAAACCCTCTAATGTAGCGATTAAGTCAGCACTGATTCCCTGAGGAACAAAATGTGTTTTAAAATTCACGGACATGTCCAAATACCAGGCACCTCCATCCATTCCCATCGGAACTCTGGACATAGATTCCACACCGCCTGCGACCACAAGGTCGTGCCAGCCTGAACGAATTTTGGCTGCTGCGAGGTTGACAGCTTCAAGACCGGAAGCACAGAATCTGTTGAGCTGAAAACCTGAGACACTTACATCCCAGCCGGCATTGAGTGCAGCAATTTTGGCAATGTTTCCTCCCTGATCACCGATAGGAGTGACACAGCCCAAAATTACGTCTTCTACTTCTTTGGTGTTTAAACCATTTCTTTCTTCCATTGCTTTTAACAGGCCGGTCACTAAAGATATAGGTGTGACTTCGTGCAAGGAACCGCTTTTCTTGCCCCTCCCTCTCGGAGTACGGATGGCATCAAAAATATAAGCTTCTGTCATGCTTTACGATTTACTTTTAAAAATTAAACAAACGTTTGGTTTTAGTAAACTTAGAGTTTTTTTTAAGATAAAAGAAAACATCTCTGTTTTTTTTTGAAATAAAATTAGAATTTAAAAATCGTTTAAAACTTATGGATTTCACATGGGTTCCAAAGTAAAAAATGGACCTTGAATTATAGTTATTTCCTTTGAGTATTTATACCCGTTTAAACTTTCGTTTTTTTATTCATAAAAAGCATTTACTTTCTGATAGAAAGCGGACGAATTTAAGGAATCTGTAAAACTTTAACATATTGATAATAAAGAAAATGTTTTGAATTAATCACAGTTGCTTTTGTCTAAGCTTTAATATCACTATTTTTACCCAGTAGTTTTCATTTAAATTAATTAAAATAAATAGATATGAACGGAGGCGAAATTATTGCAAAAGTGCTGCATAAACATGGAGTGAAATTTTTATTTACCCTGTGTGGCGGACATATTTCACCGATTTTTGTGGGAGCAGAAAAGGAAGGTATCCGGGTAATTGATACCCGACATGAAGCCAATGCTGTTTTTGCTGCGGATGCGGTTTCCAGACTGACCAATGTGCCGGGAGTCGTTACAGTCACGGCCGGTCCTGGTGTGACGAATACGGTTACTGCGGTTAAAAATGCAGCTATGGCTCAGTCTCCTCTGATATTATTGGGAGGGGCGGCTGCCACTATATTAAAAGGACGGGGCAGTCTTCAGGATATCGATCAGATTTCTATTTTAAAATCAATTTGCAAGTGGAGTACTTCTATCAGTCAGGTAAAAGATATTGTTCCGGTCATGGAAGAAGCTTTCTGGAGAGCTCAGGAAGGAGTACCGGGACCCGTTTTTGTAGAATGCCCGATAGATACTTTATACGATGAAGCACTTGTCAGTGAGTGGTACGGAGCCAAGAGCAGTGAGATGCAGCCCAAAAATATTCAGGAGCGGGCTATACAGTGGTATATTAATTTTCATCTGAAAAAACTATTTTTCAATAAAGACAGAGTGAATTTTGAACAGCCCATTCAAAAAGTAACTTTTCCTAAGTTTTCCGGTTCGGATATCGGAAAAGCTGTTAGCATGATTAAGAAGGCAAAACGTCCGTTGTTTATCATCGGAAGTGGCGCTTTAATGCAAAAGGAGAGAGCGGATGAACTGGCAGAGGCAATAAATAAATTGGGCATTCCGACTTATTTAAGCGGAATGGGCAGAGGGTTGCTCGGGAAAGATAACCCACTGCAAATGCGCCACAAAAGAAGAGACGCGATTAAAAAATCTGATTTGATAATTTTGGCCGGTGTGCCGAATGATTTCAGACTGGATTACGGGAATCACATTGGCAGCAGAAAATTTATTTCAATTAATCGGAGTAGAGCAGATTTATATCTAAATAAAAAACCAACTTTGCCGGTCTTATCTGATCCATTGGATTTTATAGTAGAGTTGTCTAAAAGATATTCCGGTAGTTATTCCGACTGGAAAAAGACATTGAATGAAATTAATCAGGCAAGAGAGGATGATATAGAAGTAAGAGCGAAAGAAAAAATGCCTGTGGGCATGAATCCTTTGGAATTGTTCAGAAAATTAGAGCCTATGCTTAGCGAGGATACTATTCTTGTGGCAGATGGCGGAGATTTTGTGGCTACGGCATCTTATATCCTGAGACCAAGAAGCCCTTTAAGTTGGTTAGATCCGGGAGTGTACGGGACTTTGGGAGTGGGAGCAGGTTTCGCTTTGGGTGCAAAATTAGTATATCCCGAAAAAGATGTCTGGATAATATATGGTGACGGCAGTGCCGGATACAGCTTGATGGAATACGATACGTTTGAACGTTTTAATCTTCCGGTAGTTTCTGTCATAGGCAATGATGCCTGTTGGAGTCAGATTGCCCGTGACCAGGTGGAGTTTTTAGGCAGTGACTGTGCACTGAATTTGGATTACAGTGAGTACCAGCTGATTGCAAAAGCTTTTAAAGGGGATGGCGAGCGCGTAGAGACGATTGAGGAATTTGAGAAAGCTGTAAAAAAAGCGCAGGAGTGCAATGCTAAAGGTCAATCTTATGTAATTAACGCGATTATCGGAAAAACAGACTTTAGAAAAGGTTCTATCAGCGTTTAATAATTAATTTTAAATTTGGATGAAAATGAAAGCTGTGTTTCCTACGATAGAGGATAGCCTTTTGATGGTGATTGATGTACAGGAAAGACTGATTCCGGTCATTCACGAACATGAGGTGGTGGTAAAGAATGTCAAAATTTTAATGGAAGGAGCCCTCGCGCTCGGAATGGATACCATCATAACCGAACAGTATCCGAAAGGTTTGGGGCATACGATTCCCGAACTGGAAGCAGATGCCGGAATTCCGGTGTTTCCCAAAAATCATTTCAGCTGTCTGTTAGACTCAGAAGTAGGGCAATATGTTCGCCCGAGAAATAAGAAAAATTTGATTTTATGTGGCGTAGAAAGTCATATCTGTGTACTGAAAACGGCTTTGGATGCAGCAGCTCAGGGCTATACTGTACATGTAGTATCGGATGCGGTATCTTCCCGTACTCCGGAAAATAAACAGGCAGCACTCGAGAGACTCAGACAGTCCGGTGTCTATGTGGTTTCCACAGAAATGATTTTATTTATGCTAATAGACTGTGCCGGAACAGCAGAATTCAAAGCAATTAGCAAACTTATAAAATAGGTTAACTTATGGAAATTAAACGCTTGTATGATTTTTTAACTAACCAGTTGGAAAGGCATCCGGATGCTTATTCTTTGTCGGCCAAAGAAGTATTGGACAATGGTAAAAAAGATTGGAAGCATTATTCGTATGCGGATTTTCAGAAAAATGCGGATAAAATCAGCCAGCTCCTGCTTAATCACGGATTAAAAGAAGGTGAAAAAATAGCGATTATCAGTACCAACCGACCGGAGTGGAATTTTGCAGATATTGGCTCTCAGCAGATTGGAATTGTCAATGTTCCGATGTATCCGACTATTTCAGAAGACGATTACGCGTTTATTTTTCAGGATGCCAACATTCGTTTTGTTTTTGTCGGTGATGAGTCAATTTACCACAAGGTAAAGCCTCTGAAAGAGAAGATGTCGTCCATTTTGGACATTGTGTCTTTTGATAAAATAGAAGGCGTTTCTTATTTAAAAGAGGAGTTGGATAAAATTGAACAGATAGACCATAAGACTATTCGTCAAAGAAAAGATACGGTAGATGAGCAGGATGTAGCCACGATAATATATACTTCCGGTACAACCGGAAATCCCAAAGGTGTCATGCTTACACATCTGAATATAGTGAGCAATCTGAAAGGAGTAGCGGAAGTACTTCCATTAGTGGAAAAGGAAAAATCTCTCAGCTTTTTACCGTTGTGTCACAGCTTTGAACGCACTGTATTTTTTGCATATCTCATGATGGATATTCATATCTATTATGCAGAAAGTCTGGAAACCATCGCCGAAAACTTACAGGAAGTCAAACCATACTGTTTTACGACTGTACCGCGTCTGTTAGAAAAGGTGTACGAAAAAATAGTGGCCAAAGGAAACGAACTGACAGGTTTGAAAAAGACACTCTTCTTTTGGAGCATGAAAGTGGGAGAGCAATATAAACTTGGAGAAAGACAGTCGCTTTGGTACGAACTCCAATTGTATATCACCCGGAAATTAGTATTCTCCAAATGGAGAGAAGCATTGGGCGGAAGAGTTGAGTTTATTGTAACCGGAGCGGCGGCCATGCAGCCAAGACTGATAAAGATTTTTAGTGCAGCCGGCATAAATGTCATCGAAGGTTATGGCCTGACAGAAACATCTCCTGTGCTTTCCGTCAATCGGGTACCTGAAAACGAACGGTGTGTGGGAACAATTGGTCTGCCGTTGCCCGGAGTGGAAATCCGACTTGCCGAAGACGGAGAGATTTTGGCAAGAGGCAAAAATATCATGAAAGGCTATTATAACCGTCCTGATTTGACGGCAGAAGTAATAGATTCAGACGGTTGGTTTCACACCGGCGATATTGGCACCTGGATAGAACATTTAGGGAATAAGTTTCTGAAAATTACTGACAGAAAGAAAGAGTTGTTCAAAACAGCAGGAGGAAAATATATTGCTCCTCAGGCGATAGAAAATAAAATGAAAGAGAGCCTCTATATTGAGCAGATTATGGTCGTTGGAGGTGATACCAGAAAATTTATCGGAGCACTTATTGTTCCTTCTTATCTGCAGCTCATCGAGTGGGGAAAAGAAAATGGAGTACAGGAGCAGAATCACGCCAAACTTGTCCAAAATCCAAAGATTATTGCACTTATGGAAAGTGAGGTAGAAAGACTCAATCAGAGTTTTGGAAGATGGGAACAAATCAAGAAAATCAAACTGTTGCCTGCGGAATGGACTATAGAATCCGGCCAAATGACACCCACTCTTAAAGTCAAGCGAAAAGTAATCAATGAACAGTTTAAAAAAGAAATAGAAGAAATTTTTGCTTAAGTGCCATTGTAAGATTATCATTCACGTATCCATTCTATACGCTAAATGCAGGCGGGAGATTATTTCTTTGTTTAATCCGGATTATGCATAATACCAAAATAAGGTTTCGCTTTATCGGTCTATTTTGAATTTCAAATTGGTACAACTTTAAATCAGTTGTTTCACTGACTTACTTTCTGTAACCATAGCAGTGGCTTTTCGAAAACAAGTCCCTGATTGATTACTCTTTTATTATTGCAACGATCAGCTTTTACAGGAGAAAAATAGAAATTGAATCAATTAAATTATTTAATAAACTTGTATATACAATAAAACTAAACTATTTTTGTTAAATAATATTATTAAACGATTTTGAAAAAAGCTTTAAGAAATATTCTTGCTGTTTGCTTGCTGGTTTCACTGACATCGGGCTCTTCTTGGGCTTACTATCAGAGGAATCCTCCAAAAATAGACAGAAAATTGGAAGAACGTTCCAAGCTGACACCATGCATTAGAGCTTTGTTGGACGAGTTGCCGTTAGAATCCGGCAGTCATCTCGAAAAATCAGCGCAAGGCACTCTGACTGTGGAAGATCAGAAAGAGGATAAAATCTTTTTCAACGTCATACTGAAAACTTCAACCGGGAAAAAGAACGACCCGCCTATCTACCTGCGTTTTGTCAAAGTGGAACAGATAGATATAAGAAGAGTGTTGGAATATGCCAAGAGCGGAGATAAAATCTATATTGAGCAATACACTACGAATGCGGCACAGAGAGTCTATTGCGCTCCTTCGAGTTTGACCGTTACATAAATTACAAGCTTTAGTAATACAAATTTTATCTGGAGCAGACTCCTGTAGAATGTAGTATAAAAGAGTATTTGCTTATCTTTGAAGCCATGAATTTGGTAAGTAAAGTTTTGGTATTTTGGTTCCTGTCGGCTACGTTGTTTTATATGGACGAAGATCGTGTAGTGTGTGGGCAGGGAACTGAATTAGTGCCAATCTCTGTTCCGGATTATAAAAAATATGATTGGGAGGCTTTAAAGTTATCTTTTTGGGGTGCCCGTTTGGAATTTCCCGGCATGCCGGCTTATAGTGAAAAGGAAATTTATACAGAGAAGGGATTAGTCAATCAAAAGAAGTATTATTGGGCGAGCAGTGATGAGTCTATATCACTCGAAGCTGTATTTTATCCGTTACCCGAAGAACTGAATGTAAAAAACGAAAAAAAGTTGATGGAGACCGTATCCAATAGGATAGCACTGAGTTATAACGGTTATCCGTCTTTAAGTGCGGGGCAGATAAATTCAAGCGGGATTACAGAATATAATTTAGAGATAAAAACAGTAAAGTCTGCCGTATATAGTTCTAAGATATATGCATCCGGCGAACAGGTACTGATAATAGGCGCACTTATAAATAAACCGGGAGAAGAAGCCGGGTCAATAGCTCATTATTTTCTTGAGACTATTCAGTTTAATCCCCTGAAAGGTGAAGTAAAATCTTTGGAGTCAGGAATGGATGCTGTCCAGACTCATTATACAGAAAAGTGGGATACACTTTCATTTGATAAATTTTATCTAACTTTTCCTAAGTATCCGATAGGACAGCATAAACTTTTACAGAAAGGAAATTTGAACCAGCGGTATTATGAGTGGTATATGAGTGACGAGCAGAATCAATCGACTTACATTTTTGCTTTAATACCTTTAGAAAATTTGTCAGACAAAGATGTTTCGGAATTGATTTCATCGGGAATTGAATACAGTCTCAGAGTTACAGATGGTAAGCTCGTACAGCAGCGGAGCCTTGATTATTTTGCCAATCCCGTAGAAGAAGCTCTGTTTAAAACAGGATACCAATATTTTCGGACGCGGTATTTTTATGATGAAAATTATATATATCAGTTATTGGTCAGCGGGCCAAAAGTAAATATCTATCAAAAAGATGCCAATCGTTTTATGGATGGACTCAGATGGATAGAGTAGAGACGATGGATTTAGAAAATTTATTAGAACATTACAAAACTGACAGCAGAATAATTCAAACATCGGAATTATTGGAGCTCTCGGGAAAGGTTACATTAATTCACTCTATAGGCTCACAGTCGGCTGTAAGTGTCGCAGGTCTGTTTTTGAGAGTAGATTTTTCCGGACTCATAATTATGCCGGATTTTGAATCTGCTTTTTATTTTGAAAATGACCTCAGACAACTTTTACCGGGCTACGAAATCTTACTTTTCCCTTCTATTTACAAAAAAATAAACCGATTTAAAGAGACTGATAAGGGCAACATTCTACAGCGTACCCGTGTGTTAGATGCACTGATGCATAGTAATAAACACAGACTGATAGTGACTTATCCGGAAGCTATTCAGGAAATGACGGTAGCTGCTGAAACAATTGATGAAAATGCTTTACGTCTTTCCGTAGGGGAGAAGGTAGATGTAGATTTCATGCTTGAGGTGTTATTGGAATACGGTTTTGAACGCACGGATTTTGTATATGAACCCGGTGAGTTCTCCATTCGAGGAGGGATTATTGATATTTTTTCATTTGGTCATTACCAACCATACCGCGTGGAGTTATTTGGAGATGAAGTGGAAAGTATCAGAACATTTGATCCTGAAACTCAGTTTTCAAAGCAAAAAATTTCAAAGCTTTCAATTATTCCCAATTTTCATAACGCATTAAAAAAAGAACATTTCACCAACTTATTTGAGTTTTTACCCGAACGGACTTTTGTCTGGATGAAATCTCCGGAAGACATTGATAAAAATTGGCAAACTCATTACGAATTAGCCCAGATGGAGTATGAAAACTTATCCGAAACAGATAGCAGTCACCCTTTTCACAGCAGAAAGCTGAAGCAGCTTTTTTCAGACTCATCGGACTTAAATGCTTTGCTGAAAAATTATGCGCAGGTCATTACAAATGTCTATAGCGCGCCCGAAGGTTATGAAGAAATAGATATGCAGGGCAGCCCCCCGCCAAGTTTTAACCGAAATTTTGATTTGCTTGCAGATTGTCTGAATAACCAAAGTCAGGAGGGTATTCAGAATATTTTATTTTCGGAAAATATAAAACAGCTTGAGCGAATTCGCCATATTTTTGAAGATAAGCAGGTTTCTGTGAAATGGGACGGAATTAATATTTCGCTTTCAGAAGGATTTATTGACAAGCAATTGAAGCTAGCCTGCTTTACCGACCATCAAATTTTTGAAAGATTTCACAGATACAGAACTATAGAGCGGTTTTCAAGAGATAAAGCTATAACGGTACGTGCTTTGAAAGATTTGAATCAGGGAGATTATGTGACACATATTGATCATGGTGTCGGCGTATTCTCGGGGTTGCAGAGATTAGAGATTGGCGGTAAAGTACAAGAGACTGTCCGAATTAGATATGCCGGAACAGATATTCTTTATGTAAATATTCAGTCGCTGCACAAAATCTCAAAATATTCAGGGAAGGAAGGCCGGACTCCTAAAGTTCACAAGCTGGGAACTAATACCTGGAATAATCTTAAAAACAAGACCAAACAAAAAGTAAAGAGTATAGCCCGGGAGCTAATACAATTGTATGCTCAGCGAAAGATGAAAGAAGGGTTTGCTTTCTCGAAAGATACTTATTTGCAGCATGAATTGGAAGCTTCATTTATTTATGAAGATACACCTGATCAGGAAAAAGCTACTGCGGATGTAAAAGCAGACATGGAAATGCCGTATCCGATGGATCGGCTGATTTGTGGTGATGTTGGATTTGGGAAGACAGAAGTCGCTTTAAGAGCTGCTTTTAAGGCTGTTGTGGATGGGAAGCAGGTGGCAGTCTTAGTGCCGACTACTATTCTTGCCTGGCAGCATTATAAAACTTTCAGCGAACGCTTAAAAGACTTCCCGGTAAAAGTAGATTATGTCAACAGGTTTAAAACCGGAAAGCAAAAAACTGAGTCACTTGACGCCCTGAAAAAAGGTGCAACTGATATAATAATTGGCACCCATATACTTTTGGGGAAGAAAATTCAGTTTAAGGATTTAGGACTTTTGGTTATCGATGAAGAACAGAAATTTGGAGTGTCTGCAAAAGAAAAACTCAAACAGCTTGCATTAGGAGTAGATACTCTGACACTCAGTGCCACGCCTATTCCGCGTACATTAAAATTTTCTTTGATGGGGGCGAGGGACTTGTCCAATATTTTGACTCCGCCACCCAACCGTCAGCCAATTACCACAGAGCTAATTCGTTTTGACCGTCAAAAAATAAGAGAAATAATTGAAAATGAAGTCTTTCGTGGGGGGCAGGTGTTTTTTGTTCATAACAGGGTGAGTGATATACAGACACTTTGCGCCAACCTTAAAAGTTTACTGCCGGGTATAGATATTCAGTTTGCTCACGGACAGATGGATGGGACGAAATTGGAAAATATCATGATGGATTTTGTAGAAGGAAAATTTGATGTATTGGTCAGTACCAATATTATTGAATCCGGGCTGGATATAGAAAATGCCAATACCATAATTATTCATAATGCGCATCATTTTGGTTTGAGTGATTTGCATCAGATGCGGGGCAGGGTAGGGCGTTCCAATAAAAAGGCATATTGTTATTTGATTAGTCCGCCCAAAAGTGTTTTGACTAATGAAGCAAAAAGAAGATTACAGACTTTAGAGGAATTCTCGGATTTGGGAAGCGGTTTTCAGATAGCCATGAGAGATATGGATATTCGGGGAGCCGGAAATCTGTTGGGAAGTGAGCAGAGTGGATTTATTGCGGATATAGGGTATGAAATGTATCATAAGATTTTGGAAGAAGCCATTCAGGAATTAAAATATTCAGACTTTAAAGAGGTTTTTCAGGAGCAGATAGAACAGCAAAAAGAATTTGTCAAAGACTGTACGATAGAAACAGATATAGAGATGCTCATACCTTTGGAGTATGTAAGTAATACAGAAGAACGGTTAAAGCTTTATACTGAATTGGATCATCTGGACAATGAGAAACAGCTTGCAGAGTTTTCGCAGCAGCTTACAGATAGGTTTGGACAATTGCCCATGCCGGTAGAGGAACTTTTTGATGCGCTCAGATTACGATGGTCGGCAAAGAAAGCAGGTTTTGAACGCGTCATTTTAAAATCAGGGAAGTTAAGATGCTATTTTCTGGAAAATCCGGATTCTCCGTTTTATCAGAGTTCAATTTTTCAGGTCATTTTGTCTAATCTGCAACAAAGCGGAAGAATGCATTTAAAGCAATCCGGAGAGTCCTTAATTTTGACCATAGACAGTGTACACACTATGGGACAGGCTATGAAGCTTATAGAAAGGCTGACTGAGAATGTGTCGGCCGAAGCAAATTGAGATTGCCTTTTTTTAGAAAATTGCTTAAATTTATTAGTTAAAATAAAGAACCATGTCCGAACTTAAAGTTTATGAATATGCCAGATGCACTTCCTGCCGGAGAGCAAAAAAGTTTCTGAGAGATAATCAAATCGACTTTCTCGATATTCCTATTTTGGATACTCCTCCTTCACGTGAAGAATTGTCAAAAATGCTTGAGCATATTAAAGCAAAAGGACTTACTATTAACAGACTTTTTAATACTTCCGGAAAAGCGTATAAAGAAATGGGTATTTCTAAGAAGCTCAAAACTATGACAGAAGATGAAGCTTTAGATTTACTTGCAGGAAACGGTATGCTGATAAAAAGACCTTTTGTATTATTAGAAGATGATGGATTCGTAGGGTTTAAGGAAGAGGAGTGGAAGCAGAAATTTGCCTGAATGTATTAGTTTAAATGCCTGAGCCTAACAAAAAAGCCATTCTCAAGAAGTAAGAATGGCTTTTGTGATCCCGCTGGGGCTCGAACCCAGGACCCATACATTAAAAGTGTATTGCTCTACCTACTGAGCTACGGAATCCGATTTTACAATTTTTTCTAATGTAAATTTGCAGTGCCCACGACTGGATTCGAACCAGCACATCCATAGGACACCACCCCCTCAAGATGGCGTGTCTACCAATTCCACCACATGGGCATCAGAAATATTTTTAAGAACTTGTGATCCCGCTGGGGCTCGAACCCAGGACCCATACATTAAAAGTGTATTGCTCTACCTACTGAGCTACGGAATCCCGTTTTTTAAAACGTGTGCAAATATAGAAACTTGTTCTTTATTTTCAAGTAATAAAATGAATTAATTGCTCTTTGATCTACTTTTAATTTTATTGCTTTTAGAAGAACTCCTTATGTGAAAAGTTAATTGTTGACGACAATTGTTTCCTTAGGCCTTTTATCTTCAAAGACATATATTTTGATTAAAACGCCTGTAGTGTCGTAAATTTTGATTTCACCGTCCTCAAAATCTTCTGAGTATTTGCCTGTCGCAGATAAGTTCCCATTGGAATGATATTCTTTAAATTCTCCTTCGCGCATACCATTTTTATAACTTCCTTCAGCCTCTAAGAGGCCATTTGGATAGTATTGTTTAAAAGGACCGTGTTCCTCACCATTTTCAAAAAACACGCTTTCTCTCAATTGCCCGGCTGGCAGTTCATAATAACTTTTTAACTCTCCTGTGAGCTGATTGTCTTTGTATGCTCCTAACTGCTTTGGCTCTCCGTTTTCATAAAACTGCTGGTAAGTCCCGTTGTATTTTCCCTGAATGTAGTTCTCTACAATTTTTACTTTTCCATTGGGATAATACAAAATGCGCTGTCCGTCTATTTCGCCCTGTATGTAATCGACTGTTTCCAAAGTATCGCTTTTAGAGGAAACTCTTACATACAATCCGTCAATTATATTAGTATCACTTTTTAAAACGAAATAAATTTCTCTTTCGTCGTTCGACAGATTGTTTTCTACTTTGATGTGAGTATCTGTCCTGCAGCTCACTAAGTACAAAATTGCTATGATTCCATAGAGATATTTTGACATATCTATTGTTTTATCTAATAAATATAATCAAAACTGCTGATATCCCTTACAGATTCTCTTATTCTGAATTATTTTCAAAGTATTAAAAATATTAGTCTTTAATGCAGCGTACTGAAGCTCCAGCAGCACGCTCTACACTAAATATATCACCATCATCATCATCAAAACTGCTAAAGAATAACTGCGAACTTTCTGTGTTGTTATAAGCCGGTGAACTGCTCCAATACCTACCATTAAAACCTATATTTATAAGATAACCTCCTTTTGGAAAACGATATCCTGCCATTGGTAACTTTAAAGGTGAGGCTAATGCTCCATCGGGATTATTGGTTATCCAACTTTTTCTTTCATTTTCCCATTCTGCAGATGTAGGTACTCTGTAACCGTTAGGACACGGATTGTTAATGCCGTCAACACCTTGCCATAAGTTGTTGTTTTGCGGTGTCCGCCAGTCATAAGGATCGTCTGTTGGAACAATAAATTCTCCATGTCCCGGAGTATTGCTGTTACTTAATACATCAGTTATTTCAGAATCGCGCTTTTCATGACCGTCCGTACCTCGTCCCCATTGGTATAAATCACCGTAAGAATCCTCATCCGTAGAAGAAGTAGCTACTTGTGCAGCACCCAGATTTCTATCCATCCATACTTTACCGGTGGCTGGGTTGATGACATCTCCTGGCCCAAGACTTATCCAGGTAGGAATACCATTAAACATATATAGCATACTTCCATTATTTCCCGGAGCAACATTCACCCAGGCTGTTCCATTCCAATACAACATTTCGCCTGGTGTAGTGCCATCAGGTGCCTGACCATCTTGCCCATCCGCTCCTTTTAAAGAGTTGAGCCAGGTCGTTTCATCTCCGGCAAACCCATTGTCCACAGCAATTTCATAAGCGGATTGTCCATCTTGTCCGGGTTCCCCTTGTTCTCCTTGTGGCCCCGGAGTGCCTGGCGTTCCACTTGTTTCTGCATATAGCGCATACGGGACACTCATAAGTTGACTGACTCCTGTTATAGAGTAACTCGTTCCACCAGTAGGATCTGTTTCTGTTTTAATAAAATAAAGACCTGTGGACCAGTCTATTTCGGAAAATATCCCTATTATGGGAATTCCGCTTCCAATCTCCAGACTGACCAAGCCATTTGCATTAGTAGTGGGATTTGGATTGTAAATTTCCTTATATACTTCTGTGCCATCTGCAGAACCCTGTAAAACAGATACGCGCATTCCGATAGCCTGATTGGATACTAATTGATTGCTGCCATCTCTAATTACAGCCTGATAGCTCATTTTTCCAGGTGCCTGACCAAATACATTCGCAGATAGAAACAAAGCGATGTAAACAAAAAATAGTTTTCTCATAATGGTTATAGTTTTACAATTTTAAAAGATTGAATTTTTTTGCTCTTGTAATCAAATATATTAATGAAATATGTAGCTTTTGCCAAGTCATTCATGTGTATAATAGTTTCACCCGAATAGATTTGTGCGGCATGCCGTAATCTCCCCTGAATATCAAGAAGTTGAAGCGACAGTTTTTCACTGTTATAATCTTTTATTTGCAGGGTCAAATGATCAGAGGTTGGATTTGGGAAAACCGACAATGAAATATTCAGGAGGCTTTCTTTGATTCCGACCGGTATAATTTCATATCCATGCTGTACTCCCTGAGTGACTGTTCCGCTATGGTCTGAATGGGCAGTATAAACAATCTGTCCGACAGAATAAGCTACTGTACCTCCAATCCCGGTAGCATCACCGCCGGCTGTGTTTAAGGATTGCTGAGCATATAATGAGCCGACAAACCATGTCGCCATGATAAAAATTGCTGTTTTACGTGTTTTCATATTGAGTCGGGTTATATTTATTATTATCCAAAATCATTCATTTTGGAAATATACCTGAATATATGAAGTTATTCTTTTAAAACAGCATCACTCGCATGTTCTTCGTCTGTAGGCTCATCTCTTTCGGAAGGTCTTTGTCCGATTAGTTCTTCTAAGTCTGATTTGAACAGGATTTCTTTCTTGAGAAGTGCCTGAGCTATAGTTTCCAAATCTTCTCTTTTTTCAGTGAGAAGTTCTTTAGTGTAATCATAAGCTTTTTGAATAATTTTTCTGACTTCTTCATCGATTTCTCTTGCCGTCACTTCGGAATAAGGTTTGGTAAAAGAATTTTCATTTGTCGGATCATAAAAAGACAGGTTGCCAATGACATCATTCATGCCATATACTGTGACCATACCGTACGCCATATTGGTAATTCTTTGCAGGTCATTTTGTGCTCCGGTAGATATTTTTCCAAAAACTATTTCTTCTGCAGCTCTTCCTCCAAGTGTCATACACATCATGTCAAATAATTGTTCTGTTCTGTATAGATACTGTTCTTTTGGCAGGTACTGGGCATATCCCAAAGCCGCCTCGCCCCTCGGAATAATGGTTACTTTTAATAAAGGATCGGCATGTTCAAGATACCAGCCACATATCGCGTGACCGGCCTCGTGATACGCAATAATTTCTTTCTCTTGTGGAGATATAATTTTGTTTTTCTTTTCCAAACCTCCTATTACCCGGTCAATGGCCTCGTGAAAGTCATCAACCTGAACAGAGTTTTTGTTTTTTCTGGCAGCGATAAGAGCCGCTTCATTACAGACGTTAGCTATTTCGGCACCCGCAAAACCCGGTGTCAGTGAAGCGAGTTTCTCCGGTCTGACCTCTGGGTCTAATTTTAGTTTCTTCAGGTGGACTTTAAAAATCTGTTCACGACCTTTTAAATCAGGCTTATCAATAGAAATTTGGCGGTCAAACCGACCCGGTCTTAAGAGTGCAGGGTCCAACACATCAGGCCTGTTGGTAGCTGCTAAGATAATTACCCCGGCATCACCACTGAATCCGTCCATTTCTACCAGCATTTGGTTAAGCGTATTTTCCCTCTCGTCATTGCTTTGAAACATGTTTTTCCCTCTCGCTCTTCCTATTGCATCAATTTCATCAATAAAAATAATACTTGGCGCTTTCTCTCTGGCCTGTTTAAATAAATCTCTTACTCTGGAGGCACCCACACCGACAAACATTTCGACGAAGTCTGAGCCTGACAGGGAGAAAAAGGGAACTTTGGCTTCTCCGGCTACTGCTTTTGCGAGCAGAGTTTTACCTGTTCCGGGAGAGCCTACCAATAATAACCCTTTGGGAATCGTTCCTCCGAGTGAGGTGTATTTTTTAGGGTTTTTCAAGAAATCTACAACCTCTTTTACTTCTTCCTTGGCCTCATCAAGACCAGCGACATCGTCAAAAGTAATATTGACTAAGGTAGAATCTTTATCGTGAAGAGTGGCCTTGGATTTTCCGATATTGAATATCTGACCTCCTGTTCCTCCCATAGCACTGCCTACACGCCTCATCATAAACATCCACAGACCCACTATTAAGAGAATAGGAAAAAGCCAGCTTATCAGAATATCAAACATATTTCCGCGTTTGATATATTCGGTCTTTATAGCTTTATCTGCGGGCAAATCAGACTGAACTCTGTCCACCTGTTCCTGAAAATATTTTTTATCGGGAATGGTAAATTTGAATTGAGGACCGGAACCGCTGATTCCCATTCTGGATTTTCCAACTTCTTTATATTCTTCTTTATTTAACGCTTCTTCTTTGAGATATACTTCGACTACGTCATCGTTGACTACAGTAGCTTTTTTAACATCTCCCGACGGCAGTAACTCATTGAAAAAGACTTCCATAGAGATATCTTCCGTACTTTGGTTCATTTGAAACATTTGAGAGCCTAATAGCAAAACTATGGCTATGGCATAAATCCAATAAAAGTTGAATTTGCTTTTCTTTGGAGCTTTATTTTTTTGGTTGTTTTTTGGCAGCTTTTCCATGAAGTTTAATACTGTCGTTTTTTAAATATTATTTATTATGAATCATATTTTGTTATGAATGCATCGCTCCATAAATCCTCAAGTTGATAAAATTCTCTCTTTTCTGTTAGAAATATATGTACCACTATGTCCCCTATATCTGCCAAAATCCATTCTCCGTTGTCTCTGCCTTCAATGCGAACTCTTTTTAAGCCTGCATTTTGTTTTAATTCAAATTCAATATAGTCCAAAATGGCTCTGGCATGAGTTGAAGTGTCTGTGTGACAAATAATGAAATAATCTGCGACTGCTTCAGGTATGTTTTTTAAGTTTAGACTTACAATATTTTGACCTTTTTTATCTTGTATGGATTCAATAACCAATTGAGCCAAACTTTCAGTATTGTACTTTTTTGCTGCTACAGTTGTGCTTTCTCTCAAAATATTTTTCTGTATTTTTATATTATAATTTAATTCTTTGATTCTTGAACTCTTCTTCTTTCAACACTTTAGTTATTGGAAAGTTTTTCATAAAGTTAAATGAAATAGACTCAACCAACAATTTTCTTCGAGACTTAATTGCAAATAACAGACCAACAGACGGGACTGTCATATTGGCGGATAGACAAATTGCCGGGAGAGGACAAAGAGGTACCTCATGGAATTCAGAACCTAATTTGAATATTACGATGTCGGTTTTGATACATCCGACCAATATTTCTGTTCAAAACCAATTTGTTATCAGTGCTATGACAGCATTATCGGTTTATGATTTAATCAGAGAATTACTCCCTGATAAAAAGACAGAAGTAAAGTGGCCCAATGATGTCATGATAGACAGGGAAAAAGTTTGCGGAATACTGATTGAAAATACTATTCGGGGATCAACTATTCAAAACAGTATTTTGGGAATAGGTTTAAATGTGTTCCAAAAGATATTTATAGGAAATATTCGGGCTACTTCATTGAGTCTTAAAGGCTTTGAAGGAGAGTATTCTTATGTTTTGAAAAGACTTATTGAGTTTTTAGACAAGAATTATCTGGCATTAAAACAGGGACGGGAAAGCTTAATAATGGAGAGGTATCATAAAGTATTACTGGGATATGGAGAAGAGCTTGATTTTCGGGATTCCGATGGAAAATTTAGAGGTGTGATTCAAAAAGTACATACTGATGGCAGGATAGAAATTCTGACAAGCAAAAGGATACAAAGTTTTTATCATAAGGAAGTGAAGTTTCTTTTATAATATGCCGTCGCTAAATAAACTTCAATTCTTTTGCGGTTTTTGTGACGACCTGAGTGAATATATCCAAAGGGATTTGATGCCCGTTTGTAGCATGCTCGGTTATTTTCACTTTATCGATCAAGTTTTCTTTACGAAGCCATTGTTTTGTTTTTTGAGGACTTACTGTTTTGTCTTTCAATCCCAAAAAAATATGATGCTGAAAATTGGAGATAGACGGTTTGTCAATGATTAGACCCGGGTCTCTGTTACTAAAAGGAAGTGCAGGATTGAAAAGTAATGTCGGTAACTTTAACTTTTGGCTGAGCCAAAAAGCCGTATAACCGCCTAAGGAACTCCCAACTAACCATTTTACATTAAAATATTCTGCCAGTTTTAACAGTCTTTCATAGGTCCCCGGCACTTCTTCATAATGTAACTGCGGGGCGATTACTGTCAGCCCTAATTGTGCTAAGGCAGAGGTTTTGACAGGAGTAGGTGTACTCTCAAATCCGTGAATATATAGAATATGAGCCCGTTTCGTTCTCATTTGATTATTTTATTCCTCTGTAATAACTAAATATATCTTCTAAGGATTTTTGAGGCTTATAACCAAATGTTTTTTCAAAAAGAGTTCCATCAATAATGACCGGATATCTATAATAATTTAGTAAGAATTGGGGGAAAGTGTCCCACTTCAGTATCCTGCTGACGAGTAGTGTCAGGTTTTCAGGTACGGAAGGTATCTGGACAGTATGACATCCCGAATGCTTTACTGCATCCTGAAATCCAATATAATCGGCAGGAGCCACGTTGTAAAGTCCCGGGATATTTTGTTCAAAAGAAGTACAGATAGCATCCCGCATATCGTCGATATGAATAAACTGCATTAATGGGGAAAATCCCCAAAGTACCGGAGCGGATCTTGAAGACAGCAATTTGGAGAAAGTGTTTCTTACTCCCGGTCCGGCAATATTACACGGTCTTAAGATTGTAATGTTTAATTCAGGATGTTTGTACATGTATATATTGACTAAATTGTCCAGCTCTACGGAATCGACCATATCCATAGTCAGGTCCGCTGCTTTTATAGGAGTTTTCTCATCCAGCAGAGAAGGATTATACGGGCTTGCACCATACACAAAGTAAGTGGATAATACCATTACTCTTGGTACCTCGTATTTTTTGCAAAGGTCCAATAACTTTTTTGTCCCCCGCACATTTGCATTATATCGGTTGTACCGGGTGGATTCGCTCGCAGAAATTCTCCCGAGGTGAATGACCCCGTCAAATTTGTGCTCGCGAAAAATATCTTCAAATATTCTTTTGTTAAAATCAACTTTGTAGCTTTCAACCGGAATGCCAAGATCGACCTTGAAGCGGAAATCAACTGCGATAATTTTGTAATCGCGTTTCAATTTATTGATTACCTTTTTAGCAAGTGCACCGGCGGCACCTGTAATCATAATTTTCTTTTTCTCGTTTTGCATAATTCTTAAAATATTGATTTACGTTTGGATAATCCAATATCTATGAGTTTCTTAATTTCATTTTTTACTAAATCCACTCTGTCCTTTACTTCCAGTTCGCTGTTAACATTATTATCAAAGAACATTGGCTCACCAAAATGAATATATACTTTGGTAGGAAAGACAAACGGTACGGTCAGAGGAGCATAGGGTATGCCCCAAAAATCTGCTACCGGCTTTATGTTGGCAAATGAAACTATAGATTCTTCAAATCCCACAATTCCAACGGGTATAATTGGAGTCTGGTGCTTCATAGCCAGATACATAAAGCCGTTGCCAAATCTTTGAAGTTTATATCGTTTTTTAAAAACCTTTCCAGAGCCTCTTATTCCTTCCGGAAATACAATCACAGCTTCTTCCTTTTCTAATAGATTTTTAAGATTATGAGGGTCTCCTAAAATAGAACCTATACTTCCCAGCCAATTACCGACAAAAGGTATTGTCGGAAAAAATCTTTCAACCATAGCTTTGGGCGCTCTCGGAGCAGATGAATTCGTAATCAGAGCATAGCCAACCATAGCGCCGTCAATAGGAAGCTGACCACTATGATTGGGAACTATGAGAACGCGCCCCTCTTTAGGGATGTGTTCTAACCCTGAAACCTCTACTCTGAAGTATTTTTCGAAGGCCAATTTGACCAAAGCAAATCCTGACTGAATCCCTTTAATATTAAAGCCCCATGGGTCATATCCGAAAGAACCTACTTTGTTTGGAAACAGGCTGGCATATTTCTCCAAGTCTTCAGATACGATTAGATTAAGTAATGATTTTCGCTTTTCTTTAGTCATAATTTATTGCTCATACTAAGATATTGAAATAAAAAACGATTGATAGTTTAATTGCATGAAGAAAAGAATAATTTATGATTCAAATACTGAAAGCTTATAAAATTTAGTCCGATTATTTAAATGTGTTTGTGTTATGAATTATATAAGTTAAAGTCGATGTGAAGTATCGAATTCTTTATTTATTTTTATCTTTTAATAATTTTTCTTTGCACATCTCTATTAAAAAACACATTTTTATGAATATGAGACAAATGGTGTTTTTTATATTTTGGATTATTATGTCTTCTGCTTGGTGTCAAACAATGCCTGAGGCGCACCGGCTTGCAGAGTCTCCGTATTTTTTTTCGTTTTGGGATGCAGAATCTAATCCGGGAACATATCCTGAAAATATGGCTTTTCAGATTTTTTCTGATGCACAGGAACCTAAAAAAAGCTCTATGCCGATTTCGGATTGGAATTGCTATTATAATCTGGATAACAAGTCAAGGTTTGTTGGTTTGGGTGATGATGGTATAGGGTTTATTAATACCAGTGATGTGCAGGAAGCAGAAAGTTGTTTGCCAAACTCTATAATTGGTAAGGTTGGAGCTGTTGTTTTGGCCGTAAATACCGAGGGTATAACAGAGGTTGAGTTGTCGTGGAAAATAAGACTAATTAAGCAGGGAGATGGGTATCCTTTTCCGAGAGAGTTTCATTTGGAAGCAGAATATAGCATAGGACAAAGTAATGCATGGGAGTCGTTTCCGGCAAGTCTTGTGTACAGCTCTAAAGAAAAGGAAGATGGAGAAGTGAAATCTTTTGCATTAATCCTTCCGGAGGAATGTGAAAATCAGGAGTATGTATTGATTCGCTGGCGATATTACCAGACCGAAGAAATGAGCGGTGGGAAGAGGCCTTTAATAGGTCTTGATGATATAAAGGTTTATGGACAACGTACTGATGGTGATAACAAACCTTTTGTTTTTTTTGATAAAGATTATGTAGAAGAGTTTGGGTGTGTGGAAGGGCATTTTTCAGCGCTGGATTCAATAATATTTTCTGCAGTGGATTTAAAAGAAGATTTAAGCATCACAACTTCCGGGAGTTTCTATTTTTCACTGAGCAAAACGAATGATTTTAAACAGGAATTAATACTTAAACCAAGTAAAGGTGTATTAGGTGAAACTGTTATTTATGTGAAGAAAGAATGTTTAGATTTAAGCACTGAAAAAAAACAACTCAACCTTAATTCAGGTACGATTAATTATATAGTCGGGCTCAGCGGAAGAGGTTATTCACAGATTTATATTAATGAAACAGTGTCTTCTAACTTTATGTGTTATTATGACAGTAAAACTGATGGCTATCCGGATTGGATAGAGTTATATAATCCTAATGATGAATTAGTACATACAGGAACTTGGTTTTTGTCTGATGATAAAGAAAACCTTACAAAAAATAAGATTAGGGCTTTTCCTGGTACAAATATTCAACCTCAAGGCTTTCTTATGTTTAAAGCTTCAGGAGATTCTTCTCCATCAGTCACTCATTTGGATTTTAAATTATCTGCTCACGGTGAGACAGTTTTTTTAACAGCACCAGACGGTAAGACTATAGTGGATAGTGTTACTATACCAAAATTAGAAACAGATGTGTCCTATGGGCGATTGACAGATGGTTCAAGCCAATGGGTCAAGTTTTCTATCTCAACCCCCGAAGTAAGTAATAATGTAGCAACTGTATATAAAGAAAAGTCCGCTCCACCTAAATTTTCTCATTTGGGAGGATATTATGAGGAACCTTTTTTGCTACATCTTAACTCTGAAAACCCTGATGCAAAAATTTATTATACACTAGATGGCTCTGATCCAGACCCAAAAAATTTAGGGGGCGCAGTTTATGAATATAAACAAAGTTATACAAAACAGTATAAAGATACTCCATTTTATGGTGAAAGCTATTTCAGACCGTACAGAACTTTTCTATATTATAATGGTGTAGATTTAAGTTTAATAAGAGGTAAATATTTCTGGTTAGGTGACATTAATGCAGAACCTACATTAAACCCTTTTGTTCCAAAAAGTAAAAGAGATTTTGGAAGTATAGTAAGAGCTGTATGTCTTGATCCAGATAAAGGATTAAGTGATATTATAACGCATACCTATTTCTTTAAAAATAGCGATACCATACCCAATAAACTACCTGTAATCTCTATAGTTATTAACGAAAAAGATTTTAAAGGTTTTTATGAGGGTATAGCTGTTCCAGGTGTAGATTACGAAAATTGGCGAAATACCTCGGATTTATTATATGCTTTTTTTAGACCTGGAAACTATCATAGAAGAGGACGTGAAAATGAAATACCTGCAAACTTTGAAATTTTATTTGATGATAGCAGTGTCGTGAATCAATTAGTAGGACTTAGAATTCATGGAAATTCATCCAGACAAAGCAAGCATAAAGCATATAGACTATATACTCGCAAATTTTACGGGAAAGACAGAATAGTGTTTCCATTTTTTAAAAATCTGGCATATGATGATTATAGTAGATTAATGCTAAGAGCTTCTGGTCAAGATGTTAAAAATACTTTCTTTAGGGATGCTTTTATACAAAGGCTATTAAGCTTTTCAACAGTTGATTATCAAGAATATCAACCATTCAATATATATATAAATGGCGAGTACTATGGGTTACGAAATGCACGAGAACGTTTAGATGAAAATTATATTTATAGAAAATATGGAGTAAATAGTCAAGAAATCGACTATATTAAGTTAGCAACTGTTAAATATGGTGATAAAAACCACTATAATTTAATATCCTCCTTTCTTGAAGATAATGATTTGTCTTTAGATAAAAATTTTTTGAAATTAAACACAATGATGGATATTGGCAATTTTATAGATTATAATCTCATAAAAATTTATTCTGCAGTTGTAGATTGGCCAAACAATAATATTAGATATTGGAGGTATAAGTCTGATGAGTATAATCCTCATGCTCCCTATGGTTTAGATGGAAGATGGAGATGGATGAACTTTGATGACGATAGTGGTTTTCTGTTAGATCAATTACATTTTAATAGTTTAGAAAAAGCAGCAATGCTATACAGACCAGGTGATACAATTCAAGATAATGAATGGTGGGCTACATTTTTTTTTAGAAACTTATTAGAGAGTAATCAATTTAAAACACAACTCATAACTCGTTATTCTGATTTGCTTAATACTGCTTTCCTCCCTCATAGAGTCATTAGTTTAATAGATCAGTTTAAAAATTTGATTGAACACGATATACAAAATCATATTACTCGTTGGGGGGCTTTCCCCAGGACGGGAATTGAAGGGTGGCATTCTGAAGTGGAGGGATTAAAGGAATTTGCTCTCCAAAGACATCCTATTGTTTACGACCATATTCGAGATTTTTTTAAATTATCCAATACTGTACAGGTGGACTTAGATGTGAATGATTATGATATGGGGCATATTAAAATCAATACAATTGAAATAGAAAAAAAGACTCCGGGAGTGGATACTAACAAAGTTTACCCATGGAACGGCAAGTATTTTGTCAATTTACCGATATCTTTTATTGCCGTTCCTCACGATGGTCACAAGTTTTCTCATTGGGAGCTGCCTGACAGTATTTCTTATTTGGATACGTTGGTGTTTGACCTGAAAGGACAGATTTCAGTTAAAGCTTACTTTGAGATAGATGAAAATTATGTATATGATCCGGAGCCGGCAATAATATCAGATTGCCCATACGAATTTAATCACTGGCACAGGAAACAAAATCTTGGGGATATGCCGGATAACATGGCATTTTATTATACTCGATTTCCTGATTCAAAACCTAATGGAGCCATAGATGGCCAACTTGATAGTATTCGTTATGACCACAGTACGAAGACCAGAATTACTGGTATGGGACAGTATGGCATTGCTTTGATTAATACTAACGGAGCCAATAAAAACTACTACCAAACGAGGCTTGGAGCTGTGGCAGTTGCATTTAAGACGGAAGATATTCGGGCAGCAGAAGTGTCTTTTACTTTGGGAACTGTGCTGCCAAAATCAAAAAAATACAGTATCAGACTTCAATACAGATTCAGTGATAAAGGTGAAGTATTTGATTTTTATGACAACCAGGGAAATTTGGTGGAGTATCATGGAAGCATGGAAGAGTGGCAAGAGCACCGATTTGAGAACATTGAACTTCCAAAGAGTTTTATGGGAAGAAAGTATGTGCAGTTGATTTGGCGGTATTATTATAATGGACAGCAGGTGGATATGGGTTCGGATGCCAGAGATGAACTAAGAATTGATGATATTGTAATTCGGCAAAAAAATATTATCGGGATAGAATCTGACAAAATGTATGAAAGCACACTGCTGGGTAATCCAAACGGGATAGATTTTCAGTGGTACAGCTGTACTCAGGACAGTCTCGTCTTAATTGATGGAGCGACCGACAGAAATTTAACTATAAGCCACCCCGGGTATTATTCGGTAGATATTTCTTATGAAAATTGCAGGCAGTTTTCTGAATGTGAATATTATTATGTGAAAGAGCATAAAGAATACGCATATAGTTTGCAGGCTGCAGTTTATCCTAATCCTTCGGACGGAATCTTTAATCTTACATTTGATGAAACATTGAAAGATTTCGAAGTATCCCTGATGGATGTAACCGGAAAAATAATAGATGTCAGAAGCCTGTCGGAAGCAAAAAATGTACAGTATGATATGCGAAAACTGACTGCGGGAGTGTATTTGATAAATATTGCACTCATTGATGGCAGGAAAACTACTCAAAAGGTTATTATTCAATAGCATGTATGTTCCGGGCAGACTAAAGAGAGGAGATACAATCGGTTTGGTTTGTACTGCAAGAAAAATTGAACGGACGCTTATTGACCCGGCCATACAACTATTTCGCAGAGAAGGATTCAATGTGAAAATCGGAGAATCTGTCGGAGCAGAATATTTTCAGTATGCCGGAGATGATTTACTGAGGAGTCAGGATTTACAAAAAATGATGGATGATTCTGAAGTTAAGGCAATTGTTATCTGTCGCGGAGGATATGGGACTGTAAGAATTATTGATAAAATTCACTACAATATTTTCCTTGAAAACCCTAAATGGATTATCGGATATTCGGATGTGACCGCCTTGCACAGCCATCTAAATCACGTAATGGGTATCGGTACTCTGCATGCAACTATGCCGGTGAATTTTTCTCATAATTCTGATACTTCTTTGCATTCACTGTTTGATGCGCTTAGAGGTAAAAGTTTGAATTACCAAATTAAAAGCCATCCACTAAATAGGAAAGGCCAGACAAACGGGCTGGTAATAGGCGGGAATTTGTCTGTTTTGTACAGCCTCCTTGGCACCAGTACCATGCTGCATACATCGGGCAGAATACTCTTTTTGGAAGATTTGGACGAATATCTGTATCACATTGACAGGATGATGATGGCATTAAAAAGAAGTGGGAAACTGCAATATCTTTCCGGTCTTATAATCGGGGGAATGACAGATATGAATGACAACGTAATTCCTTATGGCAAGACTGCAGAAGAAATTATTTTAGAACATGTAGAAGAATATGATTATCCGGTCTGCTTTGGTTTTCCTGCGGGGCATATAGATGATAATCGTGCGATAAAATTTGGTGCGCCGACTCATTTGGAAGTAAAGGAAGATTCGGTAATTTTTACTCAAAAGTAATACATCGCATTACATTCTGTCCGGCACGCTGATGCCCATAATTCCAAAGCCTTCTTTTATTGTTTTTCCGGTATAATGGGAGAGGGCTACTCTCTTTTGGGTGATTGTTTCATCCTCACCGAAAATACTGACTTCTGAATAAAATTTATTGTAATTTTTTGCCAGTTCGTAGATATAATCAATCAGTTTGGCAGGGTTAAGTTCTTTGGCCGCCAGTTCTACAACAGACTGAAACTGAGATACTTTTTGGATCAGTTCTTTTTCGACAGGTTCCAAAACCGTTATTTTGGGCGAGATCAACTTTTTGTTTGTTTTTAAATATCTGCGAATTATACTTTGAATACGTGCATATGAGTACTGAACGAACGGACCGGTATATCCGTGCAAATCAATAGACTCTTCAGGATTAAACAGTATTCTTTTTCGCGGATCTACTCTGAGAAGATAAAACTTCAGAGCTCCGATTCCCAGTGTCTTATAGAGATTTTGGGCTTCTTCCTCTGTAAATCCTTCAGTCTTTCCGAGCATGTCTGTATTTTTGTGCGCTGTTTCAATCATATCCTGTATCAAATCATCCGCATCTACTACAGTTCCTTCACGGGATTTCATTTTTCCGCTTGGCAAATCTACCATGCCGTAGGAGAAATGGTAGATTCCGTCAGCGTATGGCTTGCCCAGTTTTTTCAGAATGAGCTGCAACACTTTAAAATGATATTCCTGTTCATTTCCCACGACATATATTGCCCTATCCATTCCAAAATCGTCGTATCGCAAGTCAGCAGTACCCAAATCCTGTGTCATATATACCGATGTGCCGTCCGAGCGGAGTAATAGTTTTTGATCTAAACCCTCCTCTTCCAAATTTATCCAAACACTGCCATCTTCTTTCTGGTATAAAATATTGTCATTCAACCCTTTTTGCACAATGTCTTTGCCTAAAAGATAAGTATCCGACTCATAATAAGTTTTATCAAAAGTAACTCCGAGCGAGCGGTAAGTTACTTCAAATCCCTCATACACCCATCCGTTCATTCTTCTCCATAAAGCCGTGACATCTTTATCCCCGGCTTCCCATTGTTGAAGCATAGTTCGGGCTTCCTGCATGATAGAAGTCGTATTCTGTACAACAGTTTTTAGATTGTCCAGCAGTTCAGACTTTTTATTGTCACTTCCATTCTTATATCTTTTTACTGCCTCTTTTATTTCCGGTTGGTTATTGGAAGAAAATTTATTCCATTCCTCTGACAAAGCCGCCTGCAGTAGTGGTTCCGCTTCTTTTTTTAAGGCTTTGTCAAATTCTACATAAAAATGCCCGACCAGTTTATCGCCTTTCAGACCGGTGCTTTCCGGAGTGTCTTTACCGCCTGCTTTTTGCCAGGCCAACATGGATTTACAGATGTGAATTCCTCTGTCGTTTATCAGATTACAGGTATGAGTGTCGTAACCGGCTGCTTCTAAAAGTCCCGACAATGCCACGCCCAAAACGTTATTTCTGACGTGACCCAAGTGAAGAGGTTTGTTCGTATTTGGTGAAGAATACTCTATAAGAACTTTTTCGGATTTTGGAGCAGGGTTTAAAAGCCTGTCGCTCTGATACATTTTTAGGAAGCAATCGACCCAATAATGGTTAGAAATAGAAATGTTTAAAAATCCCTTCACCACATTATAGCTGTCCACAATGTCAATGTTTTTCAGAGCTTCACCTATCATTTTACCTGATATTTCAGGGTTTTGTTTGGTATATCTTAAGAGCGGAAAAATTACTAAAGTAATATCACCGGAAAATTCTTTGGGAGTCTCATTAAAAGTGAGCTGTCCCGGTTTTATTTCAACTCCAAAATCTCGCCCGAATAAATCAATTACAGCTTCTGATAAAAGTTCTTTTATATTCTTCAATTTTAATAAGCTTTATTTCTAAATGCAAGGTGCAAAGTTATTACTTTTGCCCTTCAATTTTTTTACAACTTTATTAAATAATAGATGAAAGATCGTTATTTGGACCTGATTGAGCAAACTTATTACTTCCCGCAGGAAGGATTTGACCTCGACGGAGAATGGCTGCTCTTTAATAATGTCAATCTCAAAGAGCTTATTGAAAAGCATGGAGCGCCTCTAAAAATCAGTTATGTGCCGAAGATTGGGGAAAATATTAATAAAGCGCGAAGATGGTTTCAGGAAGCTTTTGAAAACTTGGGATATAATGGACATTACTTGTATTCATATTGTACCAAAAGCTCCCATTTTGCATTTGTTTTGGACGAAGTGCTGAAGAATAATGCGCATCTCGAAATTTCCAGTACTTATGATATCAATCTGATAAAAGCTTTATTCAAAAATAAAAAAATCGGAAAAGAAATCAAGATTATTTGTAATGGATTTAAACCCAAATCATATACAGACAGTATAAAAGAGTTGATACGGGACGATTATTCCAACATCATACCGGTACTGGACAATATGGAAGAACTCGAAGCTTACGAAGATATAGAGAAAGATGTAAATATTGGACTTAGGCTTGCTACTGAGGAAGAACCCAATTATCAGTTTTATACCTCCCGTCTTGGAATTCGGCAGCGGGATATTATTCCTTTTTATATTGAAAGAATTAAGCCTAATGAGCATTTGAAAATGAGGATGCTGCATTTTTTTATTGATTCCGGTATAAAAGACAGCGCGTACTATTGGAGCGAACTGAATAAGTGCCTGAATATGTATGTGGAATTAAAAAAGGTTTGTCCGGATTTAAACAGTATCAATATAGGCGGTGGTATGCCAATCAGGTATTCACTCGGAGCTAAATTTGATCAGTCATATCTTGTCGAAGAAATTGTCAATAAAATCAAAACTTTTTGTAATCAGGCAGAAATAGATCATCCGAATATTTATACTGAGTTTGGCAATTTTACAGTAGGGGAGTCCGGTGCAGTGATTTTTGAAGTCATAGGACAAAAAAAGCAGAATGATTCTGAGCTTTGGTATATGATAAACGGCTCTCTGATGACTACGCTTCCGGATGCATGGGGGCTAAATCAGCGTTTTATCCTGTTGCCTATTAACAATTGGCATCAGACTTATCAAAGGACAATTATTGGAGGGTTAAGCTGCGATGTGTCGGATTATTACAACTCGGAAGTGCACATCAATCAGGTATATATGCCTAAAATAATTGGGGAGCAAAGCCTGTATATAGGTTTTTTCCATACCGGTGCTTATCAGGATTCTATTAGTGGATATGGCGGCACTAAACATTGTCTGATACCCGGGCCAAAACATATTGTGATTAATAGGGATGAAAACGGCAAGCTCTTTCATTATGTCTATAATGAAGAACAATCGGCAGAGAGTATGCTGAAAGTTTTAGGGTATTACAGGGACAGTCCTGAAGTTGCTAAGCTGTAGGAAAGTAATAGATTGGATCTAAATTATATGCTTTTCGGAGGTCAGAAATAATTTATTGTAAAATTTCAGGTTTTTATTGTAGTAGTGTGTATGAATTGTTTATTTTTGAACAAAATATATCAAACTATGATTTCAAGAGCGTGGGGTGTAGCCATTATAATTTTAAGCTTGGGAGTTATTCTGTTTAATACATTCTTCTTTATGAACAGTTCAGCTCATTTTGATTACAATGAGGGAACAGTTTCATTATCAAAAGTTGGTCTGTTTTGGCCATTTTTTATATCTGTATGTACATTGATTTTGGGTTATTTATTGTGGAAAGAAAAAATTTTAAGCGGGAAGAGCTGATAAAATCATAATTTATTTTAGGTTTAATAAAAGTGGGGTTGTCTGAAGAGACAACCTCTTTTTTATGTGGCTAATTTTTCAGGATTCCGCAATTTCGATAAGCTGTAAACGTAATTATGGCGTTTCTAAAATACAGAAGGGTTGAGGCGGTATTGCCTGAGTCGTACAAGAGCGTTAATAATTCCTTTTGACCAAATAGTCGGCAAGGTATTCAAGAGTGTGCTTTTTTTCTTCGGACAGACTGGTTTGCTCCAAATAATTTAGAGCGGCCTGTATATAGTACTTCTTCATTTCTTCGACAGATTCCCGAATAGAGTACTCGTCATAAATTTTCAGTACTTTTTTAACTTTATCAATACTGTCAAAGCTCGTTTGAGCTACAATATCCTCTAAAGAGGAATCCTGATGTGCGGCAGTTTCTTCAAGTGCTTTTATCAGGAGAATCGTTTTTTTGTTTTGAATAATATCTCCTCCCAACTGCTTGCCTACAAGGCTTTCTTCTCCGTAGCAGTCTAAAATATCGTCCTGAATTTGAAAAGCAATACCAAGATTGAGAGCATATTGGTACAACAAATCGGCATCTTTTCGATCTGCCTGTCCGATTAGAGCTCCAATTTTTAATCCTGCAGCGAGTACAACAGATGTTTTCTGGGTAATCATTTTGATATAGTCTTCTTTGGACACCTTGGGCTGAGTCTCAAAATTCATGTCGAGTTGCTGCCCTTCACATACTTCGATAGCCGTATTATTGAAAATATCGAATACATCTTTAAAGTTTTCCTCGGGTACCAAAGACAGATATTTATATGCATATACTAACAGGGCGTCTCCCGATAGAATAGCTGTATTGTTGTTGTATTTTTTGTGTACAGTAGGCTGCCCTCTTCTCAGAGGAGCTTCGTCCATAATGTCATCGTGAATCAGAGAGAAATTGTGAAAATATTCAATGGCAATAGCAGCAGGAAGGGCCTGATTGTAATTTTTATTATATAAATGTGTTCCGAGAAGAACTAGAACTGGCCGCATTCTTTTACCGCCTATGCTTAAGAAATAATTATTTGGCTCGTATAACTCTCTTGGAAATTGTGTGAATTTTTGACTTTCCAAATATTGAATAAACTTTTCTCTTAATTCTGTAATAAGAACCATTTTAAACCACGTTAATGAGCAAAAATAACTTTATACTATGACTTATATAAGTTAATGCTTTAAATTTGTGATTCTTTTGAAAGATAATGCAATTTAGAATATGTCAGTGTTAGATTCATACAAAAACTTTGTGCAGGTACATCAAAGACTTCCCCGTTCATTGGAAGATATTGTCGGCAGTCCTACTACTCTGAATTCGCTTCGGGAAATAGAAACTGAGATATGGAAAAGATATGCAGAACACACATTACAATATTGTGTTGAAGATACCGCTTTTGAAGAGTACATAGCGCGGGAGAAAATGCTTGCTTATGTGTTTACGCTGATTCAAAACATTAATTCGGATGAAACTTTGATAGAATTACAGTTTCCTCGTGCCTATAACTGGTTGAACCAAAAAATATTAGAAAATTTCAAACAAGAGTACCTTTCTTTTGTTAAAATTCTGATAGAGGAAGGACAGGATAGGGGCGAAATTCATAAACGAATCTATTTGAACAGAATTTATCCGACTCTTTTTTGGATAACTTTGGTTTCTATTTTGTCTTTTTGGTCGAAGGATACCAGCCAAAACAAAGAGCAAACAGATGTAGCAGTGGAGAAATGGGTGAATTTGCTTTTTGATACTTTGGCGCCTAATGCAATAGACAGCGCAGTTGATTTAATACAATTTTTAATAAAGCAGAACTTTAATGACAACACAAAATAAAATTCCTACCGGAAAGGTTGCAAGAGCTTCCAAATTCTTTAAAGCCGGAATCAAAATGGGTGGAAACTATGCCGCACATTACACTAAAAAAGCTTTCGGCAGGGGAAATAAAGAAGAACTGGACCGAAAAAATGCGGAAGAAATTTTTAATGTGTTGTCGCAACTTAAAGGTACAGCCCTTAAAATAGCTCAAATGCTCAGTGTAGATACCGGAATACTTCCCAAGGCTTATGCCGAAAAATTGGCATCTGCACAAAATAATGCAATGAGGCTGTCGGCACCTTTGGTCATGAATACTTTTAGAAAATACACCGGAAAATCTCCACAGGATTTGTTTGATGATTTCAATCCTCAGGCAGTGGCAGCAGCTTCCATCGGCCAGGTACATGAAGCAAAAAAGGATGGAAAAAAGCTCGCTGTAAAGATTCAGTATCCCGGTGTTGCGGACAGTATTTATTCTGATGTCAATATGGTTAAACCATTTGTACTGAAATATATGGGAGTATCGGCGGCGGCTGTACAACCGTATGTGGATGAAATAGTGGACAGATTAGTAGAAGAAACGGATTATGTAAAAGAATTGCAGAATGGGCAGGAGGCAATCGAAATCTCGAAGCGACATGAAAGAATTGTCATCCCCAAATTTTATCCCGAACTTTCTTCCGAGAGGATACTCACTATGGAATGGTTGGAAGGTACACTGCTGAGAGATTTTATAGAGCAGGAAAAGGATCAGAATAAACGCAATATTATTGGACAGGCTCTTGTCGATTTTTTCTGGGATCAGGTGCATCATTACCGAAAATTTCACGCTGACCTTCATCCGGGAAACTTTGTGGTAACGGATGACTTAAAACTCGGAGTATTGGATTTTGGCTGTGCCAAGCAACTGCCCGAAAACTTTTATGAGAATTATTTTTCGTTGGTGAGAGAGGATGTGCTGAACGATTCGGATGCATTGAGAAAAGTTTTTCTAAAACTGGATTTTCTGAGAGAGGAAGATACAGATGAAGAACAAAAGCTGTATTGGGATATCACCAACCAAAGTATTGAGATTATATCCAGACCACTCAGAACCGATTGTTTTGATTTTGGCGATGAGCAGTACAATCTTGATTTACAGAACTTTGGATTGGAATTGAGTGGCAATAAAGACCTTAAAGGAGATAATTCGGCGCGTGGTTCAAAGCATGCGATATATTTACACCGTGCATTCTTAGGATTGTTTGGAATACTGTACAGCCTGAAAGCTACTGTCCGTTTTGATAAGTCTTTTACGGATAATTTGACTTTGGAAGTATAACGGATTTATTCCTTAAACAATCTGGATAAATCAATTATGTTATTGGGGTTGTCATCCCATGTCTGACTAAACTCTTCCAATACTCCTTCTGCTGTTTTCTTTTTGCCGTATCGTATGTATTTTAATTTAATCGGCTGTGAATCTGAAAAAGATTCGATTAAGCTTTTCAGTTCGGTAGCATTCAGGGTTTCGGTTCCATTTACAGATGTAATCACATCGTGAACTTGAAGTCCCATTTTATCGGCAGCAGAGTGTTCTATTACTTTTGTAATTAGTACACCACCTTTTTTAGCTTTTAAAGCTTTTCTGGCTTTAGCATCCAAATCTCTGATTTGTACTCCTAACTTGGGGCCGCCTTTTTGAATCATAATTTTTTTGCAGAAAGGAGAAGTCTTGGGTTTGCAATTCTCTTTATCAAAAACTTCCTTTTGTAAAAGGCTATACCATTTATTGTTCTTTTGGATTGTTCTCAACTGTGCTTCGGTATAAAGAGTATCTGCGTTTCTGATATAAAAAATACTTAGCGTGTCTCCATCTGATTTTTTCCTGATAATATCTACTATATCGGCCAAATCTGATACAATGATGTGATCTAACTTATATAAAACATCTGATTTTTTTAAGCCGGCTTTTTCTGCCGGTGAATTTGGAATTACGTTGGAAATAAGCGGGTGGTCGTATTTGAGATTTTGTGATTCATTGTTTTCGTATATCATGACGCCTAAGGCAACTTTCCTTTTATTTAAGCTCGGGAAATCCGGATTATTGAAAAAGCTTATAAGACTGTCCATCTTGTCCGTACTTGAATCTGAGTCAAACTGGATTCGAATACGTTGTTGTAAATTTTCTGAGCTGAGATTTTTTGCGTCTAAGATAGAATCTATGAGTTCAATAACATTATCCTGATTTTTCAGGTTGATAATCGTGACGTGCGGTGTCCCGTCGCTATTGATGTTTTCGTGTGTATGAGTTACAATAAGGTCAGATTCTGTATCACTTTTCTGTGCATATAAATTAAAAGTATGCAGGAGCAGAGCAAATAGGACTATATACGGTGAAATGATATTTGAATCAGACTTCATACAAGTTTCAAAAATATAGGGCAAACCTGTATGAAGGGGATTATTTTACTTAATGATTGTTAATGCTTAAGCTTTTTTAGAGTAGATAACAAAATTGGAGGTTGTTTTGGCAATTATTTTACCTTCTGTCGTTTGAATATGAGCTTTAATGTGAATAACCTGAGTTCCGTCCTTTTCCACTTCGCCGATTACAAAGATATCTTCTCCTGCTTTTACACTTTTAAAAAAATCCGCATTTAGATTAATGGTAGCGTACCTATGTGCTTTATTAAGCGTGTACATTGCCATACCCATTGCTTCATCCATTAATGTAACTATGATGCCACCGTGCAAAATTTTAAGTGGATTGAGCCAGTCTTCTTTTACAGTTACTTTAAATACTGCACGTCCCACACTTATTTCTGTAAGGGCCATTTTGAAGTTTCTCGGAATGGGGTAAGGCCAAAACTTGGGGTCTATTCCTATCATTTGAGATACCAACTTTACTCTTTCGTTTGTTTGGGCTGTCATATTTTGTCGTTTAAAATTCTGAAGTAGAATGAAATTGTATATTCGGATATTCCTGAATCGTTTGATTTAAAATCCATTCGGATGTGGCAAGAAAAACCGGTTTTTCATCTTTGTCCAACGCTAAATAGCTGGCTTTTATACGCATAAATTCTTTGAGTTTGGACGAGTCTTCAGATGTAATCCAAACTGCTTTGTGATATTGAACAGGCTTGAAGGCACAGGATGCTCCGTATTCGTGAAGCAATCTGTACTGAATGACATCAAACTGCAGTTCTCCTACGGTACCTATAATTTTAGTATTGTTGGATGTAATTGTAAAAAGCTGTGCCACCCCTTCTTCAGTGAGCTGTCGTATCCCTTTATCCAATTGTTTGGTTTTCATAGGGTCTCTGTTGATTAACTCTTTGAAAATTTCAGGTGAAAAGCTTGGAATTCCGGTGAATTTTAAATTTTCTCCATCAGTTAATGCGTCTCCGATTTTGAAATTTCCTGAATCGTATAAACCGATTACATCTCCCGGGAATGCTTCTTCTACGATTTTTTTATGGTCTGCCATAAAAGTAGCGGGGTTACTGAATCGTAAATTCTTTTGCAGTCTGGTATGGGTGTAAAATTTATTTCGCTCAAATTTTCCTGAACATACTCTTAAAAATGCGATCCTGTTTCGGTGATTGGGATCAATATTGGCGTGAATTTTAAATATAAAACCGGAGAAGTTAGTTTCTGTCGGCGTGACCTCTCTTGTTTCTGTCATTCTGGACCGTGGAGTAGGGGCTATTCTGATGAAAGTGTCTAAAAGCTCCTGTACACCAAAATTGTTGATAGCACTGCCAAAAAATACCGGAGCAGTATCGCCGGCAAGATATTCTTCTTCGTCAAATTCTCCGTACACGCCTTCAATCAATTCAATATCATCGCATAATTGCGTGGCATCCTTACCAATGTGTTTTTCCAGCACTTCATAATTCAGGTCTTTTATGGTAATTATATCTTCTTCAGCTGCTTTTGTCCCCGGATGGAAAAGGTTGAGCTGGTGATCATAAATATTATAAATGCCCTTAAAAAAAGGACCTTTGTTGATAGGCCAACTAAGCGGCCTGAGTTGAATTTTCAGCTTATTTTCTATTTCATCTATCAGTATAAAAGGGTCTTGCCCGTCCCGGTCTAATTTATTGATAAAAACAATCACGGGGGTTTTACGCATACTGCATACCTCCATCAGTTTTTCAGTTTGCGGTTCTACCCCTTTTACACTATCCACTACTAAGATTACACTGTCCACAGCTGTAAGTGTTCGGTAAGTGTCTTCCGCAAAGTCTTTATGGCCGGGAGTGTCTAAAATATTTATGAGCCTGTTTTTGTACTCAAAAGTCATTACAGAAGTAGCCACAGAGATACCTCTTTGCCGCTCAATTTCCATGAAGTCTGAGGTCGCTCCCTTTTTAATTTTATTTGATTTGACGGCACCTGCTGTTTGTATCGCCCCGCCAAAAAGTAAAAACTTTTCGGTCAGTGTAGTTTTTCCGGCGTCCGGGTGGCTGATTATGGCAAAGGTCTTTCTTTTACTGATTTCTTTCTTTATATCCGACATGATATTCTGTTGGACTGCAAATGTATGAAAGTTCAATTCTTAATTTACAATACCTTTTGCCACTTCTATACGAATCACATCCATTTCCAATTGAATGTCGGAATTTAAATCTGAGTTTAGACCGATTTCACCGACCGCTATTGCAGTTCCGCCGAGATACTGTTCGAAGTTTATATTTTCGTTAGATTTTAAGATTACTGTTTCACCGTTTATCTTAATGTCATTGCTGCAGGAAAGCTCGAAAGGTTTGGTCAGTTTCAATATTGGGAACTGACCATTGCCGATGTTTTTAATCAATATATTTCCGATTAATTCTGTATGTATTGGTTCACAATCATAGGTTCCGGGTTCTGTCTCAGATTCTATTGAGTCTCTTTCCTCGTCGATTCCGGTGACGGACGTCTCCAAGTAGGAAAATTCATTGTTTTCCGGTACTTTTTGATTATTGTCTTGACAGGAATAAAAAATTATTGTTATTAATAAAAAAGTTAGATATTTATATCTGTTCATGTTTACATTAATATATTTAAACCTGATTGGAAAATTATGACTAAGGTAGTAAACTTATATAAACTTGTCATATTGAGTGTGTTAATAATCTCTATTTTTCCTATTCATGCTACACACCTCGTTGGCGGGGAAATGAATTATGAATATTTGGGCAATGAAGAATACTTGATTAATCTGACTGTTTATAGAGATTGTTATCTTGGAGAGGCTGAGTATGATTATCCTGCTTATGTCTTGGTATATGATGGGGATGGAAATTTTCGGGGATATTTCCCCGTTGTAGGCGAACCTGAAACTAATCTTACCATTGAAATGGACAATGAGTGTTACGTGGCACCTCCAAATGTCTGTGTGGAGAAGAAAATATATTCTTTTGTGGGTGAATTGCCGCGTAATGAAAGCGGTTATCATCTTTCGTATCAAAGATGTTGCCGAAACAGAAGTATTGTCAATATTATAGACGACAAAAGCAATGATCCCGGAGACTCCGGTATGAACTTACACGCATATATTCCTTCTTTAAATCTGATTGAAAACTCCAATCCGGTTTTTAAAGTTTATCCTCCGGTAGCAATTTGTGCAAATCACCCACTTGTTTTTGATCACAGTGCGACAGATGTGGACGGTGATTCATTGGTATATAAGCTTTGTATGCCTACAGATGCGCTGACTCCTTTGAGTCCGGCATACAATGGATACAATCAGGACGCACTGCCTTTTGCGGATGTGAGGTTTCGTTATCCTTATTCTTTGGAAGATGTAATGGGTGGTGAATATCCTTTATCTATTGATAACAAAACCGGACTGCTTACGGGACATCCGACTAAAATAGGACAATACGTGGTAGGTGTTTGTGCGGAAGAATACAGAGATGGGGAAATGATATCAGTTACAAAAAGAGATTTTCAGTTTAATGTGGCAGAATGCGGTAAGATTTCTGTAGCATCATTCTTCAGTTATGATACAATTTGCAACAGCTTAGAAGTAGAATTCCACAACCAGTCAGAAGGAGCAGATTCCTATCAGTGGATTTTTGATGATGGAAATTCCTATGATACCGATGATGTGAGTCATGAATTTTCGGATTATGGAACATACAATGTCACCCTAATTGCCAAAAATATAACCGGTTGTGCAGATACCGCGACTAAAACCATTGTATTGCAGGAAGAAGTGTTCTCATTTAATACAGAAGATGTTGTGGTCTGCAGTGGTGAAAATGCATTTCTTCAGATTACCACACAGCCTGAGAATATGGTTAATAATGTGTTTTGGCAGACAAAGCCACCGGTCTATTCTAAGGAAACAGAATTGACGTACAGCCCAAAGGAATCTGAGACAGTAAATTTTGAAATCTCTACGGTGAATGGCTGTAAATATTCAGGTGCTATAAATATCACAGTGGCGCAAATCCCTGATGTACATATCATTGCGTCTGAAAAATTAATTTTCGTGCCTAAGTTTATTACTGTATCAGCTTCAAATGCATCATCAGATTTTATCTATTTATGGGAGGCTGATGGTTACATGCCGTCCACATCCGGTTCTCAGGCATCTGTTCAGATTGATCATAGTCAATGGGTATATTTAACAGCAATTGATGCCAGAACTATGTGTCAGGTGAAAGATTCTATTTTCATAGAATTTATTATTTGTGATTTAATTGAAAAGGTGCAAATATCCAATGAAACGATTTTGCACTGTGATTATCCGGAGCTGAAATTGAGTGCCGGTTCTGACAATCCGGATATTTCTATTAGTTGGATTTGGGATAACGAAACACTAGAGGAAGAAAATTTAAGTTTTAATTTGCAATATGATTCCTTGTACAGCTATCAGCTCGTCATATCACAGGAAGATTTCTGTAATGATACCATAGAGTATTTATTTAACACATCAGCTCCGTTATCAGTTTCATCCGAGGAAATTGTGATTTGCGAAGGTACGGATACTGAAATTTTAAGCTTAGGTATAGAAACGGATTTTAACTATACTGTCGTGTTAAGTACAGGGGACACTTTAGTCAATACAGATAAGTTTGAATTTACACCGGAGGAAAATTCAGAAATATTTTACAGTATATACTATGGAGAAGACTGTGTGATAGAAGGTGTGGTTCCATTAATTTTAGATCAATTACATGTGAAAGCCTTTGCTGATCCTCCGTCTGTTGCAAAAGGCGGTTCCACAATACTGAGTGCGGTTCCTGATGATTTACACTCTTACATATGGTACCCGTCTGAAATTCCGGAATCTCCTTTTCAGCCTCAGACAGTTGCAATACCCGATGAGACTACCGAATTTATATTGGTTGCAACGAGTGAAAACGGATGTATAACCACTGATACTATTTTGGTGGAAGTGTCGGAGAACAGATGTAGTGAAGAATATATTTTTATCCCTACTGCTTTTACTCCAAACAATGACGGAGTGAATGATATTTGGCAAATAAGAACAGAGATACCAGTTGAAATAGTTGTGGCTGTCTATAATCGTTGGGGAGAAAAAGTTTTTGAAAGCAATAATGTTGAAAAAGGTTGGGACGGAACTTACAAAGGCAGGGCAGCGGAAAGTGGTACGTATGCCTATTATCTCACCGTGATTTGCGAAGATAAAAAGCAATATTTTTCAAAGGGAAATATCACTTTAATTAGATAAAATATGCCCGTATGAACGAATCACTTAATCTTTTTTTATTGTTACTAAATTGTTAGAGTATTTTGATATAATTGCATAATTTTACGCAATTAAATTCACCAATTTGATAATATGTCTAATTTAACAAACGAAAATTCTAAATATTCCAATTATCAGCAGGAAAACAGAGAGTATGAAGAGTATATTGAGAAAAAACCGAGTTCGCTGTTTGTCCGGTATCTGATTACTCAGGCACATTTATCCGCACTTGCATTAGGCGGCGGATTCGCATTTTTGAGACATCGAAAAGAAACCGGAGCCAAACCCAAGTTTCGTTTCTTTTTACTTAGAATTTTTCTTTGGCTGCATTGGCCTTTCTTAAATAAAAAGCTAATTAAGCAACCCTTTGCAGTACAGCTTCGCAGAAGATTAGAAATGTTGGGGGCGACCTATATTAAGCTAGGGCAAATTATGTCACTGAGGGAAGATATTCTCCCCAAAGAAATTACGGATGAGCTTAAAAAACTTTTGGATACTCTTCCCGCGCTTAAGTATGAACGTTATGTGGAATTGGTAGAAGAACAGATAAAACAACCAATCAATCAGGTATTTGCTGAAATACAGAGAAATCCTTTAGGTTCGGCATCAATAGCTCAGGCGCATAGGGCTACATTAAAAACAGGAGAAGAAGTTGTCATCAAACTTTTAAAACCGGGCACGAGACAGCTTATTCAGACGGACAGTAAAATCATTCGGGCGACCGGTTCATTTTTAGAGCTGTTTTTACCGGAATTGCAGCCCAAAAATATGTTTACTGAATTTACTGATTATACCAATAAAGAAGTCAATTTCATTTTAGAGGCCGATAATGCCGAAGCTTTTGCAGCGAATTTCGTTAAAAGCCCGGATATTATTTTCCCCAAAATTTATCGCGAATACAGCACAAGTGATGTATTGATAATGGAGTTCCTGAAGGGTATGAAGCCTGATGAAGAATGTGCCAAAATATTAACTAAAGAACAAAGTGAAAGAGCTGTAGAACTCGGCGCTTTTGCTATTATACAAATGTTATACAGCGACGGATTCTTTCATGCTGACCTGCACCCGGGCAATCTGTTGATTATATTGGATGAGGAAGGAGAAGTTAAAACTGGGTTTATTGATTTAGGCATGGTAGGGCGATTTGAAGAAACGACCCGAAAGAGTATGCTTTATTACTTTAACTCCTTAGTAATGGGAGACCCGAAATCGGCTGCCAGATACCTTGCTATGGTAGCACGGCCGGGCAAAGGCGGAGACCCTGACGGATTTAGAAAAGAGTTCGTGGATATTGGAATGCGTTGGGTGAGAAATCCAAATTTTAATGACTTTTCGCTTGCCTTGCTGATTTTTGAGTCAGTCGTGCTCGGAGCCAAATACAGAATGTACTTTCCGTTAGAGTTGGTTTTGATGGTTAAAGCAATTATTACTTTTGAAGGAGTGGGCAACGTAATTCTGCCGGGATTAGATATTGCCAAGGTTACGAAAAAACCGATACGAAAGTTGTTGCTGAATGAAGTCAATCCTTTGGAACTTGCCAAAACCACTTTGCAAAATGCCCCGGAGGTATTAGATGTAATTTCCAGATCTCCACTCGTTTTAGTGGAAATGTTTAAGAGACTGGAAATAGAACTTTTTGAGAAAAAAGAAGAAAAAGTGTCTCCTTTAAACTCTATGAAGTATATGATTTTTGCCGGCACCTGTGTGATAGGAGCCTGTATTCTCGTGGCCGCGGGACAACCTTGGCAGGCATATACTGCTCTGTTTGCGATAGGAGGAATTTTTGCTCTGAAATCTTAGACTAAACTATTTTCGTTTTTTCCTTTTTTTACCGCTTTTCTTATCTGGGGATAAAATCGTGTCGGTATCTGCGGGCGGTAGTGTATTTTGATCTGGGCTATTATTTTCTTTTACAGGTAGTACCAAAATCTCATTTTGCTCAATTTCAGTCTGCTCTTTTGAGTCAGTTGAGTCTGTCTGAATGATGTGATGGAGGAGAGAGTCAGTCGTGTCGGGTTCTTTATGATACTCAACGAGATAATTTCTGTATTGAACGGAGTCTCTGATTACATCCCATTTGTCCTTGGGTCTGTATGACCAAAACCATGAAAATCCCGGAAGTCGGAATGACGTAAAATCAATCAGTTGAACAGGAGTGAATGTGGCCTCAGGAGAGTTTATGATTTTAATCCTGCTGATTTTATTATCCTCATTAAAATGGATGAATATTTTGGCTCCTATGGCGTGATTGCCTCCGAGATACTGATTGCTGTCGTTTTTTAGAAAATAAATACTTTCAGCCTGTGCATCTACGCTGACTTCTCTTAATTTGCCCTCATTGAGCCAGCCAATGATTTCTTTTCCTGAGATTTGATTAAAGACCCCATTGGTATCTTCATTTATAATAATTGCATTGTTATAAAGAATTATCTTTTCAGCATTATCATTTTTCATGAAAATATAAATAGAATCTGCCTTGAGTTGTGTACTATCCATCCAAAGAACCGGATTGTAGTAGAGCCTGAAAATTGAATCTGTACCACTAAAATAAAGTGAGTCACAAATTCCGGATAAGCCTCCTCTTATCATTTTTACATTCGGATAGCCGTTAAAAATTTTTACACTGTCAGTTTCCGTACTGATTGAATCTGCATTCGTTTGTATGGAGTATAGTGTAGAATCTCCTGATTTGGGTTCTGTTTTTACAGAATCTGCGATATCAGTTTCTTCGTCTTTTACGATACTGTCTCCCGAACTAATCCCGGTCAGAATTATTTCAAATAAAATGGGGTTTTGAAAAACGGACAGAGAAAGATTTTTTTTATCCATTAAGCAGTATAGCACTGTCAGGTGTTTGTGGCAACTATCTTCATGCGACACTGTCAGGGAATCTGTTGTTTGTGCCTTCGCCACGGGAATGGTATAGTTTATCAGAGTGTCTGCACTGATGTAGAGGGTGTCTTTTTTCTCATATTTAATCAGAAGTGGGTTGTTCGTGGCTTTGGTATATTGCACGCTGTCTATGTATAATACCTGGTTGGCAAGTAGAGTAATGTCTTCTTTGGAGTTTCTTGAAATGACATTTCCGGTTGCCAGACCCGTGCCTTTTCCTTTGTCGTAATCTAAGATATCAGACTGGAGGGAGTTGTGTACGCCGTTTTTTATAAGAGGCCTTCCTTTGAGTACAGCAATGTTTTTTTCAGTATCGTAATAGCCGTCTTTTGTATAAATAGTGTCTTTATCCGAAATAATAGTGGTTTCTGTTATAAAGTTTACAATTTTTGCTTCTGAATCATATTTCATTGAGTCGGCGTACATGATGTAATCCGGGCTTTTGAGTATTACATTGTCTCTGAAGATGGTATAACCTTCCTTCTGATAATATGTGCCGCTCTTACTGGTGAGTACTGTCGAGTCCGAGGTAAGTTCACCGTGATCCCAAAAATGTCCGATATCTTTATCTATTTCGTAAGTCATTTTTGGAGCTCTCAGAATAGATTTTCTATCCCGTAGCTCTACATTTTTCTCTAAGACTGCAAGTTTGGTATCTCCGTGATAGGTTAAAAAATTAGAGCGTATATCTACGCTGTCGCCTTTTGTAATTCTAATACGCCCAAATGCTTCAAGATAATTCCTTTGAGGAAAAAGGATAGCACTGTCACATACCATATAGGCTCCCTCGTGTCGCAATCGAACTCGATCTATCAGCTTCCTTTTTACCAAATCACTTGCCGGATCGGTTTCCTGCTCCAGATATTCGGCATGAATAATTTCTATTCTTCTGCCCGGAGATTTGCTTTCATCCTGATATTCCTGTTTAGGTATGGTAGTCAGCGGGTCTATGGGCAAAGTGCCGGTTTGAGCCGAAACCTTCGTGTGTAAAATGCCGGAGAAGAGTAGTGTAAGAAAAAAAACTCGACAAAAAAACAATCCGTATTGAATCAGCTTTTTGATGGCATTTACCTTTTATTACTTGTTTTTGCGTTCTATCAGAGAGAAACTTACATAACGCTTCGGATTCGCTTTTAAATCCGTCAGCAGGGCATTAAGTGAATTTATGGTGCTGTCAATGGAGAAGTATAAATTCTCGTCTTTTACTAATTTGCCTAAAGTTCCCTTGCCCTCATTTATTGTCGCAAGGAGCGTGGATATTTCTTCAAGCGTGCTTTTGGCCGAATTTATTATTTTTTCAATATCGGCTTCTGCCAGTTTTCCGGACAGTGCAGTAAAATTACTTAGTATGCTGTCGATATTTTCATTATTACTTGCAATATTCGCAGTGATAACTTTCATGCTGAGCATGATGCTGTCGGCATTTTGAATGATGTTTTCAATATTTCCTTTTTCATTCGCAAAAACTCCTGAGATGTCTGACAATACCTGATTGGCATGGTGAAGTGCCTCCGTTACACTGTTCATAGTTTGTTTTAGCGCACTGTTTTCGCCTTTTCCAATAGCGAGGTGAACGTCATTTATCATCGTATCCAGAGAACTCAAAAGTCTGTCTGTTTTTTCTGCTATCGGAGTGATTTGGTCATTAATGGCACTAAAGAGATCATCAATAGACTCCCCCTGATATATTACATCTCTTTCCAGGGAGTTTTTGCTTTCTCCCACTTTGATAGACACAGCTTTTTTTCCCAACAGGTCTAAGTTTTCAATAGTAAATTTACTGTCATCGGGGATTTGCATTCTTTCGGGAAGCGCTATGGAAACGATTACTGTATTGACTCCGTCATTGGCCAGAGCGATATCTTTTACCCGACCTACTTCTAATCCGTTAATTACGACTGAATTGGCTTTATATAAACCAGTCGTATTTTTAAAATTAATTTTGAAGATACTGGTCCTGCTGAAAACGTCGTTGCCTTTTAAATAATTATAACCCAAAATCATGAAAACAATTCCCAAAATTGTCATTGCACCAACAGTAACCTCATGTCTAATTTTCAAAGCTCTTTAATTTTATCACCAAATATAGTGGTTTTCAAATTATTGCAAATAGATTTTTGCTTCAGAGGAGCTTAATCTTTTTCCTTGTTGATATACAACTATAAAGGCATCATTAAATCCCTGTTTACGAATGAAGTTGAGTTCTTTTTGTGCGTTTTGATAATTGTCAAAATATCCTACCATGTATTTAAACAGGTTGTTCTGCTTCTCATAGTTGATGTTTTTGAACTTGTTATAAGGCGATTTTCGGGTGTCAATTAATTTACTTGTAACTGCTATCTGTACTCTGAAAACTAAGTCTTTATTGGAATATTCAGTCTTGTTTTTTACAGCTTCGGTTTTTTCTGTTGTGGAAATTGGGGCTGCTTCGGGTTCCCGGACTTTCTCATTCTCATCCTGATTTGTGTTTTGGACAGTTTCCTGTGCAGGTATGACTGAACTGATAATTGTACTGCCTTTTGAACCTTCCATTGTCTCTTTGTACTTTTTAAAGGATTGGAATAAAGCTTCTGCAATTTCTTCCTGACCTTTCGTTGAAGCGAGGTAACGTTCTTCTTCCGGATTGGAAATAAATCCTATTTCTGTCAGTACGCTCGGCATGGTTGTACGGTATAATACAGCAAAGCCGGCCTGTTTGACCCCGCGGTTATTCCTTTTTAGAGATTGGGTGTAGTGATGTTGTACTTTATCGGCAAAAGACATGCTTTGTTCCAGAAATGCATTGAGGTTGAGCGAGATAAGTATCATGGTTTCCGGAGCATTAGGGTCATAGCCCCCGTACATGTCTTCGGTGTCTTTTTCCAGAGCGATTACGGAGTTTTCTCTTTTTGCCACTTCAAACTGATCGTCGGTTCTATGCTGCCCCAATACATAAGTTTCTGTGCCGTATGCGGTTCTGTTTGCGGCAGAATTACAATGTACGCTGATAAAAAGGTCGGCATTATTTCTGTTGGCAATAGCGGCTCGTTCATGCAAAGGAATAAATACATCTGTTTTTCTGGTATAAATCACCTTGACATCTTTATATGCTTTTTCTATTTTCTCTCCTAAGAGCAAAATGACTTTTAGCGATACATATTTTTCATATGCTCCTCCGGGGCCTTTTGCACCGGGGTCGTGCCCTCCGTGTCCGGCATCTAATACGACTGTCTGTACTTTGTACCCTTGCGCATTAACGTATGAAAGATTGAAAACCGCAGATATTAACAGCGTTGTGAGCAGATAAAGGATATTTTTTCTAAGATTTATGGTAATAACCATAATTTTGTCTGTTTAATGGTGTTTAAATAACTAAGTTTATAATTTCTTATTGCTTGAAAAATCCGACTAAATTAGTTCGAATTCTTTTAGTGTTGTGCATATTAATTTGCTTTTCGGTACAAGCTCCGGGGCAAACTGATATTGACTTCACTAATAAAGAGCCGTCCAAATTTAATGCCGAAGCTAATTTAAACAATCTTTCAGAAGCAATTAATTTTGAGAACGATAAAGAAACCATTTTAAAGGGAAGAATTCCGGACGAAGTTTCTATGCCGATTATAGAATTTGGCCAAGATACCATGGAGGCTCCCATAGATTATTTTGCTTCGGATTCTATAATCTATGATTTAGATCAAAAGAAAATTTATCTCTATGGAGATGCTTCAGTCGTATATCAGGATATTACAGTCAGGGGAGGACTGATTATTTTTAATTGGGATACACAGGAAGTTGAGGCGAGATGGGGTGTGGATTCGACTGGTCAAAAAACGCACAAGCCGGAATTTAATCAGAAGGAAAATATTTTTCAGGCAGATAATCTCAGGTTTAATTTTAAGTCAAAGAAAGGGAAGAGCATCGGCGCAGTGACCAAGCAAAACGAAGGATTTTTGCATTCAACCGAAATAAAAAATATTTCTGAGGATGTTTATTTTGGACGAAGTGTCCGTTATACTTCCTGCGAATATGACCACCCGCATTATTATATTGAAATCGGAAAGGCAAAAATTATCAATGACAAAATAATTGTCGGCAAGCCGGCCAATCTTGTGATAGAAGATGTGCGAACGCCTCTTTTTATACCTTACGGAGTTTTTCCTATGCTCAAAAAAAGAAATACAGGATTGATGATGCCTCAATATGGAGAGACAGAACAGCTGGGATTTTATTTAAGAGGACTCGGTTATTTTTGGGCTATTAATGACTATGCGAGTATGACGGTAACCGGAGATGTCTATTCTCTCGGAAGTTGGGGGATCAGCAATAATTTTGATTTCTTAAAGAAATACCGTTATTCGGGTAATATCAACCTTTCTTTTACCAGCCTGCAGCAGTCGGAGCGAAGGTCTTCTTCCTTTACCAAGCCCAGCCGGGAGTTTTTTATTAATTCCAGCTTCAGATTGGACCCCAAAAATCTGTTTAATGGAAATTTTAGTGCCAGTATCTATGCCGGTACCAGTATGTACCACCAGTTTAACGTATCGAATGCCGAAACTTTTTTAAATAATACATACCGTTCTTCGGTGGCGTACCAAAAATGGTGGCCGGGCAAACCTTTCAGATTAAGTGTGAGTGCCAATCACAGCCAAAATACCCAGACAAAAGATATCACTCTTCAATTGCCTCAGTTTAACTTTTCAGTGTCGAGAATACATCCGTTTCAAAGAAAAGTGGCGACCGGAGGAAAAAAATGGTATGAAAACATAGGTTTTTCATATTCTATGGATATGCAAAATCAAATCAACACGAAAGACTCGTTACTTTTCAAAAAAGAAACTTTTCGGGATATGAGGAACGGTATCAGACATACGATACCGTTTAGCGGAAGCTTTTCTTTAGGGAAGGCACTAAATCTTTCAACCGGAATGGATTATACCGAAAGGTGGTATTTCAGTTACATAGATAGAGTATATCATGAAACCAGCGATACTTTTTATGTGGAAGATGTTACAAAACGAGGGTTTAAATCTGTCCGGGATTTTGGACTAAATGCAAGTCTTGGGACCAAGCTTTACGGAATGTTTCAGTTTAAAAAAGGTAAGCTCAAAGCCATCCGGCATGTTGTCACGCCAAGAGTTACATTTTCTTACCGCCCGGATTTTGGAAAGTATAAGTGGGGATATTATGACGAAGTTCAAATCAGACCTACCGGAGAAACAGCTGAATACAGCAGATTTTCCAAAGGTATATACGGTACTGCGTCACGCGGAGCGGTCGGAAGTATTGGTTTTAACCTGGAAAATAATATAGAAATCAAGGTGCGTGCTCCAAAAGACACAATAAAGGGAGAAAAGAAAATTCCGATTTTGGATAATCTGACATTTTCGGGGTCTTACAATTTTATTGCAGATTCATTTCAAATGTCTGATATCCGGTTTCGTGCAAATAACAGAATTTCACAGTACCTCTCTCTGAATGTCAGTGGAACACTCGATCCTTACATTTATGACAAGGATAAAAATCGACGTACACCAAAATTGGGAATTGCACATGGCGGAAATTGGCTCAGACTTAAGAATTTGAGCATTAATGTGAGCGGTTCCTGGCAGTCTAAAAGCAGAGATGGAAGGCAAACCATTGGAGATCAGTTTGATCCGAGACTTGGGCTTCCTCAGGATGATTTGATGAATGTGGACGGTTACTATTTGCAGGATCAGGTTTTTGGGACGCCTTTGGGATATGTGGATTTTAATATACCCATATCCATTCACTACAATTATACTTTGACATTAAACAGATTTTATTCACGCGGGAAAGATACTTCGAGTGTCACGCAATCGTTGAGTACCGGAGTAAACTTTAGTCTGACCCCCAAATGGAAAGTGACAGTGAATACGGGCTACGATTTCGTAAATAAGACTATTGCCCGGACAGATTTATCCGTTTATCGTGATTTGCACTGCTGGCAGCTCGCTTTTAATTGGGTGCCTTTGGGATTTCAAAAAAGTTTTTCTATCGAACTCAATGTAAAAGCTCAGATGTTGCAGGATTTGAAATTAGCAAAACGTAAAATGTGGGTAGATTATGACTAATAAATCCGTTCTGAGGGTACGTTTTTATATATTTACGCACAAAAAAAAGGAACTTTGTTGAAAAACGGGGTATGCCATTAATTTTTAAGTATTCTTTTTAAGCTATTTTTGCGCAGAGTTGTAACAGATTTTATAAAGATGAGAAAAAAGACTACCGTCAAAACCGAGCTATTGAACAGATGGCATAGTATAGAATAATTATGTGTTAAACATCCGGCTGATGGTAAAATATCTTGTAAATTCAATTAAATTCAACAGTTTAAAATATTCAGACATTGACACTGATTAAATCTATTTCAGGGATTAGGGGCACCATTGGGGGTGCAGAAGGTGAGGCATTAACTCCGATAGACATAGCGTCTTTTGCATTGGCATTCGGAACCATGATCAAAAATAACGGAGGCAGAAAAATTGTTCTTGGAAGAGATGCCAGAATTTCAGGCGAGATGGTGCGAAATATCGTAACGGGCAATCTTTTAGGAATCGGAATTGATGTAGTGGACCTGGGACTGGTACCCACTCCTACGGTCGAACTCGCTGTCGTCGGGGAAAATGCAGACGGAGGTATCATTATTACCGCAAGTCACAATCCAAAACAATGGAACGCATTAAAACTATTAGACTCCAATGGGGAGTTTATTTCAAAAAAAGCAGGAGAGGAGATCATTGCAATTGCCGAGACGGGAGAGTTTGATTTTGTTAACGTAGATAAGCTTGGAACTCTTACTTCTGCAGATGATTCTATTCAACAGCACATTGATCAAATTTTGAAGCTTCCTTATGTGGATGTCGAAGCTATAAAAAATAAAAAATTTAAAATAGCTTACGATGCAGTCAATTCAGTAGGTGGAATTGCGATTCCGATGCTTTTGAATGCATTGGGAGTGAAGAATGTAATTGAATTATTTAATGAACCCAATGGACGTTTTCCGCACAATCCCGAGCCGCTTCCTGAAAATCTTTCTGTTTTATGCAGCGAAGTGAAATTGCACAAATGTGATTTGGGGATTGCAGTTGATCCTGATGTGGACAGACTCGCTTTTGTAGATGAAAAAGGAAACTGTTTTGGTGAAGAATACACCCTCGTGGCAATAGCAGATTATATTTTACAGCATAAAAAAGGAGCTACTGTTTCTAATTTATCCTCTACCAAAGCTTTGAAAGATATAACCGAATCTCATGGTTGTCAACACTTTGCCTCTGCGGTAGGTGAAGTAAATGTAGTAAAAGCCATGAAAGAAAACAACGCAGTAATTGGCGGAGAGGGTAATGGGGGAGTGATTCTGCCGGAACTTCATTATGGAAGAGATGCATTGGTGGGAATTGCTTTATTTCTTACACACTTGACCAAATCCGATAAAACTATGTCCAGTCTTCACGCAACTTATCCGCAGTATGTAATATCCAAAAATAAAGTCCAATTGGATGACCGTGCCGAAATAAGCAGGATAATTGATGAGATAAGCAAAAAATATGCGCAGTATGAGCAAAATACTGTGGATGGGCTCAAGATTAATTTGGATGAAGATTGGGTACATCTGAGGAGTTCCAATACAGAACCAATACTCAGAATCTATGCGGAAAGCAGCACGCTTTCAACTGCTGAAAATATCACCAAAAAAATAAAAAGTGATATCACTCAAATAATGAACGGAACTTCCGATTAAGATAATTAAAATTGCTGGTATGAGCGTTTACTTGGACAATGCAGCTACTACAGCTTTGCATCCGGAAGTACTTGAGGCAATGATTCCATACCTCATCGAACATTACGGAAACCCATCCTCACAGCATGGTATAGGAAGAGAAGCCCGTTCTGCCGTAGAAACTGCAAGGAAACAAATCGCAGGTACAATACAGGCACACCCCGGTGAAATAGTTTTTACATCAGGAGGTACGGAAGCTAATAATATGATATTGAAAGGTGCGGTTCGGGATTTAGGGATTAGACATATTGTGACATCTCCCACTGAGCATCATGGAGTCCTTCATACGATAGAGTATCTCGTCAAAAGTGAAAATATCCGGCTTACAATTTTAAAAGTAAACTCTTTAGGACAAATTGATTTAGAAGAATTGGAGGAAGTATTGAAGAACTCTCCGGAAAAAACATTAGTCTCACTGATGCACGCCAATAATGAAACCGGTGCTATGACTGATTTGGAACGTACAGCGAATATTTGTAAAAGCTATCACGCTCTTTTTCATTCTGATACGGTGCAAACGTTTGCTCATTATCGCTTTGATGTACAAAAGACTCCGGTAGATTTTCTGACTGCTGCGGCTCATAAATTTCATGGCCCAAAAGGCGTGGGTATGCTCTACATGAGCAAATCTGTTAAAGTACAGGGAATGATTCATGGAGGAGGGCAGGAGCGCGGATTGAGAGCAGGTACAGAAAATGTGGCCGGAATAGTTGGAATGGCAAAAGCAATTGAACTTGCGTACACTAATTTTGAAAAGGACAAAGCATACATATTAAGTCTGAAAAATTATCTTATTCAAAAAATACAGACAGTTATTCCGGATGTGGAATTTAATGGGACTGTCGAGGAAGACCGCTCTCTTTATACCGTGCTTTCTCTTTCTTTACCGCCTCACTCATCCGGCAGCCTGCTGTTGTTTCAGTTGGATATGCAAAAAATATATGTTTCAGGGGGCAGTGCATGCAGCAGTGGAGCTTCTGCGGGATCTCATGTATTGGATGCAATGGGTAAGTCCGCCCAAAGACTACCCCTGAGAGCTTCTTTCTCGATATTTAATACAAGAGAAGATATTGACAAGTTAGTGGTGGCGTTGCAGAAACTGTACAATAACTCAGAGTCTTAGATGTTCGTGCTTTTAAGAACATCAGGACTGAAGGATGGATAAAAGCAAAGACATTTTCAATCAGAAAAAATGTTGTTTGTTTCAAACACCTGAAACTCATTTGTTTGTCATAAAAAGCCTTAGAAGGTGAAAATCTTTTTTTATTTATCGTGCGAAGCTTATTAACTTAGTAGAAAAGCCTGTATGTGGTTACAAAAGATTTTTGCCTTAATTTTTAGACTTAGCGGATGGTCATTGGGAAGCAATATTCCAAAGGAAGCGCAGCGTTGTGTGATGATTGCAGCACCTCATACGAGTAACTGGGATATTATATTTGCTTCTGCAGCTTTTAATAAACTGAAAATTCCTTTAAGGTTTACCATTAAAAAAGAGTGGTTCAAGTTCCCTCTCAATTTATTAATAAAACCTTTGGGCGGTATTCCTATTGACCGCAGTCCCAAAGTGCCCGGAGAAAAAAGGCTGAGTATGGTGGATGCTATGGCTAATATTTTTTCTCAGCATGATTCCATAGCAGTAATGGTCACGCCGGAAGGCACTCGAAAGCGCGTGGAGCAATGGAAAACAGGTTTTTGGTACACAGCAGAAAAAGCCGGGGTGCCTATTTGCCTGGGATACTTAGATTATAAAAATAAAATTGCAGGTGTGGGCAAAGTCATCTGGCCTAAAAATTTGGAAGAGGATATGATTCAAATTATGAAATTCTATCAGAATCTTCAGCCAAGGCATCCTGAGAGTTTCACGACGGATAAGCGATACAGCTAATGGCTTTTAATGGAAATTGATTGTCGAATCAGTATCAGTTTTATTTTTTTATAAGCTGTTCTGAAAGCTTATTGGCCAGCATCATGATAGTCAGAGCCGGATTTATTCCCGGAGCATTCGGATAAATACTGGAATCGCATATATACAGATTTTGCATTCCGTGCACGTTAAATTCCGGAGTTACGACAGAAGTCTTTCCATCCACGCCCATAGTACAGCCGCCCATTAGATGGAGTCCGAAAGCTAATTGAGATTCATATACTTCATAAGCTCCGGCTTCGTACAGGATTTTTCTTATCGCATCATGACCTTTTTTCTTGCGTTCGTTATCCTGATCGGTTAAAGGTTTATGTACGATAAGTTTGCCTTTTCTGTCCACTTTTATTTCTCCCACGTTTTCGTCTCTAACAGCTGTTTCTACACATTGCATATAACGGAATCGCTTCAGATAATCATGGTGCTCGGCTCCGCGCACTGTATAGAGCATACTTGCCGAAACCGGACCACTAAAGACATTTTCCAGTTTGAAGCCATTGGCTCTGAAATTCGGATCGTCTGATGCTACGGATTGGAAAAAGAGTTTGTGAGCGTCCACATATTCTTTTTGAAATCCAAACCACATAAACTGCGGATGCATGCAGAATTTTTTGCCTAAAGCCGGAAGTTGTTTGCCAAATCCGGACATCAGCATCATACGTGTGGAACCAAAAGCTCCTCCGGCAAGAATGACCTTTTTAGCTTTAAATTCTACTGCCTTCTTATTTCCAATCATGCCTTTTAAACCCCGGACAGTTACACCGTCATTTCTGTGATTGATTTGGGTAACTTCTATTTCTGTTTCTATTTCGAGCCCGTTCTTTTCAGCCTTTTGAACGAAAGCAACCATTGAACTTTGCTTGGAGTCCCGATGACAGCCATTTAAACAGGTTACGCAGTCATTACCTTCTTCACGACCGCAGTCAAATTGCCCCCGTCTCAGATACTTCCACTGATACCCTAATTTGTCACATGCCTTTACAAATAAATTGGCATTTCCGTTTCTTTCGTCCTCAGTAAAAGTATGTAGCTGCAAGTCACCTTCTACCTGAGTATAATATTTATCCGTATCATGGAGATTGAAAAAATCCACACCGGATTCATCTTTCCAGTCATTGAAAGCCACGTCATCAAAACGATCCATCAAACATTGAAACATAATTGAGGAGCCGCCTACCAAACGGCCTCTCAGAAAACCCAGTTTGGCCTGACTGTCAAATTCAATTCCTCCGCCCCAGTATAAATATGCTGAACCTTCTGCTTCTGAAATAGGGAAGGTGTTTTTTCTGTAAAACTTTCCGGCCTCTATCAAAAGAACTTTTGCTCCCGATTTATTCAGGTAATATGATAATGTTCCTCCTCCGGAGCCTGAACCGACAATAATAAAATCGTATTGCGACATAATTGTATGTGTTGTTATAGTTTTTGTTTCTTTCCGATGGAGTCGGATTTAATTCCATTGATGGCGAATTGAAGCCATTTTTTGGGTTTACTGAAATATCCTACTGTAACTCCGTCCAAAATTTCTGCTTTCTCCTTTGTAAACGGAAACCAATGAAGTTCTATGGCATCGCTCTGTTTTTCGATAATAACAGATTTCAGATTGCAAAAAGTCAGCAGGCCTTCTTCTCCTTTAAATCGACCGATACCGCTGTCTTTTATACCGCCAAACGGTAGATAGGGATTGGCTTCATTAATCATGTGATTATTGATACAGACATTACCTACCACCAACGCTCTTGCTACCCTTTCTCCTCGCTTGATATCGCTGGTCCATACCGAACCTCCCAAGCCGTATGGTGAATCGTTTGCCATTTGAATGGCTTCTTCTTCAGTTTTAAATTTAAATACTGCTATGGTAGGTCCAAAAGTTTCCTCTGTAGCAATTTTCATATCCTTAGTACAGTGGTCTAAAATTGTAGGGAGTACATGGTGAGAACCTTTTTGGGTAATTCCGCCGCATAAAAGTCTGGCGCCTTTTGCCAAAGCATCCTCAATATGATCTTCTATAATTTTGAGTTGAAAATCGGCTGTAACAGCTCCGACATCGCAATCTTCGGGAGATTGAGTATCTCTGTCGGGGTGGGATGTTTTAAGCAGCTTGGTTTTTTCGACTAACTGTTTTATAAAAGCATCGTAAATACCCTCCTGTACATAGAGTCTCTCTATTCCCGTACAGTTTTGTCCTGAATTGGTAAAAGCTCCCCACATAATGCCATGGACAGTTCTATCCATATTGATATCATCAAATACAATAGAAGGGTCTTTACCGCCAAGTTCGAGATCAACCGGAATTAGCTGCTCGGCACAGGCGGCCATAATTTTCTTTCCGGTACGCACACTTCCTGTAAAATGTATCTTATCCGGTTTGAAACGGATTAATTCTGCTCCGACTGCTTTTCCCCCACCAACTATCTGTATCGCATCTTTCATGAAACCGCTGTTTTCAAAAAAGTGTTTCCAAAGCGGTTGGAGAGGAGTGACTTCACTTGGTTTTACTATTACTGCATTCCCGGCGAGAAAAGCGAGAATACTTGGCACGAGTACCTGATAGAAAGGAAAATTCCAGGGAGTTATCACCATGACGGTACCCAAAGGTTCTTTCCATTGCCGGGCTTTTTTGCCCATTAAAAAGATTGGAATTTTAATTTTTTTGTCGGCAAGGACTTTCGGAGCCAATTTCTTATAGACATCAATTACGTCACAAATCTCGAATACTTCTGCCGCATAAGCGTCTGCTCTTGCTTTACCTGTCTCGGCAATAATATGGTCAAGAATGAAGTTTTTATGATTCAGTACATATTGAATAATCTTATCTGCTTCCCTGATTCGGTCTTCTATGGACATAGCCCGAATGATAGGTTGCATCTGTCTGGCTGTGTCCATTATTTTTTGCAGCTCCTCTTTACTCGGGTCTGCCAAATCATACAATTTTTCGCCTGTAATAGGATTTTTTACAGGAATAGATTGAAGATTTTGATTTTCCATAAGATGCAAAATTAGTTTAGTAAGCTATCAAAAATAGCAAATTACATTTTAAAATCGGTTATAAATCTATTATTTAATAAAAGTCAAATCAGGCAGTTTCAGCTCTAAACTCGCGTTTAATTTTAATTTTAAACACGCTGTAAATGATGGACATAAGGGGGCTGATTAGATTGAAAAAGCAGAAGGGTGCGTAGGCAAAAGTTCCGACACCCAAAACTGTGGACTGGTATGCTCCGCAAGTGTTCCAAGGGATCAAAGCACTGGTGACAGTTCCTCCGTCTTCCAAAGACCGACTCAGATTTTCGGGAGCCAATCCCTTTCTCTGGTATGCATCTTTGTACATTTTCCCGGGAATAATAATGGACAGGTATTGCTCAGAGGCTAAAACATTGGTGGAGACGCAGGAGGCTACGGTTGCTGTTACCAAGGAAGATTCACTTTTGACAAATCTCAGTATGGAATCTGTGATACTTTTTAAGAAATTACACGCATCCATGGTGCCGCCAAACATCATAGCTGTGAGAATCAGCCAAACGGTACCCAGCATGCCGGACATCCCGGAAGAGCTCAGCAGGTCATGCAATAAGACATTTTCTGAGGCAATTTCTGTCTGCACTGTCAAGGCATCCATAATAACCCTGTAATATGTTTCAGGACGCATTTCCGGATGATTTGAAAGGGACCAAAGCAGTTCTTTCTGAAATATAAAAGCAAAGACAGCACCAAGTAAAACCCCAATTAATAAGGCAGGAATTGCAGGCATTTTTCGGGCGATCAGCAGAATGACCAGCACCGGCACCAAAAACAAAATCGGAGAGATATAAAATGTCTCTTTTAAATCGTATAAAATTTGGTCAATGTTGGACAAACTGACAACAGATTCTGTATTCCAGCCTATAATAAAATACAGCAAAAGTGCAATCAGAATGCTCGGAACCGTAGTGTAAAGCATGTAGCGGATGTGGCTAAACAGAGGTACACCTGCCATTGCAGCTGCCATGTTAGTCGTTTCGGACAAAGGTGAAATCTTATCGCCAAAATACGCTCCTGAAATTACTGCGCCTGCCACCCAGGCGTCATGAAATCCCAATGCCCGTCCAACACCCAGTAGAGCAATTCCGATAGTGGCTGCGGTGGACCAGGAACTTCCGGTAGCTACGGAAACTACAGAGCATATCAGGCAGGCTAAAAATAGAAAATATGCAGGATCCAATATTTGAAGACCATAATAAACCATGGCCGGCACAATGCCGGATATCAGCCACGAACCGGTCAATGCTCCGATTAACAGCAAAATGATAATTGCCTGAGCAGATGAACTGACACTTTTTACAATTCCTTTTTCAATCTCATTCCAGGTAAATCCTTCTGTAACTCCTGTTAAAGCCGCTACCGCCGCACAAAAAATCAGTATAAATTGGTTCGAGCCATCTATTGAAGCTTCCTGATAAACCAGAATCACATTAAAGCCCATCAGGACAATCAAAACAACAACAGGTATCAATGCCTTATATAAAGGAGGAGTATGAACGGACTGCTTGGGATTCATAAAAAGTGAAAATAGGAAGATGATTGGTCTTTTTATGCATCGAGTGATTTTTACTGCACAAAATTTTAATTATTCATTCTTCGGTATCGCCACTCTGTCGTAATGTGCATTACATAATAAGAAAGATGTTATACTGGACGTGCCGCGAATAATACAGTTCCCCAGAGAATCAGGCTACCCGTACAGTCTTTTTTCCAAAGCTTCTCAATTTGTTAGTGAGATACTGTCCAAATTTGATTTTAAACTCTTTCTGTGATTCTGCAATGGGAGCATAAACCATCGCCACGTGTCCGGAAGAGTGTCTCATGATTTCAGAGTAATTCACCCAACTGTTGCAACCGGTTAAAAATAGATTGTCATTTAAAATTGTAGAAAAAGGTACAGTAGTGAATCCTAATGTCTGATTGATTTGAATGATATTTGGATTGCCGGTCAGGCTGAATATTTTTGCTTTGGGATATTTTTGTCTGGAGAGTTCAAAAAGTTTGGACTTGATTAGCATTGAAAATCCATGCCCGCGATATTTTGGAGCAATAATCAGTCCGGTATTTGCCACGAACTGTTCATGTTCCCACACTTCGAGAGTACTAAACCCTATCCACTCTTCCGTTTCGCTGTTGATTGCGACAATAGCTAAGCCGGTTTCCATTTTGTCTAAAATATATTTTGGGGTACGATTTTTAATTTGTACGCCTCTGTTTGCAGCAGAAGTATTTAATTCTTTTGAGATGATTTCTGCGTAACAGTAGTCCTTTTTGGTTGCAATCCGGACTGTAATCAATAATTTATTTTTCAAAGTAAAAACATTAAAAAGTGATTGAAAGGTGTTTTTTCAAAAAAGAACTCAGCACAGATGCTGCAGCTCATTCACAATAAGGTGAGAAGTAATTAAACGAACCTTCGGCGAGAACGCCTGAAAAAACTGAACGGAGTAGAAGATTTGATGCAAAATAATGCAGAATCAATCAAGATGTTCACGTGTGTATTCAGTTTTTTATTCACTTTTCCTGTGTTTTAAAAAAGAAGAAATGATTTATAAAGTGCTAAGATAATAAAAAATATTATTTAGAACCATTCTATTTAGATTTTTTTCTGATTGATAGGAATAAGACTTAAATGAACTTTTTCAAGGCTCTCTTCCTCATCCGATAGTACAATCAGAAGGTCATTTGCATCTACAACAGTCGAATCGTCCGGCTGTATATATTGTCCGCCTCGTTTAATAAGGGCCACGACAGTGTTTTGAGGGAATCCTAATTTGATAATTTTTTTACCTACCATGTCAGAACTTTTGGAGACGATAAACTCCTGCATAAATGCCTTTGGTGTATTACTGAGAAACTGATCAAATTCGGTGACGATTTTTTCCTGTCCTTTTGGAAGATTGACATCAAGCCATCTGGAAAATACTCCTAAGGTCGTCCCTTGCAGGAGTACAGATGATACGGAAATAAAAAATACAATATTAAAAATCATATCTGCCTGATGAATACCGGCAATAAGCGGATACGTGGCAAATACTATTGGTACTGCGCCTCTGAGTCCTACCCAGGAAATATAAAGCCGTCTCTGAATTCTCATTTTGAAAGGAATCAGGCTTACAAAAACAGCCAAAGGTCTTGCCACTACGATTAAAAACAGAGAAATCAAGAGTCCTATCCCTGCTACAGAAATCAGTTGAGAAGGATAGACCAACAAACCAAGTGTCAGGAAAAGTACGATCTGCATGAGCCATGCCAGGCCATCAAACATTTTTAAAATAGCCTTCTTCTGTATCAAATCCTGATTGCCCAAATACACCCCAGCTATGTATATGGCTAAAAAACCATTTCCGCCAAAAGTGTCTGTAGCTGAAAAAATGATGAACATTAGTGTAATCACCAAAACCGGATAAAGTCCTTCTGCCCGAAGCTGTATGTTGTTAATGATTTGTTTGCTGATATAGCCCAACCCAAGTCCGGCCACAGCACCTAAAATCATTTGCCATAAAAAGAGTGGAATAATCGAGACAAAGCTGTGTTCGGGATGCTGAACTAATGTAAGAAAAGAGATGGTCAGCACATAAGCCATTGGATCATTACTTCCGCTTTCTAACTCTAAGGTTGGTCTCAGGTTTGTTCTTAGCGCAATATTTTTGGACCTTAAAATAGAAAAAACTGCTGCCGCATCTGTAGAGGAAACGATTGAACCCAAAAGCAGGCTCTCATAAAGAGTAAAATCTGTCACATAAAAAATAAACCCTCCCAAAATAAAAGCAGTCAGCATCACGCCCAGCGTGGATAGGACTAATCCTTGTTTCAGGATAGGCTTCACGGTTCTCCAATGGGTGTCCAGCCCTCCAGAAAATAAAATAAAATTCAAAGAAAATATTCCGATAAACTGAGCCATGACCGGGTCGTCGAATCTGATTTTTCCCAAACCCTCAGAGCCGGATATCATACCAATAGTGAGAAAGAGCAATAGGGTAGGGACTCCGAATTTAGAAGATGTCTTGCCTACTAAAATACTGATAAACAGTAGGATAGAGCCAAGAAGTAAAATGTTTTCTATAGAGAATGACATGCAATAAGCTTTGTATAAAATTAAAGAGGATTATAACAGGAAAAATTTCACTGCAATAATTTATCTCAATATAAAATTTGAAATTATTCCAAAAAGTGTGTAGGGCACATTTCGATTTATATTAGTTTATTAGTCACAAAAACAGAAAAAATCTATGCACTTTACACAACCACAAATTAATCAAATTATTGAAGATGTAGTCAATCATAAGGATGGTTTAAACACAATTTTCAAAATGACTTTAGGAGCACTGATAAAACCCGATCGCATTGAACATGACCAACACGCTCGCCACCTGAGCAATGGTCATAGTAGTCGCAGAATATTTGGTAATCATCAAATGTTAGAGCTTCAAGAGCTGCCTTGGTCCTGAAACCCGCACTAAATTTTCTTCTACTTTTTTCATTTTATACCAATTTGAAATTCAAAATAGACCGATAAAGCGAAACCTTATTTTGGTAATATGCCGTGGTTACAAACAAATAAAACAATGAGATAAAATCGAAATTGGTCTATATTGTTTGTCCAAACGGTATTACAAGTTAAATTTAAGTGTTTTTCAATTTAGCTCGTGATCTAAATTTTGGGGTATACTGTAATAAACAGTATTGTATTTTAAAGCAGAATAAACCTTGTATTAGTTTGTTTATATTCACCCTCTAAACAGCAGAAAGTCTTTTTTCATGGATTGAATCCCTTCATCACTGCTGCTGGTAATATACTGGATGGAAATAGTGGCAAAATTTTTTCCTTTAAGCGTGAGATAAGGCTTGTTGTCTCTGAAAGTAATCAGTTTGTTGTTCAAAGCCAGTTTGAGTACCTTATCGGATTCTTTTGGAGTCCATTTAAAGTGTCTGTGCAGGTGCTCAATTTCCCGTTCACTGATATCGTCGTCTTGTTCCAGGCTGTGCAGATGAAGTAAAAATGTAATCAGCATCACTTCTTTTTGCTGCTTGGAGCTTTTTAATAGATGTGCGAGTAAGCCTTTATTGGGTGCGGTCAGATATACGACAGAAAAGATTATGCCCAGAACTGTTGCCATAGAGCCGGCGATAGATGCATTGAGCAAAAAGGCTAACCAATATCCCGCAATGGCTGAAATAACACCAAAAACAACTGACAGAATGAGCATCTTTTTTAAATTATTGGTCAAAAGATAGGCAGTAGCGGCAGGAACAATCATCAGAGCAACGACTAAAATGGCTCCGACTGCGTCAAAGGCTCCAACGATAGTTACAGATGAAACGGACATCAGTGTATAGTGAATCCAAACAGGTGAAAATCCTAATGCGGCAGACAGTCCGGTGTCAAAAGTGCTGATTTTTAATTCTTTGTAAAATAAAAGCAATAAAGTAACAGTGACGGTCAAAATACTGCTCATAATCCATAAGGATTTTGGACCGAAATCGGTACCTCCAATATATAATCTGTCAAATGGTGCAAAAGCAAGTTCTCCGAGCAATACACTGTCAATATCTAAGTGTATGTCACTGGCTTTCTGGGAAATAAGTATCACCCCAATGCTGAAAAGTGCAGGAAAAACCAAGCCGATTGCAGTGTCTTCTTTTACCAGTTCAGTTTTTTGAATCAATTCCACCAGAATTACTGTGGCTACTCCGGTTATAGCCGCGAAAATCACCAATAAGGGTGAATTAATTTGTTGGGTAATAAAAAAGCCGAGTACAATTCCCAGTAGTATGGAATGACTGATGGCATCGCTAATCAGAGCCATTTTTCTGAGGACTAAGAAGACACCCGGAATGGCACAGGCTACTGCAGTAATCACTGCAATAATTTGAATTTCAATCTGAAAAGCTGTCATCCCAGTCTTTTTGATTTTCAAAAATCTTTTGAGCGTGAGAATACCCCACCTCCGTCAGCCACCACATTTTTCCGGATGTTTCGACCCAACCCTTCTTGGTCAGTTTTTTTATGGCACCGGAAGAATATCCCTGAAAACTGTTTAGAAGTTTGACATGATGCGGATGAGAAGTCTGCGCATGTGTTCGGGCTATTTTGTACATCTGCATAAGTGCGTTCTGGACTTTCAGCGTTTTTCGATTTCTGATAAATAAGATTTGTCTCGCTAACAAACCGCGATTTGGAGCAAAAATAAATGAGACGGAAACGAAAAATATGGCAAAAAGTACAATGACCGGTCCTGTAGATAAATTGGTGTAGGACGCACTGATTGCGGTACCAAGAACTCCCGAAACTGCACCAAACAGAGAAGCTATAATAAGCATATTGCTCAGGCGGTTAGTCCATTGTCTCGCGGCAGCGGCAGGTGCGAGCAACATGGCACTCATCAAAATGACCCCTACGGTTTGTAATCCCAAAACGATGGCAAGAACAATAAAAAATGTAAGCAGCAAATCAAGAAACCGTGTCTTAAATCCCAGAGTTTCGGTGTAGTCAGAGTCAAATACTACGAGTTTAAATTCTTTCCAGAACAGAAATACCACTATTAAAGTAACACCCAAAACAAGAAGTAATATATTGATATCGTCCTGTACCAAAGTAGCGGCCTGTCCAAACAAAAACTTATCCAGACCCGCCTGATTGGCATCCGGTATTTTTTGAATGAAGGTCAGTAAGAGCATTCCAAATCCAAAAAACACAGAGAGAATGATTCCCAATGCGGTATCTGTTTTGAGGTGCGTTCGTTTCGTTATTCCATAAATCCAGGCTGCACCTATCAGACCACTTATCAGAGCACCTGTCAATAAAATTTCAGTGCCTTTAGTTTTGGTCATTAAAAAAGCGATAGCAATCCCCGGCAAAGTCGCATGCGAAATGGCATCACCTAACAGGCTTTGCCTTTTTAATACTGCAAAACTTCCCAAGATGCCGCAAATTGCGCCCAGAGCAGCTGTACCTATTGTAATGGTACGAACTGTATAATCTGTCGTGAGTAACACAAAATATTCTTGCAGGGTTGACATAAGTTTACAGATTAATCGCAACCTTATAGTTGATACCGTAGGTTTTGGCTAAGTTTTGATTATTAAAAATTTCTTTGATTGGTCCTGTAGCGATTTTTTTAACATTCAAAAAGGTAATCCAATCAAAATATTCCGAGACTGTTTGTAAATCATGGTGCACGACAATAAGGGTTTTGCCGGATTCTCTCAATTCCTTTAAGATATTAATAATGGCACGTTCAGTAGTGGCATCTACTCCCTGAAACGGCTCATCCATAAAATATACAGATGCGTTTTGTACCAATGCTCTTGCAAGAAATACGCGTTGTTGCTGACCGCCGCTCAACTGACTGATTTGTCTGTTTTTAAAGTCGAGCATATCCACCTTCTCCAATGCTCTTAATGCGGCTTCTTTTTCCTTTTTCCCGGGTCTTCTCAGCCAGCCTAAACTGCCGTAAGTACCCATCAGTACCACATCAAATGCAGTGGTGGGAAAATCCCAGTCCACGGTTCCCTTTTGAGGCACATAAGCTACCTCTTTCCGCATATTTTTATACGGTTCTCCAAAAACTTCTACCGTTCCGGAGATACTTTTCTGTATGCCCAGTATCGCTTTAATTAGTGTGGACTTGCCGGCTCCGTTGGGTCCTACAATGGCCATCATCACGCCCTCGGGTACCTGAAGGTGAATGTCCCAAAGAACGGGTTTGTAGTCGTAAGCTACAGTCAGGTCGTGTACATTAATGGCGTATTGACTGTCTGGTTTGTTGGTCATTTTTTTTATTTTAAACCGTCTGTAATGGTTTGCATATTGTACCGAAACATTCCGATATAAGTTTCCTCCGGCGAACCCTCTGTACCGAGTGCATCACTGTACAATGTGCCGCCTATTTCGACCGAGTGCCCTTTTGACAAAACGGCCTGCCGCAACGCTTCAATCGTGCGTTTAGGTACGGAGCTTTCTATGAAAATGGATTTAATCTGATTTTGGACTACATATTCTACCACGTTTCTTACATCCTGCACGCCCGCTTCTGTGGCAGTGGAAATGCCCTGAAGACCGACCACCTCAAAACCATAAGTATCCCCGAAATAGCCAAAAGCGTCATGAGCGGTAACAAGTTTTCTTTTGTCGGCAGAAAGCTGGCGGGCCATATCGTGTAACTCGCTGTCCAGACTGTCCAGCCTGCTTAAATATAATTTGAGATTAGCCTCAAAAATATCTTTATGCTCCGGACTTGCTTCTGAAAGTACCCGAGCTGTTTCTTCGGCAAAAACTTTAAATAAGGGGACGCTAAACCACACATGAGGGTCATAATTGCCGCCAAAGTTCTTAGAGGCATGGAGCAATTCCGGACTGATTGCGTTACCCAAATTGCAGGTTTGTTTTCCCTGATTCTCCATTTTCTGAAAGATATCTGTCATTTTACCTTCCAAATGAAGACCATTGTAAAAAATTAAATCTGCTCCTGCCAGTTTAGTTACATCGCCTTCACTCGCTTTGTACAGATGGGGATCTACTCCCGGGCCCATTAACCCGTCAACAAAGGCATTATCTCCGGCAATCTGTCTGACTAAGTCTGTTATGATAGTCGTTGTGGTGACAATTTTGAGTTTGTCTGACGTATTTCCATTCGGAGACTGACAGGAAAGTACAGAAATTAAAATCAAAAATAATACTGCTGTTTTTTTCATATCAGGCTGTCTTTATAAAAATGTTGGATGCAGATTTTTTTGAAAGAAAATGGGCGTGTCCCTGACAGTTTATTGTGATTGATTCGTCAAAAGGTTCTACGTTGATTACTTCGATTTTATAGCCTACTTTAAGATTGAGTCTGTCAAGGTATTGCAAAAATTCGTTGTTGGAATCGTGTATGCCCACGAGTATTCCTTTTTGCCCTTCTTTAAGTTCGGATAAAAGTTTTTTACTGACCTTTTTGATTTTCAGATTTTTGTCCGGAATCGGGTCGCCGTGCGGATCAAAACTTGGAAATCCGAGAAAGGCATCCATCCGGTTAGTCAGTTCTTCTGAATGAATATGTTCCAATTCTTCTGCAAGTTCATGCACTTCATCCCATTTGAAATGAAGCTTATCTACCAAAAAAACTTCCCAGAGCCTGTGATTACGTATGACTGAAAGAGCCGAGTTTTTGCCTTTTGGAGTTAGTGTAACACCCTGGTAGGGAATATAATTCAGCAGTTTTTTATCTGCCAATTTTTTTAGCATGTCACTGACAGAAGATGCTTTGGTTGCCATTTTTTCGGCAATATCATTGGTTGAAACACTCCCTCCAGAATCCTGTTCAAGGTGAAAGATTGTTTTCAAATAATTTTCTTCAGAAAAGCTGTATTGTTCCACAGTTGTAAAAGTAAATATTTACAGAGCAAAAAACAAATTATTTAGTCTTGCCTAAAAATATTATATAAAAAGACTTACGATTGAGGTATTAGATTTTAAACAATTTGCGGATAACTACTCTTCGTCATTTTCGCCTTTGAGCTCATGGGTAGTTTTGTGATATTTCCCTTTCAGATCATCCAATACGGAATTTTCCCAAAGTTTCACTCCGATAATATAAGAGGTACGCCCAATCATATGCCCGGCTACAGGTGCTGTGATGATGATAAAAAAGATGATAGCCATAATCTTTGAGGTGATTGCAAATTCCATAAAATACAAACCTGCGGCAATCAGTATAAGCCCCACACCCATAGTAGAGGCTTTGATGGTTACAGAAAGTCTGAGATAAAAATCCGGCATTCTCAGCATTCCGTATGCTGCAATCAATATAAAGACAGCCCCTACAGTCCCGAATATCATAATAATAGAGTCAATCATTTTGATTTCTTTTTTCCAAATAATACGAAAAAGCAACTGTACTCAAAAAAGCAATTAATGCCAAAATCATCGCTACATCCAAAAAAGAAGAAGTTCCGGAAATAACACTGAAAACGCCTATTACACCTACACCAATCGTAATGATTAAGTCCAAAGAGATGACTCGATCCACAATTTTGGGACCTTTTACAAATCGGATAAACACGAAGAGAAGTGCCAGACCGATAATCGGCATCACAATGTATGTAAAATAGGTTTCTAAACTCATCTCAGTATTTCCAATAGTTTTTTCTCAGTATTCTTTTTAAAATCGGCTATAAATTTTTCTTTATTATTTAAGTACATCACATGGATATATATAATTTTTCTGTCGTCACTCAAATCTACCACCATAGTTCCGGGAGTCAGTGCTATGATATTGCTCAGCATAGTGATCTCGAAGTCTGTTTTGGCATCTAACGGATAAGCTACGATGCCCGGTTTGGAAAATAGTTTGGGTGTAATCAAGTCAAATGCGACCTGTATGTTTGCTTTAAGCATATCTTTTAAAAAGGTCAAAATGAATAAGATGATCTTAGGTACACGATAAAAATAAGCCATATTGGAGCCCGTTCGCTCTCTGACCCATAGAATAAAAAAACCTAAGACAAAACCGAAGGTAAAGTTGGTATAGTTCAGATGTCCGGTAAGAGCTACCCAGACAAACATCAGTAATATGTTGAGAAGAAAATGTTGCAGCATCTCTACATATTTTTTCTTAAAACAAAATCAATATACAAATTTGGGTTTGCCATTTCATAAGCCACCCGGTCACTGATTTCAAAAATACTGCCTGCATTCAGACCTATATAGAGAGTAATAGCAGCGAGCATGGCTATAGGGAATACCAGGGACATTTTTTTGTATAAAGGCAGAACTTTAAACTCGTCAATCTCTTCGGCATCCGGTTTGGGTAGTTCTTTCCAAAAGACTTCAGACCAGATTTTGGCAATAATAATAAGTGTAATAATACTTGCAAAAACAATGGCAGCAAGCAAGAGATATTTACCCTGATAAACGGATTCGGTAAATAAATTGATTTTAGGCCAAAAACCGGATAAAGGCGGAATACCTGCCAGAGAGAAAAATACAATTGCCAGTGTAAATGACAGTTTTGGATAATCCCCGTACAAGCCTCCCAGTCGTCTCAGGTCATAACTGCCTCTGATTTTGTAAATTAATCCTCCGACCATGAACAGGTTACTTTTGATGATGATATCATGTATAAGGTAAAAGATTACAGCGGAAAAAGCAATTTCCGTATAAAGACCTAAACCTGCAATCAGATAACCTATATGACAGACAATCAGGTAGGAAAAGATTTTTCGAATATTGTTTTTATTCATCACGCCCAAAGCGCCCGTTACCAGCGTCCCGATAGCTATAAGCACGAACAGATTCAGGGCAAAAGTGTCGGGCTGAAAAATAACCGTAAAAATTCGGAGTAAGGCATAAATGCCCATCTTGGTCAGCAAACCGCCAAAGACAGCCGCTATAGTAGAGGGCGGAGTATGATAGGACGAAGGCAGCCAGAAATACAGAGGGAATACGGCGGATTTTATTCCAAATCCGATAAAGAACAGCAGAGCCGTAACCTGTACCAAACCCTGATTTTCAATCACCTTTACTTTTTGTCCGAGATCGGCAATATTCAGGCTTCCGGTCAGCCCGTACAGAATTCCAATTGCAGTCAGAAAAATTGTAGAAGCCAATATATTCAGTGCCATATATTTCACGGCGGCTTCCATTTGCATTTTTTTACCTCCCAGTGTGAGCAGCACGAATGAAGATATGATGACCACTTCAAACCAGACATACATATTGAAAAGGTCGCCCGTCAAAAAAGTGCCCAACAGTCCCATAATCAAAAAGTGATAAATAGGGTAGAAGTTATACCGGATTCGGTTTGTGCTGACAGCTGCTGTAGAAAAGATACTGACCGCTAAAGCGACTATGGAAGTCAGTACAATCATGACAGAACTCAGAGTATCTGCCACGAAAATTATTCCGAATGGCGGTTTCCATCCGCCGAGAAATAAGGAAATAAAACCTGTTTTCCAATTCAGATAAAAAATTAGTACGCTGAATCCCAAGGCTATCGCCGAGCCTGTTATGCTGAGAATCTTCTGCGGTCTGACTTTTTGCCACAAAAAGAGTGATATCACGGCGACGACCATGTGAATCAGTACAGGTGCTAAGATAATATTGGCTGTCATATATCCTGATCGTCAATATTTAAAGTGTCCAAATTGTCTGAGCCCGTGCTGGCATATACTTTCTTCAGCAGGATAATGGCAAAAGCCTGAATCCCAAAGCTAATGACGATAGCTGTAAGAATCAGCGCCTGAGGCACCGGGTCAGCATAAGTGCCGATAAATACACTGTGGTTTTCTCCGATAATAGGCGGACGGCCTTTTGACAGATTACCCATCAAAAAAATAAGCATATTAGTCCCGTTGCCCAAAAGGATCAGGCCTATAAGCAGTTTGACCATACTCTTCCGGAGCAGCATGTAAATTCCTGAAGTATAAAATAAACCTACCAAAAAGACCAGTAACAGTTCCATTATTCGACTTCTGATATGGTGAATAAAATAGTGAGCATGGCTCCGACAACAACCAAATATACTCCTAAATCGAAAAACAGTGAAGAGCCTAAAGAGTGAATAATTGGCAGAGGTTGTTTTAACCAAAGCCCTGTCATAAAAGACTCGTCAAACAGTACCGGCAGTAATCCGCTCAATATGGAAAGACCAAGTCCTATCGGAATTAAAAAGCCCGGTAAGTATCTGAAAATAGACTGTGCACTTTTTACTCCAAACGCCAGTGAATGCAATACAAATGCGATAGAAGCTATCAGTCCGCCCACAAAACCTCCGCCGGAATGATTATGCCCTCTCAGTAATATAAATACAGAAAACAGAAGCAGCAAAGGCAGTATATAAGTGGTCGCGGTTCTCAGTATAATTGACTTCATCTTCTCTTTTTTATTGTTGAATTTTACCTTCCGAAGCAGAAGCTTTATATTTTAAAAGCCCATATACACCAATGGCAGAAATAGATAACACTATCGTTTCTATCATGGTGTCAAATCCTCTGAAATCAACCAGTATGACGTTGACTACGTTTTTCCCTTTGGCGAGTAAATAAGAATTTTCTGCAAAAAAACTGCTGATTTCCTTATCGGCAGGATAAATAAGTGCCTGCAAAGTAATGGCGGCTATCAGTGTGCCAAATGCCACAGAAACCACTAAATCCCGTAATTGGATACTTCTTCTTGCCTGTTTGATATAAGTCGGAAGTTTAAATAAAACCAGCACAAACAACACTACTGTCAGTGTGTCGATTGCAAATTGAGTCATGGCTAAATCCGGGGCTCCGTAAAACACAAAAATCAGACTGATACTGTAACCGATTATTCCCAAACTGACAATGGCAGACAGTCGGGAATGTGTGGCGACAGTCAGCCCCGTAGCCACCACCACGATTCCAAAAACTATTAAATCATACACCCGAACCGGAGTCAGTTCCTGCAGGTGAAATTGCATTGGCACGCCGAGCAGAAGCCGAATGCTTACTGTAACAGTCAGAAAAACTATGATGACTAATGCGTATATCCGAAGATAGCCGCTTTGCATAAACTTGGTGTAATGGTGTGCAAATTTTCTGGAATCTTCTACTATTTTATCTATCAGATACTGAGAAGATATTTTGCGGTAACTTTGAATATAATCGTGCTGAAGTTTTTCGGATTTTCTCAAAAAATATAATAAAGTACCTAAAACTAAAGTGACCAAACTCAGCAGCAGAATTAAGTTAAATCCGGGCCATAGTTTCAGCTGCATAAAGATTGCCTCAGTACTGACGGATTGCGCTGTTCCTTCGAGAATAAATTTTTGAAACAGTCCCGGAAATATTCCTGCAAATATCCCTAAAACTCCCAGAATTAAAGGGGGCAGATATAAAATTTTGTCCTGTTTCGCTACAGATTGTTTAGTAGGTACGTATTCTCCGGCAAAAGGTTTGATGCCCGCCAAAAATCCTGCACACAACAGTAGGGCATTGGTAGCTAAAAGAACTGCGGTGAGTACAGATGCAAAATTTTCTCTGAAATGCAAAGCGGCTTCGTAAATTAAATCTTTTCCGATAAACCCTATTGTAAAAGGGATACCGGCGCTGGAAACGGCTGCGAGAAATCCGGCCAAAGCGAGACTCGGAGCAATTTTTCGTAAGCCTGACAGCTGATTGAGACTTCTTGTGGAAACTGTATGTTCTATTGCACCGGTCGTCATAAACAATGCAGCTTTGTACAGGGCATGCACCAAAATAAATACACTTAAAGCCTGAAAAGCATAAGGAGTTCCGATACCAATCAAAAGCACCATGACTCCCAATGCCGATACCGTACTGTACGCAAGTATTTCTTTCAAATCCATTCTCAGTATGGCATGAAATGCGGCATACAGCATCGTTACTCCTCCCACAATCATTAAAGTATTTTGCCATAAAAAAGTGCCGCCAAGGGCAGGTGACATCCTTGCCAACAGATAAACTCCCGCTTTCACCATAGTAGCCGAATGCAAATATGCTGAAACAGGAGTAGGGGCTTTCATAGCGGCGGGGAGCCAGGAATAAAAGGGAACCTGTGCAGATTTAGTAAAAGCACCTCCAAAAATAAAAACTAAAGCAAGTGCATACAGAGAATGATCTTTTATAAGTCCTGCCTGATTGACCATTTCATGTATAGACAGCGTGCCGGATATATTTCCAAGCAGAATTCCTCCGGACAGCAAAAAGAGTCCTCCGATACCGGTTATACTTAACGCCAATACCGCACTTTTTCTTGATTCGGAATCATTGTGATTAAAGCCAATCAGGAAGTAAGAAGAAAAACTGGTCAGCTCCCAAAAAATAAACAGGGTCAGTATGTTATCCGACAGAACTACGCCCAGCATGGAACTCATAAATAAACTCAGATAGCTGTAAAAGCGATTCAGATACGGATGTCCTTTTAAATAGGAAGAAGTATATAAAAAAATTAAAGCACCGATTCCGGTAATGAGCAGACTGAATAAAAGAGACAGACCGTCTAATTTAAAGTTCAGACTAATTCCGGCCTGGGGTACCCAACTGTTTTCAGACCAGACAGGAGTTTTTTGTACTGCGCCTGAAAGAGAAATAAAGTATGTAAACAGCAGTAACGGGAAAACAGCTAACCATTTATAGAATTTTTTACTGAATACCCTTTCGGAGATTAACAGAACAAATGCTATAATAAAGCCGGATAATACTGCAAGAGTCATCAGATAATACAGGCGGTTTTAATTTTCTGAACCGGAATAAAGATATAAAAAACATCGCATTTGCTCATTCGTTTTTATTGTAAAGCTTTGAGCCTTTTGTCAAAAATAAAAGCTCCGAACGGCAGAAGGGACAGAATAAATCCCCTGAGCGAAAACTTCCAGTGCCATTTATAATTGATATGGCATAAAATCAGCCAAATTACAAATGCAATAGTCAGCCCTCCGTGAATGCTTCCGACTACCCTTACATATTCCGGTTTGTCTGCAAAATATTTAAGCGGCATAGCAATCCCCAACAGTATCAAATATGAAATTCCTTCAAGTACGGCAATCAGGCTAAATTGTGATAATAATTTTTTCTGCATGGCATTTTCTGGTTTCAGTGCGAAGAAAACATTCTGCCTTCTTATACTCAAATGCTTTGTGTCAAATTTATATCAAGGTTTTGACTGCATTCAGATCTGTAATTTGACGGATACCCATACTGTGAATACATAATGCATAAACTCTTATCTTTGCAGAATGCAAAAAAATATTTATCTGGTTCGACATGGTCAGACAGATTTTAATCTGCAAAAAATAGTTCAGGGCAGGGGAATAGATTCCGACCTGAATGAAACCGGCAGGTGGCAGGCCGACAGGTTTTATACCAAATACAAGAATGTTCGTTTTGATGCAGTGTTTACTTCACAGTTAAAAAGAACCTTTCAGACAGTAGAACCTTTTGTATTAGATGGGTACGACCATGAAGTACGGCGGGAGTTGGATGAGATTAGTTGGGGTGTTTTTGAAGGTCAGAAACATGATTTTTTGGACAACGGAGATTTTAAAGTGATTTTGGACAGTTGGGGAAGAGGTGAACTGACCAATAAAGTGGAAGGCGGAGAAAGCCCATTAGAACTGCATAAAAGGCAGAAACCGCTGATAGAAAAACTTCGCTCTATGGATTTTAACAACTTACTGCTCTGTTCTCACGGTCGGGCTATCCGGGCATTAGTCTGCGGTTTTTTGAATCTCCCTTTGACAGAGATGGACAAATTCCCCCACAGTAATACCTGTCTGTATAAAATTTCGGTCAGAGATAACAGCTTTCAGGTCGAATTGGCAAATGACACGAGCCATTTAATGTAGATTTAGAACGTATATTTACCTGTTTTAATTAATTACCGTGCTTAATATATTGAGTCTGTTAGCGATATCCGTAGCTCCTGCTATTTATCTCGCTATTGTAATTTATGGAAAAGATAAGTATGACAGAGAGCCCAAAATAATTTTGTTAGTGGCTTTCCTTTGGGGCTGTTTCAGTGTCATCCCTGCAATCTTATTGGGAGGGTTATGGAATAGCATGGGGTTTTCGTTGTCTAAGAATTTTATAGAAACCGCATTTTACGCATTTGTGGCAGTGGGTTTAAGTGAGGAGCTGAGCAAATTTATCATGTTGCGTTTTCATGCGTACAGACGACCTGAATTTAATGAACCTTTTGATGGTATTGTATATGCGGCTTTTGTATCGCTTGGTTTTGCTACGGTTGAAAATATTTTATATGTATTTGAATACGGTTTCGGAACCGGAGTGCTGAGAATGTTTACGTCCGTTCCCGGGCATTATGCATTTGGCGTGGTCATGGGATATTATGTGGGGAAGGCCAAATTTAACCCTGAAAATAGGTTTTCACTTATGACTACCGGAGTTTTATATGCCACGCTGCTTCACGGAGCGTACGATTTTTTTATCATGCAGGAAAACTATCCGGGTCTTGCCATATTTACCCTTGCAGTATTCTTACTTGCCTGGAGATTGAGTAAAAAAGCTATTCGGGAAATGCAGACCGACAGCAAATTTAGATTTCGTCACCGAGCCTGAATAAATATTTTTGAAAAGTTACAAGGTTCAGCGGTAACATATGCCTAAGCAATTAGGCATATGTTATATTTCGATAAAGGATATTACTCAGTTTGAATTTTTTCGGCGACCACACCGATTGCCCGAATATTATTCTGATGCTTTTTAAACAGCTTTCTCATTTCCAAAATTTTCTTTCTTGCTTTAGGTTTTTTCATAATTTTAAAAATTGTAGAAGCCATATTCACCAATCCTTCGTCTTTTAAAACCCTAGAAGACTCTAACAAAAGCATCGGAGCAGTCCAAACAGCTACAACTTTAAATCCTTCTTTCTCAATGATTCCTTTCCAACCTGTTTTCGTTAAAGGACATGTATTTACATGTGAGTGACTCGATAAATCTTTAGTAATAGCAAAAACTTCTTCAGGTGTTATATCTTCGTCTATAAGGCTAAGCTCATGAATTGCATACCGGCCACCCTTTTTTAGCAGACGTGCCGCTTCGCCGATTATCTCGGATTTGCGCTTATCTGCGTGCATGGTCAGCATAGCTTCACCAATTACCTTATCCACAGAGCCATCAGGAAGTCCGGTACCGGCTTCCGCGGCGTGACCGATTATAATTTTATGATTTTCATCCTCGAAAATTTCTTTCAGGTTGGCTCCTGCTTCCTCGTTCAATTCCACGGCATTCGCATTTAAACTTTTAGGATTTCCTCTCTGTAAGTGTCGTAAA